>NZ_JADPIX010000100.1:0-328371 GCF_023073155.1 Bradyrhizobium sp. 45 | reverse complement strand
ATCGTCAAGGGAGAGCTGTTTGTAAGTCCGCCCCATGGCAACACCTCCAGATGGAAGTGTTGCACTTCGTTTGTGAACTCAGGGGACCCATTACCCCAGGGATAAGCTTGGCGAAAACTGGAAGTTAGTACGTTCGCCGGTATCGATACCGCGTGCTCTCGCTAGATCACCCGGTATGGGTCCTGGCTTTCGCCAGGACGACGATTAGAGACAGGGGCGCTCGGCCTTCGCCGGGACGACCTTGGGGCCTACCCCTGCGTCCGCAGCTTCTCCGCCGCCTTCGGTGCGAAATAACTCAGCACACCGTCGGCGCCGGCGCGCTTGAAGGCGAGCAGGCTCTCCATCATGGCGCGGTCGCCGTCGAGCCAGCCGTTGTTGGCGGCGGCCGCGATCATCGCGTATTCGCCGGACACCTGATAGGCGAAGGTCGGCATCGCGAACGTGTCCTTCACGCGACGGACGACGTCGAGATAGGGCATGCCGGGCTTGACCATCACCATGTCGGCGCCCTCGGCGATGTCGAGCTCGACCTCGCGGAGCGCCTCGTCGGTGTTGGCGCTGTCCATCTGGTAAGTGCGCTTGTCACCGGTGAGCGTCTTGGCCGAGCCGATGGCGTCGCGGAACGGGCCGTAAAAGGCGGAGGCGTATTTTGCGGCATAGGCCATGATCTGCACGTCGAGCAGGCCGGTGCGATCCAGGCCCTCGCGGATCGCGGCAACGCGGCCGTCCATCATGTCGGAGGGCGCGATGATGTCGCAGCCGGCTTCGGCCTGCACCAGGGCCTGACGCACGAGCACAGCGACCGTCTCGTCGTTCAGGATCTTGCCGTCGGAGATCAGGCCGTCATGGCCGTGGCTGGTGAAGGGATCGAGCGCGACGTCGCAGAGAATGCCGATCTCCGGGAATTCCTTCTTGATCGCGCGCACCGCCTGGCAGACCAGATTGTTCGGGTTGGTGGCTTCCGAGCCCTCCTCGTCGCGCAGGGACGGATCGGTGTAGGGAAACAACGCGAGGCACGGGATGGTGAGCTTCATCGCCCGCTCGGCGTCGCGCACGGCCTGGTCGACACTGAGACGCTCGACACCCGGCATCGAGGCGATCTGCTCGCGCTTGTTGTTGCCGTCGATCAGAAACAGCGGCCAGATCAGATCGTCCGTCGTGAGCACGTTCTCGCGGACCATGCGCCGGGCCCATTCGGCCTTGCGGTTGCGGCGCGGGCGGACGGTCAGATCGAGGGCAGGGGAGGCCCCAGTGCCATCCCGGCGCGAGACCTCGCGCAACTCGATCGGACGTCCGTATTTGATCGCCATTACTTTTCCTCCGGCTGGAATTATTCTTATACCAGCTCGCATGGTTCCCGTCACCGCGGGTTGACCTGTCGCAAAAGATGGCAGCCGATTGATTTTGCGGGGCAAAGCAGCCAGAAGGGGGCATGTCCGAGATCTCCACCCGCGATGCGGCCCGCGACAGCACCAGGGATGCCGTCCGAGACAATGCCAGAGACAGCGCCATGTCGGTGGCGGCGATCTCGTCGGAGCGGGCTGAATCCGACGACAATGTCTGGACGCGCCGGCTCGTGCTGTTCCTGCGGGTGATGGCGCTGCTCTCGATCCTCAAGGGCCTCTATCATTGGGCGCAGGTGACGGGCTTCGTGGGCGGCGAGGACGAGGCCTTCGAGAACCAGTCGATGGCCTGGCAGGCCTCGACCATTTACTTCGCCGTGATCGAACTCGTTGCCGCGGTCGGGCTGTGGCTGGCGACGCCTTGGGGCGCCGTGGTGTGGCTGACGACCGTGGTGTCGATGGCGGTGATCGAGCTGATGTTCCCGGGCATCTACGGCGGCAGCCTGGTCGTGGTCGGCGTCGAAGCCTTCATGCTGGCGGCCTATCTCGCGCTCGCCTGGATGGCCGCACGCGAACGACCGCCATAGCAAACTCTCTTGCCCCGACTCTGCGCTCGGCTTCGCTGTGCTGGTCCGGGACACGAGATTGTCGCGCTTGGTTGACGGTTGGTTGCGTAAAATTCGACGTAAGTTTTCGCTAACCAGCGTGTTCCGCCACAGCTCTTACGCGGCCGTTTCGAAACGGGGCGGGGCTGTTCTGGAATGCGACAATCGGGGCGGACGGAGGGTGAACAGGACCTTGCGAGAGTCAACAGACTGTTGCGAAAAGTGCTTGTGGGACAGGCTTAATCCGCAATTCACTGTCTTAAATTCATGATCTCTTTATTCTCTTATTTAAGCCGATCTTCAAACGAGCCCCTTAAGTTGCACCTATCAGACGGGACACAAGTTTCGTCGAATGAGTGTCGATAAAAACGACAACAGGGGAAGTGTCATGATGAAAGCCGTCGCAACTGCGGCAGATACCGCAGAGCGCGTCTCCGGCCAGCAGGGTTCGGTGCAGACGCTCTATCTGGAAGCTTTGACTCTGGTGGAGCGGCTGCATCGCCGGCTGCTCGACGTCATCAAGGACGAGTTCGATCGCCGCGGCCGTGCGGACATCAACTCGGTGCAGGCGCTGCTGCTCTACAACATCGGCGACAAGGAGCTGACCGCGGGCGAACTGCGCACGCGCGGTTATTACCTCGGCTCCAACGTTTCCTACAATCTGAAGAAGCTCGTCGAACTCGGCTTCCTCGACCATCAGCGCTCGCGCGTCGATCGCCGCTCGGTGCGCATCCGCCTGACGCCGCAGGGCCAGGAAATCCGCCGCATCGTCGACTCGCTCTACCAGAAGCACGTCAAGACGGTCGAACAGGTCGGCGGCATCTCGGGCGAGGAGTTCTCGACCCTGAACAAATCGCTGCACCGCCTCGAGCGGTTCTGGACCGACCAAATCCTGTATCGTCTCTGAGTTCTTTTCGACGGGACAAGGCCAAGCCGGCCCGCAACAAGACCGGCAAGCCTCCCGAACGTGCCTGAGCTTCCCCGAGCGCGCCGGCCCGGCTGTGTGTCCGGACCGGTGCGTTTTTCCATTTCGCGGTTGCGAAAAAATCCCCGACACCAGGGAACGAGTTCCCGGTTCGATGCTTATCTCCTCCGGATCGGAGGTTGACGATGCTGGTCGAGCGTGGCGTGGGGGTGATGAACGTGGAACTCGTGAGCGAGGCCTACGCCATCGCCGCGAACTATCTTCGCCGCTCCGGCGCGATCCGGGACACCCTCGTCACCGACGAGCGCCTGCTCGAGATCGTCATCAAGTTGCTCCAGCACGGCGAATTCAACAAGATCAGGCTGGCCAACAAGGCCATTGTCAGGTTCGAGGCGCAGTCCGAGGCCAAAGCGGTTGCCTGATCTCAAGTCCCAAACGCGGCAAGAACCAGAGGGTGCCATGGAAGCTGCCATCGACCGGATCATGCATACCTACGATTTGCTCGCCAACCGCACGTCCGCGGCGAGCGCGGAGGCGCGGGAAAAGGTCACGAACTACATCACCACCTTGATGGAAGCCGGCGAGAAGGACACCCACAGGTTGACGGTTTGCGGCCTGACCTATCTGCGGCAGCTCGACGGTAGCGTGGATCCCGTGAAGGCGGGGTATACCGGGCTGTAGAGGCCGGCCGCTCGCACCCGCGCGGCCTTTCGAGTCCAAAGCGGACCTTTCCTGGACATGGACGCCGGATACCACCCCGTCGTCCCAATCCTCCAATCCCACCATATCTTGCATAAATCACAGGTCCGACCCGCAAACCCTTGGCCTGTTGCGGGCGATGTGGTAGATCGCGCTCGCCGCTTCCGATCGCCACACCAGACCCGCCCGTAGCCCGCCAAAAGGCTGCGGCGGTGGAGATATTCGCAAGATGACCTTCGCCAAAACCGCCTCCGCGCCCGATTCGTTTTTCACCGCCTCGCTCGAGCAGGCTGACCCGGAAATCGCAGCCGCCATCAAGGGCGAGCTCGGCCGCCAGCGCCACGAGGTCGAGCTAATCGCCTCCGAGAACATCGTCAGCCGTGCCGTGCTGGAAGCGCAGGGTTCGGTGATGACCAACAAATACGCGGAAGGCTATCCGGGCGCGCGCTACTACGGCGGTTGTGAGTGGGTCGACGTCGCCGAGAACCTCGCGATCGATCGTGCCAAGAAGCTGTTCGGCGCCAACTTCGCCAACGTGCAGCCGAACTCCGGCAGCCAGATGAACCAGGCGGTGTTTCTGGCGCTGCTTCAGCCCGGCGACACCTTCATGGGCCTCGATCTCGCGGCCGGCGGCCATCTCACCCACGGCTCCCCGGTCAACATGAGCGGCAAGTGGTTCAAGGCCGCGCACTACACCGTGCGCCGCGAGGACCAGATCATCGACATGGACTCGGTCGCCAAGCAGGCCGAGGAGGTCAAGCCGAAGCTGATCGTGGCCGGCGGCTCGGCTTATTCGCGCGCCTGGGACTTCAAGCGCTTCCGCGAGATCGCGGACAGCGTCGGCGCGTATCTCCTGGTCGACATGGCGCACTTCGCCGGTCTCGTCGCCGGCGGCGTGCATGCCTCGCCCGTGCCTCACGCGCACATCACCACCACCACGACCCACAAGTCGCTGCGCGGTCCGCGTGGCGGCCTGATGCTGTGGAATGATGAGGCGCTGACCAAGAAATTCAACTCGGCGATCTTCCCGGGCCTGCAGGGCGGCCCCCTGATGCATGTCATCGCGGCCAAGGCGGTCGCCTTCGCCGAGGCGCTGCGGCCGGACTTCAAGGTCTATGCCAAGAACGTCGTCGAGAACGCCAAGGCTCTGGCGGAGGCGATGAAGGGCCACGGGTTCGACATTGTCTCGGGCGGCACCGATAATCATCTGATGCTGGTTGACCTCCGGCCGAAGGGCCTGAAGGGCAACGCCTCGGAGAAGGCGCTGGTTCGCGCCGCCATCACTTGCAACAAGAACGGCATTCCGTTCGATCCCGAGTCACCGTTCGTCACCTCCGGTATTCGTCTGGGCACGCCGGCTGCGACCACGCGCGGCTTTGGTGTCGCTGAATTCCAGCAGGTCGGCGGCATGATCGCCGAAGTCCTCAACGCGATCGCGCAGTCCGACGACGGCAAGGCGCCGCTGGTGGAAGCCGCGATCAAGGAACGGGTCAAGGTGCTCACCGACCGTTTCCCGATCTATCAGTAAGGCTCAAGAAAACCGGTCAAGGTCAACGGATGCGCTGCCCGAACTGCAACAGTCTCGATACGCAGGTGAAGGACTCGCGTCCGACCGAGGACTCTTCCGTGATACGCAGGCGGCGCGTGTGCGTCGCCTGCAATTTCCGCTTCACCACCTTCGAGCGCGTGCAGCTGCGCGAGCTCACGGTGATCAAGCGCAACGGCCGCCGCGTGCCGTTCGACCGCGACAAGCTGATGCGCTCGGTGTCGATCAGCTTGCGCAAGCGGCAGGTCGAGCCGGAACGGGTGGAGAAGATGGTCTCCACCATCGTGCGCGAGCTCGAGACCGGGGGCGAGGCTGAAATCTCCTCGGAGGTGATCGGCGAGACCGTGATGGAGCATCTGCGCACGCTCGACGACGTCGCCTATGTCCGCTTCGCCTCGGTCTACCGCAATTTCCGCGAGGCCAAGGATTTCGCCGACGTGCTCGGCGAGCTCTCCGGCGAGGAGGAAGCGCGGCTCGCCGCGATCCGCAAATGATCTTCCGCATCCTGGAGGATCAATTCGCGCAGAAGGCGCGCGAGTCCAGGGATGCCGACCGGCGCTTCATGGAGCTTGCGCTGGCGCTCGGCCGGCGCGGGCAGGGAAGTACCTGGCCCAATCCCGCCGTCGGCGCCGTCATCGTCAAGGACGGCGTGATCGTCGGCCGCGGTTGGACCCAACCTGGCGGACGGCCGCATGGCGAGCCTGAAGCGCTGCGGCGCGCAGGCGAGGCCGCGCGAGGCGCCACGCTCTACGTCACGCTGGAGCCGTGCTCGCATTTCGGCAAGTCGCCACCGTGCGCGGACGCCGTGATCGCCGCCGGCATCAAACGCGTGGTGGCCGCGATCGAGGATCCCAATCCGGAAGTCGCCGGTCAGGGCCACGCACGCCTGCGCGCCGCCGGCATCATGGTGGATGTGGGTCTGTGCGCGCGCGAAGCCGCCTTCGATCACGCCGGGCATTTCCGTCGCATCAGGGATCGCCGCCCGCATGTGATCCTGAAGCTCGCGGTCTCGCCCGACGGCAAGATCGGCGCGGCCGGCGGCAAGCCGGTCGCGATCACCGGCGAGGCGGCGCGCAACCGGGTGCATCTCCTCCGCGCGCAAAGCGACGCCATCCTAGTCGGCATCGGCACCGTGCTGGCGGACGATCCGCAGCTCGACTGCCGCCTGCCGGGCATGGCGGTGCGCTCGCCGGTGCGGGTGGTGCTCGACCAGAATCTGCGTATTCCCGGCGCAAGCAGGCTCGTGGGCTCCGCGCGCGAGATTCCGCTATGGGTGGTGGGTTCTGAACTCGCGGAGGCCGCGGCCGCCACGCGGCTCGGTGCGGCCGGTGCGCAGGTGATCCGCGTGCCGCCCGGCAATGCCTCGGGACTCGATCTTGCGGCCGTGCTGCATGCATTGGCCGGCAAGGGCATCACGCGGCTGATGGTCGAGGGCGGCAGCCGCGTCGCGGCGTCCTTCGCCGCCGCGGACCTCGTTGACGAGATCTGGCTGTTCCACGGCGCGGAAGCGGTGGGCGCCGACGGGGTGGATGCGCTCGCTGCATTGCCCCTGTCGAAAATCACGCAGTCGCAGGCCTACAAGGTTCATGCTAGCGAGACCTTCGATCAGGATACTCTCACCATCTACGAGCGCGCGTGATGTTCACCGGCATTGTCACCGATATCGGCGAGATCGTCGGCTTCACGCCGACGGCGCAGGGCCAGTTGCACCGGCTGCGCATCGCCTGCCGCTACGAGCAGACCACCATTGCGGACGGCGCCTCGATCGCCTGCAACGGCGTCTGCCTGACGGTGGTTGCTTCCGGCGTCGAAGGCGGCAAGGACTCTGCTCAAAGGACCTGGTTCGACGTCGATGCCGCGGCCGAGACGTTGGCGCTGACGACCGCAAAGCATTGGAGGGTCGGCACCAGGCTCAATCTCGAGCGTGCGCTCAAGATCGGCGACGAGCTTGGCGGGCATATCGTCGCCGGCCATGCCGATGGCATCGCGACCCTCGTCAGCCGCGAGGACCTGCCCGACATGGCGCGGTTCGAGCTCTCCACGACGCGGGAGCTGGCGCGGTTCATCGCGACCAAGGGCTCGATCACGCTCGACGGCGTCTCGCTGACGGTTAATACGGTGAAGGACGTGACCTTTTCGGTGCTGATCATCCCGCACACCCTGACGGTCACGACGATCGGCGGCTGGAAGGCGGGAGATGAGGTCAATATCGAGGTCGATCTGATGGCCCGCTACGCGGCGCGGCTGACGGAAATGAAGTGACGGCGTCTTTAAACTTGGCTTACCCGCTGGTGGCGACTACATAGCGCCAACCCCTGTGGAACGGATTTGACGATGGCAGACGCGCGGCGCGCACCCCTGAAGGACCAGACCGACGTTTCCGGCGCACGCGCGCTGATCGTCGAGGCGCGGTTCTATGACGATCTCCAGGACGCGATGCTCGAAGGCGCGGTGGCCGAGCTGAAGGCGGCCGGTCTGACCCACGACGTCATCACGGTTCCCGGTGCACTGGAGATTCCTGCGGCGATCGCCATCGCGGTTGACGCCGCGGCGACCAATGGCAAGCCCTATGATGCCGCGATCGCGCTCGGCTGCGTGATCCGTGGCGACACCATCCATTTCGAGATCGTCTCGCAGGAATCCTCGCGCGCGCTGATGGACCTGGCGGTGGCGCGAAAGCTGCCGCTCGGCAACGGCATCCTCACCGTCAACACCGAGGCGCAGGCCTGGGCGCGGGCGCGCGCCAGCGAGCTGAACAAGGGCGGCGATGCCGCGCGGGCCGCGATTGCGATGCTGCGCATAAAGCGCCGGCTGGCGCGGGCTTGATCATGGCCGATAACAACAAGAAGCCGCCGGCCGGCACGGAGAAGAAGGCGAACCGGCGCGGTGCGGCGCGGCTCGCAGCCGTACAGGCGCTGTACCAGATGGATATCGGCGGTGCCGGCATCAACGACATTTTTGCGGAGTTCGAGAGCCACTGGCTCGGCAACGAGGTCGAGGGCGACACATATCTCCCGGCGGAAGCGGCGTTCTTCCGCGACGTCGTCTCCGGCGTCGTGCGCGACCAGAAGAAACTCGATCCGCTGATCGACGAGGCGCTGTCGAAGGGCTGGCCATTGAAGCGCATCGAAGCGATCCTGCGCGCGGTGCTGCGGGCAGGGGCCTACGAATTGGAACACCGCAAGGACGTGCCGGGCCGCGTCGTCGTGTCCGAATATGTCGACGTCGCCAATGCCTTCGTCGACCGCGAGGAGACCGGCATGGTCAACGCGGTGCTCGACCAGATCGGCCGCCAGTTTCGCGGTGACGAGTTCGGGCGGGGGTGAATTGAGGCGCAGGGCGGTGAATTGATGCGATGTGGCTGCCCCATATTCCGCCGTCATCACCCGCGAAGGCGGGTGATCCAGTACGCCGCGGCCTATCGATGTCACACGATCGTCTCTGGAATACTGGATCGCCCGGTCAAGCCCGGCGATGACAGCGAAGTGTGTGGCTGACGCTGATGACAAACCCGCACAATCCCTCCGCCGAAGACTCCCTCATCGCGCGCTATTTCAAGCCGCTGGCGACTGATCCCGGCGCCTTGGGGCTGGTGGACGATGCCGCCATCCTGCAGGCGCTCGGCAGCGACATCGTCGTCACCACCGACGCGGTGGTCGAGGGCGTGCATTATCTTGCCACCGATCCGCCCGATACCATCGCGCGCAAGGCGCTGCGGGTGAACCTGTCCGATCTCGCCGCCAAGGGGGCCGTGCCGGCCGGCTTCGTGCTGACATTGGCGCTGCGCAGCAAGGAAGACGCTTGGCTCAGGCCGTTCGCGGACGCGCTCGGCGAGGATGCGAAAACCTTCGTCTGTCCGCTGCTCGGCGGCGACACGGTGTCGACGCCGGGGCCGCAAATGATCTCGATTACCGCCTTTGGCCGCGTGCCGCAGGGGCGGATGGTCGGCCGCACCGGCGCCCAACCGGGCGACCGTATCCTGGTGACGGGGACGATCGGCGACGCCGCGCTTGGCCTTGACGTGCTCAAGGGCGGCGCGGTCGCGAATGCGCTGGCCTCCGATCCGCACGCGCGCGAGACGCTGATCTCGCGCTATCGCGTGCCGCAGCCGCGCAATGCTCTCGCGCAGTCCGTGCGTGACCATGCGACGGCTGCGATGGATGTCTCCGACGGCCTTGCTGGAGATCTGACCAAGCTCTGTGCGGCATCAGGCGTCTCGGCCACGATCGACGTGACGAGCGTGCCGCTCTCGGCCGCTGCCGCCGGCCTGATCGCAGGCAAGGTCGTTTCCGTCGAGACGCTGCTGGCCGGAGGGGACGATTACGAGGTGCTGTGCACCGCTCCGCCAGCGCAAGCCAACGCGCTGATTGCCTTGGGGCGTGCGGCAGGCCTTGCCGTCACGGCCATCGGCACGATCGTCGCGGGCCATGAGCGGCCGCGCTTCCTGGACGGGCAGGGCCAGGAGCTGGTCTTGAAGCGGCTCTCCTACAGCCACTTCTAGGAATTGCTCCAAACCGGCGTCCCGGCTGCCAAGACAGGCTAAATACCTGCCGAGATCGGCTTTTCGGCCTTATCTGGCGTTGCACCCTCAATTTGATTTTGGCAAGGTCGTGACCGACTAAGGCCGCGCCTTCGGGCAAGGAGCGGCCTTCTTCAAAATCAAGGCGCCGCACCGCACGACGGAAAACAAAAGGCGCCGGGGGTACGTTCATCAAGGATCTGAGGCAAAAAATCACATGACAGCATTATGGTTGATTGTGCTCTGCGGAGTGCTTTCCGTCGTCTACGCGATCTGGGCGACGTCTTCGGTGTTGAGCGCGGATGCGGGGTCTCCGCGCATGCAGGAAATCGCGGCAGCGGTGCGCGAAGGCGCCCAGGCCTACCTGCGGCGTCAATACACCACGATCGGGATGGTCGGCATCGTCATCTTCGTGCTGCTTGCCTATTTCCTGGGACTCTACGTCGCGATCGGTTTTGCCATCGGCGCGATCCTGTCGGGGGCGGCCGGCTTCATCGGCATGAACGTCTCGGTCCGCGCCAATGTGCGCACCGCCCAGGCGGCGACCACGTCGCTCGCAGGTGGTCTCGAGCTCGCCTTCAAGGCGGGCGCCATCACCGGCATGCTGGTGGCGGGTCTCGCGCTGCTTGGCGTGACCCTCTATTTCGGCTTCCTGGTCCATTCGCTGAAGCTTGCGCCTGACAGCCGCGTCGTCATCGACGCCATGGTGGCGCTCGGCTTCGGCGCCTCGCTGATCTCGATCTTCGCTCGTCTCGGCGGCGGCATCTTCACCAAGGGTGCGGACGTCGGCGGCGACCTCGTCGGCAAGGTCGAGGCCGGCATCCCCGAGGACGATCCGCGCAACCCGGCCACCATCGCCGACAACGTGGGCGACAATGTCGGCGACTGCGCCGGCATGGCCGCCGACCTGTTCGAAACCTATGCGGTGACCGCGGTCGCCACCATGGTCCTGGCGGCGATCTTCTTCGCCAAGACGCCGATCCTCGCCGACATGATGACGTTGCCGCTCGCCATCGGCGGCATCTGCATCATCACCTCGATTATCGGCACCTTCTTCGTGAAGCTCGGGCCGAGCCAGTCGATCATGGGCGCGCTTTACAAGGGTCTGATCGCAACCGGCGTCCTCTCGCTGGTCGGCATCGCCGGTGTGATCCATTACTTGATCGGCTTCGGCAAGCTCGCCGGCGTCGACTATACCGGCATGGCGCTGTTCGAGTGCGGCGTGGTCGGCCTTGCCGTCACCGCGCTGATCATCTGGATCACCGAATACTACACCGGCACCGACTATCGTCCGGTGAAGTCGATCGCCCAGGCCTCGGTGACCGGCCACGGCACCAACGTGATCCAGGGCCTCGCCATCTCGATGGAAGCGACCGCGCTGCCCGCGATCGTCATCATCGCCGGCATCCTGGTCACCCACAGCCTCGCCGGCCTGTTCGGCATCGCGATCGCGACCGCCACGATGCTGGCGCTCGCCGGCATGGTCGTCGCGCTCGACGCGTTCGGTCCGGTGACCGACAACGCCGGCGGTATTGCCGAGATGGCGGGCCTGCCGAAGGAGGTTCGCAAGTCGACCGACGCGCTCGATGCAGTCGGCAACACCACCAAGGCGGTGACCAAGGGCTACGCGATCGGCTCCGCCGGTCTCGGCGCCCTGGTGCTGTTCGCGGCCTACAACGAGGATCTCAAGTTCTTCATTGCGGACTCCGCGCACCACGCCTACTTCGCCGGCGTCAAACCGGACTTCTCGCTCAACAATCCCTACGTCGTGGTAGGCCTGTTGTTCGGCGGTCTCTTGCCGTATCTGTTCGGCGCGATGGGCATGACCGCCGTGGGCCGCGCGGCGAGCGCGATCGTCGAGGAGGTCCGCCGACAATTCCGCGAGAAGCCGGGCATTATGCAAGGCACCGACAAGCCGGATTACGGCAAGGCGGTCGACCTTCTGACCAAAGCGGCGATCAAGGAAATGATCATCCCCTCGCTGCTTCCGGTGCTGTCACCGATCTTCGTCTACTTCGTGATCTATGCGATCGCGGGGGGCGGGGCGGCCGGCAAGTCGGCGGCGTTCTCGGCGGTGGGCGCGATGCTGCTCGGCGTGATCGTGACGGGCCTGTTCGTCGCGATCTCGATGACCTCGGGCGGGGGCGCCTGGGACAACGCCAAGAAGTACATCGAAGACGGTCATTTCGGCGGCAAGGGCAGTGACGCCCACAAGGCGGCCGTGACCGGCGACACCGTCGGCGATCCCTACAAGGACACGGCCGGCCCGGCGGTGAACCCGATGATCAAGATCACCAACATCGTGGCGTTGCTGCTGCTGGCAGTCCTCGCGCACTGAGGTAGACGTTGCTGAACGAAGACCCCGCGGCGCAGGCCTGCGGGGTCTTTCTTTGCGTGTGTGCTGCCGGAGGCCGGCGCATCATCTGAACATGAAACCCGCCCGGCGGGACGCGGAACGCAACAATGCGGTCATCAGAGCGATCCATCGATGCCGAGGGCGTAAGCCGCCCGAAAATGTGCACCCTACGCGTGCGCACATTTAGGGTTGCTTAACCGGCCGAGTTCTAGAAATACGAGAGACTGTCAGCGGCATCTTAGGGAGCTCCGCAGCACGCGTGTGGTGCTCCGCGCGCGGCGCGCTCTCGACATGCTCAGGGGTTCGCTGCCCGCCGCGAGAGGGAGGTTCCGTTGCCTGCACGGCCTGTGAACGAGATTGAGCGGGCATTGATGGCGCATCCGGGCGTGGCGGATGCTTTCCTCAGCGCCGAGCCTGGCCACGGCGGTCAGTCCGAGGTCGCTTTCGTCGCAATTGACCCCGATCATCTGAGCGCCGGCAAGGCGAAGCATCTCCAGGCCGAGTCGGATCGCAGAGTTGCGCAATGGCGTCGCGCTTTCGATCAAGCATATCGCCATGACGCCGACGGTGTTGTGCCGTCATTCGTCGGTTGGACCAGCAACTTCACCAACAGGCCCATTCCCGAACCCGATATGGTCGATTGGCTCGATCATACGATCCTGCAAATTCGTGCTCTTGGCGCAAGGCGGTTGTTGGAGATCGGGTGCGGCGTCGGCTTGCTCGTCGAAAAGCTCGCGCCCGGCTGTGACGTATATTGCGGGACCGACCTCTCGCCGGTGGCCGTTCAGCGGCTGCGTGCGTTCGCGCAGTCGAAGCCCGAGCTTCGGCATGTCGAGTTTCTAGAGCGGGAAGCCGCCGATTTGAGCGGCTTGCCGCTGAATTCGTTCGATGCAGTGGTGCTAAATTCGGTCGTGCAATACTTTCCCGGCATCGAATACCTGCACTTAGTCTTGGAGCAAGCCGCAGGCCTGGTGGCTCCTGGGGGGCACATCTTCGTCGGCGACGTTCGTAACCTCGAGCTCCTGCCGGTCTTCCATCGCGAAGTTCAATCCGCGAAAGTTTCGGGAGCCACGGATGCCGCGCTCGCGCGAAAGATCTTCCTGTCGATCGCCCAGGAGCGCGAGTTGGTGATCGACCCCCGCTACTTTCAGGGTATTTCCGGATCCATCCGGCGGATATCGGGTGCGGAAATCCTGCTCAAGCGCGGATCAAGCTACGAACTGACCCGCTATCGCTACGACGTGGTGCTGCGTGTCGATCGCGAAGCTGCTTCAGCTGACAGCGAGAACAGCAGCCTCGTGCCGGACATGAAGCAAGGGGAAAGTGAGGGCAGGCCGCTGGCGACCGATCCGATGGCCGCCGCGTTCCTTCAGCATCTCGGCATGGAGCTCGGGGACGTGTTGCAGGCCCAGTTTCCGGACGCGAAATTGCCCGCGGCCGTGATCGCGCTCAACCAGCGAGATTTTGCCGAGATCGTGCAGGCCTCGTCGAACGCGCCGGGCAATCCCGGCGACAATGAATTGATCGAGGCGTCGGTATGACCGCCCATAATCTGGCGCTGCGTTTCGAAGAGACCGTTGCGTCCTCGCCGGACGCCGTCGCCCTGTTGTGCGAAGGCGACAGCTTTGCCTTTTCGGAGCTCAACCGATTGGCAAACCGGTTGGCGCGCTGGTTGACATCGCGTGGCGTCAACAAGGGCGCCGTCGTGTGCCTTGAATTGCCGAAAATCGCCGAGGCCTATGCGCTCGCGATCGCCTGCATCAAGATCGGAGCACCCTATGCCTTCCTCGATCCTGCGGCCCCCGAGGAACGTGCCCGGCTGATGCTGGAGCGATGCCGGCCCGCGCTGATCGTCAGCGTGCGCGAGGGAGCTGGGCCGCGGACATTGATCGGCGATGCAATTGCCCGGGCTGCCTTGCATCATGCCCTGTCGCAGCTTGAAGACGACAATCTGCCGCTGACATCCCTGATCACCGGGGCCGATCCGGCCTATGTCATGTTCACCTCGGGATCGACGGGCGAACCGAAGGGCGTGGTCATCCCCCATCAAGGGGTGCTTCACCTGATCGCCTGGGCGAAGAGCGATCTTGGAATTGGACCCGGTGACCGGCTGACGAATGTCAACCCGATCTATTTCGACAATTCGGTCTTCGACATCTATGCCGGCTTCCTGAACGGAGCGGCGGTTGTCGCGCTGGACGCGCAGAAGGGGCGGCCCCCCGCAGAGCTGGTGTCGGAGATCACCAAGCATCAGTGCACGTTCTTCTTCGCCGTGCCGACCCTCTTCATGTTCCTGGACTCCATGCACCTTCTGAGCCCGGATTGGCTGCCGAGCGTCAGCCGATTCATGTTCGGCGGTGAGGGGTTTCCGCTGGCCCGGCTTCGTCGGTTCCACGACGCGTTTGCCGGCAAGGCGAAGCTGATCAATTGCTACGGCCCGACCGAGACGAGCTGCATTTGCAGCGGTTTCGAGATCGTCGAATCCGTTTTTGAGTCCAAGGACGGGTTGGCCCCGCTGGGGCGACTCAATCCCAATTTCAGCTACCGGATCCTGGACGAAGAGATGAAGCCGGCGCTTGCGGGCACTGCCGGCGAGTTGTGGCTGGGAGGCCCTGGGGTAGGGCTCGGCTACATCAACAACCCGGAAGAGACCGCCCGCCGTTTCTGTCAGGACCCTCTGATCGACGGCTATCGGTCGATCCTCTATCGGAGCGGCGACCTCGTGGAGGCCGACCTTGAAACCGGCGTCCTGCGTTTCCGCGGTCGCGCGGATAATCAGGTCAAGCTTCGGGGGTATCGGGTCGAGCTGGAGGAGATCGACCACGCGCTGATGGCGTGCAGGGGAATAACCCGTGCGCTCGCCGTGGTGCAGCACGACGCCAGTGGCGCCAGTCGGCTGCTGGCCGCGTATTCGGGTGCAAGAATGGCGGAAAGCGATCTGCGCCAGCACTGCACTGCGCACCTTCCCGCCTACATGGTGCCGGGCCGGTTCATCTGGATGGAAGACATTCCCGTCAATGCCAATGGCAAGGCGGACCGGCGCTCGGTAGCGTCACTGCTCGGCGAAGCTGTTGCAAGGGCCTCGTAGATGCAACAGCTCGTAGTGATCGCGCGCGTTGTCCGATGAGTGTTGAAAGCCAGCCCTACGGCTACGCGCCATCGGGTCCTCTTGCGAAGCCGTCGTGGCGGTTGATCCCCAAGATCGATCGGGACCCGAGGCTCGTGGCGGGGGTCCAGGACATCGGTGGCCGCGTGCTGCTCTGCTGCGCGGTCGGACTGCTCGCGGTTTTGTTTCGGCAGATAGGTATCGATTTTTCAGCGGCGGGACTCGCGCTGGTGTGCGCCTATGCCGGCCGGTACCGGCGCGTCCTGATCTTGCTCGCAACCTTGTTGCTGCTCTATCGCAGCGGCTTCCTGATCGACCGCGGTTTTCTCGAACGGCTGACGATCGACGAAGGCGTCGGCGACCGGATCCATCAGCCGCTGCTGGAAGCGGTCATGCTGGTCGTCGTGTTTGCGCTGTTCGCGGGCCTGCTGATCATGCAGGGGCCAGGGACGGTGGTCTTCCGCCGCCCGACGCTCAGCCTGTTGCTGGCGTTCCTGGCACTCGTCGCGCTGACGCAGGCCACGATGATGGCCGGCCTGCCGCGTGTTCTGCTGTGGTCGTTTCTGATGACGTTCCAGCCCTATTTGTGGTTTCTTGCCTATGGTTTGGCCGATGCGGGCAGGAAGCGATCTCCGGTGTGGCGGCACCTGAGCGTTTTCCACCCCTTCTGGGGATCGTCGCTGACGCCGTTCGGGAAGGGGCTGTCTTATCTCGACCGCTTCGAGGCCAAGACACCCGAGGAGCTTGCAGTGACGCAGCTCAAGGGCGTCAAGCTTGCGGTCTGGATCCTTGTGCTCGCCATCGTCAGAGTCTGTCTCGTCGAGATCGTCCACGGACGTTTGCAGCTTCCAATGTTCGACGACAACCTGCTGCAATATCTCGCGCGCCATCCCTGGCCGCGTTTCGTCGGATGGGCGAGCCTCGTCAGCTTCTTCGTCGAGGACTTGCTGAGCATGACCGTGTTCGGCGGCGTCATCATCGCCACGGCGCGACTTGCCGGCTTTCGCCTGCTGCGCAACACCTACCGGCCTCTGGAGTCAACGACGCTGGCGGAATTCTGGAATCGCTACTATTTCTATTACAAAGAACTGCTCGTCGACCATTTCTTCTACCCCACCTTTGTTCGCTGCCTCCGCGGCCATCGCCGGCTTCGCATGTTCTTCGCCACCTTTGCCGCGGCCTGTGTCGGCAACCTGCTGTTTCACTTCATCCGCGATATTCATTTCGTCGGCGAAATGGGCCTTTGGCGGGCGGTGGTCGGTCAGCAATCGCACGCGTTCTACACGTTTGTCCTGGCCATCAGTGTCGGGCTCTCGCAGATGCGCCGCGCCCCGCAACTGGCGCCGCGAGGATGGCTGCGTGGCCGCTTGCTGCCTTGCCTGTGGGTGTCGAGCTTCTTTTGTCTCATTCACGTCTTCGATGCGCCGCTCGACCGCGAGCATTCGCTCGGGCAACGCGCCGAATTCCTGTTCTATCTCCTGGGAGTCTCGACATGACCACGAAAGCCGGCCCTGAAGTCAGATCGCAGATGCGACGCTACATCGTGCAGCGGCTGCTGATGAAGGGCGACAGCGCGCCGCTTGGTGACGATGATCTGCTGTTCACCAGCGGCCGCCTCGATTCGCTCGACGCGGTCGAGCTGATCATGAGCATTGAGACCGACCACGGGATCAACTTCTCCGACATCGGCTTCGATTTGACGCGCCTGGACTCGATTTCGGCGATTGCCGCTTTGGTGGGACAGCCGTCGGCCGAGCTTGCATAGCAACCGAGGGTCGCCACGCACTCAACGCGAAAGCGCGGCCCGGCGCTGCATGTTGGGCCGCGTCCGCGGATGCGAAAGCTACTGCACGTCCATCTGCAGCCCTTCCTTCTGGATGATGCCGGCGAACTTCTTCGTCTCGGCGTCCACGAAGGCGGCAAACTGGTCGGGCGTGCCGTAGTCGGCGCGGGCCCCCATGGCCAGGATGTTCTTCTTGATGTCGTCGCGCTCGAGCATCGCCTTCACTTGAAGGTTGAGCGCTTCGAGAACGGCGGGCTGCACACCCTTCGGCAGGAACACCGAGAACCACGACGAGACGTCGAAAGCCGCAAGCTCCGGCGCGCTCTCGCGCATGGTCGGCAGGTTCGGCGCGAGGTCGCTGCGCTCCGTCGTGGTGACGCAGAGGCCGGTGAGGGTGCCGTTCTGTACCTGCGGCAGGCTCGGATAGAGGTTGTCGAACAGGATCTGGATGTCGCCGGCGAGCGCCGCCTGGAGCGCGGGACCGGCGCCGCGGAACGGGATGTGCGTCATCTTCAGCCCGGTGAGCTGCAGGAACCAGGCGCCGGTGAGGTGAGGGCTCTGGCCGACGCCGGAGGAGGCGTAGCTGAGCTTGTCCGGATTGGCCTTGAGATAGGCGACCAGCTCGGCGATCGACTTGATGCCGGTCTTGGGATGCGCCGAGACGATGTTCGGGATCCGGATCATGTTGGAGACCGGCTGGAGCTGGTCCGGCTTGTAGGTGAGGTTCTTGAAAATGCTGTAGGCGATCGCGTTCGGGCCGGGATTGCCGATCAGGATGGTGTGGCCGTCCGGCTTGGCGCGGACCACCTCGGCCGTGCCGATCGTACCGCCGCCGCCGGACCGGTTTTCCACCACGGCCGATTGGCCCCAGGCGGCCTGCAGATGCGCCGCCAGAAGCCGACCCATCACGTCGGTCGAACCGCCGGCGGCAGCCGGCACGACGAGGCGGACGTTTTCGGTCGGCTTCCAGTCCGCCAGGCTCGATCGCGGCAGGATCGCTGCGGCCGAGATAGCGGCAGCGCCAGTGAGCACGCGACGGCGGGACAGCAATTGATTGGGCACGAATCCACTCCCTGCATCTTATTTTGCAGGAGCGTATGGAAGCGTATGCGCAACGGCAAGCCGCACGAAGCCGCAGGCTGAAGGCTCAGTTAAAGCTGAGCAGCTTGAAGATCGGCGTGAGGTAGCTCATCTCCTGGCCCGAGGTCGGCGTCGTCCGGCTGATGAAATCGAAGATCTTGCCGTCCTGGAGACCGTAATTCGCAAGCCGGCGCACACGCCGGTTCTTGTCGAAATAGACCGCGATGACGCGCTGGTCGACCACCCTCTGGTTCATGAAGGCGACAATGCGCTCGGAGCGCTGGGAGATGTAATAGAACACCTCGCCGTCGAGGGTTGCGACGGTGGAGGGGGTGCCCATCACGATCAGCACCTGGTCCTGGCTCGCACCGATCGGGATCTGCTCCAGTGCGCCGGGCGGCAGGATGTAACCCTTCTGGAACTGCTCGCCGGTGCAGCCCGCAAGCGCGGCGCCAACCAGGGCCGCGGCCGCGAAAAGGCGCAAGCCGCGCCAACGTGCATGAAGGCCGCGCGGCTTGTCTGCACGCAGGCTGGTCTGGTTCGTTATCGTCATAGCGGAACTGATTCCGTCCCCTTGCGTCGCGCGAGGCGCTGAAGTACCGGGCGGAGGCTCTGAATGCAACACGGGCGCGCCCGCTTGCGGAAACCACAATGCTTTGGCCGTTCAATCACTTCAGGAAACCCCGCCTAGCCTCGCCGGGCACCATTGAAGCCATCTATGGCATGATCGTGACGCAGGCGCGAGAACCCATGTTTTACCGCGACTTGGGCGTGCCGGATACCGTTAACGGGCGTTTCGATCTGTTGCTGCTGCACCTCTGGCTGCTGCTGCGCCGCCTGCGCACGGTCCAGAGCGCCACCGAGCTGTCGCAGGCGCTGTTCGACCGTTTCTGCGAGGACATGGACGACAATCTGCGCGAGATGGGGATAGGCGACCAGACCGTGCCGAAGCGGATGCGGGCCTTCGGCGAGGCGTTTTACGGCCGGGTCCAGGCCTACGATCAGGCCATGGAAGGCGGCGGCGAGGCGCTGGCATCCGCGATCTGCAAGAATATCTTGAATGGGGCCGGCATGGACCAGGCGCAGCAGCTCGCAGCCTATGCCAGGGCGGCCGAGGCCAACCTCGCCCAGACCGGCGAGGCCGCACTGCTGGGTGCGTCCTTCAAGTTTCCTCCAGCGCTTCCTGAGGATGTGACGCCATGACCCGACCGATACCAGCATCCGGGCCCGATCCCTGGCGGGTGCCCGTCATCGTTGCACAGATCCCGGATACCGGCCTGCATCGCAAGCTCGAGGCCTCGGCCGCCGAGCGGCAGGCCATGGCTGAGACGGCAGGCTTGCGCGAGGTTATCTCGGTCCAGGCCGATTTCGATGTCGTGCCGAAAAGCGGCAACCGGATCCAGGTCACGGGGCACGTTCGCGCCCGGATCGGCCAGACCTGTGGGGTCACGCTTGACCCGATGGAGAGCGACATCGACGAGGAGGTGGACCTGATATTCGCCCCCGAGGCCGAGGTCCGCCGCCTGGCCGACCTGATGGAGGAGGGGCACGACGATCGGGAGCAGGTCGCCGACCCGCCGGAGGCGATCGTCAATGGCATCATCGACCTTGGGAGGCTTGCCACCGATGCCCTGTTCCTGGCGGTCGATCCCTATCCGCGCAAGCCGGGGGTCGTGTTTGAGCCCGAGGTTATCGCCCCCGATCCGGAGGACCACCCCTTTGCGGTCCTGAAGGCACTTCAGGACGGGAAGAAAGACAAATAGGTGCCACCTTCTCCAGAGGACCGCTTCGGGACGGGGCGAGATGTTTGCGGCGGTGGTTTGAAAAGCTCGATTATCCGTTTGATTTTGATGTACTTCTTGTGAATTAGTCCGTCCGCAGCCCGATGCTCCCGAATGCAAAAGGCTGGGGGCAAGAGGTTGTTTCGGGATAACAAAACGCTATTGTCGCGCCCCGGTCCGGGTGCGGCGTGGCGCTTGACCGACCGCCATGTTCGTGGCGAACCCATTTGCGGCCCCGCTCGTTCAAGACCGCACCAGACCCAGGTTTCCAGGACTTTTATGCCAAGCAAGGTTCGCATCGCGCTTGACGCCATGGGGGGCGACGCCGGCGCCGCGGTGGTCATCCCAGGCGCCGCCATCTCGCTCCAAAGGCATCGCGAGATCGAATTCCTGCTGATCGGGGACCGCGCCAAGGTCGAACCCGAGCTCGACCGCCACCCCGCGCTGAAGGCGGCCTCGAAGATCATCCACACCGATGTCGCGGTCAGCGGCGAGGAAAAGCCGAGCCAGGCGCTGCGGCGCGGCCGCAGGACCTCGTCCATGTGGCTTGCCATCGATGCGGTGAAAAAGGGCGAGGCGGATGTTGCGGTCTCCGCCGGGAATACCGGGGCGCTGATGGCGATGTCGCGCTTCCACCTGCGCACGCTGCCGGGCATCGACCGTCCGGCCATTGCCGGCATGTGGCCGACCAGGCGCGGCGATTCCGTCGTCCTCGACCTCGGCGCCAGCATCGGCGGCGATACGCATCATCTGGTGTCGCTCGCCATCATGGGCGCGGCGATGGCCAGCGTGTTGTTCAACAAAAAGCGTCCCACGGTCGGCCTGCTCAATATCGGGGTCGAGGAGATCAAGGGGCATGAGGAGATTCGCGAGGCCGGCGAAATCCTGCGCGCCAGGAACCTGCCCGAGCTCGACTATCTCGGGTTCGTGGAGGGCGACGGCATCGGCAAGGGGGTGGCGGATGTCATCGTCACCGAGGGCTACAGCGGCAACATCGCGCTGAAGGCCGCGGAGGGAACCGCGCGGCAGATGGCGGAATTGCTCCGGGACGAGATGAAGCGGGGCTGGCTGTCAAAGCTCGGCTATCTCTTTGCGCGCAACGCCTTCCAGGCCCTGCGCAACAAGATGGATCCGAACAAATCCAACGGCGGCGTGTTGCTGGGGTTGAACGGGATCGTGGTCAAGAGCCATGGCGGAATCGCTGCCGAAGGCTTTGCCTATGCGATCGATGTTGGCTATGAGATGGTCAAATTCGATCTCCTCAACAAGATCAATCAGATGCTCAATCGCGAAGGTGGTGCACTCAGTTCCGTGCAGGCCGCGCAGGAGGCTGTTTCGTGACTCAAATTCGTTCGGTCGTGCTGGGCTGCGGCTCTTATTTGCCGGAGCAGGTGGTGACCAACGCCCAATTGGCGGCGCGCATTGACACGTCCGACGAGTGGATCGTGCAACGCACCGGCATTCGCGAGCGGCATATCGCGGCCGAGGGCGAGTTCACCTCGCATCTGGCGCTGAAGGCGGCGCAGGCTGCGCTCGCGGACGCCGGCGTGGACGCGCAGTCGATCGACCTGATCGTGCTCGCGACCTCGACGCCTGACAACACCTTCCCCGCGAGCGCGGTCGCCGTGCAGCACGGGCTCGGCATCAACCATGGCGCGGCCTTCGACCTTCAGGCGGTGTGCTCGGGCTTCGTGTTCGGGCTCGCCACCGCCGATAATTTCCTGCGCACCGGCGCCTTCAAGCGCGCGCTGGTGATCGGCGCGGAAACCTTCTCGCGCATCCTCGACTGGACCGATCGCGGCACCTGCGTGCTGTTCGGCGACGGTGCCGGTGCGGTGGTGCTGGAGGCGCAGGAGCAGCCGGGCAATGCCGCGACCGACCGCGGGATCGTGACCACGCATCTGCGCTCCGACGGCCGTCACAAGGCGAAGCTGTTCGTCGACGGCGGCCCGTCCTCGACCCAGACTGTCGGCCATCTTCGCATGGAGGGCCGCGAGGTCTTCAAGCACGCGGTCGGCATGATCACCGACGTGATCGTCGACGCCTTCAAGGCGACCGGGCTCAATGCCGACAGCATCGACTGGTTCGTGCCGCACCAGGCCAACAAGCGAATCATCGACGCGTCCGCGCACAAGCTCCATATCGCGCCGGAGAAGGTGGTGCTGACGGTGGACCTTCACGGCAACACCTCGGCGGCCTCGATCCCGCTGGCGCTGTCGGTGGCGCGCAAGGACGGCCGCATCAAGCGCGGCGACCTGGTTCTGCTCGAAGCCATGGGCGGCGGCTTCACCTGGGGCTCCGCGCTGGTGCGCTGGTAAGCCACACTCGGTAAAATTTTGCCCGAATCAGCGCGGATTATCGATGCGCCTGCATTGATGAGCGCTGTTGACCGCTGTATCGTAAGCTCATAATTTCAGACAACAATTGTTCGCCGTGATGTGGGGCAGGGCGATGACCGATCAAAGTAAAACCGTAACGCGTGTCGATCTGTGCGAAGCCGTCTACCAGAAGGTGGGGCTGTCGCGCACGGAATCGTCTGCCTTCGTGGAACTCGTGCTGAAGGAGATCACCGATTGCCTTGAGAAGGGCGAGACGGTGAAGCTGTCCTCGTTCGGCTCCTTCATGGTCCGCAAGAAGGGTCAGCGCATCGGTCGCAACCCGAAGACCGGCACCGAGGTGCCGATCTCGCCGCGCCGGGTCATGGTGTTCAAGCCGTCGGCGATCCTGAAGCAGCGGATCAACGCCCAGCACCGCACCAATGGCGACGCCAGCAAGGCGCAACCCGAGGCGTAATCCGCCCTCTGGATAAGGATTTGGCATTTGGACAAGGCGCCGGATGCGTTCCGAACCATCAGCGAAGTAGCGCAGGAACTCGACATTCCGCAGCACGTGCTGCGGTTCTGGGAGACCCGATTCTCCCAGATCAAGCCGATGAAGCGCAGCGGCGGCCGCCGCTATTACCGCCCCGACGACGTCGACCTGCTCAAGGGCATCCGCCGTCTGCTCTACGGGGAGGGCTACACCATCCGCGGGGTGCAGCGGATCCTGAAAGAGCACGGCGTCAAATCGGTGCAGGGCCTCGCCGACAGCGCGGCCGCGGTCTCGTTCGGCGCCATCGAGGACGCCGTCGGCGCCAGCCTGATGGAGCCCGAGGAGGAGACCGGCGTCCGCGGCGCCCGCGACAGCGACGATGACGACTACCAGGGCGAGGAGGAGGAGGGCATCGACTTCCGCTTCTCCGAGACCGATGACGAGGAAATCCTCACCACCTTCCGCAAGGGCGGCACCCCCGCCGCGCCCGCAGGCCCCAGCGCCATCCACCGGGAGCGCCTCGGACGGGTGCTCGCCGAGCTCATCGCCTGCCGCGAAATGCTGGATCAGGCATTGAAGGACGCCTGACGCCGGACTCCGTCGGCTTTGGGCCAGTTCCGAGGCCTTTCGGCGGAGACAGCAAAATGGTGTCACCTCGCCTTGCGCAAAGCGGCGATCCTAGCTAATGGAACGACGTTCGGAGCGTGGCGCAGCCCGGTTAGCGCACTAGTCTGGGAGACTAGGGGTCGGAGGTTCAAATCCTCTCGCTCCGACCAAAACTTAGCCGGATTTCAGGGCGTCCGGATTTTCTCAAGGGTAACGGATAGGGTAACGGGCTTATGTCGCCGGGATGTGAATAGCCCGGATAACCAACGACAGCTTGCCCGCGTGTACGTGGGGCGTACCACCATCGCGCGTTGATTCGCCCGGAGCCAGGCACATGGGCACCTCGGATCGTAGATCGCTGACCTTTGAACAAGCGAGGGTTTGGCACCTCTCCCGGCGCAGCTCGACCGCAAGGAACTTAGTCGAGAACTTCGGGCGAAGCTTTGGGCCTGCATTCATGCAAGGCTTGATCGAGCCTACACCGACATTCTCCATTATCGTGGAAACTGGTCCAGAATTCTGAAGGATCTGCATGTCGACCACCACCACGTTCGCATCGACAAATTCAATCCGAACGGGATCGTCACCAAGATCGGTGACTTGTTCGAAAAAGCCGAATGCCACAAGGTGTACGGTTGGCTTTAGGCTGTTCTTCGGCACCCAAATTGTCCGCCTGATCTCGGTCCAGCAGTTCAGTTGGTATTAGAGAACTGCCGCGCGGCTTACCGCATTGAAGACGGTGTGTTCTGGCCGACTGCCTCAACAGAGGAAGCCGACGCGCTTATCCAGGCGAACACAGCATTATCTGCTTCGCAATTCGGTGGCGCAAAAACTCACTTAAAAAATGCTGCTTCGAAACTCACCGAAGGAGATTACCCAGCAAGCGTTCGTGAAAGTATCAGCGCAGCGGAGTCAGTTGCGCGCGTGCTCGAACCTACTGGCGATCTTTCGAAGGCATTGTCGGGATTAGAACAGAGGATTGCTCTCCATCCGGCGCTTAAAAAGGCGTTCCTATCACTCTATGGATATACGAGCGATGAGAAGGGCATCCGACATGCGCTCTTAAGTGAGGCTGAAGCGGACGTTGATGAAGCTGACGCGATCTTCTTTATCGGAGCATGCGCATCGTTCCTCACCTATCTGATTTCCAAGTCGCACACCAGGCGGTAGGGCAATCGGAGTAATCGACGACGTCCGTAAGTGGCTAAACGACGTACCGCTATGGAAGGAACTCGGGACGATACCTGATCGGACGAAGGCGCTTGAGGAAAAGGTTGCCGCATTGGAGGCGGCCCTAAACGGCAAACGGCCAGGCGACGTATGCCCTTCTGCGGTGCGCAAGGCGGTTCCGATGGCGACGATTTACGCAACTCTGGAAGCCCTCGAAAAGAAGGGGTTCGAATCCATGAAAAAGTGCTGCAATTAGCGTAACGCAGCGTAACGGAGCACTAGTCAGCAGAACTAAGGCGCTGCAATCCAGCGCGCGAGGGCGCTGCGATTCGGTGCGAACGAGCGCGCGGATTAATGGACGGCTTCGAGGGCTTCGAGCGGATTGAAGAACGGCTTCGGTTGGCCGCAATACAATTCTTGCCTGCGCTTGAACTTAGCAGCACAATGAAGACACATTAGTACGGGCTTTGATCTGGGGATCATGCTGTCGGGAATGAGGGTATCAGATGGTCACGTATCGTCTATCGAAACCCGGAATTGTAAAGCAACCATCGGTAGGAACTGGCGACGACGAAGTTTCACTGCCCGTGTGTTGGGCTTGCGCCCTTAGCTCCTGGCTTGAAGCCACTCGCGGGGTCAGTTGGTCATATAGCTCAATCATCCAAATGTTTCAGATGTACTGCAATGGAAATGCGCTCGATCTTGCGTACTTTGGTGAGATTGCAAACAGCCTCTCGATCAACATGGATTACGAGGAAATCGACAGAGCCGACCTCACGTTCGACTATGTATACGAAAAGATGTTTCCTCTGGCGGGGACGTCCGGGAACCATCTCTACATAGTAATGGAAGGGAAAAACCCAGCTCATGTAGTCGTCGCTTATGGGATTCAGCGGGACAACACCGACTACATCGCGATTATGGATCCGCTTCGGGGTGTGCTCGCTGCTCCTACCCTTTCTACCTTCAGAAACAAGGCCACTGGCTTCTTGATAGGCTGGCCCAGGCGATAACGATTGTGAAGCCTACGTCGGGCGGCGCAGCGATTTCTTTCTATTTGTTGCGTTGTAGCCCCGCCCTTACCATTTACCACCGTCGCCGTACCCCGGGCAGTTGGGCGCGGTCTCTCTTGTGCTCTATTTTCTCTCTCTTTTTCCTGTCTACACATTAGTGTCCTGTCCATTTCAATTCACTTCCAAGTTGACTCATGTCGTTGGTTCACTGGTTCACCTATAGGGATAACCAAAGTGAAATCAAAACGATTGGAGCCTTCAACCATAGAAGTCGCGCTGGAGCTTGAACGGATCGCTGCTGTGTTGCGGAATAGCCAAGCCATTGCGGACCAATCTCGGAAGCAAATAGCTGAGATGGGAAAGAGCGCTTCACCTTGGCAAAGGATCAAAGAAGACGGGTATCGAGGATTTGCCGATTCAGATTTGATCAATGCCTTCGAGAAGATATGTGTTGCGTCGCAGGCCATAGGTCTTCTGATCTTAAGGGAGGGAGAGCTAGAAGGCTTTTGCAGGAGCTTTTCCCGCAGAAACAAGGCCGAATGGTTAGCGTCAGTCTTACAGCTGGACCTTGACAAGACGAAAGACTGGTCGAGGCTCGAATCTTTGCGACTAGCATGCTGAGCGTCGTCGCTCGAGTAATTGATGGGCTCCCTCGACTCAAACCTGGATCAGCCACTCTGTAGTTTGATGCCGGGGCGAGGGCGGCGGGCGTGCCGGTCGAGCTGCATCTGCTCCGCGAACAGCCGCACAATTACGCGCTGATGCCGACGCCGGAGGGCGACGCGCGCGTGCGATCATTCTGCGAGCGGTGGCTTAAGGGGAAGGTGTGATCGTTGTCACAAGCGTGCCGCCGCAATGGGGCTGGCGCTGTCGATGCCCGCGCGGAAGGACGATGCGGCCTCCGGGGCGTTTCCTCGTTCGTCGTCTTGGTGTCGGTAGTTTTGCGGGGCCTTAGGCGTGGCCCTTGATCTCGTAGCGACCCGGAACGCATTTGTAGCGATCGAGCCGCCAGTTGGCGTGGTAGATCGGATGCTCGCCCATCCATTTCGCCAATGGAGCCTGTGCGCCGATCGCACACTGCATCATCGACATCTCGGGCGTCATGTTGCTGTCGGTCACGATTTCCTCGATGCAACTGCCTGAGCTGGCTGCACTCAGCCGGCAGAGCACGGCAACGACGGTCACGAACATTCCAGTCACCTCATCGGTAGTTTCTGACCACGAAGAGGATGCAAGCGGAGTGCCAGAGCCTGTGACGCAAACAACACGCTGGCCTGGCCGACTCGACCCAGCGTCCGGACTCCATTTAACGATTCGGATTGTAAAAAAATTGCCCCTGAACCGAAGCCGGGCAAGTACGGGGAACCGGGTCAGTAACAACCGCAGGGATGTCGAATGCTGGGAGCAGCGCCGCGTCGGTGGCGCTTCACAGGCCGCGCGCAGCCGGTAGGCTCGCAGCACCGTGGCCACTCGCCAAAAGAGCGGGGCCGCCACAAGGGATATGGAAACGCGAGGGCACACCATGAAGACACGACCGACCGGCGTAATCCCGCCGATGACGACGCCGTTCCGGAAGGATGGCGAAATCGACTACACCCTCGTAGCAGCCCAGGTCGACTGGATGATCGGCGCCGGCGCACACGGCGTCGCGGCCGGCGGCTCGACCGGCGAGGGGCATACGCTCGATCACGAGGAATATCGCGACCTGATGGAGGCGACGGTCGCCGCGGTGAAGGGGCGCATTCCCGTCATCGCCGGCATCATCGTCGACTCCACCCGCGATGCGATCCGCCGCGGCAAGCTGGTGCGCGACATGAATGTCGCGGCGCTCCAGGTCACGCCGGTGCATTATCTGTTCAAGCCGGACGACGAGGCGATGGTGGCGCATTTCCGCGCCATGGCGGACGAGACCGGCATGCCCATCATCATCTACAACGTGGTGCCGTGGTCGTACCTGTCGCCGGCGCTGCTGACGCGGATCATGACCGAGGTGCCGCTGGTGGTTGGCGTCAAGCAGAGCGCAGGCGACCTGAAACTGTTCGCGGACCTCATGATGATGGCGCCGGACAAGCTGATCTACAGTGCGGTCGATGCCCTGATGTATCCGTCCTACACATTGGGGGCCCATGGCTCGATCGCCGCGATCCTGACCGCCGCGCCGTATGCCTCCGTCGCGCTGTGGGATGCGGTGAAGGCGGGTGATCATCCGCGCGCGCTCGATCTGCACAAGAAGCTGCTGACGCTGTGGAACGCTGTCATCGCCGACAATCTGCCGGCCTGCACGCGCCATGCGCAGACGCTGCAGGGCCTGCCCATGACTTATCCGCGCGCGCCGATGCCGGAGGCCTCAAGCGCGCAGCAGGCGGCGATCCGCAAGGCGCTGGACGGCCTCGGCGCGTTGAACGGGCGGCGGGTCGAGGCGGCCGAATAGTCCGCGCCCCGAAATAACTGATGAGCACGGCAGCGCCGATCCGCTTTTACCTGCGGATGCGGCGCTGCTACATTTTGCGCGCGCTCCGATGCGTGGCGTAGCCATGAAGAAACATACCGACAAGGGAGGGGCCGAAAGTCCCATGAATGATTTTGCAGGAAAGATCGCCGTCATCACCGGCGGCGGTACGGGAATGGGACGCGAGCTCGCGCGGCAGCTCGTCGCCGAGGGCTGCAATGTCGCGATGTGCGACGTCTCGGAAGCCGCGATGGCCGAGACCAAGCGGCTGTGCGAGGTCGAGAAGCTGCCGCAGGGCTTGCGCGTCACGACGCATGTCGCCGACGTCTCGATCGAGGATCATCTCAAGCGATTCCGCGACGAGCTCGCCGAGCAGCAGAAGACCGACCGGATCCACCTTCTGTTCAACAACGCCGGCATCGGCGGCGGCGGCAGCCTGTTCACCAACACACGCGAGCAGTGGGAGCGCACCTTCAACATCTGCTGGGGCGGCGTCTATCTCGGCGTCCGCACCTTCCTGCCGATGCTGGTCGCGGCCGACGAGGCCCACATCGTCAACACCGCGAGCGTCAACGGCTTCTGGGCCTCCATCGGCATGAACCAGTCGCACACCGCCTACAGCGCGGCGAAGTTCGCCGTGAAGGGATTTACCGAAGCGCTCATCAACGACCTCCGCCTGCACGCGCCGCATGTCAAATGCTCGGTGGTGATGCCCGGCCATATCGGCACCTCGATCGTCTCCAATTCGCGCAAGGTGCAGAGCGCCGACGGCTCGGAGCGGCTCAACGCCGACGAGATCGCGCTGACCCGCAAGCGCATGGTCGCGGCCGGCGTGCCGGATGCCGACAAAATGTCGGACGAGGACATCCAGGCGGCGTTCGCCGAGCGCGCCCGCAGCTTCCTCGAGGATGCGCCGACGACGGCGGCTCAGGCCGCCAGGATCATCCTCGACGGGGTCAAGGCGGAGCAATGGCGCATTCTCGTGGGTGAGGATGCAAAGCGCCTTGACGAGCGCGTTCGTGCTACGCCGGAGCAGGCCTACGACCGCGCCTTCTACGAAAGTTTCACGCAGGAGGTCGGCTGGCGGCTCGGCTGACGCAGGCGACGAGCGCGCGCCGATATAGGTATGATGCGCATCATGGCAAGAGGCGCGCAGGCAATTTCACGTGCCACCTCTTGCCAGTTCGCTGCCGGCGTTTCTTGGCCGTGTCGGCCACTCCTGACGCATTGGAATGTCACGCATGCGACACATCCCTGCGTTCAAGCGATGGTGATCTCGAACGGCTCTCATTGGGCGCGCCGCAGCTTGGTCAGGGAACCAAAATAGTTTATTCAGTCACGTGTAAGGCGATGACCAGAGCGTAGCTCCCGATGATACCCGCATGCCTCTCCGACGACTGGATCCTTTGCCCGGAGCGAGAGGACATCTCCGCTGAGTTCACGCGGCTCCTCACCGCGGCCCAGGACGGCGGCGCCACGATCGCCGAATGCCTGATGATCGCGCGGCAGCTGAAGCGGGGCGACGACCAGTCCTGGCATCGCGAGTGGAAGAAGCTGGCGCAGGCCAATCGCCATCGTGCCGAGGCCGCGTTCGCGGAAGGTCACAGGGCGACCGCGCAGCGCAATTGGCTCCGCGCCATGAATTACTACAGCGCGGCCGCAATGCCGCTCGATCAGGCGGACGAGCGCCGCTGGGTCGCGGTCCTCGCGATGCAGGATTGCGCCCGCCGCTTCCTCGCCGCGCGCGACCCTGCCGGGGAAGTCGTGACGATACCCTGGCTCGACGGACATTCGTTGCAGGGCTATTTCCTGCCCGCGCACGCGCCGTTGGGACGCGTGCGAGCCCCGACCGTGATCTGCATCGGCGAGCCCGGCCATCGCAAGGAAGAGTTTCTGTTCAAGCTCGCGCCGCACGCGCGCGAGCGCGGCTTTTCGCTGCTGGCGCTGGACCTGTTCGGCGACCAGCGCGACGATTATCTCGACGCGCTGTTGCGGCGCCGGGATCTCGAGAGTGCGATTCCGTGCGTCATGGACTATCTGGAGACGTGCAGCGAGGTCGATTTCGAGCGCGTCGCGATCGTCGCCGATGGCTGGGGCTCTTCCTTCGTGGCGCGCGCGGTGCTGCAGGAGCCGCGGCTTGCCGCCGCCGTCTGCGATGGCGGCCTATGGGACCTGCACGAGCGGGCCTTCTTTGCCAGCCGATTCGCGATGAGCGACGTCAGCATCGTTCCGGTGCCGCATGCTCCGCTGATGGCCTCCAGCGCCGACTGTCCGGTGCTGATCACGCTCGGCGAGGACGGCTGGCTCAAGGCCGATCGGGCGCGTCAGATCGTCCAGACCTCCCGGCTCGGCAGTTCGGATGTCATGTTGAAGGTGTTCACCGCGGCCGAAACTGGCGCGGCGCAGGCCCATGCGGACAATCCGAGCCTTGCCAATGAATATATCTTCGATTGGCTGGAATCGCGGCTCGGCGCCGCGGGGCGCATCTGAGGACGTCGCCTCAGAAGTCGAGGGTCAGGCGGACGCAGGCCTTTTCGAGACGGGTCTTCAACATCGCGAGCTTGGTGGTGAATTCCGTCAGCTCTTTCTCGTCGAACTCCTGGAAGACGAATTCCTTGATCGTCTTGTACTGCTCGTTGAGGCTCGCCAGGTGCTTTTGCGTCTTCTCGGTCAGTGATAGTCGGACCACCCTTGCGTCGGTCGGCGAGGGGCGCCGGCGCAACAGGCCCTTCTTCTCGAGCAGCTTGGACTGGGTGGTGACGAACGACGGATCGACGTGGAGCAGTTTCGAGACGACGTTGACCGGAATGCCGTCGTCCTTGTCGAGGTCGGAGATCGCCATCAGGATCAGCCATTGCGGGCCGCTGATGCCGAGCGTTCTCGCCCAGAACTGACGCAGCTCCTCCAGATACATGTTGATCGACGATATCTCCCAGGTGAAGCGCCTGATGATATCCAGATTGCCGATGGTGCGGAGGCGCGCCCCTTCTTTCCTCGTCGCTGACACAGCGTCACTCCCGTGATCTGATTTGTATGCGGCCGGTGTCGTGCAAGCCATAGTCCACGCAAGCCTGCTCTGACGCAAGTGCAGAGCAGGGTAATTTTGTCAGTAAAACTACAAAGATGATCAGCTCACGGAATCGGTTCGCAATGGTGTTGCGAACGGGGCACAGGTTTAGCAAAACCAACAAAGCTGACTAAATAAGGTATTTTGATTACCGAAAGGCGCAGGCATATTGCTTCGTGGCGGTGGGGGGTACTCGATCGTCCCGTTGCAGGTGGTTTGCTCACGTCCCTCGCGTCGAAAGAGGGTGTGTCCGAAGCGCAAAGCGGCCGAGCGGATTTCAAAGACGGGGATCTTGGGGGGCCTCACGGTCCGGTCTTCGTAAAATGAGCAACTTGGAGGTTTTAATATGAAAGTGGTGAAGAGCCTTTTGCTCGGCACTGCGGCGGGTCTGATCGCCGTCGGTGGAGCTCAGGCGGCTGATCTTCCGGTCAAGGCCAAGGCGGTCGAGTATGTGAAGGTCTGCTCGCTCTACGGCGCGGGTTTCTATTACATCCCGGGCAGCGACACCTGCATCAAGCTGGGCGGCTATCTGCGTGCCGAAGTGGCGCTCAATGCCGGCGGCAATTACAGCGCCCAGTACAACAACGTCTTCGCGGCCAACAACCGCCTGACCAACTATTACTCGATGCGCGCTCGTGAAGATCTCAACATCGACACCCGCACCGCAACCGAGTACGGCGTGGTCCGCACCTATTTCGATGCGGTCTTCACCTGGACGACCGGCAACTATGTCGGCGCCGGTTCGGGAACGGGTGCGACCCAGTACAGCGGTACGCTCGGCCTCAACGCCGCAGGCACGAGCCTGATCGGCTCCAGCGGCGGCGCCGTCAACGGCACCGACGGCACGATCTCGGGCGGCGCGCTCGGCGTCTACTACGCCTTCATCCAGTTCGCCGGCTTCACCATGGGTAAGGCCGTGTCGCAGTTCGACGCGCCCTGGATCAACTATCCCGGCAACAACTTCGACCAGCTCGTCGGCGGCAGCGGCACCACCAACGGTGTTGCCCAGTTCACCTACACTGCCGATCTCGGCCAGGGCGTGACGGCGATCGTCTCGGCCCAGGACCAGACGCAGGTGTTCCAGACCGCGCTCTGGAATACGGCCGGCATGTCCACCGCCGGCGTCCTCGGCGGTGCCTACGGCTCCAACGATCTCGGCGGCACCCGCTCCCCCGATCTCGTCGGCACGCTCCGTGTCGACCAGGCCTGGGGCCTGTTCCAGGCCTCGGTCGCTGCGCACGACAACCACGTCGGCTATTACGGCGCGAGCGAAGTAACCGGTCATCCTGAAGACAAGTGGGGCTGGGCCGTCCAGCTGGCGCTGTCGATCAAGAACATCCCGACCGGTGCAGGCGACGTGATCAACATCTCGGGCGTCTACACCGACGGCGCGAGCCGCTACAACTTCCAGGAGCTGGCAGCGACCAGCTACTCGATGTTCGGCGGTTCGGGCGGCGCGTATCAGAGCATCGGCTTCGCCGGCGTGTCTGACGCGGTGTTCGCACCCGGCAGCGGCCTCGAGCTGACTAAGACCTACGGCTTCCGTGGTGCCTACACTCACAACTGGAGCCCGTACTGGAATTCGGCGCTTTATGGTGCGTGGGCTGCCGTCAACTACAGCGGCACCGCCAAGGGCATGATCTGCGGCAGCGCCGCGTTCGCGACCCTGACCGGCACCTGCAACCCGGACTTCAACATCGGCCAGATCGGTGTCATCACCCGCTGGACCCCGGTCAAGAACCTGACCTTCTCGGCTGACTTCACCTACAGCCATCTTGACCAGAAGTACTCGGGCGTGATCACCACGCCGGCGCTCACCAGCGTTGCCAAGCCCGCGGCGACCTATGAGCTGAAGGACCAGGACACCTACAGCCTGTTGGTTCGCGCCCAGCGCAACTGGTAAGCTCAAGACCTTCGGATAGGACGCAGCCCCGGCGGGACACCGCCGGGGCTTTTTTATGAGGTGGGCTTCTTTGCGAGCGGGCGTTCGGAAATCCGGCGGCACGTGCGGGCGACGAAGACGAGCCATGCGAATCGATCGGCCCAACTTTATTTACTTACCTGAGCTACTAAGCTATATAGCTCCCAGCCGATGACGAAAGTTGCGGCTCTGACTTGATGCTAAACCTCCAGAAACCTCCGGCAATGCCCTGCCGGAGGTTTTTCGTTTTGGGCATGGCTCCAGGACTCGCCTCCAGGACTTGGCTCTAGCCGCGCATGACGCGCGCGCGGGAATTCGGCCGGTAGGCGAGGCGGCTGTGGCCGGCGCAATAGGACTGGCCGTCGGGTGCGGAGTTGCCGCAGAAGCAGAAATCGTCCGCGCCAGGCGTCGAGATCGGCCAGCGGCAGCGGTTCTCGGCAAGCTCGAGTAGCGAGCAGCGATTGGCATCGTCGATCGGACCGGTGACCATCGGCGCACCGGTCTCGCCGTAGATCGTGGCGAGCATCTCATATTGCAGCCGCGGCACGGTCCGCGGCGCGCGCGCCGGCGCCAGGCCCCTGTCGTGAACCTTGCGATCGTCGATGGTTCGGCCGCGCGTGAGATTGAGGCGAGACAGCTTGCCGATCACGGCGTTGCGGCTGACGCCAATGTCGGCGGCGATCTCGCGGCAGGAGAGCCCGGCCTCGAAATGCTGCCTCAGAAGTTCGATGCGTTCGTCGGTCCAGGTGGGTGAGAGAACAGGCATGTGTAACGGTCCCAGGTTGCAGATGTCGGCCATCCGCCTCTCGAGATCCGTCCGCCTCACGTTCGGCGCGCGCTCACGTCCTGCCATTGTCGCGAATCGACAAAAGCCCGTCCTTGATGGCGAGACGGATGCCTTCCTCGATCAAGGTACGTGCGACGCCGGGAACGCTGGTGCCGTGGGTGCCCTGTCTCACCAGCTTCTCCAGATAGGTGATGGTCGAGAGCGCCAAGGTTACAGGAATGCGGTCAGTCTCGGCTTTTTCGGTGGCCATGGCCGAACGCTAGCCTCTTACTCAGGTACATAAAAGTTACGATTAAGACTCTATTTAGGTTTGGAGGCAGAAGTCAAATGCAGGCTGCGGCGCCTGGTCAGCCCGTTGGAATCGCGAGGGAAATTTAGGCATGACAAGGCACGCCGCGCGGCAGGCCGGCGGCGGCGTGGCTTCGACCGGTCAGGAGTGGGCTGGTCGGCTCAGCCGTGCACGATCGTCTTTTCGATCATGCAATGGATGCCCTTGGAGCCGTTGACGGTCTGGGTCACCCGCAGATCGGCCGCCAGGCTGCACAGCGTATAGGCGTCCTCGCGCGACAAATTGCGCCTCTCGCCGAGCAGCACGATCATGTCGCGCAGCGCCCGCACCACGCACTGGTCCAGATCGGGGTCCATCGCCATGGTCATGTAATGCGTCGCCGTCTCGCCACGGGGATAATCGAGCCTGAGGTCCTTGCGCAGCGTCAGGCGAAAGCGGCCCTGAAGCGCGGTCTCGATCGCGGTGACGCAAACCTCGCCGTCGCCCTGCACGCCATGGCCGTCACCGCAGGAGAACAGCGCGCCCGGGACGAACACCGGCAGATACAGCGTCGCCCCGGCGCCAAGCTCCTTGTTGTCGAGATTGCCGCCCATGGCGCGAGGAACGAGCGAGGAGATGCGGCCCCAGGCCGGCGGCGGCGAAACGCCCATCACGCCGAAGAACGGCTTGAGCGGCAGGTCCAGCCCCCACGGCATGCGGGCGACCATCCGGGAACGGTCGAGCGGGATGTTCAGAATGCGCGTCTCGTGGAAATCGTCGGGCAGGGTGCCGGACAGCGGCTTGATCATGTTCCAGCCCCAATCCTGCCGGAGCTGGACGTCGAGGATCTCGACCGCGAGCACGTCGCCGGGCTCGGCGCCCTCGAGCGCGATCGGGCCGGTGAGGATGTGGCCGGGCAGCATGCGCTCGTTCTGGGCATGAACCTCGTGCATCTCGGGCGGAATGTGAAATTTGCTGCGGTCGGGCAGCATGTCCGGACCGCCACTGATGGTGTCGACCGTGACCTCGTCACCGCTCGCGATGGTGAGGACGGGCTTGAGCGCAGCCTCGAAGAACCCCCAATGGCAGGTCTCGGGGCTGGAATGCAGGTGGTGATGGGTCATGTGGCGTCCGTCCGTTTCACAGGCCCGGGCTTGACCAGGCAATCGATCCTCTTCCAAGAAGCTTTCTGAAGATCGACGGGCGGGTCAAGCCCGCGCGCAACAGGCACGATCATTCCAGCGAGGCTCCCCTGCTTTTTGTCCTGTCCAAGACCCTCGGCGCAGCGGTGCTGCCGATCAACTTGATGATCGAGCTCGGAATCGTCTCGGTCGTCCTGATGGCGACGCGCTTTGCCGCCTTCGGCCGCAAGCTCGCCGCGGCCACGCTGATCCTGCTGGCGCTCGCCGCGTTTTCGCCGCTCGGCAACCTCTTGCTCTATCCGCTGGAGTCGCGTTTTCCGCCGTGGGATCCGTCGCGCGGTGCGCCCGATGGCATCATCGTGCTCGGCGGCTCGATCGACACCGATCTGTCGGCGGCGCACCGCACGCCGGTCGTCGCGCACGCGGCCGATCGCCTGTTTGCGCCGGCCGAGCTCGCGCGCCGCTATCCGAACACGCGCATTGTCTTCACCGGGGGCACCGCGAACCTGGTTTCGACGGACTCCCGGGAGGCCGACTACTCCGCGCCCATCCTGGAGAATCTGGGCATCGCGAAGCAGCGCCTGATCCTCGAGCGGGACTCCCGCAACACCTACGAGAATGCCATCTTCACCAAACAATTGGTGGCGCCCAAGGCGGGCGAACGCTGGCTCCTGGTCACGTCGGCCTTTCACATGCCGCGTTCGATGGGGATCTTTCGCAAGGCGGGATTTGACGTCGAAGCCTATCCGGTTGACTGGCGAATGGGCGGGCGTGACGATCTCTTCTCTTTCACCAATGTCGGCACGGACGGGCTCGGCCGAACCGAGGTCGCCGTGCGCGAATGGATCGGGCTCGTCGCCTACCGCCTGATGGGCCGGACTGGCGAGTTGCTCCCGGGACCGGCGAAGGACTAGAACCGTTCAAGAAGCAATAACAGCCGGCGCGCCACTGCCGGCCGGGAGGACGCCATGCAACAGCAGAGTGCAGACAGCATCGATCTTGCCGGCCTCGTCGCCGATCTCAACAGCCTGTTGCGACTGAAGACCACGGTGATCGGCATGAAGCTGTTCGCGCGGACCGCGGACATGGAGGCAATCCCGAAAGTCCGGCGGCCGAACGCGGTCCACACCACCGACCAGATCGTCAGCATGGCCGCGCGTCTGGGCTGGACCGTGGGCATCACGGCCGATGATCTCGTCGGCGCGCAATGCCGCGCGGTGATCGGCCTTGCACCGCAGGACGAAAAATGGCTCGCCGGCGAAAACTATGTCGGGGTCTGGCACGGCACGGCGGAGGACGCACGCAAGCGCCAGGAGGCGCTGGACGTGGTTCCGTTCGGGCAATATCAGGCGCTCGCGGTCAGTCCGCTGGCGAGCGGCCGGCTCGATCCGCCGGACATTTGTCTCGTCTATGCCACGCCGGGGCAGATGATCATCCTAATCAACGGGCTGCAATACACCGGCTACAAGAAGTTCGAATGGGGCGTGGTCGGCGAGACCGCTTGCGCCGATTCCTGGGGCAGGGCGCTCAAGAGCGGTGAGCCCAGCCTGTCCTTGCCATGCTACGCCGAACGGCGCTATGGCGGCGTGCCGGACGAGGAGATGCTGATGGCCCTGAAGCCGGAACATCTCGCCAAGGCGGTTGTGGGCATGAAGGCGCTGGCCAAGAACGGCCTGCGTTATCCGATCCCGCCCTATGGTATTCAAAGCGACGTCCGTGCCGGCATGGGCGTGAGCTACGCGAAGAAGTAAAGCAAAGGCGGATCATGAGCTCTGCGAAATTCGACATCGTCGTTTATGGCGCGACCGGTTTTACCGGCCAGCTCGTCGCCGAATACCTGACCCAGCGTTACAAGAGCGACCACGCGCTCAAATGGGCGATGGCAGGCCGCAGCCTCGGCAAGCTGAAATCGGTCCGCGATGCGATCGGCGCGCCCGGGAATACGGCGTTGATTGTCGCGGATGCGTCGGATGCGGCTTCGCTGAAGGCGATGGCGGAGCAGACCATGTCGGTGATCACCACCGTCGGCCCGTATCAGCTCTACGGCGAGGAGTTGCTCGCGGCCTGCGTGGCCACGGGCACGGATTATTTCGATCTCTGCGGCGAGCCGATCTGGATGCGCCAGATGATCGACAAGTACGAGGCGGCTGCAAAAGAGAGCGGCGCGCGGATCGTGTTGTCGTGCGGCTACGATTCCGTGCCGTTCGAGCTCGGTACATTCTTCGTCCAGGAAGAGGCTAAACGTGTCTTCGGCGCGCCGGCCCCGCGGGTGAAAGGGCGTGTGCGCGACATGCGGGGCACGCTCTCGGGCGGCACCGCCGCCAGCGCTAAGGCGACCTTCGATGCGGTGGCCAAGGATCTCAGCCTTGTCGCCATTCTCAACGATCATTTTGCGCTGACGCCCGGCTTCACCGGCCCGAAGCAGCCGAAAGGCAACAGGGCCGCCTTCGAGGAGGATCTGCAATCCTGGGCCGCGCCGTTCACGATGGCGCTGATCAACACGCGCAACGTTCACCGCTCCAACATGCTGATGGGATTCCCCTACGGCCAGGACTTCGTCTACGACGAGATGGTCCTGACCGGTCCCGGCGAGAAGGGCGAGGCCAACGCCAAGCTCGTGATGGCTGCCAATGCGGGCAAGACCGGCCCCGACGCACCGAAGCCGGGCGAGGGGCCGTCGAAGGAAGAGCGTGAAAACGGTCTGTTCGATCTGCTCTATGTCGCGATCGCACCCGATGGCCGCATGGTTCGCGCCGGCGTCACCGGCGACCGCGATCCCGGCTACGGCTCGACCTCGAAGATGATCTCCGAATGCGCCATCTGCATGCTGCGGGACACGACCGACGTCGCAGCCGGCTTCTGGACGCCGGGCGCGGCGATGCAGCACAAGCTGATCAAGCGGCTTCAGGAGAATGCAGGGCTGACGTTCGCTGTGGAGAAGTAGAGGCGCTCACTTGCCGCAATCACGGTGTCATCGTCCGGCTCGACCGGACGATCCAGTATTCCAGAGACGGCTCTGATCGAATCGAGAGGCCGCGGCGTACTGGACGCCCACCCCAGTGCGCAAGTGCGCATAAGGCGGGCATGACAGCGTTCGTGCCACTACACCGCCCGCGCGTCGTAGGCGTACATGAACTCCATGCTTTTCGCGCCCAGCGGCAGCAGCCACTTCATCATCTGATTGCGGATCCACGCGCCGGTGGCGCTGAACTCGCGCTTGTTGTTGCCGTTGCGGCGGGCCATGGCGACGATCTTTTCCGTGCGCGGGCGCCGTTCGGCCTCGAAGGCCTGGAAGGTGGCGCCGAGCTCCCGGCCTTGCTGCATCAACCGGGCGAGGCGCATCGCATCCTCCAGCGCGAGCGAGGCGCCCTGGCCGGCATGGGGGCTGGTCGCATGGGCGGCATCGCCGATCAGCAACGAGCGCTTGCGCGACCAGGTCGGCAGGGTGGCGACGTCGAGCGTGTCGGTGACCACGATGTTCTCGGCTGCCTCGATGATGCCAGGGATCGGATCGTGCCAGCCGCGGTGGAAGCCGCGCAGGTGCTGCTTCAGCGTTGCATGGTCGAGCGCGCGAAACATCGCCGCGTCCATGCCGTGCGCGGGTTGCGTGCTCCACCACATCACGCCGTCGTTCGGATCGGGGCTGCAATAGCCGTAGCCGAAGAAGCCGCTCTGTCCGAACGTGGTTTCGACGTGCCGGCCGATCGGCCGGCCATCGAGGACGGCGTGCGGTACGAAGCCGCCGAAGCCGATCAGTCCGGTATCGAACGGCTGCGGCCCGTCCGGGACGACTTGGCGCCGCGTCACCGAGTGCACGCCGTCGGCGCCGATCACGAAGTCGCCTTCGGCCGTGGTACCGTCGGCGAAGTAGGCGATGATCGGCTGGTCGGCGCGATCCTCGATCTTGATCAGGCGCTTCTCGAAATAGAGCGAAACGCATGCGCACCAGGCCTTGTCGATCAGCATCTCGTTCAGCGTGGCGCGGCAGACATTGACCGCGGGCTGGCCGAAGCGCCGCGCCATGTCGCGATTGATCGAGCCGAGCCTCTCTCCGGCTTGCGAATAGAAGTCGAACGATTCCGCGATCGAGCCGCGGCTGATCAGCTCATTGGAAAGGCCAATCTCGTCCATGACTTGCATGCCGTTCGGCGCGATCTGAAGGCCGCCGCCGATGCCTTTCGAATAGGGCCAGCCTTCGTAGATCGCGGACTCGATGCCGGCGCGGCGCAGCAGGACCGCCGCGACGGGGCCGGCGATGCCGGCGCCGATGATCAGGGCCTTGCGAGGACGATAGGACATGGCTTGCTCCCGACGTTTCCGTGGTGCTAGGAGAATTACAGTCGCTAAATCTCTTAGTGACTAAGATATATATCGACTAAGATACGAGGTTTGCCTTGTCAAGGACGAAGGCGCGCGCCGCGCTGCTGCAGGAGCTCGAGGAGGCGATGCGCAGGTCGTCCGCGCAGGGCGTGCTTTATGGCCAGACCGTTGCGAACGTTGCCGGAATCGCCAATTCCGACCTCGAATGCATGGACATCCTGTACCTCGAAGGCCGCGTCACCGCCGGCCGGCTCGCCGAAGTCACGGGGCTCACGACCGGCGCCATCACCGGCGTGGTCGACCGGCTCGAAAAGGCGGGCCTGGTCCGTCGTGAGCGCGACGATGCCGATCGTCGCAAGGTCTTCATTGCCGTCGTGCCGGAGGCGATCGAAAGGCTCGGCCAGTTCTACGTGCCGATGCAGCAGGCGATGGAGAAGGTTTTTGGCGGCTATTCCGACCAGGAATTGCGCCTGCTGCTGCGCTTCGCCAATGAGGGCTACAAGGGCGTGCTCGCGGCGACCGCGGCGCTGAAGGGCCTGCTCGACACGCCGCCGGAGAAACGCCCCGATCTCAAGCTGAAGAAGCTTCGTCGCCAGACCTAGCCTTGTAGATCTGTGCAGCCGCGATCATGCCCCACATCGCGCCCAGCATCATCCAGAAGTGCCGCCAGTGGTCGGTGTCGATCACGAAGCTTTCGCCGACGGTGCCGACGAAGGCGGAGAACACCGCCAGATAAGCGCGCTGCCAGGGCACGGGCACGAAGATGTGCCTGACACCCATGATGACGGTCGTGAAGACCAGCGCGGGATAGCAGATGCCTGACAGCCAGCCGCCGGACATGAAGGCGTTGAGATAGGAGTTGTGGGTGTCCTCGGGGAAGAAGCGGTGGAATTGCAGAGGGCCGATGCCGAACGGCAGGTCGAGCGCCATCTCCGCTCCCAGGATGTGCCGCCCGAACCGGCCGAAGCGGCCTTCGTCATAGCTCTGATCGAAGCTCGCGCGCTGCTTGAACATCTCGGCGGTGGAATCGAACGACATCAACACCGCGATCAGCGCAAGGCCCAGCACCGCGGCCAGGATCGCCATGACGATGATACGCGAGCGTTGCGCGTTGGTGCGGCTGGTCAGCACCATCAGCGCCAGCATGAAGGCGGATGTCAGCACCAGCCCGCCCCAGGCGGCGCGGGAGAAAGCGAGCAGGATCGCCAGCGACATGATGCCGAAGGCGATGACGTTGCGAAACGCCTTGCCGAACTTGTCGGAGACGACGCTCTGCAGCGAGAACAGTGCCGGCAGGATCAGGAAGGCGCCGAGCACGTTCGGATCCTTGAAGGTGCCGCGCGCGCGTCCGTACAGCGTGAGGAGGTCGTCGCCGCCGGGAACCAGGTGGAAGTAGCCGGCGACCGCCGACAGCGAGGCGACCATCGCGCCGATCACGAGCCCGCGGCGGAGCATATCGAGCCGGGCGGCGGTGTCCTCCGACGTGACCATGGCGAAGAACACGACTGTGACCGCCATGTACCAGGAGGTCGCAATCCAGCTCACCACCTCGGACTGCTCGAACAGCGGGATCGCGCTGATCGTATAGCCGATATTGAGCAGGACCAGCATCAGCACCAGCGGCATCAAAGCGAGCCGCAGACGCAGTCCGGTGGCGAAGAAGGTGACGGTGGCCAGCAGCGTCACGATCTCGTAGGGGCTCGGCTCGATGAACACGATCGCGCCGGAGGCGCCGACCAGCCATACCAGCGCGCGCTGGAGCGCCAACACGCCGGGCGCAGCCCGAACCGCTGCATTCATCTCCCCGGCTGTTGCCGCATACGCCATCACACGCTCATACGTTTACGCAACTGGTACGCCACAAATACCGCTGTCATCGCCCGGCTTGACCGGGCGATCCAGTACTCCGCGGCGTCTATTGCGGAAGCGGCCGGCGCCGCGGAGTACCGGATGCCCCGCCCCAGTGCGCAACAGCGCACAAGGAGGGGCATGACGGAAAAATTCAACTCAATACGCGTTCTCGTTCTTGGTCAGCAGCGAGATCGGCGTCTTCAGCAGAATGACGAGATCGAACAGCACCGACCAGTTCTCGATGTAATAGAGGTCGAACTCGACGCGCTTCTGGATCTTCTCTTCGTTGTCGATCTCACCGCGCCAGCCGTTGATCTGGGCCCAGCCGGTGATGCCGGGCTTGACCCGGTGGCGGGCGAAATAGCCGTCGACGGCTTCGTCGAACAGGCGGCTCTGCAGCTTGCCCTGCACCGCATGCGGACGCGGGCCGACCAAAGAGAGATCGCCGGAGAAGACCACGTTGAAGAGCTGCGGCAGCTCGTCGAGGCTGGTCTTGCGGATGAAGCGGCCGACGCGGGTGACGCGCGAGTCGTTCTTGGTCACGACCTTCGAGGCCGTCGGATCGGCCTGATGATGGTACATTGAGCGGAACTTGTAGACGTCGATGCGCTCGTTGTTGAAGCCGAAGCGCTTTTGGCGGAACAGCACGGGTCCGGGGCTGTCGAGCTTCACGGCCAGCGCCACCAATCCCATCACCGGCAAGGCCACGAGCAGCGCGAGGGTGCCGACCACGCGGTCGAACAGCCATTTCATCACCAGGTCCCAGTCGGTGATCGGCGCCTCGAACACGTCCAGCGTCGGCACCTCGCCGATATAGGAATAGGAGCGGGGGCGGAAGCGCAGCTTGTTGGTGTGTGCGGAGAGGCGGATGTCCACCGGCAGCACCCAGAGCTTCTTCAGCATCTCCAGGATGCGCGTCTCGGCGGAGATCGGCAGCGCGAACAGCACGAGATCGACGCGGGTGCGGCGGGCGAATTCGACGATGTCGTCGACCTTGCCGAGCTTGCGCGCGCCGGCACAGGTGTCGAGCGCGCGGCTGTCGTTGCGGTCGTCGAACACGCCGAGCACATGGATGTCGGAATCCTCCTGCTGCTTCAGCGCCTCGACCAATTGTTCGCCGTTGCGGTCGGAGCCGACGATGATGGTGCGGCGGTCGAGCCGGCCCTCGCGCCCCCAGGCGCGCACCAGCGAGCGCAGCACCAGACGCTCGCAGAGGAGCGCGGCGAGCCCGAGGACGTAAAAGGCGGCAAGCCAGAGCCGCGATATTTCGCTGCCGAACTTGGCGAAGAAGGAGATGCCGATGAACAACAGGAAGACGAACGACCAGGACGAGATCATCCGCGTCATCTGCCGGAGCTGACCGCGGAACAACTGCACCTGATAGATGTCGGCGGCTTGGAAACAGACCACGGCGGAGACCGCGACGGCGATGATCTGCGCGGGATAGATCCAGCTGAACGAGCCGGCGTGCGGCATGACATAGCCGAGATAGAGTACAATGCCGACGAGGCTCAGCAGCGCGAAATCGGCGAGGCGCACGAAGCCGGTGATCACGATCGGCGAATAGGCGCGGGCGACCTTCTGGTTGACGACGTCGAGCGCGGCGGCCGAGAGCCGTTGACGCCGCTCCACAAAGGGCCGGTCAGCCGGCTTCGCCGCGGCGCTGGTCGCGGCATCGAGCATCGAGCGTGCGTTGAGCGGTTCCACGGGCGTCCACGTCCATTCCAAAAACCCGCGGGCCACGTCCTTGCGTCCCGGGCGAGCATCCCCTGGCGCTTGGGTTATCGGACAAATCGGAAGATTCTCTAAAGCGGGTCTTAAGAATGGTTAGTGATTGGTAAATGCGTCGCGATAGCCCGCGAGCACGCCCTCGACCATCGCCTGCTGCGAGAAATGCGCGGAGATGCGCTCGCGAAGCGACAAGGCGCGCTGCGCTGTTCCCAGCGGATTGTCGAGCGCGGCCGCGATCGCCTCCGCCATGGCTTCCGCGTTGCTCGGCGCAAACAGAGCCGGGTTCTCCGCGCCGAAAATCTCGGGAATGCCGCCGATCTTGGACGCAATCATCGGTATCCCGGCGGCACCGGCCTCGATCACGACATAGGGCATGGAATCGCCACGCGAGGGAACGACCAGCAGCCGCCCCTTGGAAAAGCCGTAGCGTGCCTTGACGTGACCGATGAAGCGGATGGCGCTGGAGAGGCCGAGCCTCTCGACTTGCGCTTTGAGCGCCGCGGTCTCCTCGCCGTCACCGCCGAGCGTCAGCGTGACCTTCTTACCGCCCTCGTGCAGGCGCGCCACCGCGTCGACCAGCAGATCGGCGCCCTTGATGTGCCTGAACTCACCGACATAAGCGAGGTCGGTGGCGTCGTCGGCCATGACGACAGGTTCGAATTCCTCCGGCGTCACGCCGTTGAAGACGCAATGCACCACGCCCTTCGGCTTGCCGACGATGCGCTGATAGGTGTCGCGGGCAAACGCGCTTTCGAACAGGAACAGGTCGGTCGCGTCCATCAGCGCACGCTCGAGCCGCGCGTAAAACTCGCCCTTGAGGGTGTTGAGGGGATAATGCAGCGAGCCGCCATGCGGGGTGTAGATGCGGATGGTGTCGTCGGATCGCCGCCGCATGCGGATGAAAGCGCCGGCCTTGGCGCCGTGGCCATGCATGACGTCGGGCTTGAGCGTGGCGATCAGGCGCCGCAAGCGGAACCAGACCAGCACATCGTCGGGCGACGGTTCGCGGCGGATCGCCATCCGGTGCACGCCGAGCTTCAGCCGCGGTGCGAGCTCGGCAAGGGCCTTGTCGGCGCGCTCACCGCCGGTGAGACTGTCGGCGAGGATGCCGACATGATGGCCACGATCGACCTGGCCGTTGGCGACGTCGAGGATGTGGCGGAAGATGCCGCCGACCGGAGCGCGCACGGCGTGCAGGATGCGAAGCGGCTGGTCGGGAGAGGGGGGCATGATCAAAACCAGCGCTCGACGGCGAATGCTCGAACAATCTGACGAAATATCGAGACGGATTAAGAGGCCTCGTGGTTAACAAACGGTGACGGACGCACCTGCGCGAGCCGCCCGACGCTGCGATTAACCCAGCGGCAACCTTAATGGAGTGTAATCGCCCTGGTTGAGGTAGGTTCGTGGCGTTGCGCCTGCGGGAGTGTTCGATGCGTTTAGCGTTCTGGCGTGCCGGCAAGGACAAGGCGGTGGTCAAGCGGGCTGTCTCGAAGGCAGCAGCCAAGCGGGCTGAACTCGAGTCCAGCTTTGAAGCAAAGCCTGCGCCCGTTGCTCCGCGGCCGGCGCCAGTCGAATCCGGCGACATCGACCTGCACGCGCTCGGCGCGGCATTGGCGCGCAAGCGCGGCTGGATCATCGTTCCGACGGTGCTGGCGCTCGTCGCATCCATCGCAATCGTCAATCTCATCACGCCGCGCTACAAGTCTGAATCCCGTATCCTGATCGACGGCCGTGAGAACGTGTTTCTGCGGCCCAATAGCGATCGCGCCGAGGAACGGCAGGCGCTCGACGCCGAAGCCGTCACCAGCCAGGTGCAGCTCGTGCTGTCGCGCGATCTCGCGCGCGAGATCATCAAGAAGAACAAGCTTGCGGAGCGGCCCGAGTTCGATCCGGTGCTGCAAGGCGTTTCGCCGCTGAAGTCTCTTGCGGCGCTGGTCGGCATCGGCCGCGATCCGTTCTCGATGACGCCGGAAGAGCGGGTGCTGGACGCCTATTACGAGCGCCTCCAGGCCTACGCTGTCGACAAGTCACGCGTCATCGTGATCGAATTCCAGTCTGCCGATCCCGATCTCGCCGTGCGCGTCGCCAATTCGATCGCCGACGGCTATCTCGTGCTCCAGCAGGATGCGCGCCAGGACCAGGCCCGAAACGCCAGCCAGTGGTATGCCGGCAGGATCGACGAGCTGCGACGGAATGTCTCCGAGGCCGAAGCGAAGGCCGAGGACTTCCGCTCCAAGTCGAGCCTGTTCGTCGGCACCAACAACACGACGCTATCGAACCAGCAGATGGGCGAGGTCAACACCCAGCTCAACAATGCGCGCGCGCTCAAGGCCGATGCCGAGTCCAAGGCGCGCCTGATCCGCGAGATGATCCAGAGCGGCAAACCGATCGAATCGTCGGAAATCTTGAACTCGGAATCGATGCGCACGCCTTCGCAGCAGCGCGTGGCGTTGCGGGCCCAGCTGGCCGAGCAATCGTCGACGTTGCTCGGCAACCATCCGCGCATCAAGGAGTTGAAGGCGCAGCTCGCCGACCTCGACACCCAGATCCGCGACGAGGCCGCCAAGCTCGCCCGCACGCTCGAAAACGATGCGCGCGCCGCCAGCGGGCGCGTTCAGGAATTGTCGGCGAGCCTCGAGCAGCTCAAGAAGCAGGCGACGGCCACCAACGGCCAGGACGTGCAGCTCCGCGCCCTCGAGCGTGAGGCCAAGGCGCAGCGCGACCTGCTCGAAACCTATCTCGCGAAGTACCGTGAGGCCAACACCCGCGAGACCATCGACACCGCGCCGACGGATGGCCGCATCATCTCGCGCGCCGTCGTCTCGAACACGCCGGCCTATCCGAAGAAGCTGCCGATCGTGCTGATCGCGACGATCGCGACACTGCTGCTCTCGTCCGGCGTCGTCGTCACCGGAGAGTTGTTGCGCCAGACCGCGCCCCGTGCGGTGGCGGTGTTCACGCCAGCCCTGACGCGGGCGTCGGCTCGCCAGGAACAAATCGTCCAACCGGAGGTCGTCGAGCCCTTCGCCGATCCGGTCGTCGATCCCGTCATGGCAGAACCCGCGCCGCTGCAGCCGGAGATGACGGCCGATGCCGATGTCGCCGAATTCGCGGAGATCGAGCATCTGGCCGACAGCCTGCGCGCCGCCGGAGCCATGGCGAAGAAGGTCACGGTGCTCGGCACTGCGAGCGGCGAAGCCATCACGCTGTCGACCCTGACATTGGCCCGGCACCTGGCGCGCGATGCGCGGGTCGTCGTGGTCGATCTCGCCGCGTCCTCGCCGACCATGGCCGCCGTGTCCGTCGATGCCTCGGCACGCGGCCTCGCCGAACTGATGCAGGGCGAGGCGTCGTTCGCGCAGATCATCACCCGGGACAAGCTCTCGCGGCTGCATCTGGTCATGGCAGGCCGCCCCGGCTTCGATCGCAGCCTGTTGCAGTCGCCCCGCGTGACGCTCGCGATCGACGCGCTGCTGCGCGCCTACGACCACGTGCTGCTCGATGCCGGCAGTGCCTCCGACCTTCCTGCGGAGCTCCTGACGGCGAATGCCCGCGCCGTCGTCGTGCCCGACGCGTCGATGGCGCCGGATGCGCGCGCACTGATGTGCGAGCAGCTCAGCGCCGTCGGATTCAATGAAGTGACGATGCTGAGCAGGTCCGTGCAGCCGTCGGATGCGAGGGACGCGCCGCGCGTCGTGGCGGCGTAGGCGTTTCTTACCCTCTCCCCCTGTGGGAGAGGGTGGCTCGCCGCGATAGCGGCGAGACGGGTGAGGGGTCTCTCTCCGCGCGTGCCTCTCGCATTTTGACTTGCTGATACAACCCCTCATCCGGCGCTTCGCGCCACCTTCTCCCACAAGGGGAGAAGGTGGGCAGTCGTGCAATGGCGAGAGCTACCCGAACGCTCGCCGCAGCCGCTGCGCCAGGTCGAACAACATCTGGTTCTGTTTCACCAGCCGCTTGCCGTGGCTCAGCGAGGACATCGCCATGGCCGCGAGCTTTCCGCGTGACGTCAGCGGAACGAAACTGTCGAAGATGTCCTGGTCGTCCTTGCAGAACATCCGCTTGTACTCGTCCGAGCCGATGCCGAGGTCGAGCGAGCGGTAGCCGCGCTCGGCGCAGCGGTCGATGATGTAGCGCATCAGGATCAGCCCGGGGCTGTAGCGGGCGTGCTCGGACATCGTGTAGGTGTTGAACATCATCGAGAAGCGCTGGCCGTCGGCGACGCCAGCGAAGATTGCGATCACCTCGTCGTCGCATTCGAGCGCGTGGATGTCGATGACGCGGCCGTCGCCGCGTGGTGCAAGGCAGGCGCTGCGGACGAATTGCTCGACGCCGGGCTCTGCGAAGACGTTGGGCAGCTTCTGTTCGGCCATCCGAGCCGGCTTGATACGGAAGAACCAGTCGAGCAGGCGGGTGATGTCCGCATCGGTGGTCGCCAAATGATAGCGATGGCCGGCGAGCGCCTGGAGCTTCTTCTCCTTGCTCTTGAGGCGGCGGCGGAAGGAGTTGCTGATCCGCGATGCCGGCGGACCGCCCGGTTCCATCGTGAGCAGCGGGCAGCCGTTGATCGCGCTTTGGCGTGGCAAATGCGCGAACGGGTTCTGCTGGTCGTTCCAGTGCAGCGGCTGCTGCGTCAGTGCGAGCACGTCGGCATGTTCGTTGAGCGGCGCAAGCAGCGCGTCGAGATCACCGCTGGCGACCTGCGCTGCAAATTCGGCGTTCCACAAGCCCATGTTGAAGGTCGTATGCTTGCCGCCCATGAAGCAGGCGGTGCGCACGCCGTGGCTTTGGCGCAGCGAGAGCGGCAGCAGCAGCAGCGGCCGATGCTCGGAGTCGCGGGCAATGACGATAAAGGGGCGGGCGCGTTCCTGCTCGCCGACCAGACGCTGCCAGGGACTGAGCAGATCAAATCGCTGATAGGGCGTGAAGAGATGACCGGGCTGCTCGAAGGCGCGCCAGACGGCCTCGGCCGCGCCGAGATCGGTCACGATATCGACATGCGCGATGCGGCCCGCTTTCGACTGCGCTGGCAATTCTGCCGTCCGGCTTTGCATCGCCGCAGCCATGGTCATTCGCGAACCTGTCGAGAAATCAAAAATATGCGTAATTCGGCCTGTGGCCGACCTTTGCAAAGAAATGTCAACAAAGGGTAATGACTACAAGAGGGGACCGGCCGCCGACGGGCGCGAGGTGGGACATTGGCATCCGACGACAGATGGCTGGAACGGCTGCGACTTGAGCTGACCTGGTTCACGGGCCAGGCTGCGCTGCGCAGTCGTGGAGCCGGCGCCATCCTGCGCTTTGCGCATGTGCGGTCGCGCCGGCGCGGCGGGTTTCAGCCGCTGCGCGAGAACGAGATCACGCCGCATTTCCTCGATCGCGCCATTCGCGCGCTGAAGCGGTGGAACTATGATTTCGTCGGCATGGACGAGGTCTGCCGGCGCGCGGTGACGCTGTCGGAACAGCGGCGCTTCGTGGCACTCACCTTCGACGGCGCCGGCAAGGATCTGATCGACTTTGCCTATCCGGTGCTGGCGCGCCACGCCGTGCCCTTCACGATCTATGTGCCCACGGCGTTTCCCGACGGCGTCGGTGAGGCCTGGTGGCTCGGACTCGAACAGGTGATCGCGCGCGAGAGCCGTGTCAGTCTCTTGATGGGCGAGAAGGAGCAGCGCTTCACTGTGACTGGCAACGCGGAGAAGCAGGCGCTGTTTTCGTTCCTCGAGGCCTGGCTGCGCTCGCTGCCGCCGGCGGATGTGTCGGCTGCGATCGCAGACCTCTGCACGCGCTACCGGGTCGACCTTGCCGCGCTCTCACGCGAGGCATCGATGAATTGGGAGGATCTGGCAAGGCTTTCGGCCGATCCGCTGGTGACAATCGGCAGTGCGACCGTGAACTATCCCGTTCTCGCCAACATGAAGGATGCGGCCGCACTGCGCGAGATGACGATGGGCAAGGCGGTGGCGGAGGCGGCCTTCGATCGCGACATCCGGCATCTCGCCTTTCCGTTCGGTGATCGCGCCTCGTTCCGGCGCAGCCATGTCATCATGGCGGAGGAGGCGGGCTTTGCCAGCGCGGTGACGACGATCCCGGGCGTGGTGGACGCGGAGGGACGCACCAATCTGCGCGCGCTGCCGCGCATTTCCTGGGACGGCCGGGTGCGCTCGCTGCGCATGATGCGGGTGCTGGTGTCGGGGGTCGCTTTTGCGCCGGTGAAGCCGACTGGCACTGCTGGGACCTAGAAGCGCTACGAACTGGAAGCGCTACGAACTCGACTTGGCCCGGTCCGGCCGCTGCATCCAGCTCACGATCGGCATCGCCGGCAGCACCCAGCCCATGCCGACCACCACGTAGTAGATCGCCTGCCGCCAGCCGGATTCGGCGATCCACGGCATCTGCGCCAGCGCCATGCCGAGCAGTGCCCAGACGGTGGCGAGCACCAGGAGCAGGATGGTGCCGAGGAACTTGCGAGTGCGGATCGTCATGACGGAATATCGCGGCTTTCGCGTAACTTGCGCTGCGGGAGCGGGGGACTATAAGGGGCACGCAGTCCGGTTCAAGCTCTGGTTTTGCCTCGAATGACGACGAATTCCGCCCCGTCCGAGCCGTATCGCGCCGTGCGCTGGTGGCTGATCTCAGTGGCTGCGCTGATCGCGCTGATGGTGCTGGTCGGAGGCGCAACGCGGCTGACGGAATCCGGGCTCTCGATCGTCGAGTGGAAGCCGGTCACGGGCAGCGTGCCGCCACTTTCGGAAGCGCAGTGGACGGCGGCCTTCGAGGCCTACAAGACGATCCCGCAATATCGCGAACTCAACGCCGGCATGAGCCTGTCCGAGTTCAAGGAGATCTTCTGGTGGGAATGGAGCCATCGGCTGCTCGGCCGTTTCATCGGCGTCGCCTATCTGTTGCCGTTCCTGTTCTTCCTCTGGCGCGGCGGCCTGTCCGGTGAGTTGAAGCGGCGGCTGTGGCTATTGTTTGGGCTCGGCGGCCTCCAGGGCGCGGTCGGCTGGTGGATGGTGGCCTCGGGGCTGTCCGAACGCGTCGAGGTGTCGCAATATCGGCTGGCGACACATCTTATGCTCGCGCTCGTGATCTTCGCCGGCATCGTCTGGACGGTGCGGCGGCTCGCCGGGCGTCCGCAGATCGCAGCATCGTCGCGGCTGCGCTTTACCAGCGCCTTGCTCCTCGCGGTGACCTTTATCCAGATCTATTTTGGTGCTCTGGTTGCGGGCCTGCGCGCCGGCCGCGCCTACAACACCTGGCCGCAGATCGACGGCGCGTTCATTCCCTCAGGGGAGCGGCTGTGGTTCGAGACGCCGTGGTGGCGCAACATGTTCGACAATGTGCTGACGGTGCAGTTCGAGCACCGGATGACGGCCTATGCGCTGTTCGCGCTGGCGGCGTTGCACGCGTTCGACGCCGTGCGTTCACGCGCGGGTTCGGCGGCAAGCGGCGCGCTTTTGCTGCTGGGCGCGGTCAGCCTGCAAGCATTGCTCGGCATCCTCACGCTGCTCAACCAGGTGCCGATCGATCTCGCGCTCGCGCATCAGGCAGTCGCCATCGTGGTGCTGACGCTTGCGGTGATGCAGACAGAGCGGCTCGCGACGCGTGGCGCAACCGAAGCGCAGCCGCGCGCCGTTCCCGTCGGTCAGGCCGGCTGATCGGATCTGCTCTTCAGCAATAGCCGTAGATGCCGCACGAGTAGGGCAGGCGCCAGAAATAATCGACCTGCTTCCCGCCGTAATACGCGCCCTGGTAATCGTAGTCCCAGGGGCGGCCGTAATAGCCCGGCAGCGTGTGCGAGCCCGGCAGCAGTGGCGTACCCGGTAAATTGCGGATGTAGCTGCCGATGCCGTAGGCCGGCGAGATCAGCGCATCCGGATCGGTCTCGACATAGACCTGCGGCAGTTCCTGCGGCGGAGCGGCGGCCCGCCGCCTCGGCGTGGCCGGCAGATCGGCGGCGAACGCAGCTGAGACTGTCAACATCGCCGCAAGGGCAGGCACCATCCAGCGCAGCATCGTCGGCTCCGAATCAAAGGGGGCGATCCAGTGACGATGTATGCGGCAGATATGGTTAATGACTGTTAACTGGAGCCGGACTCCCGGGGCACATCAAAGCGCCCCGGAATGTCCAGGACAGCTACGTGCCCAGTGCCTGTTCCAGATCGGCGATCAAATCTTCCTTGTCCTCGATGCCGATCGAGAGCCGCACCACGTCGGGGCCGGCGCCGGACTTGACCTTGGCGGCGTCGTCGAGCTGGCTGTGCGTGGTCGAGGCCGGATGGATGACCAGCGAGCGGGTGTCGCCGACATTGGCCAGATGCGAGAACAGCTGCAACTTCGACACCAGGCTGACGCCGGCATCGTAGCCGCCCTTCAGGCTGAAGGTGAACACGGCGCCGGCACCCTTCGGCGCGTATTTGCGCGCGAGCTGGTTGTACTTGTCGCTTGCAAGGCCCGCATAGTTCACCGCGGCCACCGCCGGATGGCCGGCGAGGAATTCGGCGACCGCTTTCGCGTTGTCGCAGTGCTTCTGCATACGCAGCGGCAATGTCTCGATGCCGGTGAGGATCATGAAGGCGTTGAATGGCGACAGCGCGGGTCCGAGGTCGCGCAGGCCGAGCACGCGGCAGGCGATCGCGAAGGCGAAATTGCCAAACGTCTCCTGCAGCCGGATGCCGTGATATTCGGGCCGCGGCTCCGATAACATCGGATATTTGCCGCCGGTCGACCAGTCGAAAGTGCCGGCATCGACGATGATGCCGCCGATCGAATTGCCGTGGCCGCCGAGAAATTTCGTCAGCGAGTGCACGACGATGTCGGCGCCGTGGTCGATCGGGCGGATCAGATAGGGTGAGGCCAGCGTATTGTCGACGATGAGCGGTACGCCCGCCTTGCGCCCCACCGTCGAGATCGCCTCGATGTCGGTGATGCTGCCGGCGGGATTGGCGATGGACTCGATGAAGATCGCTTTCGTGCGCGGCGTGACCGCGCGTTCGAAGCTCGCGATGTCGTCGGGATCGGCCCACACCACGTTCCAGCCGAAGCTCTTGAACGCGTGGGTGAACTGGTTGATCGAGCCGCCATAAAGCTTTCGCGCGGCGATGAACTCGTCGCCGGGCTGGAGCAATTGCTGCAACACCACGACCTGCGCGGCATGGCCCGAGGCCACCGCCAGCGCGGCCGTGCCGCCTTCGAGCGCCGCGACGCGCTCTTCCAGCACGGCGTTGGTGGGATTGCCGATGCGGGTATAGATGTTGCCGAAGGCCTGCAGGCCGAACAGAGAGGCGGCGTGGTCGGCGTCGTTGAAGACGAACGACGTCGTTTGATAGATCGGAGTCGCGCGCGCACCAGTGGTGGGATCGGGCTGTGCACCGGCATGCACGGCGAGGGTCGAAAATCCCGGAAGGCGATCGCTCATTGAGGGCGTCCTGTTCTCGTGGTCTGAAATCGCGCGGCATGCTGATTGGCGCCGCGGCTGCCGTCAAGGCGCGGCTTCACATCGAAACGATCGTGCTACGCATTGTCGCGTTCGCGAAATGAAACCTTCGCAATTGCGTCAGCTTTGCTCGGTCTTGTTTTTGGCGGCGCGGTCCGATGCCGCAGTGTCGCCGCCGCCGACACTCATCCGATTGAGGGATAGCCGCATGCCCTGCGTCGGCACCGGAGCGCGTTTCGAGCTCAGCGTGCGTGAATTGACGCCCATCCACGAGATCTCCGACGACAGGCGGCCATATTCGATCTTGGGGCAGCGGTTCATCACCACCTTGATACCGACCGATTCCGCCTTCAGCGCCGCCGCATCGTCGCGCGCCCCCAACTGCATCCAGATCACCATCGGCAGCGGATCGAGCGTGAGGGCTTCCTCGACCACGGGCATGATGTGGCTGGAGTTGCGGAAAATGTCGATCATGTCGACGGGACGGCCGATGTCGGACAGCGAGGCGACGAAGGGTTTTCCGAGCAGCTCCTTGCCGACATGGCCGGGATTGACTGGGATCATGTCGTAGCCACGCTGGGCCAGATATTTGAACGCGAAATAGCTCGGCCGCACGTTGGCCGGCGAGGCGCCGACCATCGCGATCGATTTCACGTTGTTGAGGATGCCCCGGATGTAATTGTCGGGATAGGCGTCGTGGTTCATTGGCTCATCTTTTCGGGCTCACGCCGTCATTGCGAGGAGCGAAGCGACGAAGCAATCCAGTCTGTCTCCGAGGAGGGATTCTGGATTGCTTCGCTTCGCTCGCAATGACGAATTACTCATCCCGCCATGTCGGCGTGCGCTTCTCGATGAAGGCGCCGATGCCTTCCTCGGCGTCGCGCGCCATCATGTTCTCGGTCATCACCTCTGCCGCATAGCGATAGGCATCTGCAAGGTTCATCTCGGCCTGGCGGTAGAACGCCTCCTTGCCGAGCTTGACGGTATAGGCGGATTTCAGCGCGACCTGTTCGGCGAGCGCAATGGCGGCATGGCGCTCGTTGCCGGCGGCGACGACACGATTGACGAGCCCGATCTCGCGGGCGCGTGCGGCCGGGATCGGCTCGCCTGTCAGCAACATCTCCATCGCCTGCTTGCGCGGCACATTGCGCGACAGCGCCACCATTGGCGTCGAGCAGAACAGGCCGATGTCGACGCCGGGAGTGGCGAAGTGTGCTGCTTCCGAGGCGATCGCGAGATCGCAGCTTGCCACGAGTTGGCAGCCGGCCGCGGTCGCGATGCCCTGGACGGATGCGACCACGGGCTTGGGCAGGTGCACGATCGCCTGCATCATCGCGCTGCAGGCGGTCATCATCTCGGCGAAGAAGGCACGGCCCCGATCCGGATCGGCGCGACGCGCGGTCAGCTCCTTCATGTCGTGGCCGGCGGAGAAGGCGGGACCGTTGGCCGCGATCACGACGCCGCGGACGGTCTTGTCGTCGCGGATCTCGTTGAGCTCGGCGTGCAGGCTTGCGATCATCGCCGCCGACAGGCTGTTGCGGGCGGTCGGGCGGTTGAGGGTCAGGACCGCGATAGGGCCGACGGTCTCGCGCAGCAGGATCGGCAGTTGCGGGGAGGGGGCGCGGGCGGCCTGGACGGACATCAAAGCGTTTCCGGTTGGATTTTTGCGATTGGATGACGCAGATAACTTAATGTAACAGGGGACGTGAAGCGAGGGTGAGGGGCAGCATGGCGTTAGCGAAAATGAGCGTGGCGGAGCTCGAGCAGTTCCTCCGCAACGAGTTTCCCCAGGCCTTCAGCGGCGACGACATCACGATCGAGAGCGCGGACGGTCAGGCCTGCCTTTTGCGTCAGCGCTATAGCGAAAAGATGCTGCGGCCGGGTGGAACCGTGTCCGGCCCGACCCTGATGGCGCTCGCCGATTTCGCGATGTACGTGGTGCTGTTGTCCGCGATCGGGCCGATCGGGCTCGCGGTGACCACCAATCTCAACATTAACTTCCTGCGCAAGGGCCAGCCCGGGCAGGACGTGCTGGCGGAGGCGCGGCTGCTCAAGCTCGGCAAGCGCCTCGCAGTCGGTGAGGTGAAGCTATTGTCCGGCACCTCGCCCGACCCGATTGCGCATGTCACCTCGACCTATTCCATTCCAAACGTTTGAACTTTTTACGGGTATCTTAATACCATATTTCTAAGTCGTTGATATTGAACAAGTAAATTCCGCCTTTGGGCATTGACCGCGGCGCCTCTGTTCTCTAGAAAACCGCCAGTCCGGTGCGGTGTTCGCGCCGATGCTCCCCGTTCACGGAAACTCTGACATGAAAACCTTTTCGGCAAAGCCGGCTGAGGTGACGAAGAAGTGGGTACTGATCGACGCCAAGGGTCTGGTCGTCGGCCGTCTCGCCACCATCGTCGCCATGCGCCTGCGCGGCAAGCACCTCCCGACCTACACCCCGCACGTTGATTGCGGCGACAACATCATCATCATCAACGCGCAGCATGCGGTTCTCACCGGCCGCAAGCGCGAGCAGAAGACCTATTACAAGCACACCGGCTATGTCGGCCACGTCAAGGAGCGCACCGCGCGCCAGATCCTGGAGGGCAAGCATCCCGAGCGCGTGCTCGAGAAGGCCGTCGAGCGCATGATCCCGCGTGGCCCGCTCGGTCGCGTCCAGATGGGCAACCTCCGCGTCTATGGCGGCGCCGATCATCCGCACGAGGCCCAGACGCCCGAGAAGATCGACATCGCCAAGTTGAACCGCAAGAACACGAGGGCCGCATAACATGGCCGAATCCATCCAGTCGCTCGACCAGCTCTCGCAGCTCAAGACGGCGGCCGCGCCCGACGCGCCCAAGCACGAGAAGAAAGTCGACAAGTTCAACCGCGCCTATGCAACCGGCAAGCGCAAGGACGCGGTCGCCCGCGTCTGGATTAAGCCAGGCGCCGGCAAGGTCACGGTCAACGCGCGCGAGGTCGAGGTCTATTTCGCCCGTCCCGTGCTGCGCATGATGATCGAGCAGCCGTTCTCCGTGGCCGCGCGGTCCGGCCAGTATGACGTGATCTGCACCGTCGCCGGCGGTGGTCTGTCCGGCCAGGCCGGTGCCGTCCGTCACGGCATCTCCAAGGCACTGACCTATTTCGAGCCGGAGCTGCGCACCGTGCTCAAAAAGGGCGGCTTCCTCACCCGCGACTCCCGCGTGGTCGAGCGCAAGAAGTACGGCAAGGCCAAGGCCCGCCGGTCCTTCCAGTTCTCGAAGCGTTAATCGCATCGGTCGCATTCGTCGCGAAAGCGGCTTCAATGAAATGCAAAAGGGCGCTGATTTCAGCGCCCTTTTTGCTGTTCGTTTGTATGCAAATTGATGACGTGTTTCCTGAAAACTTGGGCTCGCATGAAAACCTGAATGGAACCCGCGGGACATAGCGTCGCTTTTGGAAGGGCGCGCAAATCGGTTGATCCGATCGCGTAACTGCTATGTCTAGAAGGGGGCCGACATGATGTCGCTCGATAGCATCACGCTCTATTTGGTCGCCACCATGGTCGCCGCACTGCTCGGCGCCATGATGGTGTTTTTCGGAAGGCAGGAGAATAGCGCTGCGCTGAAATGGTGGGGCACCGCCTATCTCCTCGGCGCCGCATCGGTCGCGCTCTGGACGGCGGCGGGCGACAGATTGGGGCCGCATCTTTACCTTGCGCTGAACGCGGTCGGCTTCGTCGCGTGCGGCATGGTGTGGAATGCGGCGCGCGTCTTCCACGGCCGCAAGCCGAATTGGCCGGGTCTCCTGGTCGGCGCGCTCGCCTGGGTCGCTGCCGCCACGTTGCTCGATCCCGCCGCGTCCATGCTGCGCATGATCGTCGGCGCCGGCATCGTGTCGGTCTATGCGGCGTTGACCGCCAGCGAGCTCTGGGTCGAGCGACGCAAGAGCCTGCAACGGCGCTGGCCGGCCTTCGTGGTGCCGGTGATGCACGGCTGCGTCTTGATGCTGCCGATCGTGCTCGGCAGCTTCCTGCGTCCGCACGATGCGGGTTTCGCCAGCAGCATCTGGGTCACCGTGTTCGCGGTCGAGCTCGTGCTTTATGCCGTCGGCACCGTGTTCGTGATCTTCATGCTGGTGTCCGAGCGCACCGTCACCGCGCACCGGACCGCCGCCTCCACCGATCCGCTGACCGGCATGCTCAACCGCCGCGGCTTCTCGGAAGCCTGCGGGCGCGTGATCGAGCGCGAGGCAAAGGCCGGACGTCCCGTGACCGTGATGATCTTCGATATCGATCATTTCAAGTCGATCAACGACCGGTTCGGCCATCCCGCCGGCGACGAGATGCTGAAACTGTTCTCGACCGTCGTCGTCAGCAATCTGCGCATCAGCGACATGTCGGGTCGCATCGGCGGCGAGGAGTTCGCCGCCCTCCTGCCGTGTTCGCTCGAGGAGGGCGTGCTGGTCGCTGAGCGCGTGCGCGAGGCCTTCGAGACCTCCGGCGTCGTCGTCGACGAGGGCCCGGTCGACACCACCGTCAGCATCGGCGTCGCCGGCGGTCCGGCCGGCACCGAGCTCGAAGTGCTGCTGGCCTCGGCCGACACCGCGCTCTACCAGGCCAAGCGCGGCGGCCGAAACCGCGTCGAGTCGGCGGAGGAGCTGCCACTGTCGCTGGAGAACTGGCGCCGCCAGAGCGCCGCGCGGATCGGCGTGCCCAACACGCAGTCCAAAGCGCAGCCGGCGACCGCCTAGGCAAAGGAGGCCTCGCGGTAATCCCCTGTTTACCATTCGATCCCTACCATTGCGGTCATGGAATCGATCCGTCGACAGAACCCGCAGACCGCCTTGATGTCGCTCGAAGCCGCGGCGACTTCGGCACGCGGCGGCTTCGCGTGCCTGTTCTCGACCGCGGACGAATACGAGAGCGCGCTGATCACCGAGCGCCGCGCCCAGGGGCGCTACACGCAAGGCCGCAATTACTGGCCGCTCGCGCTGTTCGCCGGTTGTGCGCTGATGGTGGTGGGCACCGTTCTGCTGCTCGCCTGAGTGATCTGCATTCTTGGACCGGGCAGGGCGCCGTTTCGGCGCCTTTTTCTTTGTCGCGGGCTGCGGTAGACACGCCCATCGAACAAAATGGGTGGAAACAGATGATCACCGAGATCGCGCAAATCGACGTCAAGCCGGGCAGCGAGAAGGATTTTGAGGCCGCCGTTGCCAAGGCGAAGGCCGCTTTCGGCCGCTCCAAGGGTTTTCACGGTTTCGAGCTGCACAAGTCGATCGAGAAGCCGCAGCGCTATCGTCTGATGGTGAAGTGGGAGACGCTCGAGAACCACACCGTCGATTTTCGCGGCTCCGAGAATTTCACCGAATGGCGCGGCCTCGTCGGCCAGTATTTTGCGGCACCGCCTGAGGTGGAGCACACCGAAACCGTGCTCATCACCTGAGGCGGCTCAGGCCGCCTCCGCCAGAGGCGGCGCTTCATACGTCTTGAAATGGTCGATCACGACTTTGGCGATGGCGACCAGTGGCAGCGCCAGCGCCAGGCCCCAGATCCCGAACACGACGCCGAGCAGGATCTGGAACGCGAACAGCGTGGCCGGCGGAATGTCCAGTGCCTGCCGCTGCAGCAGGGGCGTCAGCACGTAGCTCTCCATGGCGTGGACGCCCATGAAGAGGAGAAACGCCGACAGCGCCGGAATCCATCCTGAGGCGAGGCTCGCCAGCACGACCACGACGCCGGCTATGATGGCGCCGACGGTCGGAATGAAGCCGAGCAGTCCCGCCTGAATCCCGAGAATGAAGGAGCCCGGGATGCCGATGATGAGAAGCCCGATCCAGGTTACCGCGCCGACCGCGAGCATGACGATCATCTGTGCGATCAGCCATCGTTCAAGTGTCTCGCTGACGCGGTCGATGATGACGGCCGTGCGCGCGCGATGTTTTGCAGGCGCGATGAACAGCAATCCCTCGCGATAGACGCTGGGTTGGGCGGCGAAGGCGACTCCCAGAAACAGCACGATGAAGATGTTTCCCACGCCGTGGATGGTGCCAAGCAGCAGCTTGAACGTCTGGCTCACGATCGCCCCGCCGCTGGAGGCAAGGGCGCCTGCGCCGGGTATTGCCCCGCGCGACGCCGTGCCGGCCGACGGCGTCGGCTCCGGTTGCGCGTCGGGAGACGAACCGGGTCCGGAGCTCCCGAAATCGAAGAAGCTGGTGTCGATGCCGTGATTGTCCAGGAATGATTTGACGTTGCCGATCTGGGATTTGATGGTTTTGCTGAGTCCCGCCGCCTGATCGGCGATGGTGGCGCCGCCGAGATATGCGATGCCCGCGAGCATCAGCGCGAGGGCCAAGCAGACGATCGCGAGCCGCAGCGTATGCGGAAGACGCGCGTGCCGGCCAAGCGCGTTGGTCAGCGCGTTGAGCCCAAGGCCCAGCAGCACCCCGGCGAAGATCAGGAGCAGGGTGGTGGCGAAGTACCAGGAGAACGCGAGCAGCACGGCGAACAGCACCACACCGATGCCGCCGACCGAAATGCCCCAAGCCAGATCAAAACGGGTCGGGGGTCGTTCATTCGGGAATGTGATCACGCAATGTCCTTTAGGTGGACCGGGGGGCACTCTTTCGACAAACACGCTTTTGATCAAGACCGCGTCAACGCGCTGGTTTGACGCTGCCGTATGAACGGTGCAGACCGACGAGGAGAGAACAGGTGGGGCGCGCTTGAGTTTCATCAGCAAATGGGTGGGTCTGCTCGGGCTTCTGGCCGTGCTCGTGATTGGCGACCAGATCCGGATCAATCGGCCCGGTCACAAATATCGCCTCGCGGTCGAGGTGACGACGCCTGACGGGATCAAGACCGGGTCGGGCATTCTGTCCGTCGTGCCCGATCGCGGCTATAGCCGGGGCGGCCGCACCACGATGCGCGGCGAGGCCGTGTTCGTCGACCTCGGCCGGGGAAAGAATGTGGTGGCATTGCTCGCGCATCAGCAGGGCGCGAAGCTCGATCTCGACGACATCAACTATGTCGCGCTCCGCGCTTATGGCGCTGCGCGAGGCAACCGCGTCTCGTTCAACGAGCTCAACCGGCAGACCGGCGTCGTCGCGGTGCAGGGCGACCTAATGCCCGTGCTGGTGAGCTTTGGCGATCCCCTGGACCCTACGACCGCGCGCCTTGTCGCCGGCGACCATGTGGAGGCGGTGCTGGGCGACGGTTACGCACTCCGTGGCCTTACCGCCGAAACAGTGCCCAACGGGCTTTGGCCGATCGATTTCGGTGGCGCGCTCGGGGAGCCCGTGACGCGCGGAATCGAGACGAAACTGCCCTGGTTGGCTGCGCCGGGCGACCCGGCGGCGACCGCGCTGAAGATCGCCGGCCTGCCCCTTGGCGGCGCGATCGTGGCCCGGGAGGCATTTGCGCGAAAATAGCATTGCCGTCCCGCGTACCCTTCTGTTGAATTTGTTCCACCCCAGGGGCATGTTTGGAGAATCGTCTTCGGCGAGAGGTCTGAACGGGAGATGAGAAAGCCGGTCGTCGGCGTGATCGGGAACGCCCATCGCGTTGAGAATCGATTTCAGGTCCAGATGGTCGGCGAGCGTAATCTGCGCGCCGTGGCCGAGGTTTCCGGCGGTCTGCCGGTGATGTTCGCGGGCTCGCCCGACATCACCGATATCGGCGCGCTGCTCGATACCGTCGACGGAATCGTGCTCACCGGCGCCCGCGCCAACGTCCATCCGACCCGTTTCAACGTCGATCCGTGTGAGGCGCACGAGCCCTACGACATCCACCGCGACGAGGTGGCGCTGGCGCTCTCGGTCGCCTGCGTTGCCCGCGGTATCCCGCTGTTCGGCATCTGCAGGGGCCTCCAGGAGATGAACGTCGCCTTCGGCGGCTCGCTGCATCCCGAGATCCGCGAAATCCCGGGCCGCATGAACCATCGCATGCCAAGGCTTGAGAACGGTGAGATCCATCCCGACCCGACAGTGGTGTTCGCCGATCGTCACGACGTCGATCTGACACCGGGCGGCGCGTTCGCGGAATTGCTCGGCTGTGACAAGATCAGGGTCAATTCGCTGCACGGCCAGGGCATCCTCGATCCCGGCAAGCGCGTGCTGATCGAGGGCATTGCCGAGGACGGCACCATCGAGGCGATCCGCATCGCGGAAGCCAAGACCTTTGCGCTCGGCGTGCAATGGCACGCCGAATACGACCCGCAGCACAATCCGATCAACCGAAAACTGTTCGAGGCGTTCGGTCAGGCCATGGTGGCGAAGCAGCGCGCGGCGGCGTAGCTGCGGGGCTGCGCCGAGGCCTATAAGGCTATCGATCGTTGCGACCGGCGGCGGAGGATTGGCGATTTTCGCAAACAGGCACGAGAACTAGTCTCCAGGATGGATTTCGCGGCGCTGAATGCATCCTGCGAATTACCAACAGCGCTCGCGATCTCTCGGGCGCAATAAACCAGATATCAAGAATTGATGCGCGCCAGTTTTCTCGATTCCGATTCGTTCTTTGAGAACGAAATGGAGTCAGACGCAGAACGAAACTCGATGACCACAAAAAAGGCGCCCCGAGGGGCGCCTTTCGTGCGTCGTGGTCGTTCGGGCCACCTAGCCCGAATAGTACATCTCGAACTCGACCGGGTGCGGGGTCATTTCGAAGCGGGCGACTTCGGTCATCTTCAGCTCGATATAGGCGTCGATGAAATCGTCGTCGAACACGCCGCCGTTCTTCAGGAAGCCGCGGTCCTTGTCGAGGTTTTCGAGCGCCTCGCGCAAGCTGCCGCACACCGTCGGGATCTGCTTCAGCTCTTCCTTCGGCAGATCGTAGAGGTCCTTGTCCATCGCCGGACCCGGATCGATCTTGTTCTTGATGCCGTCGAGGCCAGCCATCAGCATCGCGGCGAAACCGAGATAGGGATTGGCGAGCGGATCGGGGAAGCGCACCTCGACACGCTTGGCCTTCGGCGAAGCAGTGTAGGGGATCCGGCAGGAGGCCGAGCGGTTGCGCGCGGAATAGGCGAGCAGCACGGGAGCCTCATAGCCCGGGACCAGACGCTTGTAGGAGTTGGTCGACGGATTGGTGAAGGCGTTGATCGCCTTGGCGTGCTTGATGATGCCGCCGATGTAGTGGAGGCAGGTCTCCGACAGGTCGGCGTATTTGTTGCCGGCGAACACCGGCTTGCCGTCCTTCCAGATCGACTGGTGCACGTGCATGCCCGAGCCGTTGTCGCCGAAGACCGGCTTCGGCATGAAGGTGGCGGTCTTGCCGTAGATGTGCGCGACCTGGTGGATGCAGTATTTGTAGATCTGCATGTGGTCGGCCATCAGCGTCAGCGTGTCGAACTTCATGCCGAGCTCGTGCTGGGCGGAGGCGACTTCGTGATGGTGCTTCTCGACCTTCACACCCATCTTGGCCATGGCGCCGAGCATCTCCGAGCGCATGTCCTGCACGGAATCCTGCGGCGGCACCGGGAAGTAGCCGCCCTTGGTGCGGACACGATGGCCGAGATTGCCGCCTTCATATTCGGTGTCGGAGTTGGTCGGCAGCTCCGAGGAGTCGAGGCGGAAGCCGGTGCTGTAGGGATTGGCGGAGAAGCGCACGTCGTCGAACACGAAGAATTCGGCTTCGGGGCCGACGAAGACGGTGTCGCCAACGCCCATCGACTTCACCATCGCCTCGGCCTTCTTGGCGATGCCGCGGGGATCGCGGTTGTAGGGCTCGCCGGTGGTCGGCTCGAGCACGTCGCAGGTGATGACCATGGTGGTCTCGGCGAAGAACGGATCGATCGTCGCGGTCACCGGATCGGGCATCAGGCACATGTCGGACTCGGTGATCGCCTTCCAGCCGGCGATCGATGAGCCGTCGAACATCGTGCCTTCGGCGAAAATGTCCTCATCGATCATGCTGATGTCGAAGGTGACGTGCTGCCACTTGCCGCGCGGATCGGTGAAGCGCAGGTCGACGTATTTGACGTCGTTGTCCTTGATCGATTTCAGGACGTCTTTGGCGGTCTTCATGCATACCCCTTTTGGCTCTGCGGGTCGGTTTCCAAACTTCGAGCGACCGTGTTCACGCTTCTTGAGGCGCGCGAGGCACAAACAAAACGAGGCCGCCGAAGCAGCCTATTTCTTGTCAGAATGTCGCAAAATGCGGGATAGCACCCGGCTCAGATAGCGTCCAGCCCGGATTCGCCGGTTCGGATGCGGATCGCCTCTTCGATGTTGGAGACGAAAATCTTGCCGTCGCCGATGCGCCCGGTTTGCGCGGCGCGGCGGATTGCGTCGATGGCGCGCTCGACCAGATCGTCGCCGATCACGATCTCGATCTTCACCTTGGGCAGGAAGTCGACGATGTATTCTGCGCCGCGGTACAGCTCGGCGTGACCCTTCTGCCGGCCGAAGCCCTTGGCTTCGGTGACGGTGATGCCCTGAAGGCCGACTTCCTGAAGCGCTTCCTTCACCTCGTCGAGCTTGAATGGCTTGATGATGGCTTCGATTTTCTTCACTGCGCGCCTCCCGGCCTTTCGAACAAATAGCAACGTCTTCGTCAGGATGCGCTTTCTTAACGCACGATCTTGTCTTCGCTATGCCGGGATCCCTGACCAGTCCGGCAACAACGGCCGGCCACACCCTGATAAATGCCAGTGAGCACGACGAACCGAAGCGACTTCCGCGAAAGCAGGGTCTATGCCAAGTTGCAAATGCCCTGATTATTGGAGCGTTATCAGCCTTTTAACGTGCAGCTCTGATAGGTGGCGCCGACCCGCACAAAATACCGCAGACTACGAAATAGGCAAACGGTTCAATACTTGTGCAGATCGTTGTTCCGCCGGATAGCCCGGTGCGGAACGTGCCTGTTGAAAAGGCTTTTGGACAGGGAAGTGGCATGGAAGTTCTGACCAACGCCGAAATGCAGCGCGCCGACCAGCTCAGCATTGCAGCAGGCACCCCCGGATTCAAGCTGATGCTCAGCGCCGGCCAGGCGGTCGCCGAGGCCGCGAACGCACTGGTGGAGCAGGGGCCGATCCTGATCGTGGCCGGCCCGGGCAACAACGGCGGGGACGGTTTTGTCGCAGCCGCCGAGCTCGCCGCGCAAGGCCGCGAGGTCTCGGTGATCCTGATGTGCGAGCGGGACCAGCTCCAGGGCGACGCGGCCTCGGCGGCGCGGGGTTGGAAACACCCGGTGCTCCCGTTCAACCCGCAGGCGATCGGGCGACCGGCGCTGATCATCGATGCGCTGTTCGGCGCGGGCCTCAGCCGTCCCGTCGAGGGCGAGGCGCGTGAGATGATCGAGGCGATCAACGCCAATGGTGCGCCGGTGCTCGCGGTCGACCTGCCGAGCGGCATCAACGGCACCAGCGCGGCCGTGCTGGGCGTGGCCGTGAACGCCGCCGAGACCGTCACCTTCTTCCGCAAGAAGCCGGCGCATCTGCTGCTGCCGGGGCGCATGCATTGCGGTCACGTCCGCGTCGCCGACATCGGCATCGAGGCGCAGGTGCTGGACGAGATCGCGCCGCGGATTTTTGAGAACGATCCGGACTTCTGGGGCTCGGCCTTTCCGGTGCCGCGCATCGACGGCCATAAATACGCGCGAGGTCATGTGCTGGCGGTCTCGGGCGATGCGGCGGCGACCGGTGCGGCGCGGCTCGCCGCGCGCGGGGCGCTGCGCGCCGGCGCGGGCCTGGTGACTCTGGCCACGCCGCGTGATGCGCTGGCGATCAATGCGGCTGCGCTCACCGCGGTGATGGTTCACCCCGTCGATACCGCCATCGAGTTCGGCGAGCTGCTCGGCGACAAGCGCTACAACACCTGCATCATCGGCCCTGGCGCGGGCGTCGGCGAGCGCACCTGCGATCTCGTCCACACGGCGCTTACCTCCCAGCGGCGCCTGGTGCTCGACGCGGATGCGCTGACGAGCTTTGCCGCCAATCCCGAGCGCCTGTTCGAATCGATCAAGACGTCGCAGGACAAGGCGGTGGTGCTGACGCCGCACGAGGGCGAGTTCCCGCGGCTGTTCTCCGACCTCAGCAATAAACATCCGGGGCGCTCGAAGATCGAGCGCGTGCGCGCCGCCGCCGAGCGCTCCGGCGCGGTCGTGCTGCTGAAGGGCGCCGACACCACGATTGCCGCGCCCGACGGCCGCGCCACTATCGCCGCCAACGCTCCGCCCTGGCTCGCCACCGCGGGTGCCGGCGACGTCCTCGCCGGCATCATCGCAGGCCTCCTTGCGCAGGGCGTCCCGGCGTTCGAAGCCGCCAGCATCGCGGTGTGGATGCATGGCGAAGCGGCGAGCGAGGCGGGGCCGGGCCTGATCGCGGAGGATCTCACCGAGACGCTGCCCGCCGTGCACCGACGGATCTATCATGCGCTGGGGATCGAGTACTAATGCTCAGGCCGCTCGCGCTCACCGATATGGGCGCGGCGGCGCAGGTTCACCGGGCTGCATTCGACCATGCGCTGCCCTGGCTTTGCTGGGCTGCATACGCCGGATGAGGACCGCTGGTTCTACCGCGAGCATGTCTTGGCGACGTGCCGCGTGTGGGGACGCTTCGATGCCGATGTACTGAGCGGAATCATCGCTGTCCGTGACGGCTGGGTCGAGCAGCTTTACGTGCTTCCTGCTGTTCAAGGGCGCGGCGTCGGCACCGAACTCCTCGATATCGCCAAGCGGGCCAGCGAACAGCTGGAGCTCTGGACCTTCCAGCGCAACGCGTTGGCGGGCCGCTTCTATGAAGCGCGCGGGTTCACGCTGATCGAGCAGACCAACGGGACCCGAAACGAGGAGAAAGAACCGGACGCTCGCTATCTTTGGACGCGTGGCCGATAGCTCACTCCACCCCGTACCAGCGCACCAGCCGCGGCGCGGCCCAGTCGGTGACGACGGATTCGATCAGCCACCGCCCGGGAGAGGCCGCAGCGAATGCGATGCGCTGGGTCTGGCCGGGTTCGATCGCGAGCGTGTCGAGCCAATAGGGCTTCCAGCCGTCGTCGAGCTTGTCGAGCAGGCGGAAATGGTGGCCGTGGAGATGGAAGACGGTTGCGACGGAGGCGGGGTTCTTGAGGGCCAACACGACGGTGCGGCCGGCCTTGGTGCGAAAGGCGGGGGCGGAGGACGTCGAGAAATTTGCGGCCCGTACCCACCCGGCGTCGGCTGCCCCGAGAGCGACATCGAATCGCAGGGCGCCCCTCAGATCGAGCCGGTCGGGCAGGTCATTCGGAGGGAGTGGCAAGAGCGGCAACGGCGGCGCGCGCCGGTCAAGCTTGCCGGAGACCGTCAGGCGGCCGACCTGGCGCGCCTCCTTGCCGTCATGCAGCAGGAATGGGGCCGATGTGGCCGCATCCACGAAGGCGTCGGCGCGTGCGCCGGGAGCCAGCACCAGCGCGCCGTTGCGAGCCGGGAACGGCTCAGCCGGCTGTCCGTCCAGGGCCACCACGTGGACCTCGTGACTTTCCAATTTGATCGCCAGAACAGAACGTTGCGAGCCGTTGATAAAGCGCAGCCGCAGCCGCTCATTTGCTGAAGCTGAGAGTTCGAATGAAGTCGTTCCGTTGATTGTATAGAGCGGGGATGTGTCCTTCGGGTCCCGGCCCGGGGCAAGTGCGGTCCCATCCGGCCGCAGCCGCCACTCCTCGATCAAGAGGACCACGTCGCGATCGGCGGCGACCGTGTTGGTCTCGGTGGCGATGATCGGAAGCGGGCGCGCGGGCTGCTTCAGGCCGTCCTCGAACAGCCGGAAGTCGGCCAACAGGGTTCCCGCGGTTGGCACTGAAATGATTGATGTTTCCGTCGCGTCCGGGGCCGTCGGTGCGCGACCCCGAAGCGGGTCGGCCGCGGCCGGGCCATTGAGGCCGTACCAAACTGGTGCAAGCGGCACAGGCAGGTCGTTGCGGAAGACCACCTCGCAGCGGTCGCCACGTTTGAGGCGGACATCCCCGAGATGGCTGACGGCGGCCAGCTCCCAGATGGGTATAGCCGGCTGCCCCGACCTCAGAGCCAGCGTTGCCGGCCTTGCCTGAAGCGCGAGTTGGGCGGTCACGGCCGGGACTGCGCCGCCCGCCGTCAGCCCGGCCGCAGAGGCGCCAAATCCGGCCAAAACCTCGCGCCTCGTCAGGTCGAAGATCCGCGTTTTCATGGGCCGATCCGGACCACGCCGTGCTGGATAAGTCCAGCCGTCGTGCCTAGGTGAAGCCTGCCTCTATCGGGCCATTTTTTTGCTGCGAACAGGCGGGCACATGCTATAAGCCCGCCGCCCGCGGCATCGCGGCCGGTCTTGATGCAAATTTACGCGGGCGTGGCGGAACTGGTAGACGCGCTGGATTTAGGTTCCAGTGACGAAAGTTGTGGGGGTTCGAGTCCCTCCGCCCGCACCAAGCGCTTTCAGCGTTTGCACGGATTACGCGATCTGCTCCCGCGCGGATGTTTGTCCGCCGGAAGTCGGTCCGATGAACCACCGGCGTTGAGGCGTTCGCCTCGCGCCGGATCGATTAATGACAGCGTCCCGACGCATGCGCGCCGGGACCGAACGAGAAGAAGATTGGACACCATGCAGGTCACAGAAACCCTCTCGGAAGGTTTGAAGCGCGAGTTCAAGATCAGCGTTCCCGCGTCTGATCTCGACGCCAAGGCCGGTGCCAAGCTCGTCGACCTCAAGGACAAGGTTCGCATCAACGGCTTCCGTCCCGGCAAGGTGCCGGTCACGCACCTCAAGAAGGTCTATGGCCGCTCGGTGATGGCCGAGACCATCGACCAGACCATCCGCGACACCAACACTCAGCTGTTCTCCGAGCGCGGCTTCCGCCTGGCGACCGAACCGAAGATCACCATGCCGACCGAGCAGGCCGAGGTCGAGGAGCTGCTCAACGGCAAAACCGATCTGACCTACACGGTTGCGATCGAGGTGGTGCCGTCGATTGCGCTCGCCGACTTCAAGACCTTCGAGGTCGAAAAGCCTGTGGCCGAAGTCACCGACGCCGACGTCGACGAGGCGATCAAGCGCATCGCCGATTCGAACCGTGGCTATGCCGCGAAGGGCGAGGGCGCCAAGGCCGAATCGGGTGATCGCGTCACCGTCGCCTTTAAGGGCACCATCAACGGCGAAGCCTTCGAAGGCGGCGCCGGCGAGGGCATCCAGGTGGTGATCGGATCCAACACCTTCATCCCCGGCTTCGAAGAGCAGCTCATCGGCATCGCCGCCAACGAGACCCGCACGCTGAAGGTGGCGTTCCCCAAGAACTACATGAACGACAAGCTCGCCGGCCAGCCGGCCGAGTTCGAGACCACCGCGACGCTGATCGAGGCGCCGCAGGATCTCGCGATCGACGACGAGTTCGCGAAGACGCTCGGCCTGGAATCGCTGGACAAGCTGAAGGAAGCGGCGCGCGAGCGGCTGGTGGCCGAGTTCGCGACCGCGACCCGCCAGCGCGTCAAGCGCGCGCTGCTCGACCGCCTCGACGAGGCCCATCGCTTCGAGGCTCCGCCCTCGCTGGTCGACGAGGAGTTCAATCTGATGTGGAACTCGGTGAAGGCCGAGATGGAGTCCGCCGGCAAGACCTTCGCCGACGAAGACACCACTGAAGACGCCGCCAAGGAAGAGTACCGCAAGATCGCCGATCGTCGCGTGCGGCTCGGCCTCGTGCTCTCGGAGATCGGCGAGAAGAACAAGATCTCCGTGACCGATGACGAGGTCGGCCGCGCCGTGATCGAGCGGGCGCGCTCGATGCCGGGCCGCGAGAAGGAGGTCTGGGACTATTACCGCAGCAACGCCCAAGCCTTGGCCCAGCTTCGTGCACCGATCTATGAGGACAAGGTCGTCGACTTCATCCTCGAGCTTGCCAAGGTGACCGAGAAGAAGGTCTCGCGCGACGATCTCTACAAGGACGACGAGGCGGAAAAGACCGCGGCCTGAGGGCTCCAGAAGAGCCTTTAGGAGAGCCTCCAGGATAGCCTTGCATTAAGGATGATCAGCGAAGAGGTCGAGCTAGCCAGGTGGCCGGCTGGGCCTCTTTGTACGAATCAGCTTCAACTGCCTCACGGATTAAGCCTTAATTCGCTCCGCACTTGTCAGGCGCGAATTGGGCTATATCTGTCGCTACGCCCTCTGCTTCTGCCAAGTGCCTCTACCAAGTTCTTCTGCCAAGTTCCTGCATCACGGGACGTCCATCGGCCTTCCGGCAGATCCAGCCCCGACTGGCAGCCGGGCCTGGCGATGTCCGCCTCTTCAAAACCCTAGGTGACTCATGCGCGATCCGGTTGAAACCTACATGAACCTCGTGCCCATGGTGGTCGAGCAGACCAACCGTGGCGAGCGCGCCTACGACATTTTCTCGCGCCTTCTGAAAGAGCGAATCATCTTCCTGACCGGGCCGGTCGAGGACGGCATGTCGACGCTGATCGTCGCGCAGCTGTTGTTCCTTGAGGCGGAAAATCCGAAGAAGGAAATCTCGATGTACATCAACTCGCCGGGCGGCGTGGTGACGTCGGGCCTCGCGATCTACGACACCATGCAGTTCATTCGTCCGCCGGTCTCGACGCTGTGCACCGGACAGGCCGCCTCGATGGGCTCGCTGCTGCTCTGCGCCGGCGAGAAGGACATGCGCTTCTCGCTGCCGAACGCGCGCATCATGGTGCATCAGCCCTCCGGCGGCTTCCAGGGCCAGGCCACCGACATCATGCTGCACGCCCAGGAAATCCTGAACCTGAAGAAGCGGCTCAACGAGATCTACGTGAAGCACACCGGCCAGACCTACAAGGCGATCGAGGACGCGCTGGAACGCGACAAGTTCCTGACCGCGAGCGACGCCAAGGAGTTCGGCCTGGTCGACAGGGTGATCGACAAGCGCGCCGAGGAAACCGCGTCGCCGAAGACCCCGTAGCACTACTGTGCCGGCAATCCCTCTGGGACCGCGGGCACCATCAGGGAGCGTTCACGTTAAGGACACGTGCGCGCGTCGCAAAACGCACTTTTGCGCCCTGCGACAGGCAGAAAGTTCCGCTTTCGTGCTTGTTTTTCGTGGCAATCCAGCAACGCCGGGGTGATTTCGATCACTTCGCCCGTGCCAAGACCGGAAATCACGGTATTGTCACGGGTAGCCGGCGACCCCCGATTAGCGAATTCTTGATAGTCGGGTGCCAGCATGGTTCGCTATGACTGATCGGCTATGATCGCGGGGAATCGAATGACCGCGATTCGCACGGCATGTAACGCGTAGGGTCTTTTTTGGTACGGAATTTGCTCTATTTGAAGGACTGTACCGGCTGTCGTGCCGGAATAGGGCGATCGAGCGGACGGGATCGAACCGCGGACGGAGACATGAATGAGTAAGGTCGGCACGAGCGACTCCAAGAACACGCTGTATTGCTCGTTCTGCGGCAAGAGCCAGCACGAAGTGCGCAAACTGATCGCGGGTCCCACGGTCTTCATTTGCGACGAGTGCGTTGAGCTCTGCATGGACATCATTCGCGAGGAGAACAAATCCTCGCTGGTGAAGTCGCGCGACGGGATTCCGACGCCGAAGGAAATCTGCAAGGTGCTGGACGATTACGTGATCGGCCAGAACCATGCGAAGAAGGTCCTCTCGGTCGCGGTGCACAATCACTACAAGCGCCTCAACCACCAGACCAAGCACAACGACGTCGAGCTTGCGAAGTCGAACATCCTGCTGATCGGTCCGACCGGCTCGGGCAAGACGCTGCTCGCGCAGACGCTCGCCCGCATCCTGGACGTGCCGTTCACGATGGCGGATGCGACGACGCTGACCGAAGCCGGCTATGTCGGCGAGGACGTCGAGAACATCATCCTGAAGCTGCTCCAGGCCGCCGACTACAATGTCGAGCGTGCCCAGCGCGGCATCGTCTACATCGACGAAATCGACAAGATCAGCCGCAAGTCCGACAATCCCTCGATCACGCGCGACGTGTCGGGTGAGGGCGTGCAGCAGGCGCTGCTCAAGATCATGGAAGGCACGGTGGCTTCGGTCCCGCCGCAGGGCGGCCGCAAGCATCCGCAGCAGGAGTTCCTGCAGGTGGACACCACCAATATCCTGTTCATCTGCGGTGGTGCGTTCTCGGGCCTCGAAAAGATCATCTCGGCACGCGGACGTTCGACCTCGATCGGTTTCGCCGCTCAGGTGCTCGCACCGGAAGACCGCCGCACCGGCGAAATCTTCCGTCATGTCGAGCCTGAGGATCTCCTGAAGTACGGCCTGATCCCGGAATTCGTCGGCCGTCTGCCCGTCGTGGCGACGCTGGAGGATCTGGACGAGGCTTCGCTCAAGAAGATCCTGGTCGAGCCGAAGAACGCGCTGGTGAAGCAGTACCAGCGGCTGTTCGAGATGGAGAACATCGAGCTGACCTTCGCCGACGAGGCGCTTGGCGCGGTTGCCCGCAGGGCGATCGAGCGCAAGACCGGTGCGCGGGGGCTGCGTTCAATCCTCGAGGCGATCCTGCTCGAGACCATGTTCGACCTGCCGGGCCTCGAAGGTGTGGAAGAAGTCGTGATTTCCCGCGAAGTCGTGGAAGGAACGGCGCGTCCGCTCTACATCTACGCCGATCGGTCCGATCGCGCCGTCGAGAACGCCAGCGCCTGATTTCGGCGCTGGAACGCTCCAATCGTCTCCTCAAGCAGGGGCTGCGGAAAGTATCTCCGCAGCCGGTGTTGCGTCGCTTATTTGCGTGCGTAAGCGCCTGATGGCGCGCGTCTTTCAATGACTTGACACCCCCCGGGTCGATAGCCACCTAATGTCGGCGGCGAGTAAAAATTCTCTTCAAGATTCGCCTCAGTTCCGATTCGGCAAGCCGGTCCAACCTCAAAAGGACCGATCGGTATTGCGGGTCACCTCGGCACCTTGTGGCGGTTGCGCATGAGCATGGCGGGCTGCGTGCAAGGGGGCAAAGCAAAAGGAAAAGGCCATGACCAATCCAAAACCCAGGCCAACCATCGTCCATGGCGAAACGCACGCCTATCCCGTGCTGCCCCTGCGCGACATCGTCGTCTTCCCGCACATGATCGTTCCGCTCTTCGTCGGCCGCGAGAAGTCGATCCGCGCGCTCGAAGAGGTGATGAAGAACGACGCGCTGATCATGCTCGCGACCCAGAAGAACGCGTCCGACGATGATCCGGCACCCGATTCCATTTACGAGACCGGTACGCTTGCCAGCGTGCTCCAGCTCTTGAAGCTTCCCGACGGCACTGTGAAGGTGCTGGTCGAAGGGCTCGAGCGGGCGCGCGTGCAGAAGTACACCGATCGCGCCGACTATTACGAAGCGACCGCGATTGCGCTCGCCGATACCGATGCGAAGTCGGTCGAGGCGGAGGCCATGGCGCGCTCCGTCGTGTCCGACTTCGAGAGCTACGTGAAGCTCAACAAGAAGATCTCGGCCGAGGTCGTCGGCGTCGTGCAGGCGATCACCGATTTTGCCAAGCTCGCCGACACCGTCGCCTCGCATCTCGCCGTCAAGATCGCGGATCGCCAGGGCATCCTGGAGACGCTGTCGGTCACGCAGCGCCTGGAGAAGGTGCTGGGCCTGATGGAGAGCGAGATCTCGGTGCTCCAGGTCGAGAAGCGCATCCGCTCGCGCGTCAAGCGCCAGATGGAGAAGACCCAGCGCGAGTACTATCTCAACGAGCAGATGAAGGCGATCCAGAAGGAGCTCGGCGACGACGACGGTCGCGACGAGCTCGCCGATCTCGAAGAGAAGATCTCCAAGACCAAGCTCTCCAAGGAAGCGCGCGAGAAGGCGCAGCATGAATTGAAGAAGCTGCGCCAGATGTCGCCGATGTCCGCGGAAGCGACCGTCGTGCGCAACTATCTGGATTGGCTGCTGTCGATTCCGTGGAACAAGAAGTCCAAGGTGAAGAAGGATCTGGAAGCCGCGCAGGCGGTTCTGGATGCGGATCACTACGGGCTGGAGAAGGTCAAGGACCGCATCGTCGAGTATCTCGCCGTACAGTCGCGCGCCAACAAGCTGACGGGCCCGATCCTGTGCCTCGTCGGCCCTCCCGGCGTCGGCAAGACCTCGCTCGGCAAGTCGATCGCGAAGGCGACGGGGCGCGAATTCGTGCGCGTCTCGCTCGGTGGCGTGCGCGACGAGGCCGAGATCCGCGGGCACCGCCGCACCTATATCGGCTCGATGCCCGGCAAGATCATCCAGTCGATGCGGAAGGCGAAGTCGTCCAATCCGCTGTTCCTGCTGGACGAGATCGACAAGATGGGCGCCGATTTCCGCGGCGATCCGTCCTCGGCGCTGCTCGAGGTCCTCGACCCCGAGCAGAACGCGACCTTCAACGACCACTATCTCGAGGTCGACTACGATCTGTCCAACGTGATGTTCATCACGACCGCGAATACGCTCAATATTCCGGGACCACTGATGGACCGCATGGAGATCATCCGGATCGCGGGCTACACCGAGAACGAGAAGGTCGAGATCGCGCGCAAGCACTTGATCCCGACCGCGGTGTCCAAGCACGGCCTGGACTCCAAGGAGTTCTCGATCGACGACGACGCGCTGCTGCTTCTGATCCGCCGCTACACCCGCGAAGCGGGCGTGCGCAATTTGGAGCGTGAGCTCTCCACACTCGCCCGCAAGGCGGTGAAGGAGCTGATGATCTCCAAGAAGAAGTCGGTCAAGATCACCGAGAAGACTCTCGAAGAGCTTCTGGGCGTGCCGAAGTACCGCTACGGTGAGATCGAGAGCGAGCCGCAGGTCGGCATCGTCACCGGCCTTGCCTGGACCGATGTCGGCGGCGAGTTGCTGACGATCGAAGGCGTCATGATGCCCGGCAAGGGCAAGATGACGGTCACGGGCAATCTGCGTGACGTGATGAAGGAATCGATCTCGGCGGCGGCGTCCTATGTCCGCTCGCGCGCGATCGTCTACGGCATCGAGCCGCCGCTGTTCGACCGGCGCGACATCCACGTGCACGTGCCGGAAGGCGCGACGCCGAAGGACGGTCCGTCGGCGGGCGTGGCGATGGCCACCGCGATCATCTCGGTCATGACCGGCATCCCGGTCCGCCACGATGTCGCGATGACCGGCGAAATCACGCTGCGCGGCCGCGTGCTGCCGATCGGCGGCCTGAAGGAGAAGCTGCTGGCTGCTGCCCGCGGCGGCATCAAGACGGTGCTGATTCCTGAGGACAACGCCAAGGATCTCACGGAGATTTCCGATGCGATCAAGGGCGGCATGGAGATCATCCCGGTCTCGCGCCTCGACGACGTCGTCGCCAAGGCGCTGGTCAAGAAGCCAGTGCCGATCGTCTGGGAAGAGGACACCAAGGTGACGGTGAAGCCGGACGGCGACGAAGCCGCCGGCGGCCTGACCGCTCACTGAGATCGCAGCTCGAAAAAGATGATAAAACGGCGCCTTCGGGCGCCGTTTTTTTGTGGGGCATTTTGTTTTGGGCAGCGGATGACGACAATGCACATCGACGGGCAATGCCATTGCGGCGAGATTACCTTTGAAGCCGAGATCGACCCGGAGACGGTGTCGGTCTGCCACTGCACCGATTGCCAGACACTGACCGGCTCGCCCTTCCGGGTGACGGCCGTCTGTTCGGGCGCCGAAGTCCGCCTGACTGCCGGCACGCCCAGGATCTACGGCAAGCGCGGCGACAACGGCCGGATGCGCTTCCAGCACTTTTGCGCCGACTGCGGTTCCCCGCTGTTCACGAGCGGCGACGGCGACCAGGAGGACGATTGGGGCATCCGCTGGGGCAGCATCCGCCAGCGCGACAAATTGCGGCCCGTCAGGCAGATCTGGTGCCAGTCGGCGGCGGTGTGGATCGACGCGGTGCCGCTGCTGCCGGGCCGGCCACAGGATTGAGGCCCTGGAATTGGCGTTCCGCGCTTGCCCGTTCGGGGCCGGTAGGGATAAAGAAGCGGCGAGGGGCGGTTAGCTCAGCTGGTTAGAGCATCTCGTTTACACCGAGAGGGTCGGGAGTTCGAATCTCTCACCGCCCACCAGCCTTTGCTCGCTTCGCGAGCTTCGGCTCGGCGAGCCAGCCTCACACGTTATTGGCGCGAAGCGAACGAAGGCTGCCGCGCCGAAGCCGATAGGCGCAGGCGGGCGATACCGAGCCACAGAGGCCCTGATGCAACAACCAAGCGGACACGAGCAGAACGCCGATCAGATCGCCTACTGGAATGGCCCCAGCGGGCAGCGCTGGGCCGATCGCCATGCGGCGCAGGAGAGCCTGCTGGGACCCATTGCCGACGTGCTGATCGCCCGCGCCAGGCCGAAGCCGGGCGAGCGCGTCCTCGACATCGGCTGTGGCTCCGGTGCGACGACGTTCGCGTTCGCGAAGGCTGTCGCGCCTGATGGCTTTGCGCTCGGGCTCGACGTCTCCGAGCCGATGCTGTCGCAGGCGCGCGCGTTTGCGCCAAAAGGCCTGCCGCTCGATTTCGTGCTGGCCGATGCGACGGTGCATCCGTTCGAGCCGGCGAGCTTTGACCTGCTGGCCTCGCGGTTCGGCGTGATGTTCTTCGCCGATCCCATCGCGTCTTTCACCAATCTCCGCCGCGCGCTGAAGCCGACGGGACGGTTGGCGTTTGCCTGCTGGCGCGAGCCGAAGGAAAATCCGTGGATGATGGCGCCGCTTATGGCGGTCTACAAGCACGTTCCCAAGATGCCGCCGGTCGGGCCGGAGGAGCCGGGCCCGTTCGCCTTCGCCTCCGAAGAGCGCGTGACGCGCATCCTGAAAGGCGCGGGCTTCGTCGACGTCGCGATGGAGCCGCACAATCTCGCGATGGACGTCGCGATTGGCGGCGGGCTCGATGCCGCGGTCGAAGGCTCGCTCCAGATCGGCCCGGCGAGCCGCGCGCTGCAAGGGCATCCGCCGGAGACCTATGCCGCGGCAAAAGCCTCGATCCGCGAGACGCTCGCGCCGTTCCTGAAGGGTCAGAGCGTGGCGCTCCAGGGCGCGATCTGGATCGTGACGGCGAAGGCGGCGTAGGCGTCGCTCTGTCCTCATCATTGCGAGCGCAGCGAAGCAATCCAGACCGTTCTCCGCGGAGGCAGTCTGGATTGCTTCGTCGCTTCGCTCCTCGCAATGACGATGGGGACGCAGCAACGCAACTACCTCACACCACGTCATCCGGCGCCAGCGCGCAGCCATTGTCCGGATGCGTCTCGATCTGAAGCGTGGTGTGGCCGATGCGGTGGGAGCGCTTCAGCATCTGCGCCGTCTCCATCAGGAAGGCATCGCCGGCGCCGGTGGGCATGACGAGGTGGCAGGTCAGCGCCGTCTCGGTGGTCGAGATCGGCCAGACGTGGAGATCGTGGATCGCAGTGACGCCGGGCCGCTCCAGCAGAAGGATCTTGATCGCGGCAATGTCGGTGCCCCTGGGCGCCGCCGCCATCGACATGTCGATGGAGCCACGGAGCAGGCTGGTGGTGCTCCAGAGGATGGTGGCGCAGATGACGAGGCTGGTGACGGGATCGAGCCAGAGCCAGCCGGTCCAGATGATCAGCGCCGCCGAGATGACGACGCCGAGCGAGACCGCGGCGTCGGCCGCCATGTGCAGATAGGCGCCTTCGATGTTGATGTCGTCCTTGCGACCGCGCGCGAACAACATGGCGGTAAAACCGTTGATGAGGATGCCGATGCCGGCGACCACCATCACGGTGATGCCGGCGACCGGCTCCGGCTCCCGCAGGCGCAAAATCGCTTCCCAGCCGATCGCGCCGGTTGCGACCAGCAGGAACACCGCGTTCGCCAGCGCCGCCAGGATGGTGGAGGCGCGCAGGCCATAGGTGAAGCGGCCGCTGGGCGCGCGCCGCGCCGCGATCGACGCGCACCAGGCCACGACCAAGCCGAGCACGTCGGAAAGATTATGGCCGGCGTCCGCAAGCAGAGCCGTGGAGTTGCCGATATAGCCGTAGACGGCCTCCGCCAAGACCAGCGCGGTGTTGAGCGAGATGCCGATCGCGAATGCCTTGCCGAAACTGGCGGGCGCATGGGCATGGGCGTGGCCACCATGATCGTGATCGTGGCTATGATCATCGTGATGATGGCCGTGATGGCCGTGATGGTCGTGGCTGCCCACCTCTACCGCTCCCCGGACGCTGCCAAATCAGGCGCTATTGTAGGCGTTTCGGCAGCCCCGTCACGGCGGAACAGCACGTAGAGCGCCGGCAGCACCAGCAGCGTCAGCACGGTCGAGGAGATGATACCGCCGATCACCACGGTCGCAAGCGGCCGCTGCACCTCGGCACCGGCCCCGGTGGCAAGGGCCATCGGCACGAAGCCGAGGGACGCGACGAGGGCCGTCATCAGCACCGGACGCAGGCGTGTCAGCGCGCCCTCGCGCACCGCGTCGGCAACGGGGTGGCTCTCGCTGCGCAGCCGCTCGATGAAGGCGATGATGACGAGCCCGTTGAGGACGGCGACGCCCGACAGTGCGATGAAGCCGACGCCGGCGCTGATCGACAGCGGAATACCGCGCAGCAGCAGCGCCATGACGCCGCCGGTCAGTGCCAGCGGCACGCCGGAGAACACGAGGGCCGCATCAGCCGCCGATCCCATGCCCATGAACAGCAGCAGGAAGACCAGCAGCAACGCCAACGGCACCACGAGCGTCAGCCGCTTGGTGGCGGAGACCAGCTGCTCGAACTGTCCGCCCCAGCCGATCCAGTAGCCCGGCGGCAGCTTGACCTTCTCCGCGACGGCCGCCTCCGCCTCGGTGACGAAGGAGCCGAGATCGCGCGCGCGGACATTGGCGGTGACCACGATGCGCCGCTTGCCGTTCTCGCGGCTGATCTGGTTGGGGCCGGGCGTCGCATCGACGGTGGCAACCGACGACAGCGGCACATAGCGCATCTGGGCGAGGGGGGAGCCGGGCAGTGCCGTCCGGATCGGCGCACCGATTGTCGCATCCTCACCCGGCGGCAGCGGGATCGGGATTGCCCTGATGGCTTCGAGATTGCCGCGCAGATGTTCCGGCAGGCGCACGACGATGTCGAAGCGGCGGTCGCCCTCGAACAGCTTGCCGGCCGACTTGCCGCCGACCGCGATCTCGACGATGCCCTGCACCTCGCTGATGCTGAGCCCATACCGGGCGAGCGCCTGGCGGTCGAGGCGGACGGTGAGGATCGGCAGGCCCGAGACCTGCTCGATCTTGACGTCGCTGGCGCCGCGGATGCCGCGGATCGCGGCTTCGACCTGTTTTGCCGCGCCTTGCAGGATGTCGAGGTCGTCGCCGAAGATCTTGACGCCGACGTCGCTTCGCACGCCGGAGATCAACTCGTTGACGCGGAACTGGATCGGCTGGGAGATTTCATAGGCGCTGCCGGGGATGTCGTCGGCGGCACGGGCGATGGCCTCGATCACCTCGGCCTTGGAGCTGCCAGGGTCGGGCCATTCGGCGCGCGGCTTCAGCATGATGTAGCCGTCGGTCTGTGCCGGCGACATCGGGTCGGTTGCGATCTCGGCGGTGCCGATGCGGGTGAAGAACTCCTTCACCTCCGGAATCTGCTTGACGCGCTTTTCCAGCGCCTTTTGCAGGTCCAGCGACTGGGTCAGGCTGGTGCCGGGAATCCGGATCGAGGCCAGCGCGACGTCGCCTTCGTCCAGGCTCGGGATGAACTCGCCGCCCATGCGCGCGGCGGCAACGCAGCTTGCGACCACGATGATGGCGGCCATGATTGCGACGCCAAGGCGATGGTCGATCGCCAGCCGGAGCACGGGGAGATAGGCGCGCTTCGCCAGCCGCATGAACAGGTTTTCGTGTTCGGACACCTTGCCGGTGACGAAGATGGCAACCGCCGCCGGCACGAAGGTGATGGAGAACAGCACCGCGGCACCCAGCGCCATCAGCACCGTCAGGGCCATCGGCGTGAACATCTTGCCCTCGACGCCGGTCAGCGTCAGCACCGGCAGGTAGACCACTGCGATGATCAGCGTTCCGAACAGGCTCGGCTTGATCACCTCGCTCGACCCACTCCGGATCGCGCGCAGCCGTTCGGAGATCGTGAGCAGGCCGCCTTTCTCGCGCTGGACCTCGGCCAGCATGCGCAGGCAGTTCTCGACGATGATCACGGCGCCGTCGACGATGATGCCGAAATCGATTGCACCCAGGCTCATCAGGTTCGCGCTGACCTTGGTCTCGACCATGCCGGTGACCGTCATGGCCATGGACAGCGGAATGACGCAAGCCACCACCAGCGCGGCGCGGATGTTGCCGAGGATCAGGAACAGCACGGCCACGACCAGGGCCGCGCCTTCCAGCAGATTGCTCTCGACGGTGCGGATGGTGGCTTCGACCAGATCGGTGCGGTCGTAGACGGTCCGCGTCACGACGCCGTCGGGCAGCGATTTGGCGATATCCTCCAGCCGGGCCGCGACACGGCGCGCCACGGTGCGGCTGTTCTCGCCGATCAAAAGCATGGCGGTGCCGAGCACGGTTTCCTCGCCATCGCGCGTTGCGGCTCCCGTGCGCAAATCGCGGCCTTCGGTGACGGTCGCGATATCCCTGATCCTGACGGGATTGCCGCCGCGCGAGCCGATGACGATGTCCCTGATTTCGCCGACATTGCCGACCTGGCCCGGCGAGCGAACCAGATATTGCTCGCCGTTGCGCTCGATATAGCCGGCGCCGACATCGGCATTGTTGGCGGCGAGCGCCGTCCTGACGTCGCGAAAGCCGAGCCGGTAGGCCATCAGCTTGCCGGGATCGGGGAGCACATGGAATTGCCGCTCGAAGCCGCCGATGGTGTTGACCTCGATCACCCCCGGCACGTTGCGAAGCTGCGGCTTGATGATCCAGTCCTGCACGGTGCGCAAGTCGGTCAGCGAATAGTCGTGGCCGCCTTGCGTCTTCGCGCCCGCCTTGGCCTCGACGGTGTACATGAAGATTTCGCCGAGCCCGGTCGAGACCGGTCCCATCGCGACCTCGACGCCGGCCGGAAGCTGGTCCTTCACCTGCTGGATCCGTTCGCCGACGAGCTGGCGGGCAAAATAGATGTCGGTGCCGTCCTTGAAGACGACGGTCACCTGACTCAGGCCGTAGCGCGACAGCGAGCGCGTGTAGTCGAGCTTGGGCAGCCCGCCCATCGCGGTCTCGACCGGGAAGGTGATGCGCTGCTCGGTTTCCAGCGGCGAATAGCCGGGGGCGCGGGTGTTGATCTGGACCTGGACGTTGGTGATGTCAGGCACGGCGTCGATCGGAAGGCGTTGGAAATTCCACGCTCCGAAAGCGACGGCGCCGAGCGCGAGCAGCAGGACCAGCCAGCGCTGCTGCAGCGAGACCGCGATGAGACGCTCAATCATGCTCGGCCTCGCCCTTGCCCATCTCCGCCTTCACGACGAAGCTGTTTTCCGCGACGTAATGCTCGCCGGCCGATAGACCGGCCTTGATCTCGACATGGCGCGGGTCGGAATCGCCAAGCTCCACCGGGCGCGCCTCGATCTTGTCGCCGTCCTCACGAACGAACACGATAGTCCTGTTCTCCAGCGTCTGGATCGCGCTTTTGCGCACCGCGACCGCGACGTTGCGGGCGGCGAGGATCAGCCGTGCCGTGACAAACAGGCCGGGACGCAAGCGCCCGTCCCGATTTGGCAGCACCACGCGCGCCAGCGCCGTCTGGGTCTCGCTCGAGCCGATCGGGGCCATGTAGGCGATCGTGCCCTTGATCTCGCCGCGGCCGTCGTCGGGATCGATCAGCACCTCGTCGTTGAGACGAACGCGCCGCAGATCCTGGCGATAGATCGACAGATCGACCCAGATAGTGGAGAGGTCGGCGACGACGAAGGCGGGCTTCTGCTCGGAGGCGTATTCGCCGAGCGAAATCTGCCGCTCGATGACGGTGCCGGCAAGCGGCGCCTTGAGCTCGTAGACGGTGAGACTCTGGTTGCTCTCGATCGCGGCGAGCAGATCGTCCTTGCCGACCTCGTCGCCGATGCGCTTCTGGATCGATTTGGCAACGCCGGGAAAGCGCGGCGTCACCTGCACCACGGCTTCCTGGTTGGCGCGCAGGATGCCGTTGAAGGCGAGCGTGTCGGTCAGCGTGACGCTCCCGGCTTCCGCCAGCGTCACGCCGGCGGCGGCAAGCTTGACGTCGGAGATGCGGATCCGGTCGGCACCGTGCTCGTCCTGCTCGACATGGTCGTTCGGCTTCTCCGGCTTCTTGTCCGCGGCGTGTTCGGCATGCTCGACCCTGGCCGGGCCGAGCAGGGAATAGCCGTAAGCGCCAAGTGCGACGCCAAGTGCGGCGGCAACGAATGCGACGAGGATGGTGGAGGACGTCTTCATCGTGCGCTCTCCCGCGCCAGCGTAAAGGGATTGCCGACGAGCCCTTCGATGGTCGCCACCCCCGCGTGGAAATTCTGCAGCGCCTCCTGCTCGCGCAGCCGCGCCTGGGTGACGCTGGCCTGGGCATCGAGCACTTCGAGCAGGCTGAAGCGGCCCTGGCCGTAGCCTTGCGCGATGGCGTCCGAGGCTTCGGTGGCCTTGGGAATGGCGCTCTCGCGCAGCACCGCGAGCTCGCGCAGCGAGCCCTGCAGCGAGTCGTAGGCGCGGCCGGCGACCACGATCAGCGTGTTGCGGTTGGCCTCGCGCTCGGCCTTGGTCTTGGCGAGGCTTTCCTGGGCCGAAAGGATATTGCCCTGGTTCTGGTCGAACACGGGGATCGGCACCGAGACGGTGAGGCGCGCCGCGTCGTCATTGGTCTCGTTGAAATGGCGCCAGCCGGCGGCGATCCGCACGTCGGGATAGGGCCTTAGCCGCGCCAGCAACAGCTCGGCGTTGCGCTGGGCATAGATCGCGGTCCAGCGCACCAGCTGCGGATTGGCATCGATCGCGGCGACGACCGACTGGAACGTCGGCGGCCGGCCCATGGTGTCGAGCCGTCCGGAGACCTCGCCGAATTTCGGTGCCGCGTCGCCCATCAAGACCGCAAGCTCGCGCCGGGCGCTGGCCAGCGTCGCCTTGAAGCGCTCGCGGTCGGCCTTCACCAGTGCGGACGCCACCTCCGCACGGCCGGTCTCGGCCGGCGAGGAGGCGCCGGCCTCGACGCGTCGGCGCAAAAGCGGCGTCAGCCGGTCGATGGCGGTGATCTGCTCGTCGAGGATCTGGATGCGCCGCTGTGCGCCGAGCACGCTGAGGAAGGCGATCGCGGTCTCCGACAGCACCTCCAGCCTGACGGCTTTGCGCTGGATCGCGGCGACCTCGATGCCGGCGACGCCAGCTGCAATCCGCGCGTCGCGCTTGCCGAACAGCTCGAAGGCCTGGCTGATCTGGAGCGTGGTCTCGGCCGATCGTGTGCCGCGATAGATGCCGGACCCGAACGAATTGTCCTGTTCGTAGGTCAGTTCCGGATTGAGAAGCGCACCTGCCTGGATGCGCTGGCCCGTGGCGATGCCGACATCGCGCTCCGCCGCGGTCAGCCGCGGGCTCGCGGCCAGCGCGCGCGAAAGCGCGCTCCGCATCGTCAGAGTCTGGGCGTGAGATGGCGCAAGCGCCGATCCGGCAATCAGACACGCTGCCGCGCACGCCAGGCGCGCGGCCATTCCCCTGAAAAACATGAAACCGACCTGTGAGGATGAACCGAATGGACGCTCGTGGCGCCCGACCAATCCGTTCAGGCCATATGTTTGGGAGGCGGGGAGTCGGTGTCGGGAACAATGCCGGCGAGCCGGGGTGCGCGTTGCGGGCGCGATGCGGACACGAGCCCGATCGATCCGGCCGGTGGCGTCGGCTGCGCCACCGTCACCGAGAAGCAGCCATGGCAATGATGCCCGCCGATGGCCTTGTGGTCGTTGTGATCCGCCGAGCCGTCAAGCACCGCGCTGATCTCCGAGCCGCCACCGGGCGTGGTGACGTCGATGTCGTGCAGGCCATGCAGCGCTCCCGCGAGCAGGTAGACGACCGCGATCAGCACAGACAGCAGCCCGCGCCAGTTGCGCGGCCGGCATGATCCTGAGGGCTGGCGGTTCGCGAGCACGACGTCACTCTGGTTGCGGTCTGCGCCCGGCCTAGCATGGCGTTGGGAACAGTGTCGACCCGCAACATTGTTACGTTCCGGGAACAATTGCCGCAGCGCTCGCGAAGACGGCAGCTCTTCTCATTGGCGTGTGATCAAGCTCAGCCGAGCATCGGCTGCCGCTCCGCGTGCAACGTTCGGCATATCGCCGCCTTCGACCGTGACGACGGCGCGGCAGCCCGCTTCCATGGCCCGTTCCAGCCATTTGATGGCTTCATCGATCCACTGGTCGTGGTGCTCGGGATCGGCGATCGCCTTTTCCCGGAATGCATCTGCCTGATGAAGGCACGCGGTTCTGCGATCCACGCGGCTCTCCCGATCCGGAGGTTCCCGCCCCGAGCGCATCCTTGATGATCCGAGAGCCGGCGTCGTTAACATAGGACAGGAACCGGCGCACAAAAAGAAAGCCCCAGCCGGGACTTACCGGCTGAGGCTTTCGTGCTCACAAACTTCATCCTTGGGACTTGGACAGATAATCCGCATCGCGCGGGTTCGTTCCCGCTGGCTCGGTCCAATTTGGAACGTTCCTTGTTCATTGTGATTAGCGACGAGGAGAAATTGAGGAGGACGGACCATGGACGGATTGATTTATCTCATCGGCTTGATCGTGGTGGTCATGGCGATCTTGTCGTTCTTCGGCTTGCGCTGAGAGAGCGGCGATGACCATGGAAACTCTCATACGGGAAGACATCGTGGAAGGCGGCGGCGTCGCTGCCGATGAAAGGCGCATCATCCAGTGGAGCTCGGTGATCGCAGGCGCTTTGGCTGCCGGCGCAATGTCGTTCATCCTGGTCGGCTTTGGAGTCGCCGTCGGCCTGGGCGTCAGTTCAGCCTCGCCGACATGGCGCGATGCATCGGCGGCGCTGGCTTTGCTGTCGGGGCTGTATCTGATCATCCAGGCGATTATCAGCTTCGGCTTCGGCGGCTATATCGCCGGCCGGACGACGCGACCAGCCCCGGCGGTCACAACGATCGAAGACGAGGGCGAACGGCGGGACGGGCTGCATGGCCTGATGTCCTGGGCGCTCGCCGTGCTGCTTGGTGCCGCTCTGCTCGCGATGCTCGGCGCAGCTGCGATTGACCGCTCGCCGATGCGCAGTTCGGCGAGCAGTACCTCCGCCGCCGAGCCTCTGTTGAGCTACGAGCTGGATAAGCTGTTTCGCGCAGCGCGGCGGCCCCCCAACACCGACCTCAGGGAACCTCGTGCCGAAGCGGGACGCATCCTGATGACGGCGTCGAGCCACAGCGGCGTCAGCACCGATGACCGGGCCTACCTCGTGCAGCAGGTGGCCGCGTTGACGGGACTTGCAGCACCCGACTCGGAGCGACGGGTCGACACGCTGATCGCGGATTCAAGGACGGCCATCAATCGGGCGCGGCGTAACTCCATCATCGTCGCCTTCTCCGTTGCGGCAGCAACCCTGATCGGCGCTGCGGTGGCCTGGGCTGCGGCTGTTGCCGGTGGCCGGCATCGCGACGGCGCGCCGCTCCCGAACTGGATGGCGAGCTCCAACCGCTTCCATCGCTCTCCGCGTGCGATGCGGGTGCCGTAACGTGCAGGACGATGGCCGGGAGCGATCCCGGCCATATTGCCTTTTGACGAGAGGCCTAAGCCTTCTCCTCCCAGATCATGGCGAGATGGACGATCGTCTGCACCGCCTTCTCCATGTCCTGCCGGCTGACCCATTCGAGCCGGGAGTGAAATGCGTGCTCGCCGGCGAAGATGTTGGGGCAGGGCAGTCCCATGAAGGACAGGCGGGAGCCGTCGGTGCCGCCGCGGATCGCGGTGCGCATCGGGCGCAGGCCGGCGCGGCGGATCGCTTCGATGGCGTATTCAAGAATGTGCGGGTGGCGATCGATAACCTGCTTCATGTTGCGGTACTGCTCCCGCACCTCGAATGTGTAAGTCGAGCGCGGAAAATCCTTCATCACGTCCTTGACGATGTTCTCGAGCAGGATCTCCTTCTCCTTCAGCCCTTCCTCGGTGAAGTCGCGCACAATGAAGGAGAGCGTAGCCTGCTCCAGCGCACCCTCGATCCCGATCGGATGCAGAAAACCCTGCTTGCCTGATGTCGTCTCGGGCGAGCAGCCTTCCCGGGGCAGACGCTCGACGATGGCGGCGGCGATCTTGATGGCGTGCTCCATCTTGCCCTTGGCATAGCCGGGATGGGCGCTGACGCCGTTGATGGTGATGGTGGCGCCGTCCGCCGAGAAGGTCTCGTCCTCGACGCTACCCGCGCTCTCGCCGTCCATGGTGTAGCCGAAATCAGCGCCGAGCTTCTTGATGTCGACATTGTCGACGCCGCGGCCGATCTCCTCGTCCGGCGTGAACAGGATCTTGATGGTGCCGTGCTTCACTTGCGGGTTGTTGATGAAGAAATGCGCGGCATCCATGATCTCAGCCACGCCGGCCTTGTTGTCGGCACCGAGCAGCGTGGTGCCGTCGGTGGTGATGATGTCGTTGCCGATCTGGTTCTTCAGCGCCGGATGCTCGGCGAAGCGGATCACCTGGCTGGTATCGCCCGGCAGCGTGATGTCGCCGCCGCGATAGTTCTTCACCATCTGCGGCTTGACGTCGTTGCCGGTGACGTCGGGCGAAGTGTCCATGTGCGAGCAGAAGCAGATCACGGGCACCTTCTTGGTCGTGTTCGCCGGGATCGTTCCATAGACGTAGCCGTAATCATCGAGATGAGCGTCCTCGACGCCCATCTCCCTGAGCTCGGCGGCGAGCACACGGCCGAGATCTTTCTGTTTCTCGGTCGATGGCGAGGCCGGGGATTCCGGATCGGATTGGGTGTCGATGGTGACGTAGCGCAGGAAGCGCTCGGTCACGGTATGCGAAAAGGTGAGGGAGGACATTTCTGGTCAAACCGCCGGGTCAGGGGAGAGAGGCGGTATACCAGAAAAGCAGGGTGCGGTGAGGCCGGAGGAGGCTGATCAGGCTTAACGAAACGTGAGTGGTCAGATCGCCTCTTTTAGTTCCTTGACGGGGCGGAAGGCGACCTTCTTGGTGGCTTTGATGTGGATCGGCTCGCCCGTGGCGGGATTGCGGCCGGTGCGGGCGGCGCGCTTGCGGACCTGGAGGATGCCAAGGCCGACGATGCGGACGCGGTCGCCCTTCTTCAGGTGCTTGGTGATGAGTTCGACCATGTCGGTCAGAACGGCCTCGGCGCGCTTCTTCGACAGGTCCTGGCTCTCCGCAATGTCGGCGGCGAGGTGCTTGAGCGTGATGGTGGCGGGCGCGGCAGCCTTCTTCGTGGAATCCTTCTTAGCCATATCTGGCCTCCTCAATCACAGGGGCCCCGGAAAAGGCGGTAAAGGGTGGGGATCCCTCCAAGTCCTGGAAGGCCTAGACGATTCGGGCTTCGGCTGACTATGGCGCAAGTTCTCGACGGATGCCGGCAATCGCCGTCACAGCCGCGAAAGGCGTGTAGAAGTTTGCTCTAAGGCTATGAAGGAATTGCCAAAATGGCGCGAGAGACGGGGCTCGAACCCGCGACCTCCGGCGTGACAGGCCGGCGCTCTAACCAACTGAGCTACTCCCGCGTGGTTCGCTGACAGCGCGCGGAACGAGGGGGGACTTAAAGGCGGGGCTGGGTGAAGTCAAGGATGTTGCGCTTCGTCGGCACATCCCGGCTAAGCATTGCTCTGGAAAACGAAAAAGGCCGCCAGGCGGCGGCGTCTGTCAGCCCCGAGCGGGGCGGTGTCAGCGGATCTCCGACGTCCCTGCGCTCGTCACCACCACCGGCTTCCCGGCCTTGATCACATGGGCGGAATGGGCGGTCTGGCTGTAATCGGCATTGGTGCGGGCTGCGATCCCGAAGCCGGCCACTGCAATTCCGGCCACCAGCGCCACCACCACGATCTTCAGGTGGGTCGCACGATCAGCAGAGTGGATAGAGTGGTTCATCTGAGCCTCCCGACGGGCTTTGCCGCCGTCTATGGCTCGTCTTGTAAAGACCGTCTGTTTCCGGATGGTTTCGCGGGTTCCGCAAAATGGTTTCATTAATGCGCTCGGTTGGTTTCGCTGGGCTTGCGGCCTGTACCGGCGTCAGGCGGCCGCCCGGCCGATATCGTCCCGGATCGAGCGCGCCGCCCAGACGAACAGGAGTGCCCCCAGCGTGGTCGTGACCGCCGCCGAGAGCAGGGAATAGCGCACCGCGTCGGCGCCGTAAGCGCCCTTCAGGGCATCGTTGACCACGCCCACGGCGAGCGGGCCGAGGCCCTGGCCGAAGCAGGTGGCAGTGAGCGCGATCAGGGCGGAGGCCAGCGCCCGCATGCTCGGCTTGGCGACCGTCTGCGCGATCGCGAAGATCGGTCCGAGATGGAAGCCGACCAGGAACGAGGTCAGCGCCAGCGTGGCCACCATCAGCGCAAAGTCCTGCGTCAGCATGCACAGCGCGAACACCGGGCCGGCAAGGCCCGAGGTGATGGCGGGCGCCCACAGCTTCCAGCGGTCGTCGCAGCGGCTGATCTGCGCCACCACGAAGCCGCCGAGCAGGGTGCCGGCCATGCCGGCGAGACCCTTGAAGGTGCCGGCATAGGTGCCGATCTCCGCGCTCGACAGATGGTGCACACGCGCCAGGAACGGCGGGATCCACGCCGCGGTCGCATAGTTCGTGTAAGTGGTGAGACAGAAGCCGATCAGCACGATGATGAAGCTTCGCTGCGAGGCCAGGAAGCGCAGCGTCGGCCCGAGCGGCTCGGGCACGAAATTCTCCTGCATGGCGCCGCGCTTCGGCTCGGAGATCGTCAGCCACAGGACAATAGCAAGCAGGATGCCGGGCAGGCCCGCAACGTAGAACGCCATCCGCCAGCCATAGTGCTGGTTGACGTACCCGCCCACGAAATAGCCGAGGAATACGCCGAGATAGGTGCCGACGGCGTAGATGCCGAGCGCGCGCGGACGCTCGTTCTTGGCGAAGAGGTCGGCCACGATCGATTGCGAGGCGGGCGAGCCTGCGGATTCGCCGATGCCGACGCCGATCCTCGCCAGCGCCAACGAGGTGACGCTCGAAGCGGCGCCGCACAACGCCGTCATCGCGCTCCAGAACGCGAAGGCGGCGGCGACGATGTTGCGCCGGTTGAGCCGGTCGGCGACGCGCGCGATGGGGATGCCGAGCAGGGAGTAGAACAGCGCGAATCCGAAGCCCGCGAGCAGGCCCATCATGGTATCGCTGAGCTGAAACTCCTTCTTGATCGGCTCGATCAGCACGTTGAAGATCGTGCGGTCGAGGAAGTTCAGCGCGTAGATGATCGTGAGCAGGCCTAGCACGTAATAGCGCCGCGCCGAGGGCTTTGCCGTCGCGGCCGTTTGCACCGACATTTGTGACGTCACATCGACCATCGCTTCCCCCAATTAGTCTTTGTTATCGTTGTCGGTCCAGCCCTGATTGGGGCTGGCAGGTCAGCCTTCGCGGATGTAATTCCCCGCTTCGAATTCGACGGGAGGCGCGCTTGCATCGAACGAGATTCCGATCGGATCGCGGCCTGCTTCCATCGCCTCGAGCTGGTCGCTCAGCATGCGTCGGATCATGAGGGCACGGTGACCAACGCTCGGTTCGGCAAGATCCCGACCAGCTTTTTCGCTGGCGATCCCAGCGTCGATAAGTTCACGCGCGAGCAGGAGATGCTTGGCTATCAGTTCGAGCGCAATCTCACCGACGATTTGACGTTCCGGCAGAATGCGCGCTTTGCCCATGTCGATGTGACCTATCGCGGCTATGTCGGCAATAATTGGGCTGACATCAACACGGCCAGTCTCGGTCGCTATAATTGGTATGCGAAGAACACCGCCAACCAGGCCAATCTCGACAATCAGCTGGAGTACCGCTTCAACACCGGCGCTGTGCGGCATACGATGCTGTTCGGGGTCGATTTGAAGGGCTACCAGATCGACGATTATCAGGCTTTCAACTTCGGCACCGTCCCTTCGATCAACGTCTTCAATCCCGCCTACGGGTTTGACATTCCGTTGACGGGCGCACCGTTCCGCAACTTCCAGATCACGCAGAAGCAGGCCGGCACCTATCTTCAGGACCAGATGAAGCTCGGCAACTTCACGCTGGTGCTGAGCGGCCGCAACGATTGGGTCGAGACGACGCAGGCTGCCCGTGATACCGGCGCCACGCTTGTCAGCCGCGACGACAGCAGGTTCAGCGGGCGCGCCGGGCTGATCTACAATTTCGACAACGGCATCGCGCCCTATGTGTCCTACGCCACGAGCTACAATCCGATCATCGGCCTCAACGCGCAAAACCAGCTGTTCCTGCCGGAGACCGGCCAGCAGACGGAAATCGGCGTGAAGGTCGCGCCGCGGGGATTTGACGGCTACTTCACCGCTTCGGTGTTCGACTTGAAACGTCAGCATGTGGCAACGACCGATCCTGTCGTCACGACCTTGCAGAACCAGACCGGCGAGGTGACCTCGCGCGGCATCGAGCTCGAAGCGGTGGCGAACGCCACGCGTGAGCTGAAGCTGATCGGCTCGTTCACGGCCTACCATTTGTTCAACAGCAGGGATCTGGACCCGTCTTTGGTCGGCAAGACCCCGACCAACACGCCTGAGCTCCTGGTGTCCGGCTGGGCGGACTACACCTTCAAGGACGGGCCACTCGCGGGGTTCGGCTTCGGCGGCGGTCTCCGCTATATCGGTTCGTCGTGGGCGGATACCGCCAATACCCTCGAGGTTCCCGCGGTCGTGCTCGGCGATCTCGCGTTCCACTATGAATGGCAGAACTGGCGCACCGCGCTGAACGTGATCAACCTGACCGACAAGATCTACGTCGCGAGCTGCGCGGCGGCGTCATCCTGCTTCTACGGCGACCGCCGGCGCGTCACCGCCAGCGTCTCCTACAAATGGTGAGGCAAATGACGAGAACAGGCGAGGGAAGGCCATCGTGAGAGCCTGACCGGCCCGTCGCCGGCTTCCACCACGAGATCGATGAGCTCGCGGGCCATGCCCCCCGGCCCGAAGCTCATGCGAGTGCGGCGCGCGACGACCCAGCCATGTCGCCGCCGCGCTCGCCACCCATTTTCCGCTGCGGCGAAGTGGGCGCCTCCTGCCCGACACATTCGCCAGACGAGCCCAGGTCCGATCGTGATGCATGGCTCCCGGATCGCTCGCCCGATAATGGGCACGCTTGGCCTCGTTATAATCTGGACTTTGCAGCGTCGCGGCCTAGATAAAGTGAGCCTTCCCAACCACGGACGTCACGGCCCAGCGCGTGTGGACTGATCGGGGCGCCCTTGCTGGGGCTGTCGATCTGCTCCATACCAGCCGCGGGGTGATTCCGGGATTTCCACCGTTCTGAGGGCGACAAAGGGCCTAAAAAGAGCGTGTCTTGCGCCCATTGGTGCACTGCGCTAAGGCTCAGAACAATTCCAAACTGGACGAATCCGTGGCTGTCCCGAGGCTGCGGGAAAAAGGGCTCGTCAATGAGCGGCATTCTGCAGAACTATCTTCCACTCGTCGTCTTCATAGGGGTAGCGGGCCTCATTGGCCTGGTGCTGCTGATCGCGCCGTTCATCGTGGCGTTCCAGCAGCCGGACCCGGAAAAGCTGTCGGCGTATGAGTGCGGTTTCAACGCCTTCGACGACGCCCGCATGAAGTTCGACGTCCGCTTCTATCTCGTCGCCATCCTCTTCATCATCTTCGACCTCGAGGTGGCGTTCCTGTTTCCCTGGGCGGTGGCGTTCGGCAAGCTTGGCGCGACCGGCTTCTGGTCCATGGTGGTGTTCCTCGCCGTGCTGACGGTCGGGTTCGCCTATGAATGGAAGAAAGGCGCACTGGAATGGGATTGACCCCTACGTCGTCCGCCGGTCCGGTTCTCGCGCCGGCCCCCAAGGCCATCCTGGACCCGTCGACCGGCAAGCCGGTCGGGGCCAATGATCCGTTCTTCCTCGAGGTCAATTCGGAACTGTCCGACAAGGGCTTCTTCGTGGCCGCGACCGACGACCTCATCACCTGGGCGCGCACCGGCTCGCTGATGTGGATGACCTTCGGTCTCGCCTGCTGCGCGGTCGAGATGATGCAGGTCTCGATGCCGCGCTACGACGTCGAGCGCTTCGGCTTCGCGCCGCGCGCTTCACCGCGTCAGTCGGACGTGATGATCGTCGCGGGGACCCTGACCAACAAGATGGCGCCTGCGTTGCGCAAGGTCTACGACCAGATGCCCGAGCCGCGCTACGTCATCTCGATGGGCTCCTGCGCCAACGGCGGCGGCTATTATCACTATTCCTACTCGGTCGTGCGCGGTTGTGACCGCATCGTGCCGATCGACATCTATGTGCCGGGCTGCCCGCCCACGGCGGAAGCGCTGCTCTACGGCGTGCTGCTGCTGCAGAAGAAGATCCGCCGCACCGGCACAATCGAACGCTAAGGTTTTACGTCATGGACGACGCCAAGCTCGACGCCCTGGGGCAGACGATCGTTAGCGCGCTTCCGGGCGCCGCCATCGGTCATTCGGTGGCCTTCAACCAACTCACGGTGGATGTCGAGGTCAGCAAAATCGTCGAGGTGGTCAAGTACCTCCGCGATGACCCGAACTGCCGCTTCATCAACTTCACCGACATCACGGCCGCGGATTATCCGTCGCGCGAAAAACGCTTCGACGTGATCTATCACTTCCTGTCACCGACCCTGAACGCGCGGATCCGGCTCAAGGCGCAGGCCAACGAGACCACGCAGGTGCCCTCGCTGATCGAGGTGTTTCCCGGCGCCGACTGGTTCGAGCGCGAGGCCTATGACCTCTATGGCGTGATCTTCGTCGGTCATCCCGACATGCGCCGCCTCCTGACCGATTACGGCTTCGAGGGTCATCCGCTGCGCAAGGACTTCCCGACCACCGGCTTCCTCGAGGTCCGCTACGACGACCAGGAGAAGCGGGTGGTGTACGAGCCGGTCAGGCTCAACCAGGAATTCCGCAAGTTCGACTTTTTGTCCCCGTGGGAGGGCGCCGACTATCCGGTCCTTCCAGGGGATGAAAAAGCAGGGCCGAAGGTCTGATCATGAACGAGCAACCCGAAGTCCTTCGCAACTTCACCATCAACTTCGGTCCGCAGCATCCGGCGGCGCACGGCGTGCTGCGCCTGGTGCTGGAGCTTGACGGCGAAGTCGTCGCCCGCGTCGACCCGCATATCGGCCTGCTTCACCGCGGCACCGAAAAGCTGATCGAGCAGAAGACCTATCTGCAGGCGATCCCTTATTTCGACCGCCTCGACTACGTCGCGCCGATGAACCAGGAGCACGCCTTCTGCATGGCTGCAGAAAAGCTGCTCGGCATCGAGGTGCCGCGCCGCGCGCAGCTAATCCGCGTGCTCTATTGCGAGATCGGTCGCATCCTGTCGCATCTGCTCAACGTCACCACGCAGGCGATGGACGTCGGCGCACTGACCCCGCCGCTGTGGGGTTTCGAAGAGCGCGAAAAGCTGATGGTGTTCTACGAGCGCGCCTCCGGCAGTCGCATGCACGCAGCCTACTTCCGCGTCGGCGGCGTGCATCAGGACCTGCCGCAGAAGCTAGTCGACGACATCGACGCCTGGTGCGATCCGTTCCTGAAAGTGGTCGAAGATCTCGACCGGCTGCTCACCGCCAACCGCATCTTCAAGCAGCGCAACGTCGACATCGGCGTCGTGTCGCTGAAGGAAGCTTGGGAGTGGGGCTTCTCGGGCGTGATGGTGCGCGGCTCGGGCGCGGCGTGGGATCTGCGCAAGTCGCAGCCCTATGAATGCTACGCCGAGATGGATTTCGATATCCCGATCGGCAAGAACGGCGACTGCTATGACCGCTATCTGATCCGCATGGAAGAGATGCGCCAGTCCGTGCGCATCATGAAGCAGTGCATCCAGAAGCTGAACGCGGCCGACGGGAAGGGTCCCGTCGTCGTCGAGGACAACAAGGTCGCGCCGCCGCGCCGTGGCGAGATGAAGCGCTCGATGGAAGCGCTGATCCACCACTTCAAGCTCTACACCGAAGGCGTCCACGTGCCCGCCGGCGAGGTCTACGCCGCGGTCGAGGCGCCGAAGGGCGAGTTCGGCGTCTTTCTGATCTCGGACGGCACCAACAAGCCCTACAAGTGCAAGATCCGCGCGCCCGGCTTTGCGCATCTGCAGGCGATGGACCACATCTGCCGCGGTCATCTGCTCGCCGACGTCTCGGCGATCCTCGGCTCGCTCGACATCGTGTTCGGAGAGGTCGATCGGTGATGGCGCAGGCGCCGATCCAGTTTGACCGTGCCTCGGGGGCCCTTGAAGGGGCCAACCTGTGGGAGCGGACGGCTGCCTTGGCGCTGGTGACGGGATCGAAGATCTCGTCGCACTTCTCGCATATGGGCTACATCGCCTGCGCCAATCTGCTGCGCAAGACGCTGCCCGAGCGCAATATCGCGATCAAGCTCAACCCCGACGCCGTGTTCGAATTTCCCTACGGCGACGGCTATTGGAGCAAGCTGCTCAACCGCTCCTACAATTACGAGGACGAGCTGGAGCTGTTGTTCGCCGATTCCATCGACGTCGACTACACGCTGCTCGATTGCGGCGCGAATTACGGCTATTGGTCGGTGCTGGTGTCGAGCAAGCCGTTCGGCTCGCACAAGGCGATCGCGATCGAGCCGTCGGGGCAGAACTATCCGAAGCTTGACAACAACGCCCGCATTAACGCCAGCCGCTTCGAGACCATGAAATGCGCGATCGGCGCGGCCCGTGGCACCGCGCGTCTGTCAGGCACCAAGCACGAGGCCTTCAGCATCGCCGGCGATGCGTCGGCGGGCGGCGAGGATGTGCCGGTCATTGCGCTGGATAATCTGATCGACGACGGCAAGATCGCAGGCACCGGCAAGTACCTGATCAAGCTCGACGTCGAGGGCGTCGAGATCGAGGCGATCAAGGGCGGCGCCCGGCTGCTCCAGGCCGACAGCGTCATCATGTGCGAGGAGCACGGCAGCGACCGTTCGCACGCGGTCTCGCGCTACATCCTCGAACACACCCCGCTGAAGCTGATCGTCTACGATCCCAGCACCCGACGTATGGAAACGGTGACCGAGCTGTCGATCCTCGACCGCATCAAGGTCTCCACCCACGTCGGCTACAATGTTTTCGGCACCGCAAGCGCATTCTGGCAGGACAGGATCAATGCCCTGAATGCGAAAACAGCGCGCCGCGTGCAGTGAGAGATTGAAGAGATGTCCGTTCGCCGATTAGCACCGAAGGAAGTCCAGCCCGCGAGCTTTGCGTTCACGGAGGAAAACCTCGCGTTCGCCAAGCAGCAGATCGCGAAATATCCGGCCGGACGCCAGGCTTCGGCCGTCATCGCCATCCTCTGGCGGGCGCAGGAGCAGCACGACGGCTGGGTCTCGGAAGCCGCGATCCGCGTCATCGCCGACATGCTCGACATGCCCTATATCCGCGTGCTCGAGGTCGCCACCTTCTACACGATGTTCCAGCTCGCCCCGGTCGGCAAGAAGGCCCACGTCCAGGTCTGCGGCACCACGCCGTGCCGCCTGCGCGGCGCCGAGGATCTGATCCACGTCTGCGAGCACCGCATTCATCACGAGCCCTTCCATCTCTCCAAGGACGGCAATTTCAGCTGGGAGGAGGTGGAGTGCCTCGGTGCCTGCGTGAATGCGCCGATGGTGCTGATCGGCAAGGACACCTATGAGGATCTGACCAAGGAAAGCTTCGGCAAAGTGCTCGATGGCTTTGCCTCGGGCAACCCGCCCAAGCCCGGTCCGCAGAACGGCCGCCAGTTCTCGGCGCCGACCGGTGGGCCGACCACGCTGAAGGAAATCACCTGATGCGTGATCTCTCACCGCCAGTTGAAGGGAGCAGTGTTGTGAAGAAGTGGGGCTTCGTCGCAATGCATTCCGCCGTGGCGGCCACCTTCATTTTCCTGCTTCAGCGCTTCGCCCTGAACGCGTCGCTGGAATCCAGTCTGCTCTGGGCGCTGACCTTCGCCGTCTGCGCCGCCGGGCTTGCCTACAAGCAAGCCAACCGTTGATCGGAAAGCACTGACATGCTCGAGGACAAGGACCGCATCTTCAAGAACCTCTACGGCCTCCACGATTGGGGCCTCGAGGGCGCGCGGCGCCGCGGCGCCTGGGATGGTACGAAGAACATCATCGACAAGGGCCGTGACTGGATCATCAACGAGATGAAGGCGTCGGGGCTGCGCGGCCGCGGTGGCGCCGGCTTCCCGACCGGCCTGAAATGGTCGTTCATGCCCAAGGAATCGACCGACGGCCGGCCGAGCTATCTCGTCGTCAACGCCGACGAATCCGAGCCCGGGACCTGCAAGGATCGCGAGATCATGCGGCACGATCCGCATCTCCTGATCGAGGGCTGCCTGATCGCGAGCTGCGCGATGAACGCGCATGCCTGCTACATCTATGTCCGCGGCGAGTTCATCCGCGAGCGCGAGCATCTCCAGGCGGCGATCGACCAGGCCTATGAGGCCAAGCTGGTCGGCAAGGACAACGTCAACGGCTGGCCGTTCGACATCTACGTCGCCCACGGCGCCGGCGCCTATATCTGCGGCGAGGAAACCGCGCTGCTCGAGAGCCTCGAAGGCAAGAAAGGCCAGCCGCGCCTGAAGCCGCCGTTCCCGGCCAATGTCGGCCTGTACGGCTGCCCGACCACCGTCAACAATGTCGAGTCGATCGCGGTTGCGCCCGACATCCTGCGCCGTGGCGCGGCATGGTTCGCCGGCATCGGTCGTCCGAACAATGTCGGCACCAAGCTGTTCTGCATCTCCGGCCATGTCGAGCGGCCCTGCAACGTCGAAGAGGCCATGGGCATTCCGTTCCGTGAGCTGATCGAGAAGCATTGCGGCGGCATCCGCGGTGGTTGGGACAACCTCAAGGCCGTGATCCCCGGCGGCTCCTCCGTGCGCATGGTGCCGGCCGAGCAGATCATCGACACGCCGATGGATTTCGACAGCTTGAGCAAGCTGCGCTCGGGTCTCGGCACCGCGGCCGTGATCGTGATGGACAAGTCAACCGATTTGATCCGCGCCATCGCCCGCATCTCCTATTTCTACAAGCATGAGAGCTGCGGCCAGTGCACGCCGTGCCGCGAAGGCACCGGCTGGATGTGGCGCGTCTTGACCCGCATGGCCGAAGGCCGCGCCCACAAGCGCGAGATCGACATGCTGCTGGAAGTCACCAAGCAGGTCGAAGGCCACACCATCTGCGCGCTTGGCGACGCGGCGGCGTGGCCGATCCAGGGCCTGATAGCGCATTTCCGTCACGAGATCGAAGCGCGCATCGACCAATATTCGCACAAGTCCGACATCGACGATATCGGCGTCCGCGATCCCGTGAACATGGTCGCGGCGGAGTAGAGAGAATGACCAAGCTCATCATCGACGGTAAAGAGATCGATGTCCCCGCCGAATACACGCTGCTCCAGGCGTGCGAAGCGGCCGGCGCCGAGATTCCGCGCTTCTGCTATCATGAGCGGCTGTCGATCGCCGGCAATTGCCGGATGTGCCTCGTCGAGGTGAAGGGCGGCCCGAAGCCGGTCGCGAGCTGCGCCTGGGGCGTGCGCGATTGCCGTCCAGGCCCCAAGGGCGAGCCGCCGGAAATCTCCACCCGTTCGCCGATGGTGAAGAAGGCGCGCGAAGGCGTGATGGAATTCCTTCTGATCAACCATCCGCTGGATTGCCCGATCTGCGATCAGGGCGGCGAGTGCGACCTCCAGGACCAGGCGATGGGCTACGGTGTCGACACCAGCCGCTTCGCCGAGAACAAGCGCGCGGTCGAGGACAAATATCTCGGCGCGCTGGTCAAGACCTCGATGAACCGCTGCATCCAGTGCACCCGCTGCGTCCGCTTCTCGGCGGAAGTGGCCGGCGCCCCCGAAATGGGTGCGACCGGCCGCGGCGAGGACATGGAGATCACGACCTATCTCGAGCACGCGCTGACCTCGGAATTGCAAGGCAATCTCGTCGACATCTGCCCGGTCGGCGCGCTGACCTCGAAGCCCTATGCTTTCGCCGCGCGCCCGTGGGAGCTCGGCAAGACCCAGTCGATCGACGTGATGGACGGCGTGGGATCCGCGATCCGCGTCGACACCCGCGGCCGCGAAGTGATGCGTATCCTGCCGCGCATCAACGAGGCCGTGAACGAGGAGTGGATCTCCGACAAGACCCGTCACGTCGTCGACGGCCTGCGCACCCAGCGCCTCGATCGGCCCTATATCCGCGAAGCCGGCAAGCTGCGCGCGGCGAGCTGGCCCGAGGCCTTTGCCGCGATCGCCGCGAAAGCGGCCCGCACCGACGGCAAGCGCATCGGCGCGATCGCGGGCGACCTCGCCGGCGTCGAAGAGATGTTCGCGCTGAAGGACTTGCTGGCCAAATACGGCTCGGCCAATCTGGCGGTGCAGGGCGGCGACGCCTTCGATCCCGCGCTCGGCCGCGGCTCCTACATCTTCAATCCGGCGCTCGCTGGCGTGGAGCAGGCCGATGCGCTGCTCATCATCGGCGCCAATCCGCGGAAAGAGGCGGCCGTGTTCAACGCCCGCATCCGCAAGCGCTGGCGCGCCGGCGGCTTCAAGGTCGGCGTGATCGGCGCCAAGGCCGACCTCACCTACGATTATGACCATCTCGGCGCAGGCACCGACACGCTGGGCGAGCTCGCGGCCGGCAAGCACTCCTTCATGGATGTGCTGAAGAACGCCAAGAACCCGATCATCCTGGTCGGTGCGGGCGCCGCCTCGCGCCACGACGGCGCCGCCATTCTCGCCGCCGCGGCTAAGCTCGCGCTCGATGTCGGCGCGCTCAAGGACGGCTGGAACGGCTTTGGCGTGCTGCATGAGAGCGCCTCGCGCGTCGGGGCGCTCGACATCGGCTTTGTCGCCGGTCAGGGCGGACTGAACGCGGCGCAGATGACGACGTTCGGGACGCTCGATCTGCTGTTCCTGCTCGGCGCCGACGAGATCAAGCCGTCGGACCGCACCTTCGTCGTCTATATCGGCACCCACGGCGACCGCGGCGCCCATCGCGCCGACGTGATCCTGCCGGCCGCCGCCTATACCGAGAAGTCCGCGATCTACGTCAACACCGAAGGCCGCGTGCAAATGACCGGACGGGCCGCATTCCCGCCGGGCGAGGCCCGCGAGGACTGGGCGATTATCCGCGCGCTGTCGGAGGCGCTCGGCAAGAAGCTCGGCTATGACTCGCTTTCGGCCCTGCGCCAGGCGATCTTCAAGGCGGTGCCGCATCTGATCCGTCTCGACCAGACCGAGCCCGGCTCGGCCGACCAGATCAGGAAGCTCGCGGGGAAGGGCGGCACGACGGAGAAGGCCCCGTTCAAGCCGCTTGTCGAGGACTTCTATTTGACCAACCCAATCGCGCGTGCGTCCGCCGTGATGGCGGAATGTTCGCGGCTTGCCTCCGGGCAGATGCTGACCGCAGCGGAGTGAGCCGATGGAATTCTTCGAAAGCGCATTCTGGACCGGGTTCCTCTGGCCGCTGATCATCATGATCGCGCAGAGCGTCCTGGTGCTGGTCGTTCTGCTGGTGGCGATCGCCTACATCCTGCTCGCCGACCGCAAGATCTGGGCGGCGGTGCAGATCCGCCGCGGCCCGAATGTGGTTGGTCCCTGGGGCCTGCTGCAATCCTTCGCCGACCTCCTGAAGTTCGTGCTGAAGGAGCCGATCATCCCGTCCGGCGCCAACAAGGGCGTGTTTCTTCTTGCTCCCTTGGTCTCGTGCGTGCTCGCGCTCGCGGCCTGGGCGGTGATCCCTACCAATCTCGGCTGGGTGATCTCCGACATCAACGTCGGCGTTCTCTTCATCTTCGCGATCTCGTCGCTGTCGATCTACGGCATCATCATGGCCGGCTGGTCGTCGAACTCGAAATATCCGTTCCTCGCGGCGCTGCGCTCGGCGGCGCAGATGGTGTCCTACGAGGTCTCGATCGGCTTCGTCATCATCACGGTGCTGCTCTGCGCCGGCACGCTGAACCTCTCGGCCGTGGTCGAGGCGCAGCATGTCCGCGGCCTCGCCAGCCTGATCGGGCTGCCGCAGCTCACCATCCTGAACTGGTACGTCTGGCCGCTGTTCCCGATGTTCGTGATCTTCTACGTCTCGGCGCTGGCTGAAACCAACCGCCCGCCGTTCGACCTCGTCGAAGCAGAATCCGAGCTCGTCGCCGGCTTCATGGTCGAGTACGGCTCGACGCCGTATCTTCTGTTCATGCTCGGCGAGTATGTCGCGATTGCCACGATGTGCGCGATGGCAACGATCCTGTTCCTCGGAGGCTGGCTGCCGCCGGTGGACCTGCCGCCCTTCAACTGGGTGCCGGGGATCATCTGGTTCTCGCTGAAACTGTTCTTCATGTTCTTCCTGTTCGCGATGGCCAAGGCGATCGTGCCGCGCTACCGCTACGATCAACTGATGCGCCTCGGCTGGAAAGTGTTCCTGCCGTTGTCGCTAGCGATGGTGATCGTGGTGGCCGGTGTGCTGCACTTCGCCGACATCGCGCCGAAGTGAGGGCCGTCATGGGTATCAACATCAACGCCACTGCACGCTCGCTCCTGCTGTCGGAATTCGTCTCGGCGTTCTTCCTCGCCATGCGCTATTTCTTCCAGCCGAAGCCGACGCTGAACTATCCCTTCGAGAAGGGCCCGATCTCGCCGCGCTTCCGCGGCGAGCATGCGCTGCGCCGCTATCCGAACGGCGAAGAGCGATGCATCGCCTGCAAGCTGTGCGAAGCGGTCTGCCCGGCGCAGGCCATCACCATCGAAGCCGGCCCGCGCCGCAACGACGGCACCCGCCGCACCGTGCGCTACGACATCGACATGGTGAAGTGCATCTATTGCGGCCTCTGCCAGGAAGCCTGTCCGGTCGATGCCATCGTCGAAGGTCCGAACTTCGAGTTCGCGACCGAGACCCGCGAGGAACTGTTCTATGACAAGGCCAAGCTGCTCGCCAATGGCGACCGCTGGGAACGCGAGATCGCGAAAGCGATCGAACTCGACGCGCCGTACCGGTGAGATGAGAGCATGATCCTTCCCGCGCTGTTCTTCTATCTGTTCGCCGGCGTCTGTGTCGCCTCGGCGGTGATGGTGATTGTCTCGCGCAATCCCGTGCACTCGGTGCTGTACCTGATCCTGGCCTTCGTCAACGCCTCCGGTCTGTTCGTGTTGATGGGCGCCGAATTCCTCGCGATGATCCTGATCGTCGTCTATGTCGGTGCGGTCGCGGTCCTGTTCCTGTTCGTGATCATGATGCTCGACGTCGACTTCCTCGAGCTGCGCGAGGGCTTCATCGAATACCTGCCGGTCGGCCTCGTGATCGGCGGCATCTTCCTGTTCGAGCTGCTGCTCACGGTCGGCTTCTGGGTCATCAACCCCGGCGTCGCCAAGACGATCACGGCGGCGATCCCGACCAACGTCTCCAATACCGAGGCGCTCGGCCTGGTGCTCTATACCAAGTACATCCACTACTTCCAGCTCTCGGGCATGGTGCTGCTGGTCGCGATGATCGGCGCCATCGTGCTGACGCTGCGGCACAAGGCGAGCGTCAAGCGGCAGGACATCAACATTCAGAACGCGCGCACGCCCGAAATAGCGATGGCGATACGCAAGGTGGCGCCGGGGCAGGGGCTCCAGGACTCTGACGCGGCGGAGTGGGTGAAATGACGATCGGGCTCGGACACTATCTTGCGGTCGGCGCGATCCTGTTCACGCTCGGGATCCTCGGCATCTTCCTGAACCGCAAGAACATCATCGTCATCCTGATGTCGATCGAGCTGATCCTGCTCGCGGTCAACGTCAACCTCGTGGCGTTCTCGACCTTCCTCGGCGACATCGTCGGGCAGGTCTTCGCGCTCCTGGTGCTCACCGTCGCGGCCGCTGAAGCCGCGATCGGTCTCGCCATCCTGGTGGTCTATTTCCGCAACCGCGGCTCGATCGCGGTTGAGGACGTCAATCTGATGAAGGGCTGATCGCATGATCCGGAAAAGTGGACACCGGTTTTCCGACCAGATCATGCGGAAAGAGTAAATCATGGTCCAGGCAATCGTCTTCCTGCCTCTGCTGGGCGCCATTCTGGCTGGCCTGATCGCGCTGTTCGGCGCGCATGCCCGCAACCCCTCGGGCGACACGGTCGAGCATCACGATGATCACGGTCATGGCGCGCACGCCCATGCGTCGGACACGATCAACGAGGATGCGTCGGTCGTCCACGAGACTCATCACGAACCCGGAGATGGCCACGACGACCACCACGTCTCCGAGCCGCCCGCGGCGGGCTCGCGCGCTGCCGAGCTGATCACCACGGCGTTGCTGTTCGTGTCGGCGGCGCTGTCCTGGATGACGCTGGTCGATGTCGGCTTCATGCACCACGACATGCGCATTCCGCTGCTGCCGTGGATCCTCTCCGGCGATCTCCAGGTCTACTGGACGCTGCGGGTCGACACGCTCACCGCCGTGATGCTGGTGGTCGTGACCACCGTGTCCTCGCTGGTGCACCTCTATTCCATCGGCTACATGGACGAGGATCCGAACCGGCCGCGCTTCTTCGGCTATCTCTCGCTGTTCACCTTCGCCATGCTGATGCTGGTGACCGCCGACAACCTCGTGCAGCTGTTCTTCGGCTGGGAAGGCGTGGGTCTGGCAAGCTACCTCCTGATCGGTTTCTGGTACCAGAAGCCGTCGGCGAACGCCGCCGCCATCAAGGCCTTCGTGGTCAACCGTGTCGGCGATTTCGGCTTCGCGCTCGGCATCTTCGCGATCTTCCTGCTGGCCGGCTCGACCGATTTCGAGACCATCTTCCACGCTGCGCCCGGGTTGACCGGCAAGACCATCGACTTCCTCGGCTGGCACGCCGACGCGCTGACCCTGACCTGCCTGCTGCTGTTCATGGGCGCGATGGGCAAATCGGCGCAGTTCCTGCTGCACACCTGGCTGCCGGACGCGATGGAAGGCCCGACCCCGGTGTCGGCGCTGATCCACGCCGCGACCATGGTCACCGCCGGCGTCTTCATGGTGGCGCGCCTGTCGCCGCTGTTCGAACTCGCGCCGAACGCGCAGGCCGTCGTGATGTTCTTCGGCGCCACTACGGCGTTCTTCGCGGCGACCATTGGCCTGGTCCAGAACGACATCAAGCGCATCGTCGCTTACTCGACCTGTTCGCAGCTCGGCTACATGTTCGTGGCGATGGGAGCAGGGGCCTATTCGGTAGGCATGTTCCATTTGTTCACGCACGCCTTCTTCAAGGCGCTGTTGTTCTTGGGCTCCGGCTCGGTGATCTACGCGATGCATCACGAGCAGGACATCCGCAACATGGGCGGCCTGTGGCGCAAGATCCCCTACACCTACGCGGTGATGGTGGTCGGCACGCTCGCGCTCACGGGATTCCCGCTGACCGCGGGCTATTTCTCCAAGGACGCGATCATCGAGTCCGCCTACGCCTCGCACAATCCGTTCGCGATGTACGGCTTCCTGATGACGGTCGTCGCGGCCGGCCTGACCTCGTTCTACTCGTGGCGCCTCATCTTCAAGACCTTCCACGGCGAGCCGCATGACGAGCACCACTACGAGGCCGCGCATGAAGCGCCGATCTGGATGCTGATCCCGATCGGTGTGCTTGCGGTCGGCTCCATCCTGGCCGGCTTCCCGTTCAAGGAGCTGTTCGCCGGTCACGGCATCGAGGAGTTCTTCCGCGAGTCCGTGAAGATGAACCCGCATATCATCGAGGAGATGCACCACATTCCCGAGACCATCGCCTTCCTGCCGACGGTGATGATGGTGCTGGGCTTCCTGGTGTCATACCTGTTCTACATCCGCCGGCCTTATCTGCCGGTCGAGCTCGCGAACACGCAGCCAATGCTGTACAAGTTCCTGCTCAACAAATGGTACTTCGACGAGCTCTACGACATCATCTTCGTCCGTCCGGCGAAGTGGATTGGCTATCAGCTCTGGAAGAAGGGTGACGGCTTCATCATCGACGGTCTCGGCCCCGATGGCGTCTCAGCCCGCGTGCTGGACGTCACCCGCAACGTCGTGAAAATCCAGACCGGCTATCTCTACCACTACGCGTTCGCCATGCTGATCGGTGCCGCCGGCCTGATCACCTGGTTCATGTTCGGCTTTGGAGGCCAGTAAATGACGACCTGGCCAATTCTATCCGTCACGACGTTCCTGCCGCTGGTCGGCGCGCTGATCGTCTATCTCAGCCGTGGCGACGACGAGGCGGCCCGGCGCAACTCGCGCTGGATCGCGCTGTGGACCACGCTGATCACCTTCGCTGTGTCGGTGATCCTGGTCATGCGGTTCGATGCGTCGAGCGCCGACTTCCAGTTCGTCGAGAAGGCGAACTGGCTTGCCACCGGCATCACCTACCACATGGGCGTGGACGGCATCTCGTTGCCGCTGGTGATCCTGACCACCGCCATCATGCCGTTTTGCATCATCGCGAGCTGGAAGGCGATTACCAACCGCGTCCGCGAATACATGATGGCGTTCCTGATCCTGGAAACGCTGATGATCGGCACCTTCTCGGCGCTCGATCTCGTGCTGTTCTACCTGTTCTTCGAAGGCGGCCTGATCCCGATGTTCCTGATCATCGGCGTCTGGGGCGGTCCGCGCCGGGTCTATGCATCTTTCAAGTTCTTCCTCTACACGCTGCTCGGCTCGGTGCTGATGCTGCTCGCGATCATGGCGCTGTACTGGAACGGCGGCACCACCGACATCCCGACCCTGATGCACACCGCCGTGCCGCGCTCGCTGCAGACCTGGGCGTGGCTCGCCTTCTTCGCCTCGTTCGCGGTGAAGATGCCGATGTGGCCGGTGCACACCTGGCTCCCCGACGCCCACGTCGAGGCGCCGACCGCAGGCTCGGTGGTCCTGGCCGCGATCCTTCTGAAGATGGGCGGCTACGGCTTCCTGCGCTTCTCGCTGCCGATGTTCCCGCTGGCTTCGCACGACTTCGCGCCGCTGGTCTTCACGCTTTCGGCCATCGCCATCATCTACACCTCGTTGGTGGCGCTGATGCAGGAGGACATGAAGAAGCTGATTGCGTACTCCTCGGTGGCGCATATGGGCTTCGTCACCATGGGCATTTTCGCCGGTACCATGCAGGGTGTCGCCGGCGGCGTGTTCCAGATGATCTCGCACGGCATCGTCTCCGGCGCGCTGTTCCTCTGCGTCGGCATCGTCTACGACCGCATGCACACCCGTGAGATCGCGGCCTATGGCGGCCTCGTCAACCGGATGCCGCTCTACGCGCTGACCTTCATGGTCTTCACCATGGCCAATGTCGGCCTGCCCGGCACCTCTGGCTTCGTCGGCGAGTTCATGACGCTGCTCGGTACCTTCAAGGTCTCGATCCCGACCGCGTTCTTCGCCACCTTCGGCGTGATCCTGTCGGCCTGCTACGCGCTGTGGCTCTACCGCAAGGTCGTGTTCGGGGCGCTGGTCAAGCCGTCGCTGGCGAGCATGAAGGATCTCACCTTCCGGGAGGGCTTGACGCTGTTCCCGCTGATCGCGCTGACGATCCTGTTCGGCATCTATCCGAAGCCGGTGCTCGACATGTCGGCGGCCTCGGTCCAGCAACTCGTCAACAATTACAACACCGCTGTGACGGCCGTGAAGGCCGCCGCACTGCTCCAGTGAGCGGGCAGGTCAGGATATCGCCATGAGCTTTGAGACTGCAGGTTATCAACTGGCGCCGGTGCTGCCCGAGCTCGTGCTCGCGGTCGGGGCGATGGCACTCCTGATGCTCGGCGCCTATCGCGGGCAGGAGACCACCAAGACGGTCACGACGCTTGCGGTGCTGCTCCTGATCGTTGTCGGCGTGCTCGAATACATGCTGCCCGCGGGCAAGCACGTGACCTTCGGCGGCAGCTTCATCGTCGATGATTTTGCCCGCTTCATGAAGATCCTGGCCCTGATCGGCTCGGCGGTGACGCTGGTGCTGTCGACCGAGTTCCTGTCGGATCCGTCGCGCCGCATCTTCGAATATGCGATCCTGGTGCTGCTCTCGACGCTCGGCATGATGGTGCTGATCTCGGCCGGCGATCTGATCTCGCTTTATCTCGGCCTCGAATTGATGTCGCTGGCGCTCTACGTTGTCGCGGCCTCGAACCGCGACAACGCCAAGTCGACCGAAGCCGGCCTGAAGTACTTCGTGCTCGGCGCGCTGTCCTCGGGCATGCTGCTCTACGGCTCCTCGCTGATCTACGGCTTCACGGGCACGGTGGCCTTCACCGGCATCGCGGCGGCCGCGACGATCTCGAATGTCGGCCTGTTGTTCGGCCTGGTGTTCCTGCTCGCCGGCCTCTGCTTCAAGGTCTCGGCGGTGCCGTTCCACATGTGGACACCCGACGTCTACGAGGGCGCACCGACGCCTGTGACAGCCTTCTTCGCCTCGGCCCCGAAAGTGGCCGCGCTCGCGGTCTTCACCCGCGTCACGCTGACCGCATTCCCGGGCATCGTCTCGCAGTGGCAGCAGATCCTGGTGTTCGTGTCGATCGCCTCGATGGCGCTGGGCTCGTTCGCCGCGATCGGCCAGAGCAACATCAAGCGCCTGATGGCCTATTCCTCGATCGGCCATATGGGCTTTGCCCTGGTCGGACTTGCCGCAGGCACGGTCGAGGGCGCGCAGGGCGTCTTGATGTACATCGTGATCTATGTCGCGATGACGCTGGGCTCCTTCGCCATCATCCTGGCGATGAAGCGGAACGGCCAGCCGGTGGAGCAGATCAGCGATTTCGCAGGTCTCTCTCGGACCAATCCGCTGCTCGCCTTCATGTTCGCGATGCTGCTGTTCTCGCTCGCCGGCATCCCGCCGCTCGCCGGCTTCTTCGCCAAATGGTACGTCTTCGTCGCCGCCATCAAGGCGAACCTGTTCACGCTCGCCGTGATCGGCGTGCTCTCCAGCGTGGTCGGCGCCTACTACTATCTCAGCATCGTCAAGACGATGTATTTCGACGAGCCGGCCGGGCAGGTCGATCCGGTGCGCGTCGAAGTCAAGACGGTGCTGGCGGTCGCGGGCCTGTTCAACATTCTGTTCGCCCTGTTCGCGGGCCCGGTGGTGAGCGTCGCCTCCGCCGCCGCCAAGTCGCTGTTCTAGGATGGCATTCGCGCTCGGTCCTCGTGCGGCGTCGGCGGGCTACAAGCTCGCAGCTTTCGAACGGACCGGCTCGACCAATACCGAGGCGATCGAGCACGCGAGGCGCGGCGAACGCGGCCCGATGTGGTTCGTGACGTCGGAGCAGACCGCCGGCCGCGGCCGCCGCCAGCGCCCTTGGATCGCACCAAAGGGCAACCTTGCAGCCAGCGTCCTCGAAGTCCTGGACGTTGCCCCTTCCGTCGCCGCGACGATCGGCTTTGCGGCCGGGCTGGCCGAGGAGGCCGCCCTGGAGAAGGTCAGCCTGGAGGCTGCACTGCGCCTCGGCGAGGGCCGTCCCCGCTACGCCCTGAAATGGCCGAACGACGTGCTGGCCGGCGGCAAGAAGCTGGTCGGCATCGGCCTGGAGGCCGAAGCCATCGGCGACCGTCTTGCCATCGTCGTCGGCATCGGCACCAACGTCGTCGCCGCGCCCGAGGGTACGCCGACGCCTGCGGTGTCGCTGGCCGCGCTCGGCGTCCAGATCAGTGCGGAGGAGTTGTTCTCGGCGCTCTCCGATGCCTGGGTGGAATTCCGCGGTATCTGGGACAATGGCCGTGGCTTTGCCGAAATTCGCAAATTGTGGCTGGAGCGCGCCGCCGGCCTCGGCGAGCGGGTCGCGATCCACACGGGAGTGATGACGCTGGACGGCATTTTTGACACGATCGACGACACCGGCTGCCTGATCGTCCGCACCGCGGAGGGCCGGCGCGTGCCGGTCGCCGCGGGCGAGGTGTTCTTCGGCACGGCCGCCTCCGTGGGAGCTGCGTGATGGCGAAGCCGGAAGAACTGGTATTTGCACCGCTCGGCGGGGTCGGCGAGATCGGCATGAATTTGTCGATCTACGGCCTCGGCAACCGCCAGCAGCGCGCCTGGCTGGCGATCGATCTCGGCGTCTCCTTCGGCGACGAGGAGCATCTGCCGGGCATCGACCTGATCATGCCCGACGTCAGCTTCCTGGAGAAGGAACGCAAGAATCTGATGGGGCTGGTGCTGACCCACGCCCATGAGGATCATTTCGGCGCCATCATCGACCTTTGGCCGAAGCTGAAATGTCCGATCTACGCGACGCAGTTCAGCGCCGCGCTGTTCGAGGCCAAGTGCGCCGCCGAGCGCAATGCGCCCAAGATCCCGGTGACGGTGGTGCCGTCAGGCGGGCGCGTCGATATCGGCCCGTTCAACGTCGAGTTCATCCCGGTCGCCCATTCGATTCCGGAGTCGCATGCGCTCGCGATTCACACCGAAGTCGGCACGGTGCTGCACACCGGCGACTGGAAGATCGATCCGACCCCGATCATCGGCCGCCCGACCGACGAAAAGCGGCTGCGGGAGCTCGGCGATGCGGGCCTGCTCGCCCTGATCGGTGATTCCACCAACGCCGTGCGCGACGGCCGCTCACCCTCGGAAGCCGAGGTTGCGAGCTCCATCACCGAGCTCGTCAAGGCCGCCAAGGGCCGCGTCGCGGTCACGACCTTTGCCTCCAATGTCGCGCGCCTCAAGGCCGTCGCCATCGCTGCGAAGGCCGCCGACCGTGAGGTCGTCGTGGTCGGCCGCGCCATGGAACGCGTGGTGCAGGTCGCGCGCGAGACCGGCTATCTCGACGGCGTGCAGAGTTTCCGCTCCGCCGAGGTCTACGGTCATCTGCCGCAGGACAAGGTGCTGGCGCTCTGCACCGGCAGCCAGGGCGAGCCGCGTGCCGCGCTGGCGCGCATCGCCAATGACGACCATCCCGAGATCACGCTCAACCGTGGCGACAGCGTCATCTTCTCCTCGCGCACCATTCCCGGCAACGAGAAGGCGGTCGGGGCCATCATCAATGGCCTGGTCTTGCAGGGCGTGGAGGTCATCACCGACCGCGACCAGCTGGTCCATGTCTCCGGTCATCCCCGCCGCGACGAATTGCGCGACATGATCGCCTGGACCAGGCCGCAGCTCCTGATCCCCGTCCATGGCGAGGCCCTGCACCTGAATGAGCACGCCAAGCTCGCGCGTGCCGCCGGCGTGCCGCGCGTGCTGGTCTGCCGCAACGGCGATCTCGTCAAGCTCGGCCCCGGCGATCCCGGCATCATTGGGCAAGTGCCTGCGGGCCGTCTCTACAAGGACGGCACGATTCTGGAGGACTCCAAGTCCCGCGCGGTGGGCGAGCGGCGCCGCATGGCCTTCTCCGGCTGCGCCTTTGTCGCCATCGCCATGACGGAGCAGGGCGAGCTTGCCGACGATCCCGCGGTCGAACTCGTCGGTATCCCCGAGAAGAACAAAGCGGGCGAGCCCTTCGACGACCTCGTCTTCGACGCCGTGGTCTCCACCGTCGAGGGCCTGCCGAAGGCGCGCCGTCGCGACCCGGATGCGCTGGCGGAGTCGGTGCGACGCGCTGTCCGCTCCGTGATCAACGAACATTGGGGCAAAAAGCCCCCCTGTCTGGTACATGTGCTGACAGTGTAACGGGAGAGAAACATGCTGGGCCGGCTCAACCATGTCGCGATCGCGACCAAGGACGCCGTCAAGGCCGCCAAAATCTATGGCACCGCATTCGGGGCCCAGATCTCGGAGGCCGTCGCGCTGCCCGAGCATGGCGTCACCACGGTGTTCGCGACGCTGCCCAACACCAAGATCGAGTTCATCGAGCCGCTCGGCGAGGCCTCGCCGATCGCAAAGTTCCTGGACCGCAACGCCGACGGCGGCATCCACCACGTCTGCTACGAGGTGGTCGACATCATCGCCTCGCGCGACACGCTGGTGAAGGAGGGGGCAAGGGTGCTCGGCGACGGCGTGCCGAAGATCGGCGCCCACGGCAAGCCGGTGCTGTTCCTGCACCCGAAGGATTTTTCCGGCGCGCTGGTCGAAATCGAGCAGGCATAGGCCGAAGCCATGGCCATCCAGATATCAACCGCGATCGCGATCTACTTCGTCATCTGGTGGGTCGCGCTGTTCCTGACGCTGCCGTTTGGCGTGCGCAGCCAGCACGAGGACGGCGTCGGAGTGCCGGGCAGCGACCCCGGCGCGCCGATCCTGACGCGGATGGGGGGCAAGCTGATCTGGACCACCATCATCTCGGCGGTCATCTACGGGATCGCCATGGTCGCCTATCACGCCGGCTATTTGTCGATCGAGCGCCTGTCGAAATTGATGGGCATGCCGTTTTAATTTCGTGGTTGGCTTGGTTGGGGGAAGAATGACTTTTCAGAGGATCGTCGTCGCGCTTCTAGTGCTGATCGTCGCCGGTCTCGGCGCCATCGGCTATTTCGAGTGGAAGATGGCCGTGCAGGTGCGCACCCTGAAGGCGTTCGTCGAGGGCTATGTCTTCAACGAGGCCGTGATCGCCTGCGAGCAGGCCAAGAGCTCGACCCCATTCAAATGGAACGGCGGCAAGAGCACCGCGGTGATCGGCCTGAACTCGGTCAAAACAGACAAATACACCGTCAGCGCCAGCTACACGCTGGTGGCGGACAGCGTCTATTGTGATTACGATCCGATCAAAAGAAAGGCCGAGATCGGCTCGAGCTTCCTGGAGCGGGAGTAACGATTCGGCCATGCCAAGCATGGGATGGGATCGTCATGGCGCAGGGGCAGGGGGACTACCGGATTTTGCATGAGGCGGCGTTGCGGGACTATCTCGCGGGCGTTGCGGATCTCGCCGCGACCCTCGGCGGCGAGCCGGCCTCCTGGTCGATCACCGAAGTCGGCGACGGCAATCTCAATCTCGTTTTCATCGTCAAGGGCGGCCGCGGCGGCATCGCCGTGAAGCAGGCGCTGCCCTATGTCCGCCTCGTCGGCGAGAGCTGGCCGCTGCCGTTGTCCCGGGCTCATTACGAATATCTCGCTTTGTCGCGGCAGGCCGAGCTCGCGCCCGGCCTCGTGCCGGCGCTGCTGCATCACAACGAGGCCCTGGCGCTGACGGTGATGGAGCTGCTCGAGCCCCACATCATCATGCGCAAGGGGATGGTTGCGGGCTCGCAGTATCCGCGCTTTGTCGATGACATCACCACCTTCATGGCGCGGACATTGTTCTTCACCTCCGACCTCGCGGTGTCGGCGGCCGAGAAGAAGCAGGGCATCGCAGCTTTCGCCGGCAACCATGCGCTGTGCAAGATCACCGAGGATCTGATCTTCACCGATCCTTACCGCGTCGCCGAGCAGAACCGCTGGACTGCGCCGTATCTCGATGCGCTCGCCGCAGAGCTTCGCGAGGATATGGACCTCCACGTCGCGATCTCCCGGTTGAAGCTGAAGTTCATGGCGAGCCCCGAGGCGCTGCTCCACGGCGACCTGCACACCGGCTCGATCATGGTCACGGGCGGCGAGACGCGGGTGATCGACCCCGAATTCGCGTTCTACGGCCCGATGGGTTTCGATGTCGGCGCCGTGCTGGCCAACCTCCTGATGGCCTATTTTGCCTCCGCCGGGCATGAGCGCACGCCGGGCGAACGGCGTGCTTTCGAGGCCTGGGTGCTGGAGACGGTGGAAACGGTCTGGAACGATTTTACGCGAAAGTTCCTCGAGCTCTGGCGCGCTGGCGCCGCAGGCGATGCCTATCCCGCCTCACTGTTCGCCGGCGAGACAGGCGCGGCACGGCTGGAAGCCGAGCGGCAGGCCTACATGCAGCGGCTGTTCGCGGACACGGTCGGCTTCGCCGCGGCAAAAACCATCCGCCGCATCTTCGGCCTCGCCCACAATATCGACTTCGAGCTGATCGAGGATCCGCGCCGGCGCGCGATCAGCGAAGCACGCGCCGTCAGGCTGGCAAGGGCGATGATGCTCGAGGTGGGGGCGTTTCCGACCATCGCGGATGTCACCGCTGCAGCGCGAAAATTGCGCGACTGGCAGCCGGAGTTCTAGCGGGCTTCTGCGCAAATCGGTGGGGCCCGCGCGCGACGCTCGCATACGTCAACCCCTTCAAGACGCTTGCGCTCGACGTGCCGTGGATGGTCAACTCTCGGACCAGAGCACGCTGCGTTGTCGGAGGGACCATGATGTTCAGGATAGTGGCGATCATCGCGGGTTTGGGGCTGGCACTGGTGGCCTCGGCGGAGGCCCAGACGCCGCGCAAGGGCGGAACCATCCGCATGACCGCGCCTTATGGCTCGAGCTTCACCAGCCTGGAGATTCTTACCACGCAGCGCGCCCAGGACGAGATCTACGCCAAGGCGCTGCACCGGTCGCTCTACATCTGGAATTCCACGGAAGGCAAGCCGGTTCTGGAGCTTGCCAAGGAGGACGTCGTCTCGGGCGGAGGCCTCGTTCATACCTTCAAGCTGCGCGACGACGCCTATTTCCACAACGGCCGCAAGATGACGGCCGACGACATCATCTGGACCTACAACCGCATCATGGACGGCACCAAGGCTTATCCCGGTGCGCGCTATGTCCGCGTGATCGAGGGCGCGGCGGCGGTCGAGAAGGGCCAGGCCAAGGAGATCTCCGGCCTGAAGAAAATCGACGACTTTACCTTCGAGATGAAGCTGACCGAGAAGGTCGATCCAGGTTTCTACTTCTGGAACGCGATCACGTCGATCTATCCCGCCGACGAGGCCGCCAAGGAGAGCTTTCTCCAGAAGCCGATCGGTCTTGGACCCTTCAAATTCGTCGAGCACGTGCCGGGGTCGCGCATCGTTCTGGAGCGCTGGGATCGGTTCTACAAGCCCGGCAAGCCCTACGCTGACAAGATCATCGTGTCGGTCATGGGGGAGGCCGCGGCACGCGATGTCGCCTTCCGCAACAAGGAGATCGACACCTCGGTGCTGGGACCGGCGCAATATGTCGCCTATCAGAACGACGCCGACCTCAAGGGCACGGTCGTGGAAGTCGCCGAGGTCTTCACCCGCTACATGGGGATGAATCCCGCGTTCAAGCCGTTCGCCGACAAGCGGGTCCGGCAGGCGATCAACTACGCGATCGACACCGACCTGATCATCAACAAGCTGGTCAAGGGCAAGGCCTACCGGGCCACCAGCTGGCTGCCGCTCACCTCTACCGCCTACGACAAGGCCATGAAGCCCTACGCCTTCGATCCCGCCAAGGCCAAGCAGCTGCTCGCCGACGCCGGCTATCCCTCAGGCTTCGAATTCGAATGGACCACCAGCCAGAACGAGAGCTGGGGTCTGCCGATCGTCTCGGCCGTGATCCCGATGCTGGACAGGGTGGGCATCAAGGCCAAGGTCAAGCAGGTCGAGACCGCGGTGCTGGCGGAGGTGGTTCGCAGCGGCGACTACCAGGCCTTTGTCTATTCGCAGGCGACCGGACCCGATCCGCAGGCCGCCCTCAAATGCTTCCACTCATCGACACCGCAGTCGGCCTGCAACTACATGAACTTCAAGAATGCCGAGTTCGACAAGCTGATCGACGAGGCGGGGCAGTCCGATGACGCTGCAAAGCGTACCCAGCTGCTGCAGAAGGCCAATGCTGTTCTCTACGAAGAGGCGCCGGTCTGGTTCTTCAACTACAACAAGGCGGTCATGGCCGTGCAGCCGTGGCTCAAGGGGGTTCAGCTGAATGCGACCGAACTGACCCATCAGAACGTCGAAGACCTCTGGGTCGACGAGACCTCGCCCGCGAAGTGACACGCGCTCTCGCGCTCCCTCCGTCGCCATGAACGACGGAGGGAGAGAGGAAAAGTGCCGATGCTCTCCTTCCTGTTCCGCCGCCTGCTGCAGACCATTCCGACCGTGCTCGCAGTGGTGGCTCTGGTGTTCGTGCTGTTCAGCGTCGTTCCCGGCAGCATCGTCTCGTCGATGAGCGACGATGCCGATCCGCAGGTCGAGCTGCGCATGAAGAAGCAGCTCGGGCTCGACGATCCCGTCTATGTCCGCTTCGGCGCCTACATCGCCAAGCTTGCGACCGGTGATTTCGGAACGTCGTTCCGGACGCGCGAGCCTGTGACGTTCATGATCGCCAAGCGGATATGGCCGACGCTCCAGCTCATCTTCACCGCCATGGCGTTTTCCGTCGTGATCGGTGTTCCCCTGGGTTTCATCGCCGCGCTGAAGCCGGGGGGTATCGTCGACACGCTGGCCATGGTCGTGGCGGTATCAGGCCTTTCGATCGCCAAATTCTGGCTCGGACTGGTGCTGATGTACTTGTTCGCGTTGAAGCTCGGCTGGCTGCCGAGTTTCGGCTATGGCGATGGCGGACTGAAATATCTGATCCTCCCGGCCGTGACGCTCGGCGTCTCGCCGATGGCGCTGTTCGCGCGGACCACACGCGCCGCGGTCCTCGAGATCATGACCGCGGATTTCGTCCGCACCGCGCGCTCCAAGGGCATGAGCGAGACCCGAGTCGTGAAGTGGCATGTGATGCGCAACGCGCTTGTCATCATTCTCACCACCGTCGGCCTGCAGTTCGGCGGGCTGATGGGGCAGGCGGTCGTGGTCGAGAAACTGTACTCCTGGCCGGGCATCGGCTCGCTGCTGGTCGACAGTGTCCTGCAGCGCGACATTCCGGCCGTCCAGGGCTCCATTCTTGTCGTGGTGCTGTCCTTTCTCGCTATCAATCTGCTGATCGACGTGCTCTACGGCGTGATCGATCCCAGGATCAGATACGCATGAAGCTCCGCGCCAATCTCATCATCGGTGGCGCGCTGTTCGCGCTTGCGATCCTGGTCGGCCTGCTCGCGCCATGGCTGGCGCATACCGATCCTGTCCTGGACGCCAATCTGCTCAACGCGGAAGAGCCTCCGAGCTGGACTTGGTGGTTCGGCACCGACGACCAAGGCCGCGACATCTATTCCCGCGTCGTCTATGGCGCGCGGGTTTCGCTGACGGTCGGCATCGTCTCGCAGCTCATCAATAGCGTCATCGGCGTCGCGTTGGGCCTGAGCGCCGGCTATTGGGGCGGCTGGTGGGACGATGTCGTCAACGGCCTGACCAATCTCATGCTCGCGATCCCCTCGCTGATCTTCGCGTTGGCCATCATGGCGGTGCTCGGTCCCGGCCTGACCAGCCTGCTGATCGCACTCGGCTTGACCAACTGGTCCTTCACGTGCCGGATCGCGCGGGCCTCGGCGCTGTCGCTGAGGAGCCAGGGCTATGTGCAGGCCGCGACCGTGCTCGGCTACGGCGATCTCCGCATCATGATCACGCAGCTGCTGCCGAACATGCTAGGGCCGATCGTCGTCATCGGCACGCTCGGCATGGGCAGCGCGGTCTTGTCCGAAGCCGCGTTGTCGTTCCTCGGCCTCGGCGTCCGCCCGCCGTTTCCGAGCTGGGGCAGCATGTTGTCGGATGCCCGCGATCAGATCACGACCGCGCCGTGGCTCTCGGTGTTTCCCGGCCTTGCGATCTTCCTGACGGTGCTCGGCCTCAATCTGCTCGGTGACGGCCTGCGCGACATTCTCGATCCGCAATCGCGGAGCCGGCGCACATGACCCGCACGCCGCTGATCGAAGTCGAGGATTTGCGTATCGATCTCGACGATGGATCGCGGCGCGTTGCGGCGGCCGAGGGCATTTCATTCCGCATCGATCGCGGCGAGACGTTCGGCCTTGTCGGCGAATCCGGCTGCGGCAAAAGCATCACGGCGCTGGCCTTGATCGGCCTGTTGCGGCAGCCGTTGTCGATCGGCGGCGGTGTCATCCGGTTTGAGGGACGGGAGATCCAGCACCTTTCAGCCGCCAGGCAACGGGATCTGCGCGGCAATCGCATCGCCATGATCTTCCAGGAGCCGATGACGGCGCTCAACCCGGTCTCGCCGGTGGGCCGGCAGATCGCCGAGATGTTCGTGCTGCACAAGGGCAAGAGCTGGCGGGAAGCCGATAGACTGGCGGTCGAGGCGCTGGCGAGCGTGCGCGTTCCCGCCCCGGAGCGGCGCGTGAAGGATTACCCGCACCAGCTGTCCGGCGGCATGCGCCAGCGCGTGATGATCGCCATCGCGCTCGCTTGCGGTCCGGATCTCCTCATCGCCGACGAGCCGACCACGGCGCTCGACGTGACCGTGCAAGCCGAAATCATCGAGCTGATGCGGAATCTGTGTGCCGAGCGGGGAACCGCAATCCTGATGATCAGCCACGATCTGGGGCTGGTCGCCAATGTCTGCCGCCGCGTGGCCGTGATGTATGCCGGCCGCATCGTCGAGGAGCGCGGCTCGGCCGATATTTTCCGGGCACCCTCGCACCCCTATACGCGAGGCCTGGTTGCCTCGCTGCCGCGGCTCGGCAGTCGCGCAGCGCTTGGCCGCACCCGCCTGACGGAGATCGCGGGTGTGGTCCCGGCCATCACGAATTTCCCCAACGGCTGCCGGTTCAATCCGCGTTGCGCCCAGGCGACCGATATTTGCCGGACCACCCCGCCGGAAGCGGATTTGCTGGACGCCGGCGGCCTGGTCAGGTGTCACCACCATGCATGAGCCGCAAGCTAGTTTGGTTGAAACACGGCCGGACGACGATGTCATTCTCAGCGTCAGAGATCTCGCGGTCCATTTTCCGCTCGGAGGCGGCCTGCTCGGGCGCGGCCGGCGGCTGCTCCGTGCCGTTGACGGCGTCGATCTCACCCTGAAGCGGGGCGAATGCCTCGGCCTCGTCGGCGAGTCCGGCTCCGGCAAGTCGACGGTCGCATTGTCGATCCTTGGCCTCGTGACCCCGACGCGCGGCCGCATCGTGCTGGACGGACAGGACGTGACCAACCGACCATCCGGCGATCGGAAGGCGCTGGCCCGCATTGTGCAGATCGTGTTTCAGGATCCCTACGCCTCGCTCAATCCGCGCCAGACCGTTCGCCGCACGCTGGAAGATCCCCTGCGCGTGCATGGCGTCACGGCCAAGAGCGAGATCGAGGACCGCGTCGCGAAGATGCTGCGGCATGTGGGCCTGCGGCCGGAGCAGGCCGACCGCTACCCGCATGAATTCTCAGGCGGCCAGCGCCAGCGCATCGGCATTGCGCGTGCGCTGATCCTCAATCCGAAGATCGTCATCTGCGATGAACCGGTCTCGGCGCTCGACGTCTCGATCCGCGCCCAGATCATCAATCTGCTGCTGGAATTGAAGGAAACGCTCGGCCTCTCCTACATCATGATCAGCCACGATCTCGGCGTCGTCGAACACATGAGCGACAAGGTCGCCGTGATGTATCTCGGCCGCATCGTCGAGAACGGCCACTGGCGCGAGATCTTCGAACGGCCCGCGCACCCCTATACGCAAGCCCTGATCGCCGCCATCCCCGATCCCTTGCGCCATGCGCCGCTGGCGACGACAGGGGGCGACCTTCCCAACCCGCTCAATCCGCCGAACGGATGCGCATTCAGCCCGCGATGCCGGTATGCGGAGGCTGTGTGTCGGCGCGAGCCGGGGCCTGTGCTTGAAACGCGGGCGGACGGGCACGCGGTGAGGTGTTGGCGAAGTGACGAAATTGGTGCAGCGAGCGTCGCTCTATCTCCGTTACCCTCCGTGCCGGTCGAGCCTATCGTCTGCCACCAACCAGACGAGGGCGGCGATTCGCTATCGAGTTCTCCGCCGACAGGCCACGCAGCCACGCGCGAAAACTGACGATCTCCGGGCAATCCGCGGTGCCTTCAGGCGCAACCAGCCAATCGCCCAAACCCGATCCCTCATCGATCCGGTCGCAGCGATAGCCGGGATGGTGGCCGAGGCCGCGGGCGAGCAGCAGGTCGACCTTGCCCTCGATCAATTCGTGCAGGCCGGCCGGATGCAGCACCCGCAAGCCGATCTCCGCATGCGTGCTGCGAAACGCCGCAAGGTCGAGGCGGCGGAGGTCGAAGCCGCCATGGATGCCCAATTGCAGCAGCACCGCACCTGCCGGTTTCAATTGCGAGGTCGCCTCCGCAATGTGGCGAAAGCCTTCGGAGACGCCGGGCAGATAGGCCTGACCGGCGACGGTGAGGACGAGCTGCTTATGCAGCCGCTCGAAGAGCTGCACGCCGAGGCGCGCCTCCAGCGCCTTCACCTGCTGCCCCACGGCGGCGGGCGTCACGTGCAGCTCGTGTGCGGCCAGTTTGAAGCTGAGATGCCGCGCGGCGGCCTCGAAGGCGCGCAGCGCGTTGAGTGGGGGAAGGGCGTAGGTCATCGGGCTCCATTTTGACACTGATGGGCTGTGGCCTTGCAATAGATTTTCTTGCGCTGAACCGCAGCAATGATGCTTTGCGGAGCGGTGATGGCGCCGGATACGGTCCGACCCGCAATCCGGAGAAACCTCGTGCCCCCAGCTCACCTCGTCAGCCACAATCCCGCAACAGTCCATGCGCCTGCCGGCGGCTACTGCATGGGACTTGAATTGACGCAGTATCGCCGCCTGTTGTTCATCAGCGGCCAGGTGCCGGAGAGACTCGACGGCACCGTGCCCGAAGGTTTCGAGGCGCAGTGCGAGCAGGCCTGGCGCAATTTGATCGAGGTGCTTGCTGCCGCCGGCCTTGGCATCGCGCATCTGGTCAAGGTCACCACGTTCCTGACTGACCGCAATCAACTCGTGACCAACCGCTCCATTCGTCGCGCGATGCTGGGCGAACACCAGCCTGCGCTGACGGTCGTGATCGTCGAGACCGTCGACAGCAAATGGCTGCTGGAGATCGAGGCGATCGCCGCGGAGTGAACCAGCCGACTTTGCAATGAGCCAATCATATCGGGTGTCCCATGGCTGAGATCATCCATCCGTTTTACGAAGCGCATCGCGGTGCAATGGAGGCCGCCATGCGCGATCGGCTCGATTTGGCCGAAGCGATGTTGCGTGAGTGCGCGCAACTTTCCGAGATCGACGAGATCAGGCGCGAGGTGATGGACGAGTTCGAAATCGTGCTCACCCAAATGCCCTATGTCGGCGGCGCGGCAAGCCGCATGAGCGATTTCTTCATGCGTCTGATGGGTTTTATGGCCATCAGCCGGGTGCTGCGGCGCCACGGCGTGCCGGTGCCTGTGATCGGCGAGATCGAGCGGGAAACCTACAAGGCGCAATTGCTCACCGCGCCTGAAGCGGAGCGTCTCGACTCAGGGCGTCAATTCATGTCGCCGGAGAACCAGGCCTTGCTGCGCGAGCAGGCGGCAAGAATCGCGACTGAAAGCCATCAGACCGAATTTCCGGAAGATTTCGTCTACGATTTCGTCGAGCCTGATACGGGTGACAGTTTTGAGTTCGGCATCAACTACAAGGCTTGCGGCTTCTGCAAACTCGCGGCGCGCCATGACGACAAGGACATTTTGCCGAACATCTGCGGGCTCGATTTCGTTGCCTACGCAGCGCGAGGCATCCGGCTGGAAAGGACACAGACGTTAGCGGGCGGTGCGAGCCACTGCAATTTCCGGTTCTCGCGGCTTGCGCCGGATGAGAAAGCGGAGAGCTAAGCCGCGTTCTCATGCTCCGCGATCGAGGTGAGGCTGGATTGCCCCTGCTGTCACGTCGTCATTGCGAGCGCAGCGAAGCAATCCAGAATCTTTCCGCGGCGGCAGCCTGGATTGCTTCGCTGCGCTCGCAATGACGGAGTTTAGGGAGCGACCCTGAGCCCATCCGCGCCCGCTGCCACGATGACATCCTGCTCCTGTTTTGCCCGACGAGTCAAATGCCGCCACGGTCGCAGCTACACAATTTCGGATTTTTGTAAGTCGTTGAATTCCCTCACAGTCTCTACTGTGCATGAGGTTGTTTTCGCGCTTTTTGTTTTGAGGGGCGGCTATTCCACCGCTTTCTCCCTCAGCCGCTGCGCATAAACATTGATCACCAGCGCTGCCAGCAGGATCAGGCCGCGGATCAGGATTTTCAGGAAGCTGTCGATGTTGACGTGGTCGAGGCCGTTGTTCAGAACACCGAGAACGAAGAGACCGACGATGGTGTTGCCGATGCCGCCGCGGCCGCCGAACAGGCTGGTGCCGCCGACGACGACGGCAGCGATGGAGTCGAGCAGATAGGTGTCGAACTCGTTCTGCTGCGCGCTGCCGAAATGAGCGACACCGAGCATGCCGCCGATACCGGAGCACACCGCCGAAATGACCATCACCGCGCCGAGGATGAGCTTGACGTTAAGGCCGGAATATTCGGCCGCCTCGCGGTTGCCGCCGACCATGTAGACGTAGCGGCCGAAGCGCGTGTAGGTCAGCACCAGATGTCCCAAGAGGAGCATGATCGCGGCGACGATGACGATCCATGGGATGCCGCCGATCGATCCGGAGCCGAGCGTGGTGATCACGCCGGGCACCTTGTAGGCGATCTGGCCCCGCACCAGCAGCGCCGAGATGCCGGCCGCGATCTGCATCATCGCCAAGGTCATGATGAAGGAGGGGATGCCGATCACGGTCAGTCCCAGCGCATTGACGAGGCCGAGAAACGCGCACAGCAAAATGGCCAGCAGGATCGCTGCGGCCCCGGGCAGGGGAATGTTGGGAATGTTGACGTAGGATTCCTGGAGCGTGAAGTAGGCGACCGCGATTCCGGTGACGTTGGCGATGCTGGCGATCGAGAGGTCGATCTCCGCGCAGAGGATCACGAAGGTGAGGCCGACGGCGATGATGCCTGTGACGGAGACCTGCGTCAGGATGTTGCCGAGATTGTCCAGCGTCGCGAACGACGGACTGGCCAGCGCGAAGAAGCCGGACAGGAAGATCAGCGTCAGGAACGGGGCGATGTTGCGCATCTGCGAGCGCAGGAAGGGCGCAAGCCCTCGCGTCCGCTGCCCCGCCGCCAAAGCCGTGTCACTGCTTGCCATGGTGCTTCTCCGTCACGCCGCTTCCAGCAGGCGGTCCTTGCTGACCGGCTCGTTCTTGAATTCGCGCACCAATGCGCCGCGCTTGAGCACCAGGATGCGGTCGGCCAGCGACAGCACCGTTTCCGGCTCGGTCGACAGCACGATGATCGCGAGCCCCCTGGCGCGGAGATCACGGACGATGTTGATGACGTCGTTCTTGGCGCCGACATCCATGCCGCGAGTGGGCTCGCAGAGCACCAGCAGTTTTGGCGGATAGGTCAGCCATTTCGCCAGCGCGACTTTCTGTTGGTTGCCGCCGGAGAGCATGCCGAGATCGAGGCCGACCACGGGTGGCCTGATCTGGAGCTGCTCGACCTGGCGCTTTGCGATGTCGCGCTCCTGCGCCGGCTTGAGCAGCAACGCCGAGATGCGATCGAGGATGCTGATCGAGATGTTCTTGTAAACCGGCTCCTGGTGAAACAGCATCGCGCGCCGGCTCTCCGGCACCAGCGCCACCCCGGCGCGCCGTGCCGCCGCCGTGCTCGCGAAGGTCTTGGGCTTGCCCTCGACAGCGAGCGTGCCGCCGTCCGGCTTCAGCTTGCCGAACAAGATGCGCGACAGCTCCTGCTGGCCGCAGCCCATGAAGCCGTAGATGCCGAGCACTTCGCCGGCGCGCGCCTCGAAGGAGATGTCCTTCAGGCTGCGGGCCAGCGACAGCTGGTCGACCCTTAGGACAACCGAGCTGTCGCTCGGTTGGGGCAGCATCAAATCGTCGCTGTAGCTGTGCTCGAGCGCTTCGCCGCCGCGGCCGATCATGGCCTCGATCAGCGCGCCCTTGTTGGTCGCGGCACTTGCCGTCTCCGCGACCTTCCGCCCGTTGCGGAACACGGTGACCGTGTCGGACACGCGCAAGATGTCCTCGATGAAATGCGAGATGAAGACGATCGCCGTGCCTTCCTCGCGCAGGCGCCGCAGCGTCGCGAACAATCGCTCGACCTCGGGCGGAGAGAGGGCGGACGTCGGCTCGTCCAGGATGACGATGCGGGCGCCGGAGAACAGCACGCGCGCGATCTCGATCAGCTGCTGCAGCCCGATCGGGAGATCGCCGAGCCTGCTCATCGGATCGACGTCGATGCCGAAGCGGGCGAGCTGCTCGCCGGCCTCCCGCGCCATCCGCCGCCATTGCACGAGGCCGAGGGCGTTGGTCGGCTGGTTGCCCAGAAACACGTTCTCCGCAACCGTGAGGTCGGGCGCGACGGAGAGCTCCTGGTGCACCATGGCGATGCCGGCGCTGTGGGCATCGCGGGCCGACCGGAAATGCATCTCCTGTCCGTCGATCAGGAAGCGGCCGGAGAATTCGGTGTGCACGCCGGCGATGATCTTCATCAGCGTGCTTTTTCCCGCGCCGTTCTCGCCGACGAGACCATGGATCTCGCCGGGTGAAAGCGCGAAGTCGACACCACGAAGCGCCTCGACGCCGCCGAAGCTCTTCGTGATGCCCTGCAGTTCCAGGATGGGCGAACGATCCTCTCGCATGGAGGCTCAGATCAGGAAGTGATCCTGCATCCATTGCATGCCGGCGGCGTTGGCCTTGGTGACGACCGGACCGTCGGTGACGACGTTCTTGGGAATGCCCTGTCCGCTCTTTTCGCCGCCGACCACGGCGGAAACGCCCGCGATGATGGCGCCGCCATGAATGCGGCAGGACGGATTGCGCACGGTGGCGAACATGCGGCCTTCGCTGACCGCCTGGATCGCCGGCGGCATCGCATCCACGCCGCCGATCAGGATGTTGGTGCGGCCCCGCGCCTTCATGATGTTGGCGGCGGCGAGCGCCATGTCGTCATTGTGGAAGAACGCCGCGTCGATCTGCGGATACTTCGTCAGGTAGGTTTCCCAGAGACGCGCGGTCTTCGACACATCCCAGTCGGCCGGCTGGGTGTCGAGCACCTCGATCCCAGGGAATTGCTTCACGACATTGTTGAAGCCCTTGGCGCGGCCCTGCGCGCCGGTGTGGCCGAGGGCTCCTTGCGTCATGATGATCTTGCCCTTGCCGCCCATGGCGTTGCACAGCGCCTGCGTCACGGAGGCGCCCATGAACTCGTTATCGGGGGCGAGGAAGGAGTGGACGTTGATCTGGTCGAGCGGCGCAATCAGCGTGTCCATGTCGATCACGGGCGTGCCGGCGTCGATCATCTTCTGCACCGGCTGGGTGAGCGTGCCGATGCCAAAAGCCTGGATCGCGACGAAGTCCCATTTCTGCGAGGCCATGTTGTCGATCGCCGCGCGTTGCTTCACGGCATCGAGCTGGCCGTCGAACCAGGTGACCTCGACATTGAACAGCTTGCCCCAGAATTCCGCGGCCTGCTTGCCCTGCGCGCACCAGGTCGCCTGGAGGCCCGCGTTGGAGAACGCCGCCTTCAGCGGCTTCTCGCTTCGTCCGACTTCGGCTGCAAGGGCGGGGTTTATGCCCATGCTGCCGAGGATGGCAGTCGCGGCGCCGGCGGTTGCTGCCGCCTGAAGAAGATCGCGCCTCGTCGTCGAGAAATCTTTCGTCCCGGACATCGCTCGCTCCCATACAATTCTATCTCGGCGCGTCATTGATTGCGCGACCGATGTTCGAAAGTGTCTCACAAGAGTTGGTGCCACTCAATCCGCAATCAACGGCGGGGTCGCCGCGAGCTCGTGTTGGTGCAGCGCAAAGCGTCAGGCCTGTACGGCGGCGAACGCGTCGATCTCGATGAGCAATCGGTCCCATGCCTGCGCCATGCCCGGCGACCATTCATCGCGGAGAAGATCGCGCAGCGTATCCCTGATGACGGCGAAGAAGGCGATGAACAGCTCGCGCGGCGTGCCGTAGCCATCGTGCGATACGACCTCGCATGTGATCAGCCGGAATTGCCCGCGGCGATCACCGGCGAAGTCGAGAATCGCCTCGATCGTGAGTGCGAGCATCGATCCCATCACGATCTCGCTGCCTAGCGTGCGGAACATCGCCCGGGTTTCGGGATGCTGCTCGAACAGCCGCTGATAGACGAGTGGCGTGAGATCGATGCAGCGCGAGGCTGCAAGTTCAAAGCTCTGTTCGATCGGATTGGGAGAAGGATTCATCGGTGCTTTAGCCCCGCAGACAAAAAAAGAGCGGGGCCCTAGCCCCGCTCGAAAATTGTGTCGACCCTATTATCCCCGATTCTAAGATTTGATCTTGATTGGCGGGGCGACGCTGCATTTTGCGCGTCAGGGGCTCCTCCCGAGACTTGGACCACCAGACTTCGACCTCGCGGCCAGCCTGAGCAAAAGGATGCTAGATCAACTTTTCTCACTTGTCATCATTTTCGGCAACGAATGTTCAAAATTCGAGCAATTGACGAAATGATCGGGCGGCCGGCCGCATAAGTGTATGACAAATATAAGAAATCTGTGGATGGGCCAGGTCTCGACTGCCTCAAATCCCGGAGGTCCCCTCCCTTGGGCCGGCCGGACCACAGTTTCCGGGGAATTTGCGCGGGACCAAGAAGGCGGCGGAACCGGGCTCGACTTGGCCATCCGCCGGTGTTTAGTTAGTAGACGAACAAACGGTTCGGCGGATGCGCGCACGGCTGCAAAAATTCCTACCTCTGGTCCTGCTTGCCCTAGTGATGCAGGTGCTGGCGCCGATTGCCGCCTGTCTGGCGGCCGGCCAGGCCGTGGCCGATCCGCTGTCCGCCGCCGTCATCTGCCACAGCGCAGGCGAGCAAGGCGGGCTGAACGATCCGGCGGGTACGCCGGTCGCACATGCCGGTACGTGTGCCCTCTGTTGCCTGGCGCAGGTGGGCGCGTCGCCCGATTCGCCGCCGCACGCCGCACTCTCCGTTCCCTTGCGCCACGCCCAGCGCGTGGTGTGGCGCGCGGCGGAGGCATTCGCCGGCGCGGCCCATAAGGGCACAAACGCCCAGGCGCGCGCCCCGCCTCAATTTTCCTGACGACTCTCGTGATCGCCGCGGTCCGCCGCAGGCGATTGATGCTGTCGAATGGCCGGAGAGAAAGCCCGGCGTCAGGAATGCCCCATGTTACGTTGTCATGCCCGCCGTGGCGTGAGCGTCGTTGCCATTCAGGCCGCGCTGCTTGCGTCGTCGAGCGGAGCCTTTGCCCAAGACAGCAGCGCAGTGCTGCCGCCGATCACCGTTGAGGCGCCTCAGCAGAAGCGTGCGTCGGCGGTCCGACCGCCACGCAATTCTGCGCGATCGGCGCGCGTCACGCGAAGCCTGCGAACGACCCCATCACCGCAGCAAACCGCGAGCGAACAGAGTACAGGGGCTCCGGGTGCCCTGACGGTTCTGACGGCGCAACAAGCGCTGGCAGAGATTAACCAGACGCCGGGCGGCGTGGCGCTCGTGTCGGCCGAGGCGTACAGGAACTCGACGCCGTCCAACACGATCAAGGATGTTCTGGATTACGTGCCCGGCGTGTACGCCCAGCCCAAATGGGGCGACGACACCCGCCTTTCGATTCGTGGGTCCGGCCTGTCGCGCAATTTTCATCTGCGCGGTGTGCAGCTCTATATGGACGGCATTCCGATCAACACTGCGGATGGCTATGGCGATTTCCAGGAGATCGATCCGAGCGCCTACAAATATGTTGAAGTCTTCAAGGGCGGCAACGCGCTTCAGTTCGGCGCCAATTCGCTGGGAGGCGCGATCAACTTCGTGACCCCGACCGGCCGCGACTCGTTTCCGAATGGTGTGTCCTTCGATGTCGGAGGATTCGGCTACAAACGACTTCAGGCGAACGCAGGAGGCGTCAACGGTCCGTGGGACGGCTTCGTGACCGCTTCCACGCAGGCCGCAGACGGATTTCGCGATCACAGCTTCGGCTCGAGCAACCGCTTGAGCGGTAATGTAGGCTATCAGTTCTCGCCGGATGTCGAGACACGGTTCTACCTCAATGCCAACGAGGTGCGGCAGCGAATTCCGGGTACCGTGACCAAGACGTCCGCTTTGACCGATCCGGAAGCTGCTGCACCCGCGAATGTTGCGATGGATCAGCAGCGCAATATCGATACTGTCAGGCTCGCCAACAAAACCACCGTTCGTTTCGATGACACCAAAGTCGAATTCGGCGCCTTTGGCGTCGATCGCCATTTGATGCATCCGATCTTCCAGTGGCTGGACTACCGTTACAAGGACTACGGCGGATTCGCGAAGATCACGGATGACCGCACCATTGGCGGCTTCCGCAACAAGTTGGTCGCAGGCGTCAATGTGCTGAACGGCAGCATTGACAACCAGCAGTTCGCCAACATTGGCGGGCAGAAGGGCGCACTGCTTTCTTCCTCGATCGATCGGTCGGAGAATATTTCCGCCTATGTCGAGGACAGCTTCTACGTCCTTCCAAATCTTGCGCTGATCGGCGGCACGCAATTTCTGTACGCGACCCGCAATCGGCAGGATCGCTTCATCAGCGACGGGGATCAATCGGGGGCAACGCGCTTTAATCTCTGGTCGCCGAAAGGCGGTGTGTTGTGGCAAATTGATCCGGCCTGGCAAGCCTTCGCCAATGTCTCGCGGAGTGCCGAGGTGCCGAGCTTCGGCGAAAGCGCGATTGGTCTCGGCATTCCGACGATCCCGTTCACCAGCATCCGCCCGCAGATTGCGACCACGTACGAAATCGGGACTCGCATGAAGCGATCTGATTATGCCTGGGAACTGACGGCCTACCGGGCCAACATTCGCGACGAATTGCAATGCCTCTATAGTACTTTCGGCAATTGCAATGTGACCAATGCCGACCGCACCTTTCATCAAGGCATCGAGGCCGGCGCGAGCGCAGCAATCCTTCGTGACATCTTCGTCAATGGCCCGGCGCCGGACAAGGTCTGGCTGAATGTCGCCTATTCCTTCAACGACTTCCGCTTCGACAAAGATCCGACCTTCGGAAACAATCGATTGCCGGGAGCTCCAACTCACTACCTGCGGGCGGAGCTTCTCTACAAGCACCCTTCCGGGTTCTATGTTGGACCCAACGTCGAATGGGTGCCACAGGCCTACTTCGTCGACAGCATGAACACGCTGACGACAGAGCCTTACGCCCTGTTGGGATTGAAAGCCGGCTTCGACAATGGTGGCCCGATGTCTGCCTACATCGAGGGGCGTAATCTCACCAACAAGACCTACACAGCCAGCGCGAGCATCATCGATCGAGCGACGGCGACGTCAGCATTGTTTGAGCCGGGCACGGGACGGGCAGTGTACGCTGGAATGAGGTATCGATGGTGACGTGCAAATGGGCGCTTGGGTCTATATTCGGCCCGCGGCAGGCCGGCATTCGAATGCCGATGCTGACGGTGGCGGAAGGTCGTCGTGGAAGAATGCAGGGCCATCCGTGGCCGGATCAATCGAGAAAGAGGCAATCAACATGAAGACTATCGGACGAGCTCTGCTTACAATTTCGCTATTGCTGACCGGCTATGCCGTCGCACGGGCCGACGACGTCAAGGCGGGCGATCTTGTCATCTCGCAACCGTGGAGCCGGGCGACGCCGGGCGGCGCCAAGGTCGCCGGCGGCTATCTCACCATCGAGAACAAGGGCACAGTGGCCGACAAGCTGGTCAGCGTTTCCGCGGATATCGCGGGGAAGGCCGAGGTTCACGAGATGGCGATGGAGAACGGCGTGATGAAGATGCGCCTGCTCGACAAGGGCCTGGTGATCGATCCCGGCAAGACGGTGAAGTTCGCCCCCGGCAGCTACCACCTGATGCTCCAGGAGCTGAAGGGCCCCTTCAAGCAGGGCGACAAGGTCCCCGTGACGCTTCAGTTCGAGAAGGCCGGCAAGGTCGTCGTCTCCCTCGATGTCCAGGGCGTCGGCGCCCAGGCGCCCGGCGATAGCGGACACATGATGAAGAAAATGCCGGATCATTCGGGAATGAAGATGTGATGAAACAGATCAAGCCTTCCATGACAATGCATCGAATCCTTGCGAGTTTGATCGCCGCGCTCGCAGCGTCGCCCGCGGCGGCGCATATCACGCTAGAGACCAAACAGGCGGCGGTCGGCTCCTACTACAAGGCCGTCTTCGCCGTGCCGCACGGCTGCAAGGGCTCGCCCACGGTGAAGATCCGGGTGCAGATTCCGGAAGGCGTGATCGCGGTGAAACCGATGCCGAAGGCGGGCTGGACCGTCGATATCGTCGAGGGCAAATACGCCAATGAGTACGACTACCACGGCAACAAGCTTTCCTCCGGCGTCAAGGAGGTGGCCTGGTCCGGCGGCAAGCTGCCGGACCACAATTACGATGAGTTCGTCATCAGCAGCTTCCTCACCACGAGCCTGAAGCCGAATACGACGCTGTATTTCCCCGTCGTCCAGGAATGCGAGACGGGCGTCAGCCGCTGGATCGAGATCCCCGCGGATGGGACCGGGCATTCGCACGAGGACAAGTCACCGGCGCCTGGCCTGAAACTCCTGCCAAAACCCTGATGCGCCTGCTCGCCGCGTTCGCGACGCTGCTCCTCTTTGTCGGTTTAGCGACCGGCGCCTCGGCGCACGCGGCGCTCGTCGCGGTCGAGCCGGCGAGCGGCAGCATGCTCGCGAGCGCGCCGAAGGCCGTGGAGCTGCACTTCAACGAGGCGGTCACGCCGGGCGCGATCCGGCTGATCGACGGCGCGGGCAGGGCGCGGGATGATGTGCGCGTCAACGCATCGGGCGAGACCATCTCGGTCGCGATGCCGATGAACATGCCGCAGGGCACGGCGGTCGTCAGCTATCGCGTGATCTCGCAGGACGGCCATCCCGTCACGGGATCGGTGATCTTCTCTATCGGCATGCCGACGGGGACGCAACCTCCCGCAAACGCCGATCGCGGATTGAACGTGCTGATCTGGCTGGCGCGGGTCGGTCTCTATCTTGGCCTGTTCGTCGGCGTCGGCGGCGTTTTCTTTGCACGCTGGGTTGCGTGGTCGATGACCGGCATAACCATTCCGTGCGTGGCGCTTGCCATCGGCGTCCCGAGCGCGGTGGCGTCCCTTGGTGTGTTGGGGCTGGATCTCCTCGGGCTACCGTTGTCGGCTCTCGCGACGATGGCTCCCTGGAAAGTGGCATTCGGGACCAGCGCGGGCCCCGCCTTGCTCGTGGCCGTCGCTGCAATGCTGTTCGCATTGCTGGCGCTAGGCAGCGCGTGGTGCGCGCGCGCTCTGGCCATTATTGCCTTCGTCGGCGTCGGCTTGTCGCTGGCAATGACCGGGCACGCCGCTACGGCACCGCCCGAACTGTTGACCCGGCCGGCAATCTTTCTCCATGGTCTTGGTGTTGCCTTCTGGATTGGAGCCCTCGCACCGCTGGTCGCCCTGTTATCGAAGCGGCCCGCCGTGGCATTGCCTATCGTGAACCGCTTTTCTCGCCTCGCCGCGCCGGTCGTTGGTGTTCTCGCATTGACCGGCCTCGGGCTCGCCATCGTCCAGCTTGAGAATCCGTCTGCATTGGTCGAGACCCGCTACGGGCTCATCCTCTCGATCAAGCTCGCGCTGGTCCTCGTGCTGTTGGCGCTTGCCGCGCTCAACCGCTTCCGCCTGACCCCGGCGCTGGCGGGAGATCACAAGGCTGCGCCGGCCCTGAAGCGCTCGATCGTGATCGAATGCGCCATCGCGCTCGGCATCTTCGCCGTGGTCGCCGGCTGGCGCTTCACGCCGCCGCCGCGGACGATCGTTCCGGAGACCCCGCTGGCGATCCACATCCATACGGAGAGGGCGATGTTTCAGATCCTGGTCTCGCCGGGTAAGGCGGGTATCGACGATTTCGTCCTGCAGCTCATGACTGGCGAGGGGGCGGTGCTGGAGGCCAAGGAGGTGACGCTGACGCTGAGCCTGCCCGAACGCGGCATCGAGCCGATGGAGCGGAACGCCTCGCTCGGGCCGGACAGCTACTGGCACGTGCGCAAGGTCGAGCTGCCCTTTGCGGGCCGCTGGCATGTGCGGATCGACGCGCTGGTGAGCGATTTCGAGAAGATCACGCTGGAGGACGAGCTTGAGGTGGCGGCGCCCTGAATCGGGCTCTTCGGCACATCACGTCGAATCTGAAGTCGACGGAAAAATGACAGGAATTCCGCTGTGTTAGCGGGTTTTCCTCATTCCCGGTCTTGTGTTTTGGCTGCCAATCCGGTTTCACTGCAAGTCATCACTGATTCCTCGAGTATTGCCATGCGGTTGTCGCGGTTCTTTCTGCCCATTCTGAAGGAAAATCCGAAAGAGGCGGAGATCGTCTCGCATCGGCTGATGCTGCGTGCCGGCATGATCCGGCAGGAGGCCGCCGGCATCTATGCCTGGCTGCCGCTCGGCTTCCGCGTGCTCAAGAAGATCGAGCAGATCGTGCGCGAGGAGCAGGACCGCTCTGGCGCGCTGGAACTGTTGATGCCGACGCTGCAGCTTGCCGACCTCTGGCGCGAGAGCGGCCGCTACGATGCCTATGGCCCCGAGATGCTGCGCATCGCCGACCGGCACAAGCGTGAGCTGCTGTATGGCCCGACCAACGAGGAAATGATCACCGAGATCTTCCGCGCCTATGTGAAGTCCTACAAGAGCCTGCCGCTGAATCTCTATCATATTCAATGGAAATTCCGCGACGAGCAGCGTCCGCGCTTCGGCGTGATGCGCGGCCGCGAGTTCCTGATGAAGGACGCCTATTCATTCGACCTCAACGAGGCCGCGGCGCGCGTCGCCTACAACAAGATGTTCGTCGCGTATTTGCGCACCTTCGCGCGGATGGGGCTGAAGGCGATCCCGATGCGCGCCGAGACCGGCCCGATCGGCGGCGATCTCAGTCATGAGTTCATTGTGCTGGCCGAGACCGGCGAATCCGGCGTGTTCATCAATCGCGACGTGCTGGACCTGCCGGTGCCGGGCGAGGACGTCGACTATGAGAGCGATTTGACGCCGATCATCAAGCAATGGACGTCGGTCTATGCGGCGACGGAAGACGTTCACGACGCCGCGCGCTTCGAGCAGGAAGTGCCCGCGGACAAGCGGGTGAACACCCGCGGTATCGAGGTCGGGCAGATCTTCTATTTCGGCACGAAGTATTCCGAGGCGATGAAGGCGCTGGTGGCAGGCCCCGACGGTGTCGACGTGCCGATCCACGGCGGCTCCTACGGCGTCGGCGTCTCGCGCCTGCTCGGCGCCATTATCGAGGCCTGCCATGACGATGCCGGCATCAAATGGCCGGAGGCCGTTGCCCCGTTCCGCGTGTCGATTCTCAACCTCAAGCAGGGCGATGCCGCGGTCGATGCGGCTTGCGAGAAGCTCTATGCGGAGCTGTCCGCCAAGTGCGTCGACGTGCTCTACGACGACACCGAACAGCGCGCCGGAGCCAAATTCGCCGCCGCCGACCTGATCGGCATTCCGTGGCAGATCATGATCGGGCCGAAAGGGCTCGCCGACGGCAAGGTCGAGCTCAAGCGGCGAAGTGACGGCGCCCGCGAGACCATGTCGCCTGCGGACGCGGTCGCAAGACTTGTGGGCTGATAAGGCTGGTCGGCTGAATATTGTTCATCGCCCGAGATCGCGGCCGCCAATCCGGCCACATTTGACCCCGAATCATGGGACTATCGAGCGATGGATGAGACCATGACCGAAACTGTTCAAACCGCGCCTTTTGCACCATTCGAGTGGATGCTGTCGGGGCGCTACCTACGGGCGCGCCGCAAGGAGGGATTCATCTCGGTCATCGCCGGGTTCTCCTTCCTCGGCATCATGCTGGGCGTGGCGACACTGATTATCGTCATGGCCGTCATGAACGGCTTCCGCAAGGAGTTGCTCGACAAGATACTCGGGCTCAACGGCCACATCCTGGTCCAGCCGCTGGAATCGCCGCTGACCGACTGGAAGGACGTCGCCGACCGCCTCAGTCAGGTCCAGGGCATTCGGCTCGCAGCGCCCGTGGTGGATGGCCAGGCGCTGGCGTCATCGCCGTGGAACGCCTCCGGCGTCCTGGTGCGCGGCATCCGCTCCGACGACCTCAACAACCTCACCTCGATCGCCAAGAACATCAAGCAGGGCTCGCTCGAGGGCTTCGATGACGGGCAGGGGGTCGCGATCGGCCGGCGCCTCGCTGACCAGCTGTCGCTGCACGCCGGCGACAGCATCACGCTGGTGGCGCCTAAGGGCGCGGTCACGCCGATGGGCACGACACCGCGCATCAAGCCGTACAAGATCGCCGCGGTGTTCGAGATCGGCATGTCCGAGTATGATCTCGGCTTCGTGTTCATGCCGCTCGCGGAGGCGCAGGCCTATTTCAACCGCAGCAACGACGTCACCTCGATCGAGGTCTTCACCACCAATCCGGATCAGATCGTCGCGTTCCGCCAGGCCGTGACGGAGGCGGCGGGCCGGCCGGTGTTTCTGGTGGACTGGCGGCAGCGCAACTCGACCTTCTTCAACGCGCTCCAGGTCGAACGCAACGTGATGTTCCTGATCCTCACCATGATCGTGCTGGTCGCCGCGCTCAACATCGTTTCCGGCCTGATCATGCTGGTGAAGGACAAGGGCAGCGACATCGCGATCCTGCGGACCATGGGGGCCTCGCAAGGCTCGATCATGCGCATCTTCCTGATCACGGGCGCCTCGATCGGCGTGGTCGGTACGATGGTCGGCTTCATCGTCGGGCTGGTGATCTGCCTGAACATCGAATCGATCAGGCAATTCCTGTCCTGGCTGACCAGCACCGAACTGTTTTCGCCAGAGCTATATTTCCTGTCGAAGCTGCCCGCCGAGATCGACATCGGCGAGACCTCGGCCGTCGTGATCATGGCGCTGACGCTGTCGTTCCTGGCGACGCTGTATCCGTCCTGGCGCGCCGCGCGCCTCGATCCCGTCGAAGCGCTGCGGTACGAGTGAGGGGCTGATGGAGCAGCAGGGGGCGGAAGATGTACCGGTCATTTATCTCCACGAGATAAAGCGACAGTACTTGCAGGGCGAGGTGCCGCTGACGATCCTCGACGGCGCCAAGCTCGCGCTGTGGGCGGGGCAGTCCGTCGCGCTGGTGGCGCCGTCAGGCTCGGGCAAGTCGACGCTGCTGCACATCGCGGGTCTGTTGGAAGCGCCTGATTCCGGCGAGGTCTACGTCAATGGCGCGCCGACCTCGCAACTGCCCGACATCGAGCGCACCCAGCTTCGCCGCACCGACATCGGCTTTGTCTACCAGTCCCACCGGCTGTTGCCGGAGTTCTCGGCGCTGGAGAACGTCATGCTGCCGCAGATGATCCGCGGCCTCAAGAAATCCGAGAGCGTCAAGCGCGCCAAGGAGATCCTTGGCTATCTCGGCCTCGGCGAGCGCATCACGCACCGTCCGTCCGAGCTGTCGGGCGGCGAGCAGCAGCGCGTTGCAATCGCGCGCGCGGTGGCCAATGCTCCGCGGGTGCTGTTTGCGGACGAGCCGACCGGCAATCTCGATCCGCACACCGCTGACCACGTCTTCCAGGCCCTGATGCAGCTCGTCAAGGCGACCAAGGTCTCGATGCTGATCGCGACCCACAACATGGAGCTCGCCGGCCGGATGGACCGCCGCGTGTCGCTGTCGAACGGCCAGGTGGTCGAGCTCGAGTAAAAACCGCGAAAACAACCCCATGCACAGTAGCCAAGTGCTTGGGCGCACTGACGAAAAAAATGGCGCTCCCGGGAGGTTCAAGGCCGGATCACCGTCAATTTGAACGGCCCGCCATTGGCTGCGGCATGGGCTACCGCCTCATTGGCGTGGTCGAGGTCGAAGGCCGTGGCCTCGTACTCCTCCAGCCTCAGCAGTCCCGCGCGCACCAGCGCGATCAGGCGGCTTGCCGCATCCGGCGGATACATCCAGACGCCGTGGATGCTGATGCAGTTGCGCATGATCCAGGGGTAGGGCAGCTCGAGGCCGGCGCCGCCGGCCATGCCGACGCCACCCATCAGCACGACGCGGCCATTGGGGCGCACCGTCATGATCGCCGCGCGCACCACATTCGTGCTCACCGAGGGCGGCATGATGTCGAGCACGCAGTCGATCGGCCCGGGCGCCGCACGCTTCATGCTCTCGCGGTCGTCATCCTCGTTGCCGGAGAGTTTGACCGGCTTCACGCGATCGCCGAAACGGCGGACGAGGTCGGCCAAGATCTTGTCGTTGCGGCCGGGCGCGACCACGCAGGCCGCGCCCATCGCGAGCGCGACCGAGACGGCTGCGCTGCCGAAATTGCCGGTGGCCCCGCTCACCAGCACGGTCTCGCCGGGCTGAAGGCTGGCGGCGAGAAAGCCGCCATAGGGCACCAGCAGCGTCCCCAGCGCGCACCATCGCGTGGCGTCCTCCGACGCGATCGTGCCAAGCCGTTTGACGTTCTCCGTCGGCGCCCGCATCTGCTCGGCGAACGAGCCATGGCGAAAATGCTGTTGCAGGCGCATGGCGCCGGCACCGGGGGCAGTGAGTCCTTGCAGGGCAATGTCGGGCGCTGCGGCGTCGTCGCGCGAGCGCACCGTCGGGTCGCAGAACACCCAGTCGCCAACGCTGAGCTTGGTTGCGTCCGGGCCGATGGCGCGCACCCGGCCGATGCCGCCTGGCCCCGGGATGATCGGCAGGTCGAGGGCATAGTTGCGTGCCCCGCTGAAGACCTCGTTCATGTAGGACAGCACCCGCGTTGCGATGACGTCCACGATGACCTCGCCCGTGCCGAGCACAGGGTCCGCGGCTTCCTCAATCGCAAGCGGCGATCCAAATGATTTCAATACGGCAGCTTTCATGATCTCACCTCAAAGTGGGTTGAAGCCCATATGCGCCGCCTTTCCAGGCCCAGGAAGGCCTGGTATTATCCTAGTATTCCCCAAGCCCTCCATCGAGGCACGTCACCATGGCCGACCCACGCCGCGTCGAATTCGGCGACTTCCTCAGGTCCCGCCGCGAAAAGCTGTCGCCGAAGACGGTCGGGCTTCCCGCGGGCCGGCGGCGTCGCACGGCGGGCCTGCGCCGCGAAGAGGTGGCGCAGCTCGCCGGCATCGGCGTCGACTGGTACATCCGCCTCGAGCAGGGCCGCACCGTCAGCCCCTCGGTCACCACCGTGGATGCGCTGGCGCGAGCGTTGCGCCTCAGCAAGACCGAGCACGCCCATCTCAAGGCACTTGCGCGCGACGGCGATAGGCGCGCGTTCACGCGCGAGATCGTGCCGCCCCCCGTTCGGCGGATGATCGAGAGCCTGGCGCAGCCGGCCTATGTCACGGGGCGGCGCTGGGACGTGCTGGCCTGGAACGCGGCGGCCGAGGAGATCTTCGGGTTCGGACAATTGCCCGAGCAGGACCGCAACACGCTGCTGCTGGTCATGACGAACAAGCAGACGCGAAAATTCTACGGTGCCGGCTGGGCTGACATCGCCAAGAGCATGGTCGCGATGTTTCGCGCCACTCACGACGTCTGGGCCGGCGATCCCGCCTTTACGGAATTGCTGACGCGGCTGCGCAAGGGCAGTCCGGAATTCGTCAAATGGTGGGAGGCGCACGAGATCCGCAGCACTGCCGCGGGCCTCAAGATCATGAACCATCCGACCAAGGGCGTGCTCCGGTTCGAGCACACCAGCTTTCAGGCCAATGACGATCCGGCGCTGAAGCTCGTGATCTATACGCCGGTGTAGATTGCGGAAACATGGGGTCGAAGCTTGTTACGTATGACGGTCGATGATCTGAAGCAGCCGATCGCAGGATGCCTCGATCCTCTTGTGGGGAGATGTGGCGACGCCCAGCAACAGGCCGGATCGCGCCGAGGCCGCGGACGCATGCCATAGCGACAGGGGCGTGGGCGCCATTCCAAACGATGCTGCTTCCCTCGCGATCGCGACGTCGGAGGTTCCGTCCGGCAGTCTCAAGACCGCGGCCAATCCGGCGATCGCAACGTCCTTCGCAACGTCCTTGGCGCGTGCCTTCAAATATTTCAGCAGCGCATCGCCTTGCGCGGCATAGGCCCGCTTCGTGCGTCGAAGATGCCGCAGATAGTGGCCGTCGCGGATGAATTCGGCGGTTGCGAGCTGTACGGACGGCCCGGGCGCCGGAGCGAGGCATGCCGCCACCTCGGCAAAACGGGATGCCAGAGAGGCGGGTGCAACGACGAAGCCCAGCCGCAAGGCAGGAGTCAGGGTCTTGCTGAAGGAACCGATATGAATAACGCGCCCGAAACGATCGAGAGAGGCGAGCGCCGGTGTGGCGCGCCCTCTCAGCTGAAGCTCGCTCAGATAGTCGTCCTCGATCACCCACACCCCTTCCTGGGCTGCCCAGTCGAGAAGACATGAACGTCTTGCCAGCGACAAGGTGGAGCCAAGCGGTGCCTGCTGTCCCGGCGTCACGACCACCAATGCAGCATCAGGAGCGTGTTTCAGGCCGTAACCGACGTCAATGCCGTCTGCATCAACTGGGATCGGCCTGATCGACAACCTTGCAAGCTCAAGGCCGTGCCTTGTGAAGGGGAAGCCCGGGTCCTCCATCCAGACCTTCTTCTGCTCGAGGCCGAGAACCCGCAGTGCCAGTCCGAGGCCGCTGCTGAAGCCGCCGGTGATGATGATCTGCGACGGTGCACATTCGATCCCCCGCGCCAGCGCGAGATATGCCGCAATGTCGCGCCTCAATTCCAGCTCGCCGCGGGGATCCCGATAAATGGCCGGTGCGCTGGTTTCCGCGCGCACCGCCCGCGTGCGCATCCTCGAGAAGAGCTTGGCGGGAAAGGTCTCGTGAGCGGGCACACCCATTTGGAAAACGGCCGGTCCCGCAGTGAGCTCCTGGTACATCTCCATGAACGAGCCGGGGTGGGGAGCGGCTTCCTGCCGAGGGGTAAAGGCGGGTCGATCCGCAACACGCGTTCCGGTCGCGCGCGACGCGACGATCAGTTGCGCAGAGGAAAGTTTTTCGTAGGCCGATCGCACGGTGCCGCGCGCCACGCCCAGCTGAGCCGCCAAATCCTGCCATGAGGGCAGACGAGCTCCCGGAGCCAGCACGCCGCTCTCGATGGCAGCTCCGATACCTCTGCGGATTTGTTCCGCCAATGGCGTCTTCGCAGATCGATCGAGCTCCAGCTGCAGCGGTTTGACCATGCCCCCGTGGTACACGATTTTCGTCCATTCTTGGTGCTTTTTTGTAGACCAGGGCGGGGCCATTTATCGGGCAGGGAAGTACATGGCGGAAGTACATGGCGACAGCCGCCGAACAGAACCGATCATGGAGTATGAAAATGGCTAAGCGTCTCGACTACGACCGCATTGCACCCGCAGGCATGAAAGCGCTCGGCGGCGTTTACGGCTATGTCATGCAGAGCAATCTTCCTGCAACGCTCGTCACTCTGGTTTATCTGCGCATTTCGCAGATCAACAATTGCGCCTACTGCCTCGACATGCACACGCGCGATCTGCTGAAGAGCGGACAGAAGATCGAAAAGATCGCGCTGGTGCAGGCCTGGGCGGAAGGCGGTCATCTCTTCGACGAGCGGGAGCGTGCCGCCCTCGCATGGGCTGAAACGGTGACCCGTGTGGCCGACACCGGCATCCCGGATCAAGCTTACGAGGCTGCCCGCGCCGTCTTCGAGGAGCGCGAGCTCGTCGATCTCACCATCGCGATCGGCCTGATGAATGCGTACAATCGCATGGCAATCAGCTTCCGAAATACGCCACAGGCCGCGAAAGAGATGGCAGCCTGACCCCGGTGCCAGACGGCAAGAGGGTAAACACATGCCATCGACTGCGACGGCATGTCCTGAGATATCGGCGATTCAAGGCAGGAGCTTGAAATGACCATCGCAATTTCCGGCGTGAAGATTCCCGACAGCAAGATGGCACGGGAGGCCGCCGAGCTGGTGCGCCAGTACGAAAACGACATGTTGTTCAACCACTCGGTCCGCGTCTTTGTGTTCGGCGCGATCAAGGGACATCGGCAAAATCTGAAATTCGATTCCGAGCTGCTCTACATCGCGGCGCTGTTCCATGATCTCGGGCTTGTCGACCATTACCATACACAGACCAAGCGATTTGAAGTTGATGGCGCCGATGCCGCCCGCGAATTTCTGAGGGGGCACGGCATCGACGAGCCAAAAGCCGATCTGGTTTGGGAGGCGATCGCGTTACATACGACGCCCGGAATTCCACAATACATGCGGCCGGAAATCGCTCTCACGAATGCGGGTGTGTTGGTCGACGTCGTGGGGATTGGCTATGACGAGTACTCGCCAGAGCAGCGCGACCAGGTGACCACCGCATTTCCGCGCGGTGATTTCAAGAACGAATTCCTTCAGGTACAAACCTGCTCGGCCTTGAAGAAGCCGCAGACCACGTTCGGGACTGTCAATTTCGATTACATCGAAGATCACGACCCCACATTTCACAAGCCGAACGCATGCACGCGCATCCGCAACACTCCCTGGCGGAGCTGACCTTCGGCGCGATGTTCGAGTTTCGCCACGTTGACTCATGGCGACGGTGCGGCCGGGGGCGTTACGCTGGCGTTCGGCTGCTGAATGGCCGGCCACGGGCTCTTCGGAGCCGGCGTCGCCGCCGCGCATGACGCCGCAAGCTGCGGCCACACTGACGTCAGGCCCGTCAAGTCGATGTCGAATTTCGTGATGTCCGCCTTGTCGTCGGGTAACAGCGTGGTTTCGCGGACATGGAGGGAGCGGGACGCCAGTATCGCCTTGAGCATGTCCGGATCGATGCTGCCACGCCAGACTTCGTATTTTCCGGTCCGCAACGCAGACCCTCCGGCCGCGTTGTCCGGAGCGGCGTCCGCCGTCACCAGGATGGTGGTCTTGCCGACGGCCGTCTCGTCGATCTCGCGCGCGAATGTCAACGGCACGCGCTTTCCGCTTTCGCAGGACAGACGCCATTCCATAGGCCGGAACGAAGCGCCGTTCTCCTTCAGCATCGCGAACTTGCGGGCAAAGGGGCGCGCTTCCTTTTCCAGTTTCCACGCCGTTTCGGCAAGCGAACGCGTGTCGATGCCGAAACGATAGAGCTCGGCGCGCGTCAGCAGGTGCAGGTTTTCGAACTTCACCGTCCGGATCAGATCGTCTAGCTCGCGGCTGATCCCCATCGCCGCGATGAACGCAGCGCGATCGCGATCGGCCCTGGCCATCCGGCGCTGCCTGTATTCCGCGACCGCCGCTGGAGGCGGATGCCCGTGAAAGGCAAGGACCAGCCTGGAATTATGGACCGCCAGCGCGGCGTCGGGGGCGACCTCGCGCGATGTCGCTCCGAGAAACAGGTAGCCGCAGGCCGAGTTGCACATCGCATGGTAAGTGGTGAGTTCGGCTTCCACCTCGCCGCCGGTATTTTTTATTTTCAGGCACGCGGCGTCCACCTGCGTGCCCGCGGCGCACGCCGTCGCGATGGTCCGGCCAACCCGACCGATCGCCTTGCGGCTGCGCAACAACCGCCCGATGACATAGGACTGCTCCACGTTTCCGCCCGGTGAATAGAGGTAGATCGGACGCTGCGTGTCCTTGACGCCGGCAAGGAAGCGGCGAATGCGCGGCGCAGCGTCCTGGTCGATATCGCCCTCGATGGCGATCCAGCGGTCGCAGCCCGGTCCGCAGGCGTCTGGTGGTCCCTTGGCAAGATAGATCGTCAGCCTGGATGCAAATCCAGTCTTCTCGGCCGGCGTCCCTTCGGCGTGCAATGCGCCAGGAAGCATCAGCGAGGCCAGGACAAGCAGACTACGGGCGAGCATGAAACGACGGGGACCACCCGCAGTGAAAAGCAGAGATCGATGTTACACGATGATCCGCGCAGCCACAACTTGCGGTGGCGCATCCGCACGGGTCTGTCCGCGACGGCTGGATTGGCAATCTGGCGGCGATGTGGGAGCAGGCAGAACAGCATCTCCCAAGGGGACGGTGACGACAGGAACCTAAATGCCATCATGCGGTTATCGCGCAGACAATTTGCGCGACCCGGCTGCATCACTCAGAAAGTCAGGCGGGCTACCTGTGGTCGAAGCGAACAGCAGCGGGACGATCAAGCAGTAGCTCCTCGTGGAGCTAGGAACGTGGCAGGGGAAGACCAATGACGACAGCGACCGGGATCCGCTCGGCCGATCGCAATTCCGTCTTAGCCACACTCGGCGACTTCATCCGAGAGATCAGCAATCCCGACGATCTCGCCTATGCTGCGGCGGAACTGCTCGGCCGCAGCCTGAACGTCAGCCGGGCGGGCTATGGCACGGTCGACACCTCAGCCGAGACCATCACCATTGTCCGCGACTGGAACGCACCGGGCATCCTGAGCCTCGCAGGCGTGCTGCGCTTCCGCGACTATGGCAGCTACATCGAAGATCTCAAGCGGGGCGAGACCGTCATCTGTGCCGATGCTGAAAAAGACCCTCGCGTCGGCGATCGTGCCGAGGCTCTCGAGGCGATCTCTGCGCGTGCGCTCGTCAACATGCCGATCTCGGAGGCCGATGGGGTCGTGGCGCTGCTGTATTTGAACAATGCCGGGCCGCGCGAATGGAGCCCCGAAGAGCTGGAGCTCATTCGCGATGTTGCCGAGCGTACGCGCACGGCCGTTGAGCGTCGCCGTGCTGAGACGGCCGTGCGGGAGAACGAAGCCCGGCTGCTTTTCCTGGACGCACTCAACAAGGAGACGGCCAGGACCCGCGATGCCGACGGCGTGATGGCGGTGACGACCAGGATGCTTGGCGAGCATCTCGAGGTATCGAGCTGTGCCTATGCCGATATGGATCCCGACCAGGACGGCTTCACCATACGCGGGGATTGGGCGGCGCCGGGCGCGGTGCATATCCTTGGTCACTACAGCCTGGCTGACTTCGGGAAGAAGGCGGTGCGAGAGCTCGGCGCCGGCAGGCCCCTGATCATCAATGACAATTTGAAGGAGCTTGCGCCTGAGGAAGCCGCCACTTTCCAGAACATCGGGATCGGTTCGACGATTTGCATGCCCTTGGTCAAAGAAGGGCAACTCACCGCCTTGATGGCGATCCATCAACGGGGCCCGCACCAGTGGACGCCGCGCGAACTCGCCTTGCTCACCGAAGTGACCGAACGGTCGTGGGCCCACATCGAGCGCGTCCGATCGGAACAGGCGGCGCGGGAGGCCGCCGAACGACTGACGCTTGCAAACAAGGCGGCTGGTATCGGCACCTGGGACTACGACCCGGTCAACAACGTTCTTCGATGGGATAGCCGCTGCAAGGAGGTGTTCGGTTTATCGCCGGACGCCGAAGTCAGCTATGAAGGGTCGTTCCTGAAGGGCCTTCATCCCGAAGACAGGCAGCGCGCCCACGAGGCCGTCTCCGCGGCGCTGACGCCGCACGCGCCGGCAAACTACAACATGGAATACCGGACCATTGGCATCGAGGATGGGGTCGAACGCTGGATCGCCGCGACCGGTCAAGCCATCTTTGCCAACGGCCAAGCTGTTCGGTTCATCGGAACGGTTCTGGATATCACCGCGCAAAAGAAAACCGAGCGTCATCTCAGAATACTCAATGATACCGGGGCCTCGGTCTCTCGCGAACGCGACCTCGACAAGATCGTCCAGATCGTGACGGATGCCGGCGTCGGACTCACCGGTGCTCAATTCGGCGCCTTTTTCTACAACGTTCTGGCGCCGGATGGCGGCAGCTACATGCTGTATTCGCTGTCTGGTGCGCCGCGATCCGCGTTTGAAAACTTTCCGATGCCGCGTAACACAGCCGTCTTTGGCCCGACCTTCGAGGGCTCCGGCGTGGTGAGGTCCGACGATATCCTGCGGGACCCCCGCTATGGCAAGAACGCGCCGCGGAAAGGCATGCCCGAGGGCCATCTTCCGGTCCGATCCTACCTGGCGGTCCCTGTGATCTCGCGCACCGGCGAAGTTTTCGGCGGACTTTTCTTCGGTCACGCCGAGACGGGTAAATTCCAAGCCGAGCAGGAGTCCGCGTTGCTTGGTATTGCGGGCCATGCCGCCACCGCTATCGACAACGCCCAGCTCTTGACCCGGCTCGAGGCGCTCAACGCCGGATTGGAGCAACGTGTTGCCGACGAAATTGCCGAGCGCATGAAGGCCGAAGAGCAATTGCGGCAATCCCAGAAGATGGAAGCCGTCGGGCAGTTGACCGGCGGCATTGCCCACGACTTCAACAATATGCTGGCCGTGATTCTCGGCAGCCTGAATCTTGCCAAGCGGCGGCTCGGCAGGGGAGAGGTCAGCATAGACCGCTTCATCGAGGGCGCCATCGACGGTGCAAATCGCGCAGCCACGTTGACGCAGAGGCTGCTCGCGTTCTCGCGCCAACAGCCGCTCGCGCCTGAGGTCGTGGACATCAACAAGATGGTCGGCGGGATGAGCGAGTTGCTCGAGCGCTCGCTGGGCGAGCTGATCCGCCTCGAGACGGTGCTGGCGGCTGGCCTCTGGCGGGTCAAGGCAGACCCGGCCCAGCTGGAAAGCGCGATGATCAACCTCGCGGTCAATGCGCGCGATGCCATGCCGAAGGGCGGCAGGCTGACAGTAGAAACCAGCAACGTCTCGATAGACCGAAAATATGCTCGCGAGTATGCACTCGCACCCGGGCAGTACGTTCTCGTGGCCGTGACGGACAACGGCACGGGAATTCCGGCCGACGTGCTGGGCAAGGTGTTCGATCCGTTTTTCACGACCAAGGTCGTGGGCAGGGGCACCGGTCTCGGCCTCAGTCAGGTCTACGGTTTCGTGCGGCAGTCGGGCGGCCATGTCAAAATTTACTCGGAAGTCGATGTTGGCACGACCGTGAAGATCTACCTTCCACGCTTCGCCGGCGAGGAGGCGGGCTCAGCTCTGTCACAGGAAGAAATACCCGCCGGTGCAAGCCATCAGAACGAAACCATTCTCGTCGTGGAAGACGACGAGCGCGTCCGCAACATTTCGTCCGAAAGCCTGCGCGAACTTGGCTACAACGTCATCGAGGCAGCCAGCGCCAAAGAGGCGATCAGGACGATCGAAAATGGTTTCGTTCCAGATCTGCTGTTCACGGATGTCGTCATGCCCGACATGACCGGCGCCGAGCTGGCGGCCGAGCTGTCGAAACGATACCCGGCGCTGAAAGTGCTGTTCACCACCGGCTACACGCGCAATGCAATCGTTCACAATGGCGTGCTCGATGCCGGCAAGCATCTGCTTCCCAAGCCCTTCGCTATCGAAGACCTGGCTGCCAAAGTCCGCACCTTGCTCGACGAGATCTGAACGCGTTTTGGAAACGATCTCTTCCGTTTGCAAGCTGCCTTCACAAGGGCTATGTCCCGGCTTTCGGAAGAGCATGACATGACAATCTCGGATGACAACGACCTCGCGCGCCTGAAGGAGATCGGGCGCATTGTCGCCAATACCCTGGAGGCAATGGGAAAGGCGCTCGAGCCGGGCATGTCCACCTCCGAGCTCGACCAGATCGGGCGAACGCTGCTGGAGGCCGCCGGTGCACGTTCGGCTCCGGAGCTGGCCTACGACTTTCCGGGCGCAACCTGCATCAGCGTGAACGAGGAGATCGCTCATGGCATCCCCGGCGATCGGCGGATCGCGCGCGGGGACCTCGTGAACATCGACGTGTCAGCCGAGAAGAACGGCTTCTTTGCGGATACGGGAGCCTCATTCGCCGTTCCACCCGCAACCCGCGCGGTCGAACGTCTTTGCAGGGACGGCCGGCGGGCGATGTGGACGGGCCTGCAGCAGGTCGGAGCCGGCAAACCGATTGCCGGTATCGGTCAGGCCATCGGGACCTTTGCGCGGAAGAACGGTTACAGCCTGGTCAGGAACCTTGCCAGTCACGGCGTCGGCCTGTCGCTCCACGAGGAGCCGACGGAGATCGCAACGTGGCCCGACCGCTCCGAACGCCGCATCATGAGCGAAGGCCTCGTGTTCACCGTCGAGCCGTTCCTGTCCCTTGGCGCGGAATGGGCAGAGGATGGCGATGATCCATGGACGCTCTACAGCAGCCCCGAGGCGCCGACCGTTCAATACGAGCACACCGTGATCGCCACGCGAAGCGGACCGTTGATCGTTACGATGGCTGGTTAAGGAGGCTCCTCAAGCCACCGGATCTCGGGCAGCATCCGAACGGGTTCGATCATCCAGAGCCAGCGGCGGCGCCGGTCTCGCCGACCAGATTGCCGAGCGTGGCGTCGGAAGCTCAACGCAAGGCGGGCCGCATATCGAAGTCCCGATTTAATTGACGCGCCGCGAGTGGCGAGGGGGCTTCTTCTGCGCAAAATACGGGTTCGCCACGCACGTCGCTGACCGACCGAGGGCTAAAAATCTGCACTGCTCGAGAGAGGTGTAGCGGCAATCGAAATAGCCGACGGGACCGTAGATCTGCATGCAGACCGGATAGCTCGGATCGTAGGTCTGCGCGTGCGCAGGCGCGCCGGCGAGCAGCAGGCCGATCGCGAGGAGCGCGAAGCGAGCGCGACGCATCTCAGCGCGGCAAATAGTAACCGGGCGAATAACCCGGCACCTGCGCGCGCGGCCTGTTCTGATACGCGTAGGGATCGTCGCTCTGGCCTGCGAAATACGGGTTCGCGATGCAGGTGAGCGCGCGGCCCGACGAACTCGCCTGGCACTGCGCGTAAGTGTCGAACGTGCAATTGCTCAGCCCCGGCCATTCATCGCCGGTGAGGCAGAAGGCATGGTGGGTCCCGAACGCGCGCGCAGGCACGCTTGCGCTAAGCGTGAAACCAAATGTGGCGAGGGCGAGCGAAAATGTGGCGACAATGGGGAGAGCAATTCGTCTGCGCATTCGATTCTCCAATCACGCGAACGTGCGCGCGACGTTGTTACGCGCGCATGCTGCGTATGTCGTAGTCGACAATGGAACTCATGAAAACTCTTGTTTCAAAGGGTTTCCCGCGCGCGCTGGTAAATCTTCATTAATGAAGCGCGATCCTTTGGCGCGAACTGTGGCGTCGAGGTTACAGCAATTCTGTCGAGCGCTGCTATGACGACGCTACGGCCCGGGGGCCTAACGACGAAACTGGAACGGGAATCAAATGAACAAGAATCTGTTGCTTGCTGCTGTGAGCCTTGTCGCGCTCGGCGCGACCGCACCGGCGGTGGCTGCTGACCTCGCTGCGCGGCCTTACACCAAGGCGCCGGCGATGGTCGCCGCGATCTACGACTGGAGCGGCTTCTACATCGGCGTCAACGGCGGCGGCGGTTCCGCCCATTCGACTTGGGATCTCGTCGGCGGTGGCCGCGAGGGTTCGCACGATGCGACCGGCGGCACGGTCGGCGGCCAGATCGGCTACCGCATGCAGTCGGGCCAGTGGGTGTTCGGTATCGAAGGTCAGGGCAACTGGGCTGACTTCTCGGGCGACAACGTCAGCGCGCTGTTCGCGACGCGCAACCGCTCCAAGATCGACTCGTTCGGTCTGATCACCGGTCAGATCGGCTACGCCTGGAACAACGTCCTCCTTTACGCCAAGGGCGGTGCGGCTGTCGCCGGCAGCAAGTATGAAGTCTCGACCCTTGGCGGGGCGCTGCTGTCCTCGAACGATCAGACCCGTTGGGGTGGCACGATCGGTGCCGGCCTCGAGTACGGTTTCGCCCCGAACTGGTCGGTTGGCGTCGAGTACAACCACATCTTCCTGCAGGACAAGAACGTCACGTTCGCAGGCCTGGTTGGCACCGATCGCATCCGCCAGGACGTCGACATGGGCCTCGTTCGCTTGAACTACAAGTTCGGCGGCCCGAGCCTCGGCCGTTACTGAGTAAAAGACTGCTATCGATCGCTCGACTTCGAGCGGTTGGCGAAAGCCCCGGCCATCGGCCGGGGCTTTTTTGTTGCTTAAATTCAGCGGGTTAACCATTCTGTTTGGAGATGGTCGAGATGGCTTGACTCCTGAGAACGAAATGAGAACAATGTTCTTCATACGTTCTCACCATGGAGTAAGCCATGTTCAGGATTTTCGTTGAAGAGGCCGCCGCGTTGGCGTCGATCGCGCTGTTTGTCGGGATGATTGCGATCTGGGCCCAGGTGCTCCCGCAGCTCTAGGCGCGGGCCTAGGTTGGGGAAAAGCAGGACGACGCGGCCGATCGGCCGCTCCGGCGTGGACTCTGGCACCATGACGCCCCACCATTATGAGGCGAGTCGGCCGGGCGAGTGCAGGATGCCTCCGGTGCCGGTGACCGCTCCATCTCATCTGCAAGAGGCCGTCACGCGACCATGCCGAGCGCCGGATTTGTCCACCTTCACGTTCACTCGGCCTATTCGCTGCTCAAGGGCTCGATCAAGATCGCCAAGCTCGCCGAGCTAGCGAAGAAAGACCATCAGCCGGCGCTGGCGTTGACCGACACCGACAACATGTTCGGTGCGCTGGAGTTCTCCGACAAGATGGCGGGCTCCGGTATCCAGCCGATCGTGGGCTGCGAGATCGCGATCGAGTTCGGCGACCAGGATCCCAATGCGCGCAACGTGCTGCTGCCCTCGCGCGTGGTGCTGCTGGCCGCGCAGGAGCGCGGCTATCGCAGCCTGATGCGGCTGAACTCGCGCGCGTTCCTGGAGACGCCCGACACTCATGCTCCCCACATCAAGTTCGACTGGCTCGAAGGCGAGACCGAAGGTCTGATCGCGCTGACGGGCGGTCCGGACGGACCGATCTCGCTGGCGCTTGCCGGCGGTTATACCGAGCTCGCGGCGGCGCGCTGCGAGCGTCTGGCCAGCCTGTTCGGAGACCGTCTCTACATCGAATTGCAGCGCCACAACATCGAGAAGGAGCGGCGGGTCGAAAGCAGCCTGATTGACATCGCCTACACCAAGGGCCTGCCGCTGGTTGCGACCAACGAGCCGTATTTCGCCACGACCGACGATTATGAAGCCCATGACGCGCTGCTCTGCATCGCCGGCGGGCGGCTGATCGCGGAGACCGAGCGCGAGCAGCTCACGCCCGATCACCGCTTCAAGACCCGCGCCGAGATGGCGGTGCTGTTCGCCGACATTCCGGAGGCGCTGGCCTCGACGGTGGAGATCGCCGAGCGCTGCTCGTTCCGGCCGATGACGCGCAAGCCGATCCTGCCGTTCTTCACGGTCGGCGCTGCCGCAAGCTCCGATGCCGCCGCAGTCGAGGCGGCCGAATTGAAGCGGCAGGCGGAGGAGGGGCTCGCCAACCGCCTGCGCGTGCACGGCCTCTCGCAAGGCACGACGGAAGAAGATTACAACGCGCGGCTTGCGTTCGAGCTCGACGTCATCATGCGCATGAAATACGCGGGCTACTTTCTGATCGTCTCCGACTTCATCAAATGGGCAAAGGGCCAGGGCATCCCGGTCGGGCCGGGCCGCGGCTCCGGCGCAGGCTCGCTGGTGGCGTGGGCGCTGACCATCACCGACCTCGACCCGATCAAGTTCGGCCTGCTGTTCGAGCGCTTCCTCAATCCGGAACGCGTCTCGATGCCGGACTTCGACATCGACTTCTGCCAGGATCGCCGCGGCGAGGTGATCAGGTACGTCCAGGAGCGCTACGGTCGCGACCAGGTCGCGCAGATCATCACCTTCGGGACGCTGCAGGCGCGCGGCGTGCTGCGCGACGTCGGCCGCGTGCTGCAGATGCCCTATGGCCAGGTCGACAAGCTCACAAAACTCGTGCCGCAGAATCCGGCCGCGCCGGTGACGCTGGCCGCCGCGATCGAGAGCGAGCCAAAACTCCAGGCGTTCCGCGACGAGGATCCGGTGGTGGCGCGCGCCTTCGACATCGCGCAGCGCCTCGAAGGCCTGACCCGTCACGCCTCGACGCATGCGGCCGGCATCGTGATCGGCGATCGGCCGCTGAGCGAACTCGTGCCGATGTATCGCGATCCCAAATCCGACATGCCGGTGACCCAGTTCAACATGAAATGGGTCGAGCCCGCGGGCCTCGTGAAGTTCGACTTCCTCGGCCTGAAAACGCTGACCGTACTCGACGTCGCGTGCAAACTGCTCAAGCCGCGCAACATCCACGTCGATCTCGCGACGCTGCCGATCGACGATGCCGAAAGCTACCAGATGCTGGCGCGCGGCGAGGTGGTCGGCGTGTTCCAGGTTGAAAGCCAGGGCATGCGGCGCGCGCTGGTCGACATGCGCCCCGACCGTTTCGAGGACATCATCGCGCTGGTCGCGCTCTATCGACCGGGTCCGATGGCGAACATCCCGACCTATTGCGCGCGCAAGCACGGCGACGAGGAGCCGGAATATCTCCACCCCGTGCTGGAGCCGATTCTCAAGGAGACCTTCGGCGTCATCATCTACCAGGAACAGGTGATGCAGATCGCGCAGGTGATGTCGGGCTATTCGCTTGGCGACGCCGACCTGCTGCGCCGCGCCATGGGCAAGAAGATCCGCGCCGAGATGGAGAAGCAGCGCGAGATCTTCGTCGCAGGCGCAGTGAAGAACGGCGTGCCGAAGGGGCAGGCCGATACCATCTTCGAGCTGCTGGCGAAATTCGCCGACTACGGCTTCAACAAGAGCCACGCGGCGGCCTATGCGCTGGTGTCCTACCACACCGCCTACATGAAGGCGCATTACCCGGTGGAGTTCATCGCCGCGTCGATGACGCTTGATCTCAACAATACCGACAAGCTGTCCGAATTCCGCGCCGAGGCGCAGCGCCTCGGCATCAAGGTCGAGCCGCCCAATGTCAACCGTTCCGGCGCGACTTTCGAGGTCGGCGACAAGACCATCTACTACGCGCTCGCGGCGCTGAAGGGCGTCGGTATTGCGGCCGTCGAGCAGATCATCGCGGAGCGGACCAAAAACGGCTTGTTCACCTCGCTCGCCGACTTTGCCGCGCGGGTGTCGCCGCGCGCGATCAACAAGCGCATCATCGAAAGCCTCGCCGCCGCGGGCGCCTTCGACACGCTGGAGCCGAACAGGGCGCGGGTCTTCGCCGGCGCCGACTCGATTCTCGCCGCGTGCCAGCGGGCGAACGAAGCTGCAACCATCGGCCAGAACGACATGTTCGGCAGCTCGGCCGACGCGCCGACCATCATGCTGCCGCAGATCGAGCCCTGGTTGCCGGCCGAGCGGCTGCGCCGCGAATATGACGCGATCGGCTTCTTCCTGTCGGGACATCCGCTCGACGATTACGCCACCGTGCTGAAGCGGCTGCGCGTGCAGTCCTGGGCCGAGTTCTCCCGCGCGGTGAAGACCGGCGCCACCGCCGGCAAGGTCGCGGCCACCGTGGTGTCGCGCATGGAGCGGCGGACCAAGACCGGCAACAAGATGGGCATCATGGGGCTCTCTGATCCCACGGGTCACTTTGAGGCGGTGCTGTTCTCCGAAGGCCTCGCGCAATATCGCGACGTCCTGGAACCGGGCGCCGCGGTGCTGCTCCAGCTCGGCGCCGAGCTCCAGGGCGAGGACGTCCGCGCGCGCGTGCTGCACGCCGAGCCGCTGGACGAGGCCGCGGCCAAGACGCAGAAGGGCCTGCGCATCTTCGTGCGCGACACCAAGCCGCTGGAATCGATCGCCAAGCGTCTCGCCGGCCCCGACATGGCGAACGGCGCCGCGCCGAAGGTCGGCAGTCCGGGCATCGCACCCCGCTCCAACGGCGACGGCGAGGTCTCGCTGGTCATGATGCTCGACCTCGAAACCGAGGTCGAGATGAAGCTGCGCGGCCGCTTCAAGGTCTCGCCGCAGATCGCCGGCGCCATCAAGGCGGTCGCCGGTGTGGTGGACGTGCAGCAGCTCTAGCAACGCGCACGGTGTTGCAGGCGGCTGCATGTCTTGCGCGGGACATGCGGCGGCCCTGTTGCAACCTTTCGCTGTTTTCGGTTAGCATGCACTCGGGGAAAATCTGAGGGCGTGATGCTATTGCGTGGGCTGGTATTGCTCGTGGCTGCGGCACTGCTGTGCGGCTGTGAGACGGCGAGGAGCGGGCTCGGATATTCGGAGACGGTACGAAAGCTGGGTCCGCCGAAAGCCGGGCAGGCCCGTGTCGTCGTGTTTCGCGAGAAAGGCTTCGGCGGCATCGGCGATCCGGACTGGGAATTTTCCCTCGACGGTACGCCGATCAAGGGCCTGAAGACCGGGACATATGTCTATGTCGATCGCCCGGCAGGCCAGCACCAGTTCGTAGCAGAGGAGGCGGCGCTCGGCGTCACGCGCGTGGACTTTTCGGCTCAGTCCGGCCAGACCGTGTTCTTCGTAGCGCGCTTCAGTCAGCGCAAGAGCGCCATGATCGCGAATGCGAGCACGGGGGTGCTGGGCTGGGGTCTCACCCTTGCGATGACGTCCGGCTATAAAAATCAGGGGCCGCTGGATTTCCTGCCCTTGGATGAATCGGCCGCCAGGACGACGATCGCAGAGCTTCGGTTGGCAGAATAGCCTCCGCGCGAAATTCGAGCTCCGCCCGCACCGTCATTTGTGGTGTCGTCACAGCGTTGCGGCTATGATCGCCGTGAGGCCGTTCGTCCATCGCGCCGGGAGGGAACGTGACATGTGCGACAAGTGCAATGAATCCCCACATGAGAGGATCGCGCCGTCGCGACGATCCGCGATGTTGTTGGGTGCCTCGGCGCTCGGCCTCGCCCTGACCGGCAGAGCCTTCGCCAAAGAGACCAAGGCGCCGCCCAAGCCGCAGAACGTGCTGTCGCCCGACGCATCATTGAAGCGCCTGACGGAAGGCAATGCCCGCTATGTCGACGGCGTGTCGCGGCGGCACGATTTCAAGCACGAGCGCGAGGCGTTGGTCGGCGGACAGAATCCGTTCGCGGCCGTACTGAGCTGTGCCGATTCGCGCATCGCGCCGGAATATGCCTTCGACACTGGCCGCGGCGATCTGTTCGTTTGCCGCGTCGCCGGAAATTTTGCCGGCACCGAAACCATCGCCAGCATGGAATACGCGGTGGCCGTGCTGAATGCGCCGCTGATCCTCGTGCTCGGCCATGACGCTTGCGGCGCGGTCGATGCGACGCTGAAGGCGATCAAGGACAACAAGCCGCCGCCGGGCCATATTCCATCGCTGGTCGATGCGATCACGCCTGCAGCGAAGGCTGCGATGCAGCAGGGTGGGGACGTCCTCGACAAGGCGATCCGGCAGAACGTCATCGACAACGTCGCGAAGCTGAAGTCGGCAGCGCCGATCCTCAATGCGGCCGTGGAGCAGGGCAAGCTGAAGGTCGTCGGCGGCATCTATCGGCTCACGACGGGAACGGTCGACCTGATCGCGCAGGTCTGACGAGACGAACCGGCTCGCGCCGGTTCGTTGTCGCGAGGCTGACGCAGGCGCCCTGGCGTTGGTGCCGGGCGCCATGCCGCCGCCTCAATCCAAGCCTTCGTTATTTGGAAGCCTTTCGTTCAAGTGTCATTCAGCTCGCCACGCGTCTGATGCGTGGCGGCATCTCAACAACAAAAACGGGCAAGCAAGTCATGCGTGGGACGCTCCGAGCCTTCATTTGCCTTCTCCTGCCAATCGCGGTCCTTGCCGCGGGCGCGCCGGATCCGGCGCGTGCACAGCAGCAGGAAAAGCGTATGGCGCTCGTGGTCGGCAACGGCGCCTATGCCAAGTCGCCGCTGGCGACGACGGCAAACGATGCCGGCCTGATCGCGCAGACGCTGCAGGCGGCGGGCTTCGACGTCGTCGGCGCCCGCGATCTCGACGGCGACACGCTGCGCAAGAGCTTTCGCGATTTCATCCAGAAGGCGCAGGCCTCCGGACCGGGCACCGTCGCGATGGTCTACCTCGCCGGCTATGGCGTGCAACTTGCCGGTGAGAACTACTTCATCCCGGTCGATTCCAACATCACCCGCGACACCGACATTCCGACCGAAGGCCTGCGCATCGGCGACTATCTCCGCCAGCTCGCCTCCGTTCCGCTCAAGGCCAACATCGTCGTGCTCGACGCTGCGCGGGCGCAGCCCTTCGTGGAGGGCGGCCAGCAGATCGCGAGCGGACTTGCGCTGGTCGAGCCCGACGCCAACATGCTGATCGCGTTCAACGCCGCGCCCGGCACGGTGGCGCCCGAGGAGCCTGGACCTTACGGCATCTATGCGCAGTCGCTGGCGGAGATGATCCGCACCGGCGGCCTACCGCTGCCTGAGGTGTTCGACCGCGTTCGCCTGCGCGTCAACGAGGCCAGCAAGGGCGCGCAAGTGCCCTGGAACGAGCAGAAGATATCGGCGCAATTCTCGTTCTTCGAGCGCGGACCTGACGCGCCGCCGCCTGAGGCCGCACCCGACCAAGTCGCCGCGATGCGCAACAAGCCGATCCGCGATCTCGGCGTGCAGGATGCCTATGCCGCCGCGCTCACGCGCGACACGCTGCCGGCCTACGAAGAGTTTCTCTCCGCCTATCCCGGCGACCCGCTGTCGAAGCGCGTGATGGTGATCGTCGCGGCGCGCCGCGAGGCCATCACCTGGCGGCGGACCTATCGGACCGACACGCCGGAGGCCTATTGGTCGTATCTGCGTCGCTATCCGCGCGGTCCGCATGCGGCGGATGCGCGCCGGCGCTTGGCGATTCTCACCGCGCCGGCCGAGCCGCCGCCGAGCTTCGCGATGATCGACTACGACGTGCCGCCACCGCCGCCGGAGGAGGTGGTCTATGTCGAGCGTCCCGTGCTGTATTTCAGCGATCCGGATTTTGGCTTTGCGCCGCCACCGCCGCCGCCGGTCTATTATCTGCCACCGCCGCCGCCGGATTTCGTCGTGCTGTCGCCGCCGATGCCGGTGGTCGGCCTGTTCGTGCTGCCGCAGCCGATGTTCGTGCCAATTCCTGTGTTCGTCAGGCCGCCGGTCTATGTCGCACCGCCCCCGAACAACATCATCTATCAGAACATCCATAACAGGACGGTCATCAACACGGTGATCAACCAGCCGCCGGCACCGCCGGCGGGTGCGGGTGCCGGAGCGGGCAATCTCGCGCCAGCCATTGCCGGGCGCACCAATCCGGCTGGTCCCGCCATGCCGCAGGCGGTCGTGCAGCGCGCCGCCCTGATTCAGCAGGGCAAGGCGCCGATGCCGCCGAGCGCGACGATGCAGCCGACGGCGAGGCCAGGAATGCCTCCGGCCAGGCCGGCCAATGCCGCACCGACCGGTACGCCACCTACGACTCCACCTGCCAGTCCGCTTGCCACGCCACCGGCCAAGCTGCCCCAAGCCAACACCCTGCCGGTTCCCGGCACCCATGGCGGTCCACCTGTACCGCCAGCGGGAGCCGGGCCACTGCCGGGCGGCAGACCCGGGCTGCCCACGGCCACTGCTCCCGGCACACCGCCGCCGACCCATCCGGGAGGGCCTGCGGGAGCGCCGACGACTGCTGCTCCCGGCACCACGCCGCCGGGTCATCCCGGTGCGCCGACCGCCGCCGCGCCGGCGACTGCGCCCACGGCGACAAACCCGGCCGCTGTGCCCGGCCAACCGCCGAAGCCGCCGGTGGCCCAAGCCCCGCCCGGGACCGGGACCGGGCCTGGGGACCATGGCAAGTCCGCGACCCGCGAGCCGGCTGGTTCGCCGCCTGCTGCCCGCACGCCTCCTGGCGCAGTTGGACGACCGGTCACGCCGCCGCCCTCGGCGGCGCGGGAGCCGATCAGGCCGCAGCATCAGCCGACCGCAGCTCCCGCCCAGGCTGCCCGGCCGTCGGCGCCACCACCGCGGCCTCAGGCCGTGGCGCGGCCGGCGCCTCCGCCTCCGCCGCGTGTTGCGCCGCCGCCACCGCCACGGGCGGCTCCACCCGTGGCGGTTGCTCGACCGGCGCCGCCGCCAATGGCGCGGCCCGCGCCGCCGGTCGCCCGGCCGGCGCCACCTCCGCCGCCCCGGATGGCCGTCGCGCCACCGCCGCCGCCGCGCCCGGCAGCACCTCCACCGCGTCCTCCGGCTCCGCCGCCGGCGGCAAAGAAGTGCCCGCCGAACCAGCCCAGATGCTAGGCAGGGGCTAGGCCGGAGCGATCTTTACGGAAGGGGGCCTCTTGCGGGCGAAAGCCGCCCCGAAAGGCCCTTATTTCCTTGCTTCTGGCCGAAATCGCGCTATACACCGCGCCATCTCACACGGAAGCATGGCTCACAAGGCCGTCCGGTGGCAGCCGGGGCGACAACGCTCTGTCCTGCTCACACGCTTCCGGAGGAACCAACCGGAGAATTAGAACGATGGCACTACCCGATTTCACTATGCGTCAGCTCCTCGAAGCCGGCGTGCACTTTGGTCACCAGTCTCACCGCTGGAATCCGAAAATGGCGCCGTTCATTTTCGGCGCCCGCAACAACATCCACATCGTCGACCTCGCGCAGACCGTGCCGTTGCTGCACAACGCCTTGCAGGCGGTCAGCGACACCGTCGCCAAGGGCGGCCGCATCCTGTTCGTCGGCACCAAGCGCCAGGCGCAGGACGGCGTTGCCGACGCGGCCAAGCGCTGCGCTCAGTACTTCGTCAATTCGCGCTGGCTCGGCGGCACGCTGACCAACTGGAAGACGATCTCGGGCTCGATCAAGCGCCTGCGTCATCTCGACGACGTGCTCGCCGGCGGCGATGCCTCCTCCTACACCAAGAAGGAGCGCCTGACCCTTCAGCGCGAGCGCGACAAGCTCGACCGCTCGCTCGGCGGCATCAAGGACATGGGCGGTCTGCCCGACCTGATCTTCGTGATCGACACCAACAAGGAAGACATCGCGATCCAGGAAGCCCAGCGGCTCAACATTCCGGTCGCGGCGATCGTCGACACCAATTCGGATCCGAAGGGCATCACTTATGTGGTGCCGGGAAATGACGACGCCGGCCGCGCGATTGCGCTCTATTGCGATCTGATCGCGCGCGCAGCGATTGACGGCATTTCACGCGCCCAAGGCGATTCCGGAATCGACGTCGGTGCTTCGGTTCGGCCGGTCGCAGAAGAGCTGCCCGCCACGAGCGGCTTCCAAGGCCTTGCCGGCCCGCGCGGCACGTCCGACGACCTCAAGAAGCTCCCGGGCGTGTCGGGCGCGATCGAGAAGAAGTTCAACGATCTCGGCATCTTCCACTTCTGGCAGCTGGCTGAGCTCGATCACGATACCGCGCACAAGATCGGCGAAGAAGTCGGCCTGCCGAGCCGCGCGGACGCCTGGGTGGCCAAGGCCAAGGCGCTGACCGCGGAAGCGGAATAGTCAAAAAGAGCGATGGGTTGGCCGGACAAGCTCCGGCCACCATTTCAGTTGACGCGAATTCCTGAGATGGACCGCGGCGAGGCGATCTGGCCGCGCCGCGGCAAACCGGCAGGCAAAAAGGATTTTGAACGATGGCAACGATCACAGCTGCGATGGTCAAGGACCTGCGCGAGTCGACCGGCGCAGGCATGATGGACTGCAAGGCCGCGCTGACCGAAAACGACGGCAACATGGAAGCGGCGCAGGATTGGCTGCGCAAGAAGGGCCTGTCGAAGGCCGCCAAGAAGTCGGGCCGCGTCGCCGCCGAGGGTCTGATCGGCGCGCTCACCAAGGGCAACAAGGGCGTCGTGGTCGAAGTCAATTCCGAGACTGACTTCGTCGCGCGCAACGGCCAGTTCCAGGGCCTCGTCAAGATGATCGCCCAGGTCGCATTCAACACCGGCGCCGATGTCGACAAGATCAAGGCCGCCAAGGTCGGCGACGTCACGATCGAAACTGCGATCAATGACGCAATCGCCACCATCGGCGAGAACATGACGCTGCGCCGCGCAGCTTCGCTCGAGGTCAGCCAGGGCGTGGTGTCGAGCTACGTCCATGGCGCGGTGGTCGAGGGCGCCGGCAAGATGGGCGTGATCGTGGCACTGGAATCCCCCGGCAAGGCCGACGAGCTCGCAACGCTTGGCCGCCAGATCGCGATGCATGTCGCGGCCGCCAACCCCCTGGCGCTGGATCCGTCCGGTCTCGATCCGGCGGTCGTCAAGCGCGAGAAGGACGTGCTCGCCGACAAATATCGCCAGCAGGGCAAGCCCGAGAACGTGATCGAGAAGATCGTCGAGTCCGGCCTGAAGACCTATTACAAGGAAGTTTGCCTGCTCGAGCAGGCCTTCATCCACGACACCGGGAAGTCGGTGGCGCAGGCGGTGAAGGAAGCCGAAGGCAAGGTCGGCGGCGCGGTGAAAATCGCGGGCTTTGTGCGCTATGCTCTCGGTGAGGGAATCGAGAAGCAGGAAAGCGACTTCGCGGCCGAGGTCGCGGCGGCCAGCGGCAAGAAGTAAGCGCCGGAACGTTCCTTCCGGCGTGCCGCCGGAAGCGGCGCCCGGACAAGGAAAGTGCTCATGACTGATCCGGTCTATCGTCGCGTCGTGATCAAGCTGTCCGGCGAATATCTCGCGGGACCGCAGGGTTTTGGCATCGATCAACCGACCATCGACCGGGTCGCCGACGATCTGATCGCCGCTCGCCACCTCGGCACCGAAGTCGCCGTCGTCATCGGCGGGGGCAATCTCTTTCGCGGCGTCGAGGTCTCCTCGCGCGGCGTGTCGCGCCCGACCGGTGACACCATGGGCATGCTCGCGACGATGATGAACTGCCTCGCGCTCGAGGCCACGATCGAGCGCAAGGGCACGCCTGCGCGCACGCTGTCGGCCTTCGTCATGCCCGAGATTTCCGAGCTGTTCACCCGCACCGCGGCACATAAATACCTCGCCGAGGGCCGGATCGTGCTGCTCGGCGGCGGAACCGGTAATCCGTTCTTCACCACGGACACGACCGCGGTGCTGCGCGCAGCCGAGATCGGCGCCCAGGCGGTTCTGAAGGCGACCAATGTCGACGGTGTCTACTCGGCCGACCCGAAGAAAGACCCGACGGCGACGCGATTCGACCGTCTGACGCATTCGCAGGCGATCGAGGGCGGCTACAAGGTGATGGATGCGACCGCCTTCGCGCTTGCCCGCGAGACGTCGCTGCCTATCATCGTGTTCTCGATCGCGGAGCCGGGCTCGATCGGCGCTGTACTGCGTGGCGGCGGCCACGGAACCATTGTCGCCGGCTGACGGCTTGTCGTTGCACCCTGAGAGAAGGTGCGGAGAGGTCGCCGGGATTTTGAAGGAGAAACGGGATGGCCACGGACAATTTCGATCTCAACGAAGTCAAGCGCCGCATGCAGGGCGCGATCCAGTCGCTCAAGCACGAGCTTGGCGGCCTGCGCACCGGTCGCGCCTCCGCCTCGATGCTCGATCCGGTGCAGGTCGACGCCTATGGCAGCCACATGCCGCTGAACCAGCTCGCCACCGTCAGCGTGCCGGAGCCGCGCCTGATTTCGGTGCAGGTCTGGGACAAGTCGATGGTCAAGGCGGTGGAGAAGGCGATCGTCGATTCCAATCTCGGCCTGTCGCCGGCGACTGAAGGCCAGGTTCTGCGCCTGCGCATCCCCGAACTCAATGAGGAGCGTCGCAAGGAGCTCGTCAAGGTCGCGCACAAATACGCGGAAGCCGCCAAGGTCGCCGCGCGCCACGTCCGCCGCGACGGTCTCGACGTTCTCAAGAAGCTCGAGAAGAATCACGAGATGTCCGAGGACGATCAGAAGCGCCACGCCGACGAGGTGCAGAAGGCGACCGACGGCACGATCTCCGAGATCGACCAGTTGCTGGCCGCCAAGGAAAAAGAAATCCTCACCGTCTAAGCAGGATGGATCGCGCTCTAGGTTATGTTCGCGCATGATCTTTACGGAAAACCGCTTCGCACTTTGCGCTAACGCGGCCCTTCGGGTCCGGATCATGCTTTAAGGCAGCCTCATGTCCAACGCCGCCGCGCCCGCAACGGAAGGACCAGATCGGTCCGATGCGCCTGCGCATGTCGCCATCATCATGGATGGCAACGGACGTTGGGCGGCCGCGCGCGGCTTGCCACGGGCGGAGGGCCATCGCCGCGGCGTGGAGGCCCTGCGTCGCGTGGTTCGGGCGTCGCATGAGCTTGGCATCCGCTATCTCACCATCTTCTCCTTCAGCTCGGAAAACTGGTCGCGTCCGGCGAGCGAGATCGGCGATCTGTTCGGCCTGTTACGCCGCTTCATCCGCAACGATCTGGCGAGCCTGCATCGCGACGGCGTCAAGGTACGCATCATCGGCGAGCGGGACGGGCTGGAGGGCGACATCTGCGCACTTCTCAATGAGGCGGAGGAACTGACGCGCGATAACACGCGCCTCACGCTCGTCGTCGCCTTCAATTACGGCTCCCGGCAGGAGATCGCGAAGGCGGCGCAGAAGCTCGCGCGGGAAGTCGCCGAGGGCCGGCGCAGTCCCGACACGATCGATGCCGAGACACTGGGGGCGCATCTCGACGCGCCCGACATTCCCGATCCCGATCTCATCATCCGCACCAGTGGCGAGCAGCGCCTGTCCAACTTCCTGATGTGGCAGGCCGCCTATAGCGAGCTTGTCTTCGTGCCGATTCACTGGCCCGATTTCGACAAGGCGGCGCTGGAAGGCGCAATCGCCGAATTCGCCAGGCGCGAGCGCCGTTTCGGCGGCCTGGTCGCGAAAACCGCCTCGTGAGCGAGCCCAACTCCGCACCGGCCGGCTCTCAGCCTGCCCCGAGCAATCTCGTGATGCGAATCCTCGCGGCGCTGGTGCTGGCGCCGCTCGCCATTGCGCTCGCTTATGCCGGCGGCTGGCTGTGGGCGCTTCTCGTCACCCTGGTGTCGATCGGACTGTTCGCGGAATGGCTGATGGTGGTTGGCGCAGGCTCGACCGCGCTGACCGGGGCGGGGACGATCGTCATCGCCGCGATGGGCTTGTGCGTTGCCTTCGGCGCGCTGAAGACCGCAATCATCACCGGCCTGATTGGCGGGGCGGTCGTGACGGTGATCGCGCGGGGCAAGTTCGTCTGGGCGGCCTCCGGATTTGCCTATGCGTCGGCGGCGCTACTCGCCTCGATCCTGCTGCGGAAGGATCTCGTGAACGGCTTCGCCGCGCTGATGTTCGTGCTGCTCGTGGTGTGGGCGACCGATATCGGCGGCTATTTCGCCGGCCGCGGCATCGGCGGACCGAAGCTGTGGCCGCGCGTGAGCCCGAAGAAGACCTGGTCAGGGGCGCTCGGCGGCTTTGCCGCGAGCCTTTTGGTCGCGGTCGCCTTTGCCGCTTGCGGGGTTGGAAAGATAGTTCCATTGCTGCTCGTCAGCGCGGTCCTCTCAATCGTGTCGGCCTGCGGCGATCTGTTCGAATCCGCGGTCAAGCGGCGCTTCGACGTCAAGGATTCCAGTCACTTAATTCCGGGCCACGGCGGGCTATTGGACCGTCTGGACGGTTTTGTCGCCGCCATCCTGGTGGCATGGATTATCGGCTTCCTCCGCCATGGTGTGCATAGCGCCGGAAGCGGTCTTATGGTTTGGTGAACATATGAGCGCGGTCCCATTGCGTAACAACAAGGCTGCGGCATCGAGCGTCCGCAGCGTCACGGTTCTCGGCGCCACCGGCTCGATCGGCGACAGCACGATGGATCTGCTGCGCGCCTCTCCCGAGCGCTACCGTGTCGAGGCGCTGACGGCAAACAGCAATGTCGAGGCGCTGGCAAAGCTCGCGAAGGAGTTCTCCGCGCGCTTCGTCGCGATCGCCGACATCACCAAGTTTGCCGAACTCAAGGCTGCGCTCGCGGGCACCGGCACCGAATGCGGCGCCGGCGAAAGCGCGGTGATCGAGGCCGGCGCGCGTCCGGCCGATTGGGTGATGGCCGCCGTGAGTGGCGCCGCCGGACTGAAGCCGGCGCTGGCGGCGGTCGATCGCGGCGCGCATGTCGCGCTCGCCAACAAGGAATGTCTCGTCTGCGCTGGTGATTTCTTCATGCAGCGCGCGGCGAAAGCGGGCGCCTGCATCCTGCCTGCGGATTCCGAGCACAATGCGTTGTTCCAGGCGCTCGCCTCGGGCAATCGCGACGAGCTCGTCCGTGTCATCATCACGGCCTCCGGCGGCCCCTTCCGCACCTGGAAGCCTGCCGACATCGAGCAGGCGACACTCGCGCAAGCCCTGAAGCATCCGAACTGGAGCATGGGCCAGAAGATCACGATCGATTCCGCCTCGATGATGAACAAGGGGCTCGAGGTGATCGAGGCCTCCTATCTGTTCGCGCTCTCGCCCGACGAGATCGACGTCCTCGTTCATCCGCAGTCGATCATCCACGGCATGGTCGAGTTCTCCGATCGCTCGGTCGTGGCCCAGCTCGGCTCACCCGACATGCGCACGCCGATCGCGCATTGCCTCGGCTGGCCCGACCGTATCAAGGGTCCGGCCGCCAAGCTCGATCTGGCCAAGATCGGCCAGTTGACCTTCGAGGCGCCGGATTTCGAGCGCTTCCCCGGGCTGCGCCTGGCCTTCGATTCTCTCCGGACCGGGAAGGGGGCGACCACGGTCTACAACGCCGCCAACGAGGTCGCGGTCGCCGCCTTCATCGCCGGCAAGATCCGGTTCGGGGCGATTGCCAGGCTGGTGGAGGAGACGCTGGATGACTGGGTCCGCAGCGGGAACCAGGCGCCGCTGACGTCAGCGGACGATGCAATCGCTGTTGACCATGTTGCGCGAAATAGGGCTGCCGCCCTATTGCCTCAAATTGCCTTAAAGGCATCCTAGATGGTTCGGGGCCAGGGCCTTGCGGCACTGGATGAGGGAATTCGATGATCGACTTTTTCGTCCATAGTTTCAATACGTTGAGCCATGGGCTCCTTGGCTACGCGGTTCCCTTCCTGTTCGTCCTGACCATCGTCGTGTTCTTCCATGAGCTCGGCCATTTCCTGGTCGCGCGCTGGGCAGGCGTTCGTGTGTTAACTTTTTCGCTCGGTTTCGGACCTGAGCTGGTCGGTTTCAACGACCGCCATGGCACCCGCTGGAAGATCTCGGCGATCCCGCTCGGCGGCTACGTCAAGTTCTTCGGCGACGAGAGCGAGGCTTCGACGCCGTCGTCCGAGAAGCTTGCGGCCATGACGGCCGAGGAGCGCGCCGGCAGCTTCCATCACAAGAAGGTCGGCCCGCGCGCCGCCATCGTTGCCGCCGGACCGATCGCCAATTTCATCCTGGGCGCGCTGATCTTCGCCGGCATGGCGCTGTATTACGGCAAGCCGAGCACGATTGCGCGCGTCGACGGTGTCGTCGCCGATGGCGCTGCGGCGGCAGCCGGCTTCAAGATCGGCGACGTCGTCGTCCAGATCGACGGCAAGCCGATCGAAAGCTTTGCCGACATGCAGCGCATGGTTGCGATGAATGCTGGTTCGCCGCTTGCCTTCCAGGTCAAGCGCGACGGTTCCATCGTGTCGCTGACCGCGACGCCGGCGCTGCTCGAGCGCAAGGATCCCTTCGGCAACAGCCACCGTCTCGGCGTGCTCGGCGTCGAACACAAGTCTCAGGCCGGGGAGGCCTCGACGTCGCCGGTCGGCGTCGGCGAAGCGCTCAAGATCGGGGTGGAGCAGGTCTGGTTCATCATCACCAGCACCTTCAAGTTCCTGGGCTCGTTGTTCGTCGGGAACGGCAATCCGAACGAGGTCAGCGGCGTGCTCGGCATTGCCAAGATGTCGGGGCAGGCGGCCAGCGCCGGGTTCCAGTTCGTGATCAACCTCTGCGCGGTGCTGTCGGTGTCGATCGGCCTGCTGAATCTGTTCCCGATCCCACTGCTCGATGGCGGTCACCTTATGTTCTATGCGGCGGAGGTCGCCCGTGGTCGGCCCCTGTCCGAGCGGACCCAGGAGATGGGGTTCCGAATCGGGCTTGGCTTGGTGCTGATGTTGATGGTGTTTGCGACCTATAACGACATCCTGCGAATGGCCGCATCCTGATAGGGGCTTTTTTGTGGCGTTGCCCGGGCGTTGCTCTTGGGCAACGTCTTGGAATGAAAATGAAATTACGGCGCGCTCGACCGTTTGCGGCGTCGGTGAAATTGTCTACAAGCGGCTTGAACTTGGGGAATCTCCAGACCGGCGTTGGGGTTGGGTCTGGTACGGAATGATAAGGGCGCGTTGCGCAATGAAGTTTGGACTGCGACTCCGGGGGGGCTTGCTCGCAACCCTGATCATGTTCGGCGCGCCGGTGCTTGCCCCGGTTGGGGCTGCCTTTGTGTCTTCGTCTGCGCTTGCTCAGACCGTGCAGTCGATTTCCGTCGAAGGAAATCGCCGGGTCGAGGTGGAGACGATCCGCTCCTACTTCAAGCCGGGTCCCGGCGGTCGCCTGGATCAGGGTGCCATCGACGACGGCCTCAAGGCGTTGATCGAGACCGGCCTGTTCCAGGACGTCAGGATCAACCGCGGGGCCGGTGGCCAGATCGTCGTCTCCGTGGTGGAAAACCCGGTGATCGGCCGCATTGCCTTCGAGGGCAACAAGAAGATCAAGGACGAGCAGCTCACCGGTGAAGTCCAGTCCAAGGCGCGCGGCACCTTCTCCCGCGCCATGGTGCAGTCCGACACCCTGCGAATCGCAGAAATCTATCGCCGCTCCGGCCGTTACGACGTTCGCGTCACGCCTGAAATCATCGAGCAGCCGAACAACCGCGTCGATCTCGTCTTCACGGTCGAGGAGGGCGCCAAGACCGGCGTCAAGTCGATCGAGTTCGTCGGCAACAACGCGTACTCGTCCTACCGCCTGCGCGACGTCATCAAGACGCACGAATCCAACCTGCTGAGCTTCCTCGCCAGCAGCGACATCTACGATCCCGATCGGGTCGAGGCCGACCGCGACCTGATCCGCCGCTTCTATCTCAAGAACGGTTTCGCCGACGTCCAGGTCGTCGCCGCGCTCACCGAATACGATCCGGAGAAGAAGGGTTTCAACGTTACCTTCAAGATCGAGGAGGGCTCGCAATACCGGGTCGGCTCGATCGACTTCCGCTCCAGCATTCCCAACTTCGATCCCACCTCGATGCGCAACTATTCGCGCGTCAATGTCGGCTCGCTCTACAACGTCGAATCGGTCGAGAAGTCGGTCGAGGAGATGCAGATCGAGGCCTCGCGTCGCGGTTACGCCTTCGCCGTGGTCCGTCCCGGCGGCGACCGCAATTTCGAGGCGCACACCGTGTCGGTCGTGTTCAACATCGACGAGGGTCCGCGCACCTATATCGAGCGCATCAACCTTCGCGGCAACACCCGCACGCGCGACTACGTGATTCGTCGCGAGTTCGACGTCTCCGAGGGCGATGCCTACAACCGCGCGCTGGTCGACCGTGCCGAGCGCCGCTTGAAGAACCTCGACTATTTCAAGAGCGTGAAGATCACGACGGAGCCCGGCTCGTCGAGCGACCGCGTGATCCTGCTCGTGGACATGGAAGAGAAATCGACCGGCGACTTCTCGGTCTCGGGTGGTTATTCCACCACCGACGGCGCGCTGGCCGAAGTCTCGGTTTCCGAACGCAATTTGCTCGGCCGCGGCCTGTTCGCCAAGGCGGCGGTGACCTACGGCCAGTATGCCCGCGGCTACTCGCTGTCGTTCGTCGAACCCTATCTGCTCGACTACCGGGTCGCGCTGGGTCTCGACCTCTATCAGCGTGAGCAGAGGTCCAACAGCTACATCTCCTACGGCACCAAGACGCTCGGCTTCTCGCCGCGCCTCGGTTTCTCCCTGCGTGAAGATCTGTCGCTGCAGGTGCGCTACTCGATCTACCGGCAGGAAATCACGCTGCCGTCGTACCTCGCGAACTGTAACAACAACCAGTTCCTTGCCGACGGTGTCACTCCGAATCCGGCATTCAATCCAAGCCCGGCTTTCTCCGCGGCGAGTGGTATTCCTCTGGCTCCCTCGACCAACGGCCTCGGCTGCTACAGCGACGGCGAGGCCTCGCTGCCGGTCCGCAAGGAGCTTGCCAACGGCAAGACCCTGACCTCGGCGCTCGGCTACACGCTGACCTACAACACGCTCGACAACAACAAGAACCCCACCGACGGTCTGCTGGTCGATTTCCGGCAGGACTTCGCCGGCGTCGGCGGCGACGTCTCCTATCTGAAGACTGTGGTTGACGCGAAGTACTACACTCCGCTGGTCTCCGATATCGTCGGTCTCGTTCGCCTCCAGGGCGGCATGCTGAACAAGATGGGCAGCGATCTGCGCATGCTCGATCATTTCCAGATGGGCCCGAACCTCGTCCGCGGCTTTGCCCCGAACGGCATCGGACCGCGCGATTTGAACCCCTTCGGTACGCAGGACGCGCTTGGCGGCACCAAGTATTGGGGTGCTTCGCTCGAATTGCAGATGCCGTTCTGGTTCCTGCCGAAGGAAGTGGGTCTGAAGGGCGCCGTCTACGCCGACGCCGGCGGACTGTTCGACTATCAGGGACCGACGACGTGGTCGGTGACCAACGAACTGACCACGACCAAGAATTCGAGCTGCACGCCGTCGACCGTCAATCCCGCTTCGGCTGGAACCTGCACCGGCCTGGTGTATGACAATGGCAATGCGGTCCGGTCGTCGGTCGGCGTCGGCTTGATCTGGGCCTCGCCGTTCGGTCCGCTGCGCTTCGACTACGCCGTGCCGCTGACCAAGGGCAAGAACGACCGTACGCAGGAGTTCCGGTTCGGCGGCGGCACCTCGTTCTAATTCGAACAGCACGGCACGATCCGGACCACCGGAGCCGGTTTCCGAAAGGGATCGTGCCAATCCAGGAGATGAGGCATGATGCGGCTTGGCCGCTTCATGCCGAAGCCGGACCGCGACGGGGTGGAATGGCGCAGCCGACCTTCTTCACACAGCCGCCCGCCTCAGCGCTGGCTGACATCGCCACGCTGACCAAGGCGGAGTTGGTCGATCCCGCCAGGGGCGGCCAAATCATCAGGGGTCTTGCTTCGCTCGACGAAGCCGGCCCGATGCACCTGACGTTCTTCGACAATCTCAAATATGCCGATGAGCTCAAGGCGACCAAGGCCGGTGCTTGCCTGGTGAGCCCACGCTTCGAGGCGCGGGTGCCCGCGCATGTCGCCGTGCTGCGGGCGCCACAGCCGTTCCGCGCCTTCGTCAGGATCGCGCGGGAGTGGCATGGCGACGCGCTCCGGCCGCAATCCTGGACCGGCAACGACGGCATCGCGCCGTCGGCCATCATCGACCCCACCGCCAGGCTCGAGGACGGCGTGATCGTCGATCCCTTGGCCGTGATCGGCCCTGACGTGGAGATCGGCAGCGGCACGGTGATCGGTGTGGGGGCCGTGATCGGCCCCGGCGTCAAGATCGGCCGGGACTGCAATGTCGGCGCACGCACCGCCATCCAGTGCGCGCTGATCGGCAACGACGTGCTGATCCACCCCGGTTGTTCGATCGGCCAGGACGGCTACGGCTTCATCTTCTTCGGCCCCGAGGGCCATCTGAAGGTGCCCCAGACCGGCCGCGTGCTGATTCAGAACAACGTGGAGGTCGGCGCCGGCACCACCATCGATCGGGGCTCCTTGCGCGACACCGTGATCGGGGAAGGGACCAAAATCGACAATCAGGTCCAGATCGGCCACAATGTGACCATTGGCCGGCACTGCCTGCTGGCAGCCCAGATCGGCCTTGCCGGCAGCCTCACCCTCGGCGACAACGTGGCGCTGGGAGCGAAGGTGGGCATCAACAATCACGTCAAGATCGGGGATGGAGCTCAGGTGACTGCCATGAGCGGCGTCAAGGACGACGTTCCTCCCAACGGACGTTGGGGTGGTTTTTTCGCCAAGCCGACCAGGCAGTGGTTCAAGGAAATTTTGGCGGTCGAGCGCTTGGCGCGCGACAGCAAGGCCGATCCGAAGCAGGAGGAACGGGAGTGACGGACGAAGCACCGGTCAGGTTCGAGCTTGTGGACATCAACATGATCCTGCAAACGCTCCCGCACCGTTTTCCGATGCTGCTGATCGATCGCGTGATCAACATCCGCACCGATTACAGCGGCATCGGCATCAAGAATGTCACCTTCAACGAACCGCCGTTCCAGGGCCACTTTCCCGATCGCCCGGTCTATCCCGGCGTCATGATGATCGAAGCGATGGCGCAGACCGCGGGTGTGATCGGCATCAAGTCGGTCGAAGGCACCGAGAAGCCGCGCGCGGTCTATTTCCTCACCATCGACAAGTGCAAGTTCCGCAAGCCTGTGCTGCCCGGCGATACCATCGAATACCACATGCGCTCGATCGGCCGCCGCAAGGCCATGTGGTGGTTTCACGGCGACGCCAAGGTCAACGGCCAGGTGGTTGCGGAGGCCGACGTCGGCGCCATGCTGACCGACTGAGCGGGATCAACTTCTCTGGATGCGCTCGCGCGCAGGACACGCGTACCGGCCGCCGCTGACCTCGCGCTTGATGTTCTGGTTGAAGAACTGTCCCATGGACGGTGCGCCCAGCAGGCGCTCGACCGTGTCGACCGGTACGCCGCAATAGCGGTCATAAACGCCTTCAACGGCCACGACGAGGGCCTGCTGCGCACGGTCGTAACAGACCCGCTGAAGCACCGTGCTGCGGCTGATGTCGCGGCACTCGAACGTCGCGAGGTCGATGGGGCGGTGTTCGGCGGTCTCGATCGTCTCGGAGACGATCGGCGCCGCGGCGAACTGTGCGAGGAGAAGTGCCAGGGCCCTGACCACGATACCTGAAGCTCCGCGTGAACTTGTTGATGACCCGGGAAGGCTGCCTCATCCGGCACTTGAAACACGGAGAGATCATACGTCACTGGACAGATCGGGCATAGTCGCGCTAACCAGCGGAAAACCGAGCGACTTCAACACCTAATCAGACCTTCTTGATGAGTCAGATTGCTTGATGAGTAAGATTGACCCCACCGCACGGATCGCGGACGGCGCCGTGATCGGCGAGGGCACCGAGATCGGCCCCTTCTGCATCATCGGCCCGCATGTCGCGATCGGCAATAACTGCAAGCTGATCGGACAGGTCACCGTCATCGGCCACACCTCGATCGGAGATGGCTGCGTGATCTCGCCGTTCGCGGTGCTGGGCGGGGCGCCCCAGGATCTCAGCTACAAGGGCGAGCCCACGAAGCTTGAGATCGGCTCGGGCTGCACCATCCGCGAAGGTGCGACCATGAATGTCGGCACCATCAAGGGCGGTGGCCTGACGCGCGTCGGCAACGACGGCTATTTCATGAACAACAGTCATGTCGGGCATGACTGCATGGTCGGCAACAACGTGATCTTCGCAACCTCGGCGACGCTCGGCGGCCATTGCGAGATCGGTGACGCCGTCTATATCGGCGGCCTGTCCGCAGTGCATCAGTTCACCCGCATCGGCCCCTATGTGATGGTTGGCGGTGTCTGCGGCGTGCGCGACGACGTCATCCCGTATGGGCTGGTCAACGGCCAATATGCGGTGCTCGAAGGCCTCAACCTGATCGGCATGAAGCGGCGCAAGTTCACCAAGCAGCGGCTTGTGACCGTGCGCGCGTTCTACCAGAAACTCTTCCGTGGCCCCGCTACCTTTGCCGAACGCCTGGAGGCGGCGCGGCCGCTCGCCGGTGGAGATCCGGCGATCGGCGAAATCCTCGACTTCATCGGCAAGGGCAAGCGCCCGCTCTGTCTTCCCGCCATCGCGAAGTGATGATGGAATGGCCCCGGGCATGACATCGGCGGCTTCGGAAATTTCATCGCCGGTCGGCGTCGTCGCTGGCGGCGGCGCGATGCCGTTCGCGGTTGCCGACTCGCTCGCCGCCCGCGGCATCACGCCGGTGTTGTTTCCGCTTCGGGGAGCCTGCGATCCCGCGCGGGTAGAGAAATTCCGTCATCGCTGGATCTCGGTCGGCCAGCTCGGCCGCGCCATGCGGCTGTTTCGCGAGGAGGGCTGCCGCGACCTGATTTTCATCGGCACGCTGGTGCGACCTTCGCTCTCGGAGGTCCGGGTCGACTTCACGACGCTTCGGCTGCTCGGCAATGTCATCCGCGCCTTCCGCGGCGGCGACGATCATTTGTTGTCCGGCGTCGGGCGCATTCTCGAGCAGGGCGGCTTTCGCATGGTCGGCATCAAGGATGTCGCGCCCGATCTGCTGATGCCCGAGGGCTGCATCAGCCGCGCCTGGCCGAGCGACACCGGCAAGACCGACATCGAGCGCGGACGCGCGGTGCTGACCGCCCTCGGTCCGTTCGACATCGGCCAGGCCGCGGTCGTGATCGACGGCCATGTGGTGGCGGTCGAGGATATCGAGGGCACCGATGCACTGCTCGCGCGCGTGGAACGGCTGCGCGAAGAGGGCCGCATCCGCGCCGCCACCGGGCGGGGCGTGCTGGTGAAGGTCCCAAAGAGCGGGCAGGATCTGCGCTTCGACCTGCCGACGATCGGCCCGCGCACCCTCGAGGGCGTCGCCGCCGCAGGGCTGGCCGGGATCGCCGTCGTTGCCGGCAACACCATCGCCGCCGAGCCGCAGGCAATGATCGCACTCGCCGACGCAAAATATCTCTTCGTCATCGGCCTGCCGGCGTGATGCAGGGTCGCGATCCCAAGCGCAAGATCTTCCTGATCGCCACGGAGGAATCCGGCGACCGGCTCGGCAGCGCCTTGATGAAGGTGCTGCGCCAGCGCCTCGGCGACGGCGTGCAGTTCGTGGGCGTCGGCGGCCACACCATGGCGCGCCAGGGGCTCGAGACGCTGTTTCCGATCGAGCAGCTCTCGATCGTCGGCTTCGCCGCGGTCGTGCAGCAATTGCCGAAGATCCTGCGGCTGATCCGCGAGACCGCGGAGGCAGTGACCGAAGCCGCGCCGGACGCGCTCGTCATCATCGACAGCCCCGATTTCACCCACCGTGTCGCCCGCCGCGTGCGGACGCGCAATCCGGCGATCCCGATCGTCGACTACGTCTCGCCACAGCTCTGGGCCTGGCGGCCGGGACGGGCGCGGACCATGCTCGGCTATGTCGACCATGTGCTCGGCCTGTTGCCATTCGAGCCGGAGGAATACCGCAAGCTCGGCGGGCCGCCATGCAGCTATGTCGGCCATCCCCTGATCGAGCAATTGCCCTCGCTGCGGCCGAACGCGGAGGAGCAGGCGCGCCGCGACGGCGAGCCGCCGGTCTTGCTGGTGTTGCCCGGCAGCCGCCGCAGCGAGATCAGGCACCATCTCGACGTGTTCGGCGCGACGCTCGGCCGATTGCAGACCGAAGGCCGCGCGTTCGAGCTGATGCTGCCGACCATGCCGCATCTCGAAACCACCATCCGCGAAGGCATCGCGAACTGGCTGGTCAAGCCTCAAATCGTGGTCGGCGAGAACGAGAAGCGCGCTGCCTTCCGCATCGCGCGCGCGGCACTGGCAAAATCCGGCACGGTGACGCTGGAGCTCGCGCTATCGGGCATTCCGATGGTGACGGCCTATCGCGTCGGCGCGATCGAAGCCTTCATCCTGCGCCGCGCGATCCGTGTCTCCTCGGTGATCCTCGCCAATCTCGTGATCGGCAAGGATGTCATCCCGGAGTTCCTGCAGGAAGACTGCACGCCGGAGAAGCTGGCGCCCGCGCTCTCGGAGCTTCTGACCGATTCACCGCTGCGCCGGCAGCAGGTGGAAGCATTCGCCCAGCTCGATACGATCATGTCGACAGGCAACAGATCGCCGAGCGTGCTCGCAGCCGACATCGTGCTGGCGACGATACGCAAGGGTAGGCGGGCGAGCCCGGACGCGTACTCCTAAACTCTTGGCTTACGAGAGCAAAGCGGAAGCCTCTCACGTTGAGCGCGATCGGGCGGCTGGTGGCCTGAGACATCGGCCTCACGATGTGGTATCCGAAAGCCGATGCAGGAGCCAAGCTTCGTGACTTGTGTTCTCAGACCGCCGAGACTTGAAGAACTACCAACGCTCTCGGCTTTGTGTCTTAGGTCCAAAGCTGTATGGGGTTACGGCAACGACTTCATGGACGCGTGTCGGGGTGAACTCACTATCGAACCATACGAACTGCAATCTAGTTCGATTGCGGTGGCGGAAGAGCACGGCAAGATTGTCGGCGTCGCCCAAGTCCAGGTCACTGGAAGCGAGGCTGATTTGTTGAAGTTGTTCGTTGACCCGACGATGCTTCGTAATGGTGTAGGAATGAAGCTGTTTCATTGAGCCACCAGCGAAGCAACAGCCATGGGCGCTCATCGTATGGTGATCGAAGCGGACCCAGATGCTGCACCTTTCTATCGACGAATGGGCGCGAAAGACTGCGGCTTCGCTCCCTCCGGCTCATTACGCGGCAGGATGCTTCCCAAGCTGGTTACGGAGCTGGGATCAATATGAGGTGCATGTCGGCTCCTGGCCCATCGGCGAAGTAGCAGCGCACCGGGTGAGGTCCGATCAGTGAGGCATGGCGGACCAGATTTTCTCACGTTGAGTTCTTCGCATTTTGACCCAAAGCGGACTCCAGCGCATCGAGCTCCCTCTGAGGGAGTGGGCACCGTGTTCTTTAACCTAGCCAAATGCAGGAACCGGCCGGCTTGCTCCCAATTCCGCTATGGACGATTCGACATTTGCCCAGTTTCAGACTACGCGGGAGGACAGTCGCAGGTTGCGCGACGAGGCCCGCACGCTTCGCGCCGCCTTGAGAAAACAACGTGAACTTCTCCGCCTTGCACGCGCCGAAGCGGCAATGGCCCGGGCTGAGTTGATCGCGAAGCGAGCAGACCAGCTCCCCTGAAGAGAACGATCGATCTGGATCAAAACCGCCTGCCACCGTGCGCATGATGTGATGTCCATGAACGATAAGCCTGCGCCCAAGCCAGAAGTGAAGCCCCCGAGAGCCCGACGGCGCATCATCGAAAAGTATGCCGCCGGCCTCAGCGAATTGATCAGGAAGCTCCGCCAGAAGCTGGACTCCTGAAGGTCGGGGAACAGCCTGCAGGCGTCATAAAGCCGCAACGACCGAACTTCGCCAGCGAGCCCGCATTGTCAGAAAGGCTCCACCCCAAAATCTCTTTCTAAGTTGTGCTTCGGCCAAGTGTTTTGAGAGGCTTTTCTCGCATTCTATTAAGGGTCATCATGCGTGTCCCGCCCATCCAAAGTTCGTATATTGCAGCATTGTCGAAACTGCACGAGCAGCAATTAGAACGGCTGCGCATCGATCCAGAGATCGAAAAGCAATATGACGAAATCCGTCAACTGAGGGAAAGACTAAGATTAGCCCTCAGCCGGAAGAAGCTCCGCCCGCCGCTCTCAGCACACGAGTAGTCTCGCAATCTGTCGCTGGCCAAACGGACCTGATGCATCGATGCTCGCTCCAGAGGAGTGCGTATTCGGTTGCAGTTCCTCCAGATGTGGCGCACTACCGATTATCGCCGGCCAAAGGCTTGTCCGTAGGCGTCGGTGCCTGAGAGATGATTTGCGCTCCCGCCTAGACGGGAGCGATCATCATGGCCCAGCCCTTCAGCAGTGAAACGCTAGAACTCTTCGATCGAGCGCAACGAGCGATCGATACCTCGATCCGGCTTCGCCAAGAACGCCGCGATGCGATCCGAAAAGCCCAAAAGTACCAGCTCGAGTTTGAACTGCGGATGAGCCAAGAGCGTTGGCGCTCGATCTCCTGAGGGGATTGGACTGCACCCGTCCTCGTGCGGCGAGGCTTGAGCTGCTCATTTGGCATTCCCGCTTGTGGCCCATCAGCGAAGTGGCGAACCGTCTCATTGAGGTCAGCTTCGTGGGTGGAAGCGGACTGGTTTTGCTCAGGCCGGGTTCTTCGCACCTTGACCCATGGCGGACTACGGGTGCTATTGATTGCCCAACGACGGATCATCCTTCCGGTCCGGGAATGAAGCAGCGCCACAAAGGAATCATTCTTCCTTCGGCGTAGGACGGCCACCACCAAACCAGCGCCCTGCCGCTGAGGTTCTGCCGGTTGAGCACGACAGAGTTTGGCACGTTAAACCATTGCCCGGGTTCGCTTGGGCGCTGCGGATTTTTCAGAAGGACTCTATAGCCGCTTTTTGCCACATCCCACTCGGCTTCCGCGTGTTGGCCGTCCCCTCCATCACAGCACGGCTCACCTGCCTTATTCTTGAGACTTTTGAACCAAGCGTTCAGTTCTGGCCCGATCGGATCATGTGAATAGGCTGTGCTGATGCCGAAAAAATTGGCGCATACAGGGCTACGATCAACCGATAAAAATGCACCGGGCGTCCACTGGAACTGGTCATGGAAACCTCCGTTTCCCTGCCCATTTGCGTGGGTCATCGGAATTGCGCCAAGGTTCAATCGGAAAGTGCATGCCGTTAGAGATGCCGATCACTACCTCGGCACGGCTTTACCTTTGGCGACCGAGTCAATTTCGCCTCTTGGCCCTTAGCCGAAGGTCAATTGAGCGCGTGTCATGCCGGCTGTCAGGGGCAAACCGGACCTCGATCCAACTTGACGTCCACCGCTGCTTTTGGACCCAACCCGGACATAGCTTGCACCGGAGACAAGTAGCCGTTTTGGGTGTCCGGTAAGGCCGCCGCCTCGCCGGACCGATTAAGCTTCGACCGCTTTAGTTGAATGTTTGTAGTCTCAATTTGAGCGATCCGTCGGCTTGGCGTTCGAAGACATGCGTCGCTAAACCACTGAAGGGAGACGGCTTGCCCTCCTTGTCCTTACCCGTGGCGCTCCACTTGGCTGTGCCGAAGACAACCTTATCGTCTCCGCCGGCGTCGATCATCTCCAACTTGTGATCCGTCACACCGCTCGCGAAGAGTCCGGCAAAGAATTTTCTCGATCTCAGCCGGACCCGACGCGACCTGATGTGTGGGTGGCATCAATTTTGCCGTCGCAACATAGGAGGCGCCGATGGCTTTCTCGTCGTGCTTATTGAATGCGGCATCCCAAGCGGCGTAAGCCTTCTCCACGTCGCCCTTGGCGTCCGCGGCCAACGAAATTCCCGGCGCACCGAGCAGACAAATGACTAGTGCTGATGTTAGAGCCAACTTCATAGGATACTCCTCTGTAGGATAACGCCTTCCCGATTGATTAGATCATCACTCCGGTCGTCTGCCGCAGCTGCGGTCCGCCAGTATGACGACACCGTCGCCGGTCGCGTGGCGGCCATTGGTTCATTGCGGAAACCGACGCGATCGGCACCGTCGCGTGCGTCATTCGCTCCCACAATCGATTACTTACGAAGAACGAGCCTTAAGCCTTCAGGTCGGTGATCCGCATAATCGCGACCACGTTCCCATCATTGAACGCCTGCTCCTTTGTGTCCTTGTTGCAGGTCCAGACAAAATTCTTCTTGCCGGTAAAGGTCTTTTCGTCCTGCTCAAGCCGAAGCTCTCCTTCGGTGATATGGCAGACCATGGCATTCATCATCGGGGGCCCCATGGTCTTCGATCCCGGCTGCATGATGATGTCGCGCATTGAGACGGTCTTAAAACCCGGGATCAGCGATGGTGTCTCGCTATCATACTCACGCACCACCACACCTGGCCACGGAGTTGTGTCCTTGTAGCCCGTCGTTTGAGCGGCGGCGGGCTTTATCATGGCCGCCGAAGCCGCTGCCAACCCGAATGTCAATGCAGACCTTCGATCGATCTTGCTCATCGCTTTTCTCCCTGGGTTACTGCAACAAGCCGCCGCAAAAGCTGCGCGCGTGGAAATGTGGAGTCGTGGTGAGAAACCGAAAAGGGGCGGTCTCATAGGGTAGCGCACCTGCCGATAGCGCTAGCACTTCTCGTTGGTCCCGAACGGCGACTTCGGCACATCCCGCTTCTAGGGCAACCACATTCTACGAGACTGGTGCACCCGTAGAAATGGGTGTTTCGCCCCAAGAGGCATAATGCCTCAGCTTGTTTAGGGCCCGGAGAATCGTACTCGCTTTCGGCACCTTCACACGGCGCCCGACTGAATACGCAAGTCAGTGTCGCTGACTGGTCCTACGGTGTGTGCGTGCTGGTCGCCGGGCATATTTCGCGGAGGCCCTGAGAAAGTGATGTAGTCGGCTGCTTTTGGAGAAGTACGCGCACGATAAGGCATGACTTCTAACCAATCCAGTGGTGCGATTACGTGGCAACCTTGGCGCTCGTTTATAGGATATCGGCACGTGACCCGAAGTTGCCGCTGCGCCGATCCCCTGCATCTCCCAGCTGTGAGTGCACCAACTATCGAGACGTGATACTCTGTGTTCGATCGTCCTCGGGCTCCGATGAGGATCGAATGAAGCGGCGGGAGTTCATAGCAGGCAGTGCAATGCTGCTCGTTTCGCCACGGCGTTTGCGGGCCCAGGGCACGCCTCGCCGGATCGGTCTCTTGGGCGGATTCCTAGATTCTCAGGGTCGCAACGCGTGGCGCAGTGGTTTGCGCGAGAAGGGCTGGATCGAGGGCAGGAACCTGCTCGTTGAATATCGTTTTGCCGAAACTCCGGATCGCTTGTCAACCCTAGCTGCGGAGTTGGTGACGCTAACTCCCGATCTGGTAATTGCCCTCGGGCCGTCACCAGCCCTTGCCCTTAAATCGGCAACTGCCACCATTCCGATTGTATTCGTGGTTGTCGCCGATCCCGTGGGGCTCGGCCTCATCCAAAGCCTCGCGCGTCCAGGCGGTAACATGACCGGTCTCGCGAGCTGGGTGCCGGGAGATTGGACCGCCAAACAAATAGAAATCCTCCAGGAACTGGTTCCTGGCGCGTCGAAAATTGCGCTCTTGGTCAATCCGAGCAACCCCATGCACAGGCTGATGGTAGCCGAGGAGGCACCAAGCGCAGCCCGGAAGTTGGGCGTGGCTCTGCCGATAGTTGAGGCGACCGCGGACGAGGAGCTTGATATCGCCTTTGCCTCGGCTGCCGCCCAGCACGCCGATGCAATCATTGTCTTTGGCGATGTTCTTATCATTCGCCAAGCCCCACGAGTTATCGCGCTCGCGGCCAAACATCATCTGCCCGCGATGCATTTCTTCCGACAATTTGCGGATGGCGGATTAGTCGTCTACGGCCCGGATATTTTCGATCTATTGCGTCGTGCTGGCGGCTACGTCGATAAGATCCTCAAAGGCATCAAGCCCCCCGAGTTGCCGGTCGAGCAGCCGACCAGATTCGAGTTGGTGATCAACATGAAGACGGCCAGGGCGCTCGGCTTAACAGTGCCGCCTTCACTACTCATTCGCGCTGACGAGGTGATTGAATAGAGCTATCTCGCTGCGATGCAGGAGTCCGTTCATGGCCCAACTCCGACTCAAGGTGAGGTGGGCTCACGCGGCTGCTCTCGGAGACGGAGCGGACCTCTACGACAGCAGCTCGGATCACGCTCTAGCCGAGACCAGCGTCGACCTGAAAACACTGCCGCGTGATGCGCTGGCTGTCGTCCGAGGCGAGGAAAAGCGCCATGTTGGCGATGTCGTCGGGCGTCACCGCGTCGGGAATGGCCTGACGCGTGCGCAGCTCGGCGATCACCTGGTCGTCCGGGTACCACAGCCGGCGCTGACGCTCCGTGATCACCATCCCCGGCGCTATCGCGTTGACGCGGATGCGGTCGGGCCCGAGCGACCGGGCCAGGGAGTTGGTGAAGCCGACGATCGCGGCCTTTGCCGCGGCGTAGACAGGCAGCCCCGGCGCGCCGCGCATCCAGGCAATCGACGACATGTTGATGATCGAACCGCTGCCGTGCGCCTGCATCTGCGGCACCACCGCTTGCGCGGCAAAGAAGACGTGCTTGAGGTTGACGCCGATCATCCAGTCGAATTCGGCCGGCGTCACCTCGGCCAGCACCTGACGCTGATCATTGGCGGCGTTGTTGACGAGGACCGCGGCATCGCCAAGCGATCCCCGGACCTGCGCCATGGCGCCGCGCAAGGCGTCGATGTCGAGGAGATCGCACGGCACGAACAAGGGTACGGTCCCGGCCGCGGCCTTCACTTCCGCGACCAGCGCCCGGCCGGCTGCTTCATCGAGATCCAGGAACGCGACGCGCGCCCCTTGCGCCGCGAACGCCCGCACGAAGGCGGCACCGATGCCGCTGGCGCCACCGGTGATCAACACCACGCGGTCCCTAAGGCCGGCATAGCTCGTTCTTGTCATGCGATCAGTCGCTCCGTCTCGGGGTCGAACAGGCAGATGCGACGCGTGTCGAGCGCGAACGGGGCGGCGGCGCCCGGTGTGGGGCGGATGTCCGGCGTGATGCGCGCCAGCGCAGGCTCGCCGCCAAGCCGCAGCAGCACGATCGTTTCGGCTCCCGTCGGCTCGACCATCTCCACCGGCGCGGTGACGACGACGGGCGGATCGGCGGAGAACACGCGGCTGCCCTCGGCGAGGCATTCCGGCCTGATCCCGACCACCACGTCACGGCCGACGAAAGGGGCCGCCGCGTCGTATTGACGAAGGCGGAGGCGGACCTCGTCCGGCCGTCCCGCGCCGATCACGACCACCGGCCCGCCGGCATCGGCCTCCAGCCGTGCCGGCATCGTGTTCATCGGCGGCGAGCCCATGAAGCGGGCCACGAACAGATTGGCGGGATAGCGATACACGGTATCCGGGTCGGCAAACTGCTGCACCACGCCGCGATGCATCACGGCAATGCGCGTCGCCATCGTCATCGCCTCGATCTGATCGTGTGTGACATAGACGATGGTGGCGCCGATGCGCTGGTGCAGCCGCTTGATCTCCATCCGCATCTCGACGCGCAGCTTGGCGTCGAGATTGGAGAGCGGCTCGTCGAACAGGAAGAGCAGGGGATCGCGCACCAGCGCCCGGCCCATCGCCACACGCTGGCGCTGGCCGCCGGAGAGCTGCGAGGGCTTGCGGCCGAGCAGCGGCTCGATCTGGAGCAGCCTGGCCACATTCGCCAGCGCCTTTTCCTGCTCGGCCTTCGGGACGTGACGGCATTCCATGCCGAAGGTGATGTTCTGGCGCACCGTCATCGACGGATAGAGCGCGTAGGACTGGAACACCATCGCGATGTCGCGGTCCTTCGGCGGAATGTCGTTGACGATACGTCCGCCGATTTCCACGGTGCCTGCGCTCGGGAGGTCGAGCCCAGCGATGATGTTGAGCAGCGTGGACTTGCCGCAGCCGGATGGGCCAACGAGCACGGTGAATTCACCGCTCTCGATGTCGAGATCGATGCCCTTCAGCACCTCCAGATTGGCGTAGCGCTTGGACAGGGAGCGAATGCTTAGGGCTGCCATGACAATCCGATCATTTCACGGCCCCGGCGGTGAGGCCGCGCACGAAATACTTGCCGCCGATCAGATAGATCAGCAGGGTCGGCAGGGCGGCGATCATCACCGCCGCGCTCTGCACGCCATGCTGCGGGATGTCCGCGACTGCTGCGGATAGCGCGATCAGCGCGGCGGTGACGGGCTGTTGCTGACCAGTCGTGAATGTCACGCCGTAGAGAAATTCGTTCCAGATATGCGTGAACTGCCAGATCACGGTGACGACCAGAATAGGCGGCGAGAGCGGCAGGATGATGCGCCAGAAAATACGAAAGAACCCTGCGCCATCGATGCGCGCAGCTCTTATCAGATCCTGCGGGATGGCAGTGTAGTAGTTTCGGCAGAACAAGACCGTAAAGGAGAGTCCCTGGATCGTGTGGATCACGACCAGGCCCGTTAGCGTGTTCATCAGGCCCGTATCGCGCAACACGATGGTCCAGGGAAGCAAGCGCATCTGCTGGGGAAGGAAGAGGCCGAGGGTCACGATGCCGTAGATCCAGTTATCGCCGCGAAAACGCCAGAGCGACACGGCGTAACCGGCGACAGCACCGAGCAGGGTCGAGAAAATCGTCGCGGGAATCGTGACGAGCGCGGAGTTCAGCATGTACGGCCGGATGCCGGCGCAGGTCTCGGCGACGCAGAAACCGCTCCAGGCCGCGGCGTAGTTGCTCCATGCCCATTGCTTCGGCCAGCCGATCATCGACGCCTGCGCGATCTCCTCGTTGGTGCGGAGCGAGTTCAGCACGACAACAACCAATGGCGCGAGCCATGCTGCAGCGATCAGCGAGACGACGAGATAGATCAGAATCCGGCTTGGCGCGATGGTTCGCTCACGCATGGATCGCCCGCCGCCGCTGGACATAACGCCACGCTGCATAGGGCAGCAAAACCGCAAGAAGAATGAGCAACATGAGCACTGCCGCCGCCGCTCCGCGTCCGAGCAGGCTGCGCTGGAACATCAGGTCATAGACGACGAGGGCCGGCAGCTGGGTGGCGATCCCGGGTCCGCCATTGGTGAGCGCGCGGACGAGGTCGAAGGTCGAAATCGCGAACTGCAGCTGGATGACGATGACGGTGATGGTGATCGGCCAAAGGGTCGGCAGGATGACACGCCGGTACATTCGGATCGGTCCGGCGCCGTCGATCTGCGCGGCCTTGATCAGGTCGGCGTCGACGGAGCGAAGGCCGGCGAGGAACAGCGCCATGGCGAAACCGGACGATTGCCAGATCGCAGCGATGACAATGGTCCAAATGGCCATGTCGCGGTCGATCAGCCAGTCGAACCGGAAGGAGGTCCAGCCGAGGTCGCGGACCAGCTTCTGGATCCCGAGGCCGGGATTGAGCAGCCAACTCCAGACCGTGCCGGTGACCACGAATGACACCGCCAGAGGATAGAGGAAGATGGACCGCAGCAGATTCTCGCCGCGAATGCGCTGATCGAGCAGGATCGCAAGGATGAGACCGGTCGCCAGGCTCAGCAACACGAAGGCGCTGCCAAACAGCAGCAGATTGTCCAAGGCAATCTGCCAGTTCCGCGATGCGGCGACCGCAGAATAGTTGCGCAAGCCGACCCAGCCCGAGACCGGGACCAGAGTGGACGGCGTGAACGATATCCAGATCGTCCACAGCGTAAACGCAATGAGATGCGCGGCGGACAACAGCAGCGGCACCCAGATCGTCAGATATTCAGGCAGCCGGCGTACCCAGCCAGAGGCCGCCGGCCGGCCCGGTGTTGTCGAGACGGCGATCGTCAACGTGAGCTCTCGACGGCTTCGGCGAGGCGTATGGCCGCTTGCTCCGGCTTGATCGTCTTGTTCTTCACGTACTCCGTGATCACGTCGATCATCGCTGCGGTCATGCCGTTTTCCTGCGCCATGTTGTGCGCAAGGCTGAGGACGGCCTGATTGCTGGCAATCGCGTCTTTCAGGGCTGCTGCGGTCCGCCGTTGCCCGTCCGACCAGCCTTCGCCGGAGAGATCGACATCGGTGCGCACGGGGATCGATCCCGTGATCTGCGAATACATAGTCTGGATCGCCGGATCCATGACGAGCTGGGCCATCAGCGTCTGGCCGGCCTGCAGGTCGGGCTCCTTGCGCTGCCAGAATATGAAGGCATCGGCATTCAACAGGAAGACCGGCTTGCTATTGTCGCTCGGGCCCGGGGCGATGATGAAGTCCTCGAACTTGAAGCCGGCGTTGCGCAAGACGCCCTGCGCCCACCCGCCCATGATCATCATCCCCATGTCGCCGTCGACAAAGCGCTTCAAGTTGGTCGAAAAGTGCTGGGCGCCGACGTTGGGGTCCATCCAGTCGGCAATCTTGCGCACCTGTACGAAGGCAGCCTTTATCTCGGGGCCCTCCAGGGCCTTCTTGTCGAGATTCATGATGGCTGCGCGGTAAGCGGTGGGGCTGATGCCCGCCAAAGCGGCCTCGAATTTCTGGCCGTCGTCCGGGCGGGTGCCACCGTTGGCGATGGGATAGGGGACGCCGCCTGCTTTCATCTTCTCGGCGAGGTCGTTGAACTCAGCCCATGTGACGGGGACCTTGTCGGCCTTGGCCTTGTCCATCGCGCGTTTGGAGAGAAACAGCATGTTGGTGCTGTAGATCTGCAACGGCAGTGCAATCCACTTGCCCCCCGGCTTGTGCAATTTTGCAAGATCCGGAGCGACAACCTTTTCGTAGCCGGCGGCAGCGACGACGGCATCGAGATCGACGGTTGGGGCAATCTTGGACCAGGCCGCGATCTCGGGACCTTTGAGCTGCGAGCAGGCCGGCGGATCGCCGGCCATGATCTGGGCACGCAGCTTGTTCATCATCTCGGTGGTGAAGCCGGGGACGGGCGAGTGCTGCCAAACCCCGCCTTTCTCCTCGAATTTCTTGCCGAGTGCCGTGATGGCCGCCCCATCGCTACCTGCGGACCATTGCGAGATCGCAGTCAGACGCGGCTTGATCGCGCCTTGCGCGCGGGCGAATGCCGGCAGCGCGAGCGCGGCCGCAGATCCGGCGAGCAGTTGGCGCCTTGTTGTCGTGATCGGCATGGCAATTTCCTCCCGGTGTGAACTCTTTCGCGCGAGAGCCGCGCGGCATCAGGTACGTCAGGCGGCCTCGGCCGATGCGGCCGGCATGCCGCCGCGGCAAGCGAGGCAGAAAGACGCGAATGCCAGCGCCGCCCGCGGATCGTTGCCGTTCGACGGCGGCACGAAAGCGAGCGACACTTGCGCGTGTTTGCGGCCGCCCAACAGGCTGGCGTCGATCCCCTCGACGAGCGCGTTGCGATCGTCCTCGGTGAGGAGCGACGGCCAGCCGCTGATCGCGACGCCCTTGCATGGCTTCACGTTCAGCGTATTGCCGATCGCAAGGCCAAGCCGGAACAGCCGCCGGCGCAATTCCTGCCGCACGCGCGACGAGAGCGGCATCGCGGTCACCCACTCGCTGCCGAGCTCAAGCAACTCGGCTTCCGCGACGCCAAGAAGCTCGGCCAAAGCGGGAAGCGACGTATAAGCCTCGACGCAGCCATGATGACCGCAGCGGCAAATTGGTCCGTCGGCTCCGAACACCATGTGGCCGAGCTCGACCGGCTGGAGGACATCGTCCTCGACCGCGTCATCCATCCAGGTGCCCGCGACGCCCTGACCGACGAAGACGAAGAGATGCGCGCCGCTGAATGGATAATGCTCCGTGCGGCAACGGTGAAAGATGGCGTGCGCGACGACCGAATTGGTGAACTCGACCCGCACGCCGGGAAGCGTCTCGCCGAACATCTCGCTGATCCGCCCGACATCGCAGGGAATGATCGGATTGCCTGACGCGCCCAGCCGGCCGAGACCCGGAATCGAGACGCCGATCTGTGCGAGGGGGATACGTCGACGCCGCGTCCACTCGCGCAGCAATGTCATCGCTTCGCGAAACGCCCGGCCGACCGTCGCGACGGTCGGCGTCTTCGGCAGCGGCACATGCCCGGTGTAGTGCAGTTCGCCCGACAGGCCCCCGACCCCGACGCTGAGCCGCTGAGTGGTCAGCTCGAACGCCGCGAGCGCCACCGCCTTATCGAGCGACACGAGACCCGTGGGGCCACCGACATAAGGGGCAGGGCGCCGCACTTCCTCGATCAGGCCTTCGGCCTTCAGATCGAACAGGATGCGCGACAGGCTCGCTTCCGACAGGCGCACGGCCTTGGCCAGCGGCGGGCGAAAAGACCCGCCTGACTGAAGCAGGTGAGTCAAAATGGCAGCGCGCGTCTGCCGCCGACTTCTCGGCTGCTCCGGCATTTCCATCCCTGTCGTCATTCTTACTTAGAGTAAGAATTTGCGCGCGAAGCGTTGCGACGTCAAGCGTCGGCCGAGATATTGCGCCGACTTGTTGTTGTGCACGGCAGCAGGGTTGTGTCCGTGCAAAACAAAACGGCGCCATCCGGAGATGGCGCCGCTTCGAAAGCCGTGATGGGCTCGATCTTACTTCCGGTTGTTGATCGCAACGTAGTCGCGGCGGGTGACGCCGGTGTAGAGCTGGCGCGGACGGCCGATCTTCTGCTGCGGATCCTCGATCATCTCGCTCCACTGGCTGATCCAGCCGACGGTGCGGGCGACCGCGAACAGCACGGTGAACATCGAGACCGGGAAGCCCATCGCCTTCAGCGTGATGCCCGAATAGAAGTCGACGTTCGGGTAGAGCTTGCGGTCGATGAAGTACTGGTCGCTGAGCGCGATCTTCTCGAGCTCGAGCGCCACCTTCAGCATCGGATCGTCGCCATGGCCGGTCTCCTTGAGCACGGCGTGACACATCTTCTGCATGATCTTGGCGCGCGGATCGTAGTTCTTGTAGACGCGGTGACCGAAGCCCATCAGGCGGACTTCAGAGTTCTTGTCCTTCACCTTGGCGATGAACTCGGGGATCTTGTCGACCGAGCCGATCTCGGCGAGCATCGCGAGCGCTGCTTCGTTGGCGCCGCCATGGGCCGGGCCCCACAGGCAGGCGATGCCGGCCGCGATGCAGGCGAACGGGTTGGCGCCGGAGGAGCCGGCGATACGCACGGTCGAGGTCGAGGCGTTCTGCTCGTGGTCGGCGTGCAGGATGAAGATCTTGTCCAGCGCGTCAGCCAGCACCGGGTTGATCTTGTAGTCCTCGCACGGCACGGCAAAGCACATGTGCAGGAAGTTCTCGGCGAACTTCAGCGAGTTTTTCGGATACACGAAGGGCTGGCCGACCGTGTATTTGTAGGCCATCGCAGCCAGCGTCGGGATCTTGGCGATCATGCGCATGGAGGCGATCATGCGCTGCTTCGGATCGTTGATGTCGGTTGAGTCGTGATAGAACGCGGCGAGCGCGCCGACAGCCGCTACCATGATCGCCATCGGATGGGCGTCGCGGCGGAAGCCCTGGAAGAAGCGGGCCATCTGCTCGTGCACCATCGTGTGATGGATCACGCGGTCGTCGAAATCCTTCTTCTGCGCGGCGGTCGGAAGCTCCCCGAACAGCAGCAGATAGCAGGTCTCGAGGAAGTCGCCATTCTCGGCGAGCTGTTCGATCGGATAGCCGCGGTATTCCAGCACGCCCGCGTCACCGTCGATATAGGTGATCTTGGACTGGCAGCTCGCGGTCGAGGTAAAGCCCGGATCGTAGGTGAACAGGCCGGACTGGCCGTAGAGCTTGCCGATATCGATGACGTCGGGCCCGACGCTGCCGCTGTGGATCGGAAGATCGAAATTCTTGTTTCCGACCGTCAGTGTGGCGGTCTTATTGCTTGGTTTGGCGTCCATCAGAGGTCCCCGATGTATGGTGAAACGGGCCGGACCCGGAGGCCCCGATGAGATATCGCGGGGCAGGCCGGATGTTCCAGAAGGTACGGGTGAGATGGGTATATTATTGCTGTGTGCGCTGCAAGATGGCGCCACGCATGGTCGACTTACGTCGTAGGCTGGCCCTCAGCTAGTCCTTAGCCTGATCCTTAAGCCGGCCCTGGCTTTCCTGGCGTCCCAGGACGTCCAAAACCTCGAATATGCCGGGCGACGTCGTCCGACCGGTCAGCGCGGCCCGCAGCGGCTGGGCGACCGCGCCGAGCTTGAGACTATTTTCCTCGGCAAAGGCGCGCAGCGCGGCTTCCGCATTGGCCGCGCTCCACGTCTCGACTTTCTCCAGCGCGGAATGAAGCTGGCCGATCAGCTTGCGGTTCTCAGGCGTCAGCAGCGCCGCCGCCTTCGGGTCAAGCTCCAGCGGCCGGTCCGCGAAAATGAAATAGGCGCTGTCGATCAGCTCGATCAGCGTCTTGGCGCGCTCCTTCAGGGCCGGCATGGCCTTCAGGAGCTGCGCGCGCGTGGTGTCGTTTAACTTGGCCTTAAGCTCGTCGCGGCTGGGCACGACGTGGTCGAGCACGTCCTCGAACATCTTCACGAGTGATTGATCGTCGGCATTGCGGATGTAGTGGCCGTTGAGGTTTTCCAGCTTGGCAAAATCGAAGCGCGCTGCTGCGCGGCCGACGCTGGCAAGATCGAACGCCGCGATCATCTCCTCCGTCGAGAAGATTTCCTGGTCGCCATGGCTCCAGCCGAGCCGGACGAGATAGTTGCGGAGCGCGGACGGGAGGTACCCCATGGCGCGGTAGGCATCGACGCCAAGCGCGCCGTGCCTCTTGGAGAGCTTTGAGCCGTCCGGGCCATGAATCAGGGGGATGTGGGACATGCTCGGCAGCGTCCAGCCCATCGCGTCGTAGATCTGCTTTTGGCGGGCCGCGTTGATCAAATGGTCGTCGCCGCGGATGACGTGGGTGACGCCCATGTCGTGATCGTCGACCACCACAGCGAGCATGTAGGTCGGGTTGCCATCGCCGCGCAGCAGGACGAGGTCATCCAGATTCTCGTTCTGCCAGACCACGCGGCCCTGGACCTGGTCCTCGATCACGGTCTCGCCGGTCTGGGGCGCACGGAGCCGGATGGTGGGCTTTACGTCGGTCGGGGCCGTCGCCGGATCGCGGTCGCGCCACAGGCCGTCATAGAGGCGCGTGCGCCCCTCTGCGCGCGCCTTCTCGCGCATCGCGGTGAGCTCCTCGGCGGTGGCGTAGCAGCGATAGGCCTTGCCGTCGGCGAGCAGCTGCTCGGCGACCTCGCGGTGGCGGGCGGCGCGGCTGAACTGGTAGATGACGTCGCCATCCCAGCCGAGCTCCAGCCATTTCAGGCCGTCGAGGATGGCGCCGATCGCGGCCTCGGTGGAGCGCTCCCGGTCGGTGTCCTCGATCCGGAGCAGCATCTTGCCGCCGTGCTTCTTCGCATAGAGCCAGTTGAACAGCGCCGTGCGCGCGCCCCCGATATGGAGGAAGCCGGTCGGCGAAGGAGCGAAACGGGTGACGACGGGAGAGGTCATTCTTGGCAGGGCCTATGCATTGGAGGCGCTGGTATATAACAGGACCGGAGCATAACTAAAGCCCGGCAGCGGACCGCCAGGGGTTGCTTGAGACCTTGCTTAAGCCCTTGGCTCAGCCAAGGGAATTTGGCAGAAGGGCCGCTGATTTCCCTACAGGATTTTCGTAATGACAGAACCGGTGGCGAACGAGGTTGGGCGCGATTTCATTCGTGACATCATCCAGGCCGACCTCGAGGAGGCCAAATACAAGGAGATCGTGACCCGGTTCCCGCCGGAGCCGAACGGTTATCTCCATATCGGCCACGCCAAGTCGATCGCGCTCAATTTCGGCATCGCCCAAGAGTTTCCGGGCCGTTGCCATCTGCGCTTCGACGACACCAATCCGGTCAAGGAAGAGCAGGAATATATCGATTCCATCCAGGCCGACGTGCGCTGGCTCGGCTTCGACTGGGGCAAGAACCTGTTCTTCGCTTCGGACTATTTCGACCGCCTCTACGAATGGGCGGAGCAGCTGATCCGCGACGGGCTCGCCTATGTCGATGACCAGACCCAGGAGCAGATTCGTCTTGCGCGCGGCACGCTGACCGAGCCCGGCAAGAACTCGCCGTTCCGCGATCGCACCGTGGATGAAAACCTCGACCTGTTCCGTCGCATGAAGGCGGGCGAATTCCCGAACGGCGCGCGCGTGCTGCGGGCCAAGATCGACATGGGTGCGGGCAACATCAATCTGCGCGACCCCGTGCTGTACCGCATCCTGCATGCGCACCATCCGCGCACCGGGACCAAATGGAGCATCTATCCAAGCTACGACTATGCCCACGGCCAATCGGACGCCATCGAAGGCATCACGCACTCGATCTGCACGCTGGAGTTCGAGGACCATCGGCCGCTCTACGACTGGTTCATCGAGAAGCTGCCGGTGCCCTCGAAGCCGCACCAGTACGAATTCGCGCGGCTGAACCTGACCTACACGCTGCTGTCCAAGCGTGTGCTGACCCAGCTCGTCCGCGAGGGCCATGTCGCGGGCTGGGACGACCCGCGCATGCCCACCATGGCGGGCATGCGCCGCCGCGGCGTGCCGCCGGCCGCGCTTCGCGAATTCGTCAAGCGCATCGGCGTTGCGAAAGCCAATAGCGTGGTCGACGTCGGCATGCTGGAATTCTGCATCCGCGAGGAATTGAACCGCACGTCGCAGCGGCGCATGGCGGTGCTTAAGCCGCTCAAGATCGTGATCGAGAATTATCCCGAGGGGCAGACCGAGGAGCTCGAGGCGATCAACCATCCGGATGATCCCTCCGCCGGCACCCGCAAGATCACGTTCGGCCGTGAGCTCTATATCGAGCAGGACGACTTCATGGAGAACCCGCCGAAAAAGTTCTTCCGTCTGTCGCCGGGCAACGAGGTGCGGCTGCGCTACGCCTATTTCGTCAAGTGCACCGGCGTGATCAAGAACGATGCCGGCGAGGTGGTGGAGCTGCGCTGCACCTACGATCCCGCGACCAAGGGCGGCAACGCGCCCGATGGCCGCAAGGTCAAGGCCACCATGCACTGGCTGCCGGCGGCGACATCCGTGCCCGCGGAAATCCGCATCTACAATCAGCTGTTTGCCAAACCGAGCCCGGACGCCTCGAACTTCGCCGCCGACCTCAATCCGCAGTCACTGGAAATTCTCGCTAATGCCCGCGTCGAGGCATCGGTCGCGGAAAGCAATTCGACCGAGCCGATGCAGTTCGAGCGCCAGGGCTATTTCGTGCGCGACAAGGACTCGACGTCCGACAGACCGGTATTTTCCAGGACTATCGGTCTGCGCGACACGTTCGCGAAGGAAGTTGCCAAAGGCTGAAAAGAGCTGCGAGACCACAATGAGCAACGAAGCCGACGCTATCGTTTCCGGCATCATCGCGAAATGGCGCGCCGGCTTCGCCACGCTCGATGCGGCCGCGCTCTCATCGCTCTATGCGAGGAATGCCTTCTTCTTCGGCTCCAACCCAAAGCTCTACCGGGGCAGGGCCGGCGTCGCAGACTATTTCAACGGCCTGCCGCGCTGGCGCAAGCCGAGCGCGGTGTTTTCCGAGGTGACGGCGGCGCAGGCAGGTCCTGATCTGATCAATATGGCCGCGACCATCTCGTTCGATCTCGCCGGCGAACGCCCCGATTTCTCGGTCAAGATGAGCTGGGTCATCATGCGCGAGGACGGCGAGTGGAAGATCGTCAATCACCATGCTTCGTCGCAGGCGCCGCTGATCTGACGAGCGGGCACACGGCTTCGTCATTCTCGTGAGAGAACGAACGTGCTCCCCGCGCGTTGGGGTGGGTCCAACAAGGAACCCACCATGCAGAACATCGCAGAGCATATGGAAGTGATCGGCGCCGACGGCGTCCACATCGGCACCGTCGACAAGGTCGAAGGCAATCGCATCAAGCTGACCAAGAAGGACAGCGGCGAGGGCAGCCACAAGGGCCATCATCACTTCATCGACAAGGGTCTCGTCGCCGATATCGAGGGCAACAAGGTCAGGCTGTCGGCCAAGGCGGATGTGGCCGTGACGATGGAAGAGGAAAAGTAGCGGCCGCGCCCCTTCGTTCCTGATCCGTACCGCTATCCGCCCACCTGCACGTTCCGGTAGCTTCTGGCTTCGTTGCGTATCATCGAGTGCAGGGAATGGCGGAGCCGGGCCGGCCGGTACGATCGCAGGGGATCGCGGGGACGTGGCCCGCGGGCCGCGCCGCGTCCGCGGGCGGCCTCGCGCCTGCAGGCCTCGACCTCTGGACATCGCTGGCCGAGACCCTCCGCGCCTGGCTGCGCGCGCCGAGGCGGGCGCCGGGCGGCTGTTGCCGTGGGTGCCCGTCGCGTTTGGCTGCGGCATCGCGCTTTATTTCTCTGCCGATCATGAGCCGGTGCTGTGGGTCGTTGCCACGACCGCCATCGCGCTCCTGCTTGGCGCGGCTCTGTTGCGGCGGAGCCGGCTGTTCGCCCCGGCCATCATGATCGCGGCGGTCGCGGCCGGCTTTGCCGTCGCAACCTGGAAGACGGCGCGCATCGCCCACCCGGTGCTGGCAAGGGCGCTCTATTCGGTGTCGTTGTCGGGCTTCGTCGAGGCTCGCGACATCCGCGAGCGTACCGATCGTTTCGTGCTGCGCGTCACGGCGATGGAGGCGCAGCGCAGCGACGTCAGGCTCGAGCGCGTGCGCCTGTCGGTCCGCAAGGGCACCGCGCCGGAGGTCGGTAGCTTCGTTCAGCTGAAGGCACGGCTGATGCCGCCACTCGCGCCGGTGCGGCCCGGCAGCTACGACTTTTCGCGTGACATGTTCTTCCAGGGCATCGGCGCCTCCGGCTTCGCGATGGGCGCCATCACGGTGGCGTCGCCGCCTGAGACCGGCGGCTTACGGCTGCGTTACGCGGCCTTCATGCAAGGCCTGCGCGATGCGATCGATGCCCGCATCCGGGCGACGCTCGACGGCGACAATCGGGCGATCGCGACCGCGCTGCTCACCGGGCGGCGCGATGCGATCACCACGCCCGTCAACGATGCGATGTTCATCTCCGGCCTCGGCCACGTGCTCTCGATCTCCGGTTATCACATGGCCGTCGTTGCCGGCGTCGTGTTCTTCGCGGTGCGCGCGCTGCTCGCTCTGATCCCCGGACTGGCAGCCGGCTTCGCCATCAAGAAATGGTCGGCCGCCGCCGCGCTGGTCGCCGCTGCGTTCTACCTGCTGCTGTCGGGCGCGGAGGTCGCCACGCAAAGGTCGTTCTTCATGACGGCGGTGGTGCTGATCGCGGTGATGGTCGATCGCCGCGCCATCACCTTCCGCACGCTTGCTGTGGCTGCGCTGATCGTGCTGGCGGTCGCGCCGGAAGCGCTGGTGCATCCGAGTTTTCAGATGTCGTTTGCGGCAACGCTCGGCTTGGTCGCACTGGTGCAAATCGGCATGCCCAATTTGTTTGCCTCGCCGGACAATTCGGCGACTGCGCGCATTGCGATGTGGGGTGGGCGCGAGATTGCGATGCTGTTCATGGCTTCGCTGATTGCGGGACTTGCGACCACGCCCTATGCCGCCTTTCATTTCCACCGTGTCACGCCGTTCGGCGTGCTCGCCAATCTCGGCGCGATGCCCGTGGTCTCTGCGCTGGTGATGCCGGCGGGGCTGTTGGGGCTGCTTGCTGCGCCGTTCGGGCTGGACAGCGTGTTCTGGTGGCTGATGGGGATTGGCATCGAGTGGATGGTCGCGGTCTCGCGCTGGGTCGCGGCCTTGCCGGGCGCGGTGGGCCGCATCCCGGCGTTCGGGATCGCGCCGCTGATCGCGGCGAGCCTGGGAATCATTGTGCTCGGCTTGTTGCGCACGCCGCTGCGCTGGTCCGGCGCCCTGGTGCTGCTGGCAGCGATCCTCTGGGGACTGTCGGCGCGGCAGCCCGACATCCTGATTGCCGGGGATGGCGCGAGCGTCGCGGTGCGGGGCAGGGACGGATATCTGCACCTGATCAGGACGAACAAGGACGGCTTTCTGCTCAAGGAATGGCTCGCTGCCGACGCCGATCCGCGCGATGCGGGCAGAGCCTCGCTTGCCGATGGCGTGTCCTGCGACGAATCCGGCTGCGTGACGCCACTGGCCGACGGGAGGCTGGTCGCGCTGGCACTGCGCGTCGACGCTCTCGCAGACGATTGCAGTCGGGCCGCCCTGGTGGTGACGACTCGTCCCGCGCCGCCCGATTGCGCGGCGATGGTGGTCGATCGGCAGCGGCTCGCCAGCCAGAGCGCGCTGGCGCTGACGCAGCGTGGTGACGGTTTTGTGGTTCAGGCAGTGAGGGCGAGAGGCACGAGCCGCCCCTGGTTGCCGGCCGGCGCCGGCGAGGGTGATTTCGACGGCAGCCTCGCGCCAAAGTCGACCGCGCCTCGCATCAAGGACGCAACGCCGGCGGACACCGACCTGCAAGCCGACGATTGATCTGATGGTGCGGAGCAACGCAGTGGTTCGGTGCGTCCGTTCGGATTCGCGGGGCGCAAACCACACCATCTCGCCGGCCACGGCCGGCGATGGCGATTCAATCCTGACCTCCGACCTCGTAGCCGGAGGGCGGCTCTGTCAGCCGATCGGCAGGTGCGTGACGGTCGGCTGCCTGTCGGCGGTGATCTGCGCCTTGTGCTCGCGCTCGGTGACCGACTGAGTCACCGGCAGTTGCAGCACCGTCGCGCGCTGGCCTTCGACGAGCTGCGTCACCAGCACGTATTTGCCGTCGGGGAATTCGATCGCATCATGATGGCGGTCGGGAACGTGCGGATCGATCTTGCCGAACTTGCCGACGCGGGAATTGATGGTGCGCGTCCAGATCCAGCGATTGTCGTAGCGGACGTCGTCGGCGAAGGCGAGCTCCGTCCCCGGCAGCAGGCAGACGGCGACGGACGGATCGGCTGCAGAGGCGAAGCCGCGCGTCGAGGTGCCGCGGAAGCTTGTCGTGACGATCGTCTCGCCGACTTCGGCGGGGCGCGACGCGACGGCATGTAGGCTGTAGTCACACATCGGGTGCTCCTCATGCTGGGATAGCAACCCGCGTCTCTTATCGAGGCGCAGGCCTCTATCAGAGTGGAAGCACGAACGCTGTGCTTGGTTGTGGGCAAATCTGCGGCTGGCTTCCGCAAGCCGCGATCACATTATCTTTCCCGAATTCAATAGGAACAAAGCTCGCCGCGATGCATTCGGGAGGCGCGTACGCGAACATTGCCAACTTGGCTGCAACGGCCGAACTTGACCGCTGGTCGCTGTTTCCTCGAACAACCGAGCCGCGAAGCGGTGCTGCTTGAAGCGGTGCTGCTTCGTCGGCGTGGCGAGGAGCCAGCGTTGGAGGAGGGGCCGGATAGTCTGTGCAGAACCAGAAAGGCTATCCAGCCGGAGCGGACGATGATCCGCTCCAATCTCTGACCGGCGATGCCGATCGGAAGCGCGCGAGGCGCCAAGCACCTCCGGCATGAAGTGCTTCCGATATGAAGTACTGCCGATAGAAAGACTCCCGGTATCAGTACTTCCGGTAAAGCCCGATCAGCTTGCCCTGAATCTTCACCCGGTTGGGCGGCAGGATGCGGACCTCATAGGCCGCGTTGGCGGGCTCGAGCGCGATCGAGGCGCCGCGACGGCGGAAGCGCTTCAGCGTCGCTTCCTCGTCGTCGATCAGCGCCACCACGATGTCGCCGGTATCGGCGCTCTCGTTGCGCTGGATCAGGGCCATGTCGCCGTCGAGAATGCCGGCTTCGACCATCGAGTCGCCGCGCACTTCCAGCGCGTAATGCTCGCCCGAGCCGAGCATGTCAGGCGGTACGCTGATAGTATGGCTGCGGGTCTGCAACGCCTCGATCGGCGTGCCGGCCGCGATGCGGCCCATCACCGGCACCGCGACGGGACGTTCGCCCTCGTCAGCGGGCAGGCTCGCGCTCGCACGCACCTTGCCGAGATTGCCCTCGATGACGCTCGGCGTGAAGCCGCGGCGGCTGCCAGCGGCTGCCTGGAGCTCCGGCAGCTTGATGACTTCAATCGCACGGGCGCGGTTGGGCAGGCGTCGGATGAAGCCACGCTCCTCGAGCGCCGTGATCAGGCGATGGATGCCCGACTTCGAGCGCAGATCGAGCGCATCCTTCATCTCGTCGAAGGAGGGCGGCACGCCGCTTTCCTTCAGACGTTCACTGATGAACCGCAGAAGCTCGTATTGTTTGCGCGTTAACATCTCGACCAAAGTCCCCCGGTTGATGTCGTCCGATTCCGAGACGCTGAATTCGGCCATAAGCCGCTGCATGCTCGAAACAAATCATGAACAGACACTATATGTTCGATACATGTTCCGCAACTGCTTAATTTACCGTGAACAGAGCAAAGTGCGCGGAACGCGCGTTGCGGGGGCGCTCAGACGGGGAGCCGCAACACTTCGCAAGCCGTGCCGGCTTCGGCCTTCGGCGCGAATGGTGCGCGGACGAGAAGTACCTGTGCTGCAGCGAGATTCGCAAGCAGCGAAGAGTCCTGATGATTGACGGGAACAACGACGCGTGTGCCATCGTCACGCTCCTCAAGATGCGCGCGCAGATAGTCCTCGCGCTGGTCGTTGGCGCCGACGTCGCGGCCGAGCACGGCGCGTTCATGGCGATGGTGAATCACTGAACGGCCCGACAGGGCGCGAATCAGCGGCACCATGAACAGGAAAGCGCACACGTAGGACGATACGGGATTGCCCGGCAGGCCGATCACACCCATTGCGCCGAGTCGCCCGTGCATCATCGGCTTGCCTGGCCGCATCGCGATCTTCCAGAACGCCATCGCGATGCCTTCGTCCCGCAGTGCCTGCTGGACCAGATCGTGGTCGCCGACCGATGCGCCGCCGGTCGTGATCAGGACGTCGGCGCCGCTCTCGCGGGCGCGGCGGATGCCGGCGGTGGTGGCCTCGAGCGTGTCGGCGGCAATACCGAGGTCGATGGTCTCGGCGCCCTCGCTGCGGGCGAGCGCGTGCAGGGCGTAGCCGTTGGAATAGACGATCTGGCCGTGGCCGGGCGTGGTGCCCGGCATCACCAGCTCGTCGCCGGTGGCGAGAATCGCGACCTTCGGACGCCTGACAACGGCAAGGTGCGGATGATTCATCCCGGCGGCGAGCGCGAGGTCTCGCTCGGTCAGACGGCTTCCCTTGCGCAGGAGCACGTCGCCCTCGCGGAAATCGACGCCGGCGGGGCGGATGTGCCGGCCGGCGATCGCGGCTTCCTTGATCGTGATGCGCTTGCCGGCGGCGACCGTGTCCTCCTGGATCACGACGGCGTCCGCGCCAAAGGGAACGACGCCGCCGGTGAAGATCCGCACGGCCTCGCCGGCTCCGACCGTCCCCTCGAACGGTCGGCCCGCTGCGACTTCGCCGATGACGGTGAGCTCCGAATCGATCGTCGCGGCGTCGGCCGCGCGCACCGCGTAGCCGTCCATCGCCGACATCGCTTGCGGCGGCTGCGTGCGCCGCGCCACGACGTCACGCGCGAGCACGCGATGGTAGGCCTCGTCGAGGGAAATCATTTCTTCCGGCAGCGGCTCTGCACCCGCCAGCACCGCGGCAAGCGCGTCAGAAACCGGCATCAAGGCCACGGCGAAAACTCCTGCTCGGCACGTTCGGGCGAATGTTCCGCACGTCTTCTAGCCGAGCGCAGGCGCAGAGGCAAAAGCGGCTGAGCAGGCACAGTCATCCCGCCCCTTCACATTGTTCCGGAAGGCAGGATCAAGCGCGTCGCGGCATGATCCGAAGGAGGTCACAGATCGGCAGGAGAGTGGTCATGGAAGCGACGAAAATCATGGCAAGGCGAGAACGCGCCATGGCCTGAATCGATCAGCTCCCTGCCTGCCCGGGAGTTACGTCGGGCGCCTTGGATCCCTGATCCTTGTCGGGCAGCGGGTCGGCTTGGGATTTCAGGTCGGCGGCCTTGCTCACAAGCTTGGCGGAAAGGTCCGAATCTGAAGTTGTCCTCGCGAATTCAAGAAGAAGAGAGGCCTGCTTGGTGAGGTAGGTTTTGCCCAGCACGATGATGCATCCGTCCGTAGAAGTCCCGACGGACTCTAAGAGTCCGGAAGGCGGTATTCCGTTCCCGGAACTCTGTATAAAAATGTACAAAGTGATCCGGTTCCTCAATTTTTCAAAATTGGTCCGTCGGGCCGTGCCGTCGTGGGTTTCGCGACAACGGACCGTCGTCAAATGCCCAATGCCTTCAATGCGTTCCCGACGTCACGCGGCGAGGTCACATGCACCGCCGTCAAGCCGCGCGCGCGCGCTCCCTCGATGTTTTCGGCAAGATCGTCGAAGAACACGATGCGCCCGGCGGGCACGCCGATCGCCGCAACGACGTGGTCGAAGGCCTCCGCATCCGGTTTGCGCAGGCCGATGCTGGACGACAAATACAGCTCGCGGAAATGGCCGAGGAGGTCGGCATATTCCCTCGAGAAATGGTCCACGTGCGGCCGGTTGGTGTTGGAGAAAGCATAGAGCGGCATCTGTTTCGCTGCGCGCGGCAGCAGCTCGGCGATGTCAGGCATTTCGCCGGCGAAAATCGCGTTCCAGCCTTCCAGGAACTGCGCATCCGAAATGCCGATTCCGAGCGAGGCTCGCAATGAGGCGAAATAGTCCTCATCGCTGATCTTCCCCATCTCGTGCAACCGATAGGCTTCGCTGTCCCGCACATAGCGCGCGACGATGGCTTCGGGCTTGCAGCCGGCATGTCCCGCCCAGCAGGCGATCGCCTTGGAGAAATCGATATCGAGCACGACGCGGCCGAGATCGAACAGGAGCGCATCCGCGCTGCCGGGAGAGAGCGATGTCACCTGCGTCCTTTCACTCAGTATCGATACGGCTCGTGGTCGAACAGCGGAAACGCGCTGAACACACTCGGCGCGTTGGTTGCGGTCGCCTGGTGCAGGCAGGATTTGTTGACCTCGGCGAACGAGGTCGCACCCAAGAGGCCGAGGCAGCGCAGCACTTCGTCCTCGAGCAGTTCCAGCATGCGCGCCACGCCGGCTTCGCCGGCCGCCGCCAGCGCCCAGCATTGCAGCCGGCCGATGCCGACGAGGTCGGCGCCCGCCGCGATCGCCTTGACGATGTCGGTGCCGCGACAGACACCGCCATCGACCATGATCTTGGCGCGGCCGTTCACGGCGTCGACGATCTCGGGCAGCACGTGCATGGCGCCGCGACCGTGATCGAGCTGACGGCCGCCATGGTTGGAGACGTAGATCCATTCGACGCCGTGATCGATCGCGATCAGCGCGTCCTCCGGCGTCGCGATGCCCTTGAGGATCAGCGGGATCTTGAACTTGTCCTTGATCATCTTCACCGTCCGCCACTCCAGACCCTTCTGGTAATCGCCCCCGGTGGCGCGCAAGCGGCTCTCGCGAACGTAGCGCTTGGCGATGTCACGTTCGCGGCGGCTGTAGTGGGCGGTGTCGACGGTCAGGCAGAAGGCGGCGTAGGCGTTCTTCTCGGCCCGGCTGACGACGTCGGCGACGAAGGCGTCATCGCCGCGCACATAGAGCTGGTAGAGCCGCAGCGCGTCGGACGCAGCTTCGGCGGTCTTTTCTAGGCCGGGCTCGGACACCGAACTGAGCATGTGCGCCGCACCGAAAGTGCCGCAGGCGCGTGCCACGCTCGCCGCACCATCCGGATCGAAGATCTCGAGCGCGCCGACCGGGGCGAGGACCACGGGCAGGCGCATCTTGCGGCCGAACTGTTCGACCGAACCTGTAACCTTGCGAACATCGCGCAGCACGCGCGGGCGGAAAGCGATCTCGTCCAGCGCCATGCGGTTGCGACGCATCGTGGTCTCGGTCTCGGCCGCGCCGACGATATAGTCCCATGCATTCTGGTTGAGGTTGGCGCGGGCTTTCCGGATGAATTCATGCAGATTCTGGAACGGCTCGGTGCTGGCGCCGAGCTCGACGTTCCTTTCCGGTTGGATGCGGGGTGCTTCGTTCATTGTTATCCTCCCGAGAATTTGAAGCCTTCCCTGATCGCCTAACCCGTCCGGGGCGCCAAAACCATCCTAAAATGGCATGGCTGCGAGGCGCGGGCCGGCCGGCCGACCCCCGCTGCGCACGAACCGGTCCTGCAACGTTGCCGAAAGTTTAGGTCCGGACCAACCGATTTTTACGGTGTACCCGCCGGCGTGGCATCCCGGCCTTGAAGAAACCAGAATGGTATTGTGAGAAGCAGGCTGGATCGCCATTTGCATGGCGGCTCCCAGCCCACCGAACCGCGAAGCAAAAAGGCCAGCCTATCCATGCGGAAAACCCTGCTGTTTCCACTGGGCGCGCTCACCGGAGCGTGTCTGACCCTTTTGGTAGCCAGTCCGCACGGCGGCGTTTGGGCGGCACGGGCGGCAGCGAGCGCGGATGACGCCTATTCCAAGCTCAATCTGTTCGGCGAAGTGTTCGAGCGGGTGAAGGCGAGCTATGTCGAGAAGCCTGACAATGCCAAACTGATCGAAGGCGCGATCACCGGCATGGTGACCTCGCTCGATCCGCACTCGCGCTACATGAACGACAAGGCCTGGACCGAGATGCAGGAGACCACCTCCGGCGAGTTCGGCGGGCTCGGCATTGAGGTCACGATGGAGGAGGGGCTGGTCAAGGTCGTCTCGCCGATCGACGACACGCCGGCATCCAAGGCCGGCATCATGTCGGGCGACCTCATCAGCAAGATCGACGGCGATGCCGTGCAGGGCATGACGCTCGAGCAGGCCGTCAACAAGATGAAGGGGCCGGTCGAGACCCAGACCAAGCTCACGATCGTGCGCAAGGGCGCCGACGCCCCGCTCGACGTCGCGATCAAGCGCGAGATCATCCATGTGCGTCCCGTGCGCTTCCACGTCGAGAACGGGGATATCGGCTATATCCGCGTCACCTCGTTCAACGAGCAGACCACCGATGGCCTGAAGAAGGCGATCGCATCGATCACCAAGGAGGTTCCGCCGGAGAAGCTGGTAGGCTACGTGATGGACCTGCGCAACAATCCGGGCGGATTGCTCGACCAGGCCGTGTCGGTGTCGAGCGCGTTCCTGCAGCGTGGCGAGGTCGTCTCGACCCGCGGCCGCAATCCGGAAGAGACCCAGCGCTTTACCGCCCATGGTGGCGACCTCACCAAGGGCAAGCCGCTGGTGGTTCTCGTCAACGGCGGCTCCGCCTCAGCCTCGGAAATCGTGGCCGGCGCGCTGCATGACCACAAGCGCGCGACGCTGATCGGCACGCGCTCGTTCGGCAAGGGCTCGGTGCAGACCATCATTCCGCTCGGCACCGGCAACGGCGCGCTGGCGCTGACCACGGCGCGCTACTACACGCCCTCGGGCCGCTCGATCCAGGCCCAGGGCATCGCGCCCGACATCGAGATCCTCCAAGACGTGCCGCCCGAGCTGAAGGGCCGGATGGACACCATGGCGGAGTCCCAGATGCGCGGTCATCTCCAGGCAGCCGACGGCACCGAGCAGACCGGATCGCAGTCCTATGTCCCACCGGAAGCGAAAGACGACAAGGCCCTGCATACGGCCTACGACTTCCTGCACGGCCAAACCGCGAATGCGGTCGCCGCCAAGCCGGCGTCGAAGGCTGCGGTGCCGAACTAGGCGCTCGCGACGGTAAGGTGTTGATCGCCCGGGAGCGGATAGCCGTTCCCGGGCGAACTTGTTTCGGGACGCTGTGTCAGCTCGGGTTCATGGCCGCGAAGGTGGCCTCGTAGCAGTCATCGCGCTCGGCCCAGCGGCGGGCGCGGTCGCGCTCGACCAGACCTCGCCGCCGGGATGAACCCGCAACTCCAGCAATTGCATGACCTCCGCGACACCTGCGTCGTGTGTATCGAGGAGAGCTTCTGGGAATGCCGCTGCGCCGACCACGAGGTCCGAACTAGCTTGCCTCGCGGCGGCGGCCTTCGTTGCCGCCGCGCCGGGCGAGACGGCTGCGATGAGCTGCGAACAGCTCCAGCACCTTGTCGGCGGGCTTTGCGGCGCTGAACAGATAGCCCTGCATCTCGGAGCAGCCGAGCGCGCGCAGCAACCGCTGCTGCTCCTCGGTCTCGACGCCCTCGGCCGTGGTGGTCATGCGGCGGGCGGCCGCGAGATTGACGACCGCCTGCACGATGCTGGCGGAGCCGTCGGGGCCGGCGATGTCGTTGACGAAGCAGCGGTCGATCTTGATCTTGTCGAACGGGAAGCGGTGCAGATAGCTCAGCGAGGAGTAGCCGGTGCCGAAATCGTCCAGCGCGATGCGGACGCCGATGGCGCGGAGTTGATGCAGGATCGCAAGCGCCGTGTCGTCGTCGCGGATCAGCACCGCCTCGGTGATTTCGAGCTCGAGCCGGCTCGCCGACAAATTGGAGGCGGCAAGCGCCGCCATGATCTTCAGCGCCAGCGTGCCGCTCTTGAATTGCACCGGCGAGACGTTGACGGCGAGGCGGATGTCGTCAGGCCAGTTCGCCGCGTCCCGGCAGGCGGTCGCCAGCACCCATTCGCCGATCTCGTTGATCAGGCCGGTGTCCTCGGCGATCGGAATGAACTCCGCCGGCGAGACCATGCCGCGCTCGGGATGGCGCCAGCGCACCAGCGCCTCGCAGCCGGTGATGCGGTCGACCTTCAGGCTGAGGCAGGGCTGGTAATACACCTCGAGGCCGCCTTCGAGCCCGCCTTGAGCGATGGCGTGGCGCAGGTCGATCTCGAGCTGCCGCCGCTCGTGGATCTTGGCGTCCATCTCCGACTCGAAAAAGCGATAGGTGCGGCGCCCCGCGGCTTTGGCGGCGTACATCGCCATGTCCGCGTTCTTCAGGATCTGGTCCAGCGCCGTTCCATGTTGCGGCGCCAGCGCGATGCCGATGCTGGCGTCGGTGGCAAGATGATGCCCCATGCAGTCGAACGGCGCCCGGATGGCCTCAAACACCCGCGCGACGAGCTCGCTGACCTGATCCGGCGATGTCACCGCGCTCTGGACGATGGCAAATTCGTCGCCGCCGAGGCGCGCCACGAAGTCCGCCGGCCCCGCACAGCGGTGGAGGCTCTGCGCGACCGACTTCAGGAGCTCGTCGCCGACGAGATGCCCGAGCGCGTCGTTGACGCCCTTGAACTCGTCGATGTCGATGTAGTGCACCGCGAGTTGTTCGCCGCCGGCGACGAGATCGAGTTCCTGACGCAGATGCTCGTGGAACATGGTGCGGTTGGGCAGGTCGGTCAGTGCGTCGTAATGAGCGAGATGGGTGATGCGCTCCTCGATACGCCGGCGCTCCGTGATGTCCTCATGCGTCGCCACCCAGCCGCCGTCCGTGAGCGGTTCGTTCACGATCTGGATCGAGCGACCGTCGGAGGTCTCGACCACCATGGAATTGCGCACGTGGACGTCGCGCAGGACCCGTGCGACATACTGGTCCGCATCGCCGGTGAACGAGCCGGTGGCTTTGCGGTGTGCAATGATGTCGTGAAAGCTGCAGCCGGGTCTCACGATTTCGGCCGACAGCCCGTACATCTCGATGTAGCGCTGATTGCAGATCACGAGCTGCTGCGAGGCGTCGAACAGCAGCAGGCCCTGGGTCATGTTGTTGACGGCGCGGTCGAGACGCTGCTTTTCCAGCGTCAGCCGTTCCCGCGAAAGACGATGCTGCTCCAGGAGCTTGCGAACGATCGCGATCAACACGCCCGCGATGGCGAGCGCGGAAGAGGCCGCGACCGAGATCAGGATGCCGATCTGCTCGCGCCAGTCCGTCAGGGCCGTCGCGCGCGTCGTGGTGGCCATCATCAGGATCGGGAAGTGAGGCAGGGCATGTGAGGAAATCAGCCGGTCCTCGCCGTCGACGGGGCTCATGAAGCGGCCGGTAAAATGGTCGAGCCCGAAAACCCTTTGATGCGCGAACGGACCGTTCTTGAAATTCCGTCCCATCAATTCACTGGAATGGGGATAACGGGCGAGCATCGTGCCGTCCCGGTGCAGCATCGAGATCGTCGTGCTTTCGCCGAGCACGGCTGACTCGAAGAATTTTTCGAAGTTTGCCGGCTCGATGCCGCGTCCGACCACACCCATGAATTCGCCGTTCGGTCCGACGACCTTGCGCACGATCAGGATGGTCCATGCGCCGGAGATGCGACTGTAGAGTGGCTCGATCAGGACGTCGGGAGCGTCGGGATCGTACCGGAAGGTCTGGAAATAGGCGCGATCGGCAACGTTCACGTTCGGGGCCGGCCATGCCGCCGACGAATTGATCAAATTGCCTTCGGCATCTATGATATTGACGCCGCCCATGTAGGGCAGTGCTCGATCTTCGAACGCAGCATCCGGTGGAGGTCCTGGCCGGCGAGGCGCTTGCGATAGTCCGCCGCACTGGTGATGCCGCTTGCGCGGACGTAGTCGACGAAATCCTTCTGGATGACCGCGAAATCCTGCAATTGCTGGTCGAAATGATGGGCCAGCATCAGCACGGTGTTTTCCAGCTCGCGCCCGGAGCTGCGCAGCGCACGTTCGCGGAAATTCTGCGCCATCAGCGTCGCGCCGACGGCGATCGCAGCGATCAACAGCGTGCCGCCCACCACCAGCCAGCGGATCGGTCCGCTGCGCACGAAGGCCTGGTCAAAAAGGCGACTGCCGAATCCCGTCATCATGATCGATCGTTGTCGTGCACACGCCAGGGTCAATTCTTGGCCCCGGAAACATCCGTTGGTTTACGGGAACGGAGTGGAGGCGAAGTTAGCAAGCTGGGTTAATGGGCCGTGAAGGGACCCTCGCAAAAGCAATCAATATGCGATCGAGTATGGGCTGATTGCGCTCGCGATCGTCGCCGTGGTGGACGGCCTGGGCAGCAAGCTCAATTCAAAATTCGGGTCGATCAGCGCGTCGTTGAAGTAGCAGCCGCAATCAGACGCGGTAATGGCCGGACTTGCCGCCGAGCTTCTCGACCAGATGGATGCCTTCGATGCGCACGCCGCGCTCCACCGCCTTGATCATGTCGTAGATGGTGAGGCAGGCGACCGAGACGGCGGTGAGCGCTTCCATCTCGACGCCGGTCGGGCCCGTGACCTTCACGCTGGCGCGGACGAGGCAGCCCGGCAGCGTTGCGTCTGGCTCGATCTCGACCGTCACCTTCGACAGCGCGAGCGGATGGCAGAGCGGGATCAGCTCCGCGGTGCGCTTGGCGGCCATGATGCCGGCGATGCGGGCGGTGCCGAGCACGTCGCCCTTCTTGGCGTTGCCGGACACGATCAGGTCAAGCGTCGCCCTGGTCATGACGACGCGTCCTTCCGCGACCGCGAGCCGCTCGCTGGCGGGCTTGTCCGACACGTCAACCATCCGCGCCTCGCCGGAGGCGCCGATATGGGTGAGGGCAGGGCCGGTCTTGGTCTTGGACTGGGTCTTGGACTCGGACTTGGCTGGTTTCGTCGCGGTCGGCTTGCGGGCCATGTCAGCGCGTGCCCGTCGCGCGCGCCGTCGTCTCGCGCGCCAGCAATGTGCGCGTCGCAGCGGTAACATCGGCTTGCCGCATCAGGCTCTCGCCGACCAGGAAGGTCGACATGCCGACGCGCTCGAGCCGGGCGAGATCGGCGGGCGTGAAGATGCCGCTCTCGCCGACCATCAGCCGGTCGCCGGGGATCAGCGGCGCCAATGTTTCGCTGGTCGCAAGCGTGGTTTCGAAGGTGCGCAAATTGCGATTGTTGACGCCGATCATCGGCGAACGCAGCTTCAGCGCGCGGTCAAGCTCGGCGCGGTCGTGGATCTCGATCAGCACGTCCATGCCGTGGGCGATGGCGGCATCCTCGAGCTCCTTGGCCGCGGCATCATCGAGCGCCGCCATGATGATCAGGATGCAGTCGGCGCCGTGCGCGCGGGCCTCCGCCACCTGATAGATGTCGAACATGAAATCCTTGCGCAGCACCGGCAGTGACGTTGCCGCGCGGGCCGCCACCATGAAGTCGAGATGGCCCTGGAACGAGGGCGTGTCCGTCAGCACGGACAGGCAGGCAGCGCCGCCGGCCTCATAGGCCCTGGCCAACAGCGGCGGATCGAAATCGGCGCGGATCAGGCCCTTTGACGGCGACGCCTTCTTGACCTCCGCGATCAGCGCGTAGTCGCCATTGGCGTGCTTGGCCTTGATCGCGCGCAGGAAGCCGCGCGGTGCTGCTTGCGCCTTGGCCTTCGCCTCTACCGCCGACAGCGGCTGCGCGCGCTTGGCCGCAGCGATTTCTTCGCGCTTGTAGGCTTCGATCTTGGTCAAGATGTCCGACATGTCAGGCTCAGCCGTTCGAGACCGCGATCAAATGTTTCAGCCGCGCGCGCGCCGCGCCGCTGTCGAGTGATTTTGCGCCGATCACGACACCTTCCTTGAGATCCCCGGCACGCCCCGCCACGACCAATGCGGCAGCGGCGTTGATCAGCGCGACGTCACGGTAGGGGCTCGGTTTGCCGTCGAGCACGCCCTGCAAGGCGATAGCGTTGGCGTCGGCGTCGCCGCCTTTGAGTGCACCGGCCTCGCAGCGCGGCAGGCCCGCGTCCTCCGGCGTCACCTCGAAATTCCGGATCTCGCCATTGTGGAGCGCGGAGACGAAGGTCGGGCCGGTGAGGGTGATTTCGTCGAGGCCGTCTGAACCGTGCACGACCCAGGCGGATTCGGAGCCGAGGTTCTTGAGCACTTGCGCCAGCGGCTGCACCCATTGCCGGGAGAACACGCCGACCATCTGCCGCTTCACACCGGCCGGATTGGACAACGGACCGAGCAGGTTGAAGATCGTGCGTGTCGCAAGCTCCACCCGGGTCGGGCCGACGTTCTTCATGGCGGGATGATGGGCGGGCGCGAACATGAAGCCGATGCCGCATTCGCGTATGCAGCGGCCGACCTGCTCCGGCCTCAGATCGATCTTCACCCCGAGCGAAGCCAGCACGTCGGCAGCGCCCGAACGCGACGATAGCGCGCGGTTGCCGTGCTTGGCCACCGGCAGACCGGCGCCCGAAACGATGAAGGAGGCACAGGTCGAGACATTGACCGAGCCGGAGCCGTCGCCGCCGGTGCCGACAATGTCGACGGCGTCCGCGGGCGCATCGACCGTGAGCATCTTGGAGCGCATGGCCGAGACCGCGCCGGTGATCTCGTCCACGGTCTCGCCGCGTACCCGCAACGCCATCAGCAGGCCGCCCATTTGCGAGGGCGTAGCCTCGCCGGACATCACGGCGTCGAAGGCGGAAGCCGCTTCGTCACGCGACAGGCTGGCGCCGGTCGCCACTTTTCCAATGATCGATTTCAGGTCGTCCATCGCGTGCTTTCAACTCACTGGTTCGCGCCGGTCACCTGCGCGAAGGCGGCCTGATTAATCGTGGTCCCGATGTCGGTTTCAAGCTTGTTGACGTAGGACGCGACCTGCTCCTCGGTCTGCGCGCGGTCGAGACTGTCCTTCAGCTTCTTGACCGCATCGGAAGCGGCATCGACGGTGGGATCGATGATCTCGGTAACGCGGAACACGATCACCTCGGTGCCGCCGGTCACTGCCGTCTGCCCGACGCCGTCCTTGGCGACGCGGAAGGCGGCCGACACGATGGCCGCGGGCACGCTGGCGGGCGAGTCGTCCCGCTTGAAGCCGGTGGCGGTCTCGACCTTGGCGCCGATCGCGGCTGCTTCGTCGGCGAGCTTGCCGCCAGATTCGAGCTTCTGCACCATCTCGGTCGCCTTGGCCTTCAGCTTGGTCGCGATCTGGTCCTGGCGCCAGCGCACCTCGACCTGGTCGCGAACCTCGTCGAGATTGCGGTCGCGCGAGGGCGTGATGGCAAGCACGTCGTACCAGACATAGCCGCCCTTGAACGAGATCGAGTCGTTGTCGACGCCGACATCGGTGTTAAAGGCCTGCGACACCACGTCGAGGCCCTGCGGAATGCCGGAGACCGGCTGGCCGCTCGGCGCGCGGCCGGAACGGTCGACGGCGTCGATGGTCACGGCGGTGAGGCCGAGCTTCTGCGCCGCGTCGATCACGCTGGCACCGCCGCCGCGCTCGTCTTCCATCTTGTCGCGGAGATCGGCGACCTTGACGCGCGCACGCTCGGTGGCGATCTCGCGCTTGATGTCGGCGGCAACGCTCGCGTAGTTCGCCTCAGTGCCCGGCTCGATCTTTTCGACCTTGACGATCGACGTGCCGAGACGGCCCTGGATCGGCTGGCTGATTTCACCGGCGGGAAGCGCGAAGACAGCGTCTCCAACTGCGGGATCGAGCGAGGATTTGGTCACGAGCCCGAGATCGACGTCAGACGCGCTCAGTCCGCGCTCCTTGCCGAGGTCCTCGAACGACGTCCCGCTGGTGAGCCGCTCGCGTGCGGCCTGCGCCTCGGCGGCGTTGGGGAATACGATCTGCTGGATCTGGCGCTTCTCCGGCGTGCCGAGCCGGTCCTTGCGCTGGTCGAATGCTTTCTTGGCGTCCTCGTCCGACACCTCGCTCCACTTGCCGATCTCCTCCGGCGAGATCACGACGAACGCGATCTTGCGATATTCGGGCGCGCGGAACTGGACCTTGTGATCCTCGAAATAGGCGGCGAGCGCCTCCGGCGATGGCGCGTCGATGGTGCCTGCCTGAGCTGCGTCGAGCCTGACGAATTCAATGGCGCGCTGCTCGTTCTGGAAGCGCGTCAGCACGTCGAGCATCGCCTTCGGCGGCTCGAGGCCGGCACCGATCGTGCCGGTGATCTGCCGACGCAGTGAGACCTTGCGCTGCTCCGAAACGTAGCGCTGCTCGGTATAGCCGAAATTGCGGATCACGGACTGAAAGCGGTTCGAATCGAAGTTGCCGCCGACGCCCTTGAAGTTCGGGTCGTTCATGATGAGCTGGCGGATCTGGTCGTCGGACTGGCCGAGCCCGAGCCGGCGCGCCTCTTCGTCGAGGGCGGCTTCCGCGATCGTCTGCTGGAGCACCTGACGGTCGAGGCCGAAGGCGCGCGCCTGCTCAGGCGACAGCGGCCGGCCGAACTGGCGGCTGATCTGCTGGAGGCGATCAGTGTAAATCTGGCGGAACTCGTTCAACGAAATCTCGGTGCCGCCGACCTTGGCCACGGTGGACTGCCCAAAGCCCTTGAAGATGTCGGCAATGCCCCAAACGCCGAAACTGATGATCAGCACGCCCATCACAATGGCCATAATGGTCTTGCCGAGCCAGTTTGATGAGGCCTTGCGCATTCCTCGAAGCATTTGGTCCAACTTGTTTGGCAGGAGGGGAATGGGAGCGCGTCTTAATGCAGATTCCGCAAAAGCGCGTCACCAAATTGATCAATCATCATAAAGTGGTGGCTTTCCCCCCGCAACCTCGGGTCTAGCAGGCTTTCGATCCCTGCGGTTAAAAGCCCCTGGTCTCTGGAACTGCCACTGGACCTCTGCTAGCGCATGAACAAACCAAATTTTGCTGGAATTTGACATGACCGATGCCATCCGCCCCCTGATCGCCGGCAACTGGAAAATGAACGGCCTCAAGGCCTCGACTGCCGAATTCGACGCCATGCTCAATGGCGCGGCAGAGGTGGCCGGCAAAGCCGAGCTGCTGGTTTGCCCGCCGGCGACCCTGATCGCTGCCTTTGCCGAGAAGGCACGCGGCAAGAAGGTCGCGGTGGGGGCCCAGGATTGCCACCCCAAAGCCTCGGGCGCCCATACCGGCGACATCGCCGCCGAAATGCTAGCGGATTCGGGTGCGACCGCCGTCATCGTCGGCCATTCCGAGCGCCGCGCCGACCATGGCGAGGGCGATGCCCTGATCCGGCAGAAGGCTGAGGCCGCCTGGCGCGCCGGGGTGACGGCGATCGTCTGTATCGGAGAGACGCAGGGCCAGCGCGATGCGGGCCAGACCCTGGATATCCTGCGCGGCCAGCTCACCGGCTCGCTGCCGGATGGCTCGACCTCCGCCAATCTGGTCGTGGCCTATGAGCCGGTCTGGGCGATCGGCACCGGCCTGACCCCGACGTCTCGGGATGTCGAGCAGATTCATGGCTTTATCCGGGAATTCCTGACCTCCAGGTTCAAGGCCGACGGCGCCGGGATGCGCATTCTCTATGGCGGCTCGGTCAAGCCCTCGAACGCGGCCGAGCTGATGGCCGTGAAGAACGTCAATGGCGCGCTGGTCGGCGGGGCCAGCCTGAAGGCGGCCGATTTCCTTGCGATTGCGCAGGGCTGCCCTAATTAGGCAGGGCCGTCCCTGGCTGGTTCAAACCACTGGTCCGGGGCTGATCGGGGGTGGCAATGCCCCGTCCGATCGTGTAACACCGCGCAACTTCAGGAAAACCCCGCGAAGCACGATTGGCCGCCGTCTCGGCGCTGTCGGCTTGTGACGGAAGGACACTATGCAGACCGTTGTCATCGTCATTCACCTCATGATCGTCACCGTTATGATCGGCGCCGTCCTGCTCCAGAAGTCGGAAGGCGGGGGCCTCGGCATGGGAGGCGGCGCAGGCTTCATGTCGAGCCGCGGCACGGCGAACCTTCTGACGCGGACCACCGCGATTCTGGCCGTCGGCTTCTTCCTCACCAGCCTGTTCCTGTCCTGGTATGCCGGCTACGACCGCAAGCCGTCGTCGATCATCGGTGCGCCGGCGTCGCAGACACAGCCGGCCGGTGGCGGACCGATCGCGCCGCCGACCTCGGGTGGCATCCTGGATTCGCTGAAGAAGGCCGACGAGCAGCAGGCTCCGGCACCGAGCGGCCCGCAGGTACCGCGTTCGCAATAAAACAGGGGGGCCATGCAGGGCGGCTTCTACCGTCCTGGATCAACAATCCCTATCAAGGCTCTGTCACCACTCTCAGTTCTGGCTCACCCACAGCCCCGCAAAATGTTTGGGGCGGAATACGAATCGCTTTGGCGAATCGAATTCGAGGGATTAGAGGTTAAGCCCCATGGCGCGGTACATATTCATCACCGGCGGCGTGGTTTCTTCGCTCGGCAAGGGTCTGGCTTCAGCGGCACTCGGTGCCCTGTTGCAAGCTCGGGGCTACAAGGTCCGCCTCCGCAAGCTTGACCCCTATCTCAATCTCGATCCCGGAACGATGTCGCCGTATCAGCACGGCGAAGTGTTCGTGACCGATGACGGCGCGGAGACCGACCTCGATCTCGGTCACTATGAGCGCTTCACCGGGCGGCCGGCGACTAAGGCCGACAACATCACGACCGGGCGCATTTATCAGGACATCATCTCCAAGGAGCGGCGCGGCGATTATCTCGGCGCGACCATCCAGGTGGTTCCGCATGTCACCAACGCCATCAAGGATTTCGTCCTCGACGGCAACGACGATTACGACTTCGTGCTGGTCGAGATCGGTGGCACCGTCGGCGACATCGAGGGCCTGCCGTTCTTCGAGGCGATCCGCCAGCTCAAGAACGAGTTGCCGCGCGATCACGCCATCTACATTCATTTGACGCTGCTGCCTTACATCCCGAGCGCCGGTGAGCTGAAGACAAAGCCGACGCAGCACTCCGTCAAGGAGCTGCGCTCGATCGGCATCCAGCCGGACATCCTGCTCTGCCGTACCGATCGCGAGATCCCGAAGGAGGAACGGCGCAAGCTCGGGCTGTTCTGTAACGTGCGCGAGAGCGCCGTCATCGAGGCGCGCGACGCCGACAGCATCTACGCTGTCCCTCAGGCTTACCACGCCGCAGGCCTCGACGACGAAGTGCTTGCCGCCTTCGGCATCGGCTCGCGGATTCCGCCGGAGCTGCGGAGCTGGCAGCAGATCAACGAGCGCATCCGCAATCCCGAGGGCAACGTCACCATCGCCATCGTTGGTAAGTATACCGGCATGAAGGATGCGTATAAGTCGCTGATCGAGGCGCTCTCCCATGGCGGCATCGCCAACAAGGTGAAGGTCAATCTCGACTGGATCGAAAGCGAGATCTTCGAGAAGGAAGATCCCGCGCCGTTCCTCGAGCACGTCAACGGCATTCTGGTGCCCGGCGGCTTCGGCCAGCGCGGCGCCGAAGGCAAGATCCGCGCGGCGCAGTTCGCGCGCGAGCGCGACGTGCCGTATTTCGGCATCTGCTTCGGCATGCAGATGGCGGTGATCGAGGCAGCTCGGAATCTCGTCGGGATCGAGGAGGCCAACTCCACCGAGTTCGGCCCGACCAAGGAGCCCCTGGTCGGCCTGATGACGGAATGGCTGCGCGGCAACGAGCTCGAGAAGCGCACCAACGCCGGCGATCTCGGCGGCACGATGCGCTTGGGCGCCTATCCCGCGGCGCTCAATCGCGGCAGCCGCGTTTCGGAAGTCTATGGCGGCGCGACCGAGATTTCCGAGCGCCACCGCCATCGCTACGAGGTCAACACCGCCTATAAGGATCGCCTCGAGCAGCACGGGCTGAAATTCTCGGGCCTGTCGCCCGACGGCGTGCTGCCGGAGATCGTCGAGTACGAGGATCACCCCTGGTTCATCGGCGTCCAGTTCCATCCGGAACTGAAGTCGCGACCGTTCGAGCCGCATCCGCTGTTCGCGTCGTTCATTCGCGCGGCAATGGTTCAGAGCCGCCTGGTGTAATCGCTCAGCGCGTGGCGGTGCAGTCACCTGCAAGATGCATCGGCTCCGGCGCGGCCGGCATTGACGTATCAGGCGCAAGCGATCCCGTGACGAGCTTCATCTGCGGCCGTCGCGTCAGCTTGTAGACGGCGGCCGGCGGCACGTTCAGCAGGGCACGATCCACCAGCTTTGCGCGCAAGCCCAGCCGGTCGAGCACGGGCCGCGGGATCGGACAACTCATGTCGTAGGTGAACTGGTAGAAGGCGCCGCCGGGGCGGACATGACTGAACGCGCCACCGACGATCGAGACCACCTTGCGCGTCGACATGTTGAGCAGCGGCAGGCCGCTCACGACCGCGCCGACGGGCGCGCCGTCATAGAGGCGCTCCGTTGCGAGCCGCCCTGCATCCATCCACAAGACGCGCGCGTTCGGAAAACGCATCTGGAGCACCTTCATGAAGTCGGAGCCGTATTCGATCAGCGTGAGGTCCTGCTGGCGCACGCCGCGTTTGAGCAGCTTGTAGGTGAACGCGCCGGTGCCGGGGCCGAGCTCGAGAACAGGGCCGGTCGATGCGGTGATCTCGCGGGTGATGAGATCGGCCAGCGCCGCGCCTGACGGCGCGATCGCGCCGACGCGGCGCGGGGCTGACATCCATGACAGGAAGAACGAGAGGAAATCGTTGGGCATGCGCACTCCGGCATCTTGGTTGCGCCTCGCAGGTCAGAGGTGAGGCGGCCGAACAATCGCTTGAGTGCATTGCGACAGCATTGCGTGCCGCCTGTCGATTGCGTCAATTCTCCCGGACGGGCGGCAGTGACATCCTGAAGCACGCGCCGCCGATCGCTGTGTCCGCGACCGAGATGTGGCCGCCATGCAGGAGCACGATCTCGCGCACCATGTTGAGACCGAGGCCGGCACCGCGATCGAGCGGTGTCAGCCGGTAGAACGGTTCGAATATCTGTTCGCGCTGATCGGCCGGAATGCCGGCGCCTTCGTCCGTGACCTCGATGCTCGCGGGCCTGCTGACACGAATGCCTATGGTGCCGCGGCGCGGGCCGTGCTGGATCGCATTCTGCACAAGGTTGGTCAGCGCGCGCTCCAGCGCCGCCGCATCGCCGATCGTTTCGACCGGCGTGGAGGGGGCGTCGAGCGCCAACTCGTAGCCGGCGGCAATGGCCAGCGGCGCAAGATCTGCGGCCGCGCTTTGCGCGATTGCGACGAGGTCGACGCGCGTGAAGGGATGGCCGCAGCGGTCGAGCCTTTGAATGTCCAGCAGCTGCTCGGCAAGCGTTGCCAGGCGCGCGGAATCCTCCAGCAACCGGGTCTTGTCCGGCCCCGCTGGAAGCGACTCCAGCCGCGTGTTCAGGATCGCGATCGGTGTGCGCAACTCGTGTGCGGCATCGGCGACGAAGCGCTTGTGGCGGGCATAGCCCTGGTCTAGCCGCGCCAGCGCGTCGTTGACCGCGGTCACGAGCGGCACGACTTCCAGCGGAATCCGGTCCAGCGACAGCCGCGTGCCGCGTTGATGGATGTCGATGTGCCGCGCCTGGTCCGCCGTCGCATCGAGCGCCTCGAAGGCGCGCCGCACGATCATCGGCGTGGCGATGAACGTCGCCGTTCCCATGAGGAGCAGGCCAGGCAGGGCGATGCCGAGCAGTGCAAGCGATGTCATGATCAACGCCTTGGCGCCCGTGAGCTTGCCTTGCGTCGCCGTGATGATTTGCACATTGCCGGCGTCGGTATCGACCCGCTTCAGCCGCGCCGGGGGCTTGCGCGGATCGTCCTCGAACAGCTGCCAGCCGAGCCGGGCCTGGCTGATCTGGTCGAGGCCGCTGCCGATGGCGGCGAATTCGGCCGGCACGGCGCCTTCGCTGAGCGAATGTCCCTGCCTGTCGCGGACCAGGAACCAGAGATCGGGGGTCTCGCTGCGCAATTGTTTCAGCTCGGTCGTCGGCCGCAGGACCAGGTCGCCTTGCGCGTCGCGTCCGAGCGCGCGCTGGACGATATCGATCACGCGATCTTCGTCGCGCCCGGCGATCACGAATCCCGACGCGCTCAATGCCCCGACGACGACGGCAACGAGCGCCGTGAGCAGCACCGCCTGGAGCGACAGCAGGCGCCAGCTCAGCCGCGAGCGCAGGCAATAGGGTTCGTGGTGCTTGCTCATGGCAGCTTCTTCAAGAGATAGCCGACGCCGCGGATGCCGTGGATCTCCACGCGCGCATCGGCTTCCGAGAGTTTGCGGCGCAGGCGCGACACGTGCGTATCGAGCGCATTCGACTGGATCTCGTCGTCGAAACTGTAGACGGCTTCTTCCAGCGCGGAGCGCAGCACGGTCCGGCCCATGCGGCGGACCAGGGCTTCCAGCACGAGGAGCTCGCGCCGCGGCAGCTCGAGCGGAGCCCCGTCGATGCTTGCCTCGCGATGGCCGAAATCGAAGGCGAGGCGGCCGGCGTGCATGATGTCGGGATGCAGCCCGGCGGGCCGGCGCAGCACGGCGCGCAGTCGCGCCAGCAATTCCTCCACCGCGAACGGCTTTGACAGATAATCATCCGCCCCGCAGTCGAGGCCGGCGACCCGGTCGGCGAGTTCGCCGCGCGCCGTCAACACGATGATCGGCACGCCGTCGGCGCGCGCCCGCAGTTTCGGGATCAGGGTGAGACCGTCGCCATCGGGAAGCTGGCGATCGAGCAGGACGGCGGCGTGGACGTCGGCAGAAATGGCCTCTTCCGCCTCGGCAAGCGTGGGGGCGTGGTCCACGACCATGTCGTAGCGCTTCAGCGCCGACGCCAGCGCGTCGGCCATTTCGGCCTCGTCCTCGACGAGCAAAATCCGCATGATCCGCACCTCAACCTCAATCGCGCCATTCTAGCGGCCGTATCATTGCGGCAGCATTGCGGGAACCCGCTCTCGATGAAGCGGCTTGAGCGGGCTCTAGCCATGCACGGAACGCTACCGGGGCGGCTGAGCGGGCCTCAAGACACCGTCGGGGCCGGCCGTTATAACCGCCGGACCTGATCAGGGAGGAATACGAATGATCTACGAAATGCGCATCTATCGCTGCGTGCCCGGCCGCCTGCCGGCACTGCTCAAGCGGTTCGAGACCGTCACCCTGAAGGTGTGGGAAAAGCACGGCATCAGGCAGGCCGGATTTTTCACGACGCTGATCGGTGAATCCAACCAGGAGCTGACCTATTTCCTGGCCTGGGAGTCGCTCGCCGAGCGCGAGAAGAAGTGGGCCGCCTTCATGACCGATCCGGACTGGATGAAGGGGCGCGCCGAGAGCGAGGCGGACGGCCAGATCGTCGGCAACATCGTCAGCCAGATCCTGGCGCCGACCGCCTTCTCGGCGGTGAAGTAGAGGCGGCCGGCGCGAGGGCGTCGCGGAGAGCCTGGGCGCAACCCTGATATTCTGGGAGCCCAGGCCGAATGGGGTTGATCCGCCCTTCATCGCGGCTATGGTCGCGCCGGAACGAGGGATTTGCCTTGAGCTCTTCGACGTCAGCGGCGCCGGTCGTCACCATTGGCAAGGTCAAATTCGGCAATGATCTGCCGATCTCGATCATTGCCGGGCCGTGTCAGCTCGAAAGCCGCCAGCATGCGCTGGAGGTGGCCTCCGCGCTGAAGGAGATCGCCGCGCGGCTGCAGATCGGCCTCGTCTACAAGACCTCATTCGACAAGGCCAATCGCACCAGCGCGTCGGCCGCGCGTGGCCTCGGACTTGCACAATCGCTGCCGATCTTCGCCGAAATCCGATCGTCGCTCGGCCTGCCGGTCCTGACCGACGTGCATGACGCCGGGCAGTGTGCCGAGGTGGCGCAGGCGGTGGACGTGTTGCAGATTCCCGCCTTCCTATGTCGCCAGACCGATCTGCTGCTGGCGGCGGCCGCAACCGGCAAGGTCGTCAACGTCAAGAAGGGTCAGTTTCTTGCGCCCTGGGACATGGCCAACGTCGTGTCCAAGATCACGAGCGCGAACAATCCCAACGTGCTCGTCACCGAACGCGGCGCGTCCTTCGGCTACAACACCCTGGTCTCCGACATGCGCGCGCTGCCGATCCTGGCGCGCACCACCGGCGCCCCCGTGATCTTCGACGCGACTCATTCGGTGCAACAGCCGGGCGGGAAGGGGACGTCTTCCGGAGGCGAGCGCGAATTCGTGCCGGTGCTCGCACGCGCAGCCGTCGCCGTCGGTGTTGCCGGTATCTTCATCGAGACCCATCCCGATCCTGACAGCGCGCCGTCCGACGGACCCAACATGGTGCCGCTGCGCGAGTTCGAAGGGCTGATCCGAAGGCTGATGGCGTTCGACGCGCTCGCCAAGGATTCGACCAAAGCCGACCCGCGCTGATGCAGCAAGGCGAGGCGCGGGCGCACGATCACGGCCTGCCGGCCGCGCTTTACGTCATCTCCGGTGCAAGCTTCGCCGCGGCGCTCTCCGCGCGCGCGCTCGATCCGGTGCTGCCGCACGTCGCGGAGGACTTTGGCGTCAGCATCGCGACCGCTGCCGGTTTTGCCGCGGTGTTCGCCTTCACCTTCTCGATCATCCAGCCGATCGTCGGCGCCGCCGCCGATCTGTTCGGCAAGACGCGGCTGATGATCGGCTGCCTCGCGCTGCTCGGCCTTGCCAACATCCTGGGGGCGCTCTCGAGCTCATTCTCGGTTCTGTTCGCGACCCGTATCCTCGCCGGTATCGGCTCCGGCGGCGTGTTTCCGGTGGCGCTCAGCCTGACCAGCGATCTCGTCGGTCCGGAGAAGCGCCAGGTCGCGATCAGCCGCACGCTCGCCGGCGCGATGACGGGCAATCTCCTCGGCGCCTCGGCCTCCGGCCTGATCGGCGATTTCCTCGGCTGGCGCGGCGTGCTGGCGGTGCTCGGCGCGCTGGTGATCGTTGCCTCGATCGCGGTCGCCGCCGGTTTTCGTGGCGCCAAGGTCAAGCATCCGCCGAAGACGAGCCTGTCGGCGCTGAAGGCGGGCTATCGCACCATCTTCACCAACCCGAACGCCTATGTCTGTTATGCGGCGGTGTTCATCGAAGGCTGCTGCGTGCTCGGCCTGTTTCCCTACATCGCTTCGTTCCTGTTCGAGCTCGGTCAGACCTCGCTCTCGATCGCGGGCATCGTCATCGCGGGCTTTGCGGTCGGCGGCTTGTTCTACACGCTGACGGTGTCGCGCCTGCTGCCATGGCTGGGCATGAAGGGAATGATGATCGCGGGCATGACGCTGGTGGCTTCGCAGCTCGTTGCCGTCGGCTTCGGCCTGCGCTGGGAAGTGCAGGCGTTCAATCTCATCGTGATGGGATGGGGCTTCTACATCGCCCATGGCTGCCTTCAGATGTTTGCCAGCGAACTCTCGGTCGAGGCGCGCGCAACCGCGTTGTCGCTGCATTCGTTCTTCTTCTTCATGGGGCAGACGGTGGGGCCGCTCGCCTATGGACTTGGCCTCCAGCATGGCGGCAAGATGCCGACCCTGTTCGCGAGCGCCGCGATCATGGTCGCGCTGGGCTTCGCCTGTGCGCGGCTGTTGAAACAGCGGGCGCCATCGGATGCAGTCGCCTAAAAGATGTCTAGCGCCTGACGCGGCGTATCGTCATTTAGAACCTCCTTTCCTCAGTTTTTGCTTCATCTGGGAAAGCATCTTGGGGCCCCCCGCCGATAGTCTCTCGGCAATCGCACCAAGATCCGGATCAGCATTACGATATTTGCTGCCCCATAAGCCAAGCTCGGCGAGGACAGGCAGCAGATCAATGCCCGCCTCCGTAAGGCGATAAATCGCCTTCAGTTTATGCGTGGGGTCGTCATGACGGGTAAGGACGCCGCCTTCTTGCAGCGTTTGAAGCCGCTCCGCAAGCGTCCGCGATGATATCGTTTCATCGGACTGCAGAAATTCCCGGAAGTGCTGTTTCCCCGCGAAAACGATGTCACGCACAATCAGCAGCGTCCAGCGATCGCCGAGCAACTCCAGCGACAGACTGATTGGGCAACCTGATCGCTGTCTTCCCGACATCCGTAGTTCCCTTTGTAAATCGATTTACTATTGACATCATTCGAGGCTGGCGTCAATGCTTCCAAATGTAAACCAATCACAAAGTCTCAATGCTGGAGGAGTGGTGGAAAATGCCCGCAGATATCCATCAGGTTGCAAGCGGCGGCTTTTACATATTTCAGAAGGTGACAGAGCTCCTGGGCAGGAAACTGCGCAAAGACGTGACTTATCGATCTGTCCCGCTCGATGACGCCCGCAGCAGCATGATCGCAAACAGGATATCAGCCAGCTTCACGGAAGCGTTGATCGAAACTCCAGCGAGCTTCAATCGCCAAGAGCGATGGGCACTCGACACGCCAACTTCAGAAAACACAACTCGAACGACCTTCAAACAATGGGCTGCTGAATCGTTCGCAGCTTCGATCCTTGCATGATTCGAGAGAATAGACCGATGCGAAAACTTATCCTTCAGATGCAGGTGTCAGCCGATGGCTTTGTCGGCTCCTACGGAACGGTAAATTGGCAGCTATGGGGTTGGGGTGACAACAACTTTTGGGATGATGAACTGAAGCGCGATTTCAATGCTCACTTCGAGCGCATCGACACGATTCTTCTCAGTCGGAAGATGCTGAATGAAGGGTATCTACGGCATTGGGAGAACGCAGCGAACCGCTACCCAACTGAGCCATTCTACGCGTTCGCTAAGCGTATCACAGAAATGAGCAAAATGGTTCCGACGAATAAGCCAACGGAGCCGGCGTGGGAACGAACCACGCTTGTCAGCGGAGATTTGCACGAGGTGGTCGGCGCCTTAAAGAGCCAACGAGGGCGCGACATTGGCGTGTTCGGTGGCGCGGGGTTTGCCGCGGCGCTGATCGAACAAGGTCTCGTTGACGAGTTTCAATTCTACGTCAACCCGGCGGTATTGGGTGACGGCGTCAGGATCTTCGCGGCGTCGGGGTTCAGGAAGCTAAAATTACTCGAGGCCAAGGCTTATTCGAGCGGCATGGTTGTTAGCCGCTATACCTCGTCCCCCGAGCGAGCAAATCTTCGCGGTCGAGACCGAACGCGGTGAGTCAGAAACGGTCTCTTCAAGCTCAGCCCCGGCCGCGATAGGGCGCGACGCCCTGCTCGGGCACCCACAATCCCTTCGGCGCGCGGCCCGTCTGCCAGAACACGTCGATTGGAATGCCGCCGCGCGGATACCAATAGCCCCCGATGCGCAGGAACTTCGGCTTGATCTCGCTCGCGATGCGCTTGCCGATCATCACGGTGCAGTCCTCGTGGAAGGCGCCGTGATTGCGGAAGCTCGCGATGTAGAGCTTGAGCGACTTCGACTCCAGCAACCATTGGCCGGGGGCGTAGTCGATCATCAGATGTGCGAAATCCGGTTGTCCCGTGACCGGGCAGAGCGAGGTGAATTCCGGCACGGTGAAGCGTACCAGATAGTCCGTGCCCTTTTGCGGGTTCGGCACGCGGTCGAGCTGCGCTTCTTCCGGTGTGTGCGGCCATTCGACCGCGCGGCCCAGCTGAAGGGATTTCTTCGCCATTGTCGTCACATCCTGTTCCGCGTGCCGGGATGGACGCAAATGCCGCTGTCGTCAACCGGCGGCGACCGTCTGGATCATGACGATCCGGTCGTTGCCGGATTCGCAGCCCCAGAGCACGCCCGGCCTCCCGTCGAGCTGGCGCACATTGGCGTTAGCCTTGTCGCTGGCGAACACGTTGAAGCGCTCGGTGGCGGGATCGAAGCGGACGATGGCGTTGGCGGAGAAATCGGTCAGCCAGACTTTGTCCTTGTCATCGACATAGACCGCGTAGGTGCGGGGACGCTCGCCGGGCAGCTTCCAGGTCTTCCAGGAGGCTTCCGCGGGATCGTGCACCGAGACGTGGCCACTGTTCCACTCGCTGACCCAGATCCGGCTTTTCGAATCCGACCAAACCCGTCGCGAACCTTGGCTCGGCGTCGGCGGCTCGACCACACTGGCGCTGCCCGTCGCCGGATCGATCCTGGCAATATAGCTGCCGGCAAGCGAGGCATACCAGACGTCGCCCTTGGGCGTGACGGTGATTCCGTAGGGGCCGACGCCCTTGGGCGCCCTGAACACGTCCATCCCGCCCGCGTTCGGCTTGAGGCGGCCGTAATAGCCGGACTGGCCGGTGAACCAATAGGTGCCGTCCTTGTCGAACACGCCGGTGTTGAGATTGGCGTAGGCGAACTTCTCGGGCAGGCGGAACAGGGTGACCTTGAGGTCGGAAGGATCGACGCGGGCGATCGCATTCTGGCCGCCCTCGGTGATCCAGGGCGCGCCGTCGGGGCCGATGGTCACGCCGTGCGGGGCGGCGCCCTGGCCGAGGCTGACCGTCTTATGGCTGCCATCCTTCGGATCGAGCCTGCCGAGCAGGCCCTTGCCCTGGGCCGTAAACCAGACCGTGCCATCGGGAGCGGGAGCGAGGTCGTGCAGACCGATGCCGGAGCTAATGGGATAGTATTTTGTCCGGAACGGGCCTTCCTGCGCAAAACTCGGGCGCGTCGCGAGGAGGGCGATGCTCGAGGCAAGAAACTGGCGGCGATTCATGGCGTTACCCCGACCGTTTCAGATTGAGGTTTTGCGGCAGACCAGATGCGGTCAACCTTAGTCCGAGCCGCTTCACGCGTCAGTCGAAGCCCACCCTCCAAGCGTTCACATTTGCTTGCGGTCCGTGTAAGACCCGCGGCACCGATCAGCCCTAACGAACGGAAGTGCACATCATGACCGCCATCATCGACATCATCGGCCGCGAAATTCTCGATAGCCGTGGCAATCCCACCGTCGAGGTCGACGTCGTGCTGGAAGATGGCGCGCTTGGCCGTGCTGCCGTGCCGTCCGGCGCCTCCACCGGCGCCCATGAGGCGGTGGAACTACGCGACGGTGACAAGACTCGCTATCTCGGCAAGGGCGTCACCAAGGCGGTCGGCGCCGTCAACGGCGAAATCTTCGAGGCCCTGAGCGGCCTCGATGTCGAGCAGCAGGCCCAGCTCGACCAGATCATGATCGACCTCGACGGTACGCCGAACAAGAGCCGGCTGGGCGCCAACGCCATCCTCGGCGTGTCGCTCGCCTGCGCCAAGGCGGCCGCGAACTCGCTCGACATGCCGCTCTATCGTTACGTTGGCGGCACCTCGGCGCGGCTGCTGCCGGTGCCGATGATGAACATCATCAATGGCGGCATGCACGCCGACAATCCGATCGACTTCCAGGAGTTCATGATCCTACCGGTTGGCGCGTCCTCCTTTGCCGAGGGCTTGCGCTATGGCGCGGAGGTCTTCCACACCCTGAAGTCCGAATTGAAGAAGGCCGGCCACAACACCAATGTCGGCGATGAGGGCGGCTTTGCCCCGAACCTGCCGTCGGCGGACGCCGCGCTCGAATTCGTCATGAACGCGATCGGCAAGGCCGGCTACAAGGCGGGCTCCGACATCGTCATTGGCCTCGACTGCGCCTCGACCGAGTTCTTCAAGGACGGCAAATACGTCTACGAGGGCGAGGGCAAGACCCGCTCGATCTCCGAGCAGGCCAAGTACCTTGCTGATCTCGTCTCGCGCTATCCGATCGTGACCATCGAGGACGGCATGTCGGAAGACGACATGGACGGCTGGAAGGAGCTGACCGACCTCGTCGGCAAGAAGTGCCAGCTCGTCGGTGACGATCTCTTCGTCACCAACGTCAAGCGCCTCGCCGAAGGCATCAAGGCCGGACGGGCCAATTCGATCCTGATCAAGGTCAACCAGATCGGCACGCTGACCGAGACGCTCGCCGCCGTCGAGATGGCGCACAAGGCCGGCTACACCTCGGTGATGTCGCACCGCTCCGGCGAGACCGAGGATTCTACCATCGCCGACCTCGCGGTCGCCACCAATTGCGGTCAGATCAAGACCGGCTCCCTTGCGCGCTCCGATCGCACCGCCAAATACAACCAGCTCCTGCGCATCGAGCAGCAGCTCGGCAAGCAGGCGCTCTACGGCGGCAAGGCGGCACTGAAGGCGCTGGCATAAGCCAGCGGTCGGACAAGAACAGGGGAGGATCGACATGAGCGACGGCAAGAACGGCCTGCAACTGCGTTCGCTGATCAAGAAGAGCGGTGAGCTCGAAATCTCGCTGCTCGACGTGCCGACCCCCGAACCCGCCGCGGACGAGGTTGTCGTCCGCGTCGAGGCCGCGCCGATCAACCCGTCCGACCTCGGGCTCTTGATCGGCGCGGCCGACATGAGCACGGCAAAGGCTTCGGGCACCAAAGAAGCTCCCGTCATCACCGCGAAAGTGCCGGAAGGCGCGATGCGGGCGATGGCAGGCCGGCTCGACGAATCCATGCCGGTCGGTAACGAAGGCGCGGGAGTCGTGATCAGGACCGGCTCCTCGGATGCCGCGAAGGCGCTGATGGGCAAGACCGTCGCCATGATCGGCGGCGCGATGTACACGCAGTATCGCACGTTGAAAGTGCGCGAGTGCCTGCCGTTGCCGGAAGGCACCACGCCGGCCGAAGGAGCCTCCTGCTTCGTCAATCCGCTGACCGCGCTCGGCATGACCGAGACCATGCGGCGCGAGGGTCACAAGGCGCTGGTGCACACTGCGGCCGCATCCAATCTCGGGCAGATGCTGAACAAGATCTGCATCAAGGACGGCATCCCGCTGGTCAACATTGTGCGCAGCAAGGAGCAGGCCGACATCCTGCACAAGATCGGCGCCAAATATGTCGTCGATTCCACCGCACCGAGCTTCCTCGGCGATCTCACCAATGCGCTGGTCGAGACCGGCGCCACCATCGCCTTCGACGCCATCGGCGGCGGGAAGCTCGCCGGCGACATCCTCAACTGCATGGAAGTCGCGATCAACAAGACCGCGAAGGAATACAGCCGCTACGGCTCCAACGTGCACAAGCAGGTCTATGTCTATGGCGCGCTCGATGTCCGCCCGATTGAGCTGCCGCGCGGCTTCGGCATGGCTTGGGGCGTCGGCGGCTGGCTGCTGTTTCCGTTCCTGATGAAGATCGGGCAGGCGGACGGGGCCAGGCTGCGCCAGCGCGTCGTCGACGAACTGAAGACCACGTTTGCCAGCCACTACACCAAGGTGGTGTCGCTTTCCGAGGCGCTCGATCCCGCCAACATCGCGGTGTACGCCAAACGCGCCACTGGCGAAAAATTCCTCATCAACCCGAACAAATAATCGGGACGTGCGACGGCACGTCACCGAAAGAAGGTCTTGCCTTCTGAGCGAAGCCGGGGATTATTCCGCCGCCATTTGCACGCGGGAAAACCGCGGGGCGCTCAGAAGGGGACCTCATGACCGATCTTAATCGCCGCCATTTGCTTGCAGGCGCCGCCACCTTCGGTGCGGCTGCCGTGACCGGCTTTGGGCCGACCGCCGCCAATGCCTCAGTACCGCAAGCCGGCACGCAGGCGCCGGGCTTCTACCGCTACAAGGTCGGCAGCTACGAGTGCACCTCCATCAATGACGGTGCGCGCACTTTCCCGATGCCGGACAAGTTCGTCGTCAACGCGCCGAAGGAGGAAGCGCTGGCCGCTGGCGAGGCGGCCTACATGCCGAAGGGCATGGTCACGGTGCCGTTCAACCCGCAGCTCATCAACACCGGCTCCAAGCTCGTGCTGATCGATACCGGCAACGGTGTCGCCAATCTCGAGCCCAGCAAGGGCGCGGTCGGCCGCACGCTGCAGAACCTCCAGGCCGCCGGTGTCGACCCCAAGAGCATCGACGTCGTGCTGCTCTCGCATCTGCATCCCGACCACACCAACGGCATTCGTCTCGCCGACGGCGCGCTTGCCTTCCCCAATGCGGAGATCATGGTGCCAGGCAAGGACTGGGAGTTCTGGACCAGCGAGGACAACGCCGCCAAGGCCGAGTCCAACGCGATGATGAAGAACTACTTCGCCAACGTGAAGAAGACCTTTGCCGGCCTCGAATCCAAGGTGACGAAGTACGAGTGGGGCAAGGAGGTCGCACCGGGCATCACCTCGATCGCGACGCCCGGTCACACCCCGGGGCACACCTCGTTCGCGGTCGCCTCAGGCGATTCCAAGGTGCTGATCCAGTCCGACGTCACCAACATCCCGGAGTTCTTCCTGCGCAATCCGGACTGGCATGTGGTGTTCGACACCGATGCAGCGCTGGCGCAGGAAACCCGCCACAAATTCTACGACATGGCGGCGGCCGAGAAGGCGACCGTGATCGGCTTCCACTTCACCTTCCCCTCGGTCGGCCATGTCGAGAAGGACGGCGCCAAATATCGCCTGATCCCGTCGGCGTGGAATCCGACGATCTGAGCCGATTTGCAGATTTGTACCAGGGATCGGGCCGCCACTTGGCGGCCTGATTGTTTGGGCAACCGTTCAGAAACCCAGCGTTTCCAAATCCGACCGGTCCATGCACTTGCATCTATCGGTCGAGATCGCTTAAGTGCCGACCCGGCACTCCCGCTGAAGATTTCGAGGACACTCCATGGCCTACAATATCGTCACGATCGCCGGCAGCCTGCGCAAGGACAGCTTTTCGCTCAAGATCGCCAATGCGCTCGCCAAGCTCGCGCCGGCCTCGCTCAAGCTCGAGGTCATCACGCCGGCCGGCATCTCGTTCTTCAACCAGGACCTCGAGGGAGCGCCGCCGGCGGATTGGCTGTCTTTCCGCGAAAAAATCCAGAAATCGGACGGCGTCATCTTCGTCACGCCGGAATACAATCGCGCGATCCCGGGGGTGCTGAAGAACGCCATCGACGTCGCCTCGCGGCCCTATGGCAAGAGCTCGTTCAACGACAAGCCGGTGGGCATCATCGCGAACTCGCCGGGCCCGCTCGGCGGCGTCAGTGCCGCCAAGACGCTCCAGAACATCCTGCCGGGCATTTCCGGCCCGATCATGCAGCAGCCGGAGGCCTATCTGAACGGGGTGGGCGACGCGTTCGATGCCGACGGCAACCTGACCAAGGAGTCCTTGAAGCCGGTGCTCCAGGCCTATATCGACGCGTTTGCGGTGCACGTCGCGAAGCATCACGGCTGAGGCCGCGAACCCCGGGTCTCCGTCATGGCCGGGCAAAAACGCGAAGCGCGTCTTCGCGCTAGATGTCCCGGCCATCCACGTCTTTGCCAAATTGACGAAGAACGTGGATGCCCGGCACAAGGCCGGGCATGACGGCTGAGCCAGGCATTGGAACGCCAAGCGGGCGGGCAATTAGCACGCCCTTAACCAACCTGTCCCATCTTCCCAGGATGGTCTCCCGCGCGCGCCTGAAATCGATCCTGACCGGTCTTGCCCTCTATGCGATGGCGGCCGCCATCGTCGGCTATTTCGGCGTCAACGCCTATACCGGCAAATACGGCCTCAACGCCCGCCAGGAGCTCGACCAGGAGATCGTGGCGCTGACCAGCGAACTGGCGCAGCTCAAGCGCGAGCGCGCCAGGAGCGAGCAGCGCGTTTCGCTGCTGCGCTCCGCGAAGATCGACCCCGACATGCTGGACGAGCGGGCGCGCTTCCAGCTCGACTACGTCAATCCGCGCGATCTCGTCCGGACGATCCCGGCGAACTGACACGCGAGCGGCACAAGCGCCATTTGCGGGGTTTGCGGTCTGCCGCTGACTCCATCGAGCCAGCGCGATTGCGATATGCAAGCAGCCCGTTGCTTCCTGCGGCTGACGTGAGCGGGTCTGCGATCGGTATTCCACACACGATGCGGGAGTCGGGGAGCTAAATGTTGCCCGATCCGCGTCAAAGATTTTGCAATATTACGATCGCGTTGCAGTGCGGCATAATGAAAGGCGTGCCATGCCGCCGCGGTGCTTTCCAAGGGCGTTTGACTTGGGTTAGACAGGGCTGAAGTTTTCTCTGACCCGGAATTCCCATGGCCGCACCCAAGAAAGCCGCCGCGAGTACTGCACAGGACAAGACCGACGGCGGTTCGCCCCCGGAATTCACCAGAGAGCAGGAGCTCAAGGCGCTCCGCGACATGCTCCTGATCCGGCGGTTCGAGGAAAAGGCCGGCCAGCTCTACGGTATGGGCGCGATCGGCGGCTTCTGCCACCTTTATATCGGCCAGGAGGCCGTGGTGGTCGGGATGCAGATGGCCCTGAAGCCGGGCGATCAGGTCATCACCGGCTATCGCGATCACGGCCATATGCTCGCCACCGGCATGGAGGCCAAAGGCGTCATGGCCGAGCTCACCGGCCGTCGCGGCGGCTATTCCAAGGGCAAGGGCGGCTCCATGCATATGTTCAGCAAGGAGAAGCACTTTTACGGCGGCCACGGCATCGTCGGCGCACAGGTCTCGCTCGGCACCGGGCTCGCTTTCGCCAATCACTATCGCGACAACGACAATGTCAGCGTCACCTATTTCGGCGACGGCGCGGCCAACCAGGGCCAGGTCTATGAGAGCTTCAACATGGCGGAGCTCTGGAAGCTGCCGGTGATCTACGTCATCGAGAACAACCGCTACGCCATGGGCACTTCGGTCTCGCGCGCCTCGGCGCAGCAGGATTTCTCCAAGCGCGGCGCCTCCTTCAACATTCCCGGCCGGCAGGTCGACGGCATGGACGTCCGCGCCGTGAAGGCCGCCGGCGACGAGGCGGCGGCCTGGTGCCGCGCCGGCAAGGGACCCTTCATCCTGGAGATGCAGACCTACCGTTATCGCGGCCACTCGATGTCCGATCCCGCAAAGTACAGAACGCGCGAGGAGGTCGAAAAAGTCCGCCACGACCAGGATCCGATCGAGCAGGTGCGCAACCGCCTGTTGGCCGCCAAGGTCAGCGAGCAGGATCTGAAGGCGATCGACGCCGAGGTGCGCGACATCGTCAACGCGTCCGCCGATTTCGCCCAGCATGATCCCGAGCCGGATGCCGCCGAGCTCTGGACCGATATTTACCGCTGAACGCGCGCAAGCTTTCTTTTGGAGCCGATATGCCAATTCAAGTGCTGATGCCCGCGTTGTCGCCCACGATGGAGAAGGGCAACCTCTCCAAATGGCTGAAAAAGGAGGGTGAGACGATCAAGTCCGGCGACGTCATCGCCGAGATCGAGACCGACAAGGCGACCATGGAGGTCGAGGCGACCGATGAAGGTACGCTCGGCAAGATCCTGATCCCCGAGGGCACCGCCGACGTGGCCGTGAACACACCGATCGCGACAATTCTGGCCGATGGCGAAAGTGCCGCCGATCTCGCCAAGGCGCCCGCGCCTGCCCAGCAGCAGAAGGCTGCCGAATCCGTAGCCCCTGCCGCCGCGAAGACCGAGGCTCCAGCTCCCAAGGCTGCGCCGGCGCCGCAGGCCGTCGCAGAACCCGACCCGGAAGTGCCCGCCGGCACCGAGATGGTGACGCAGACCATCCGCGAAGCCCTGCGCGATGCTATGGCCGAAGAGATGCGCCGCGACGCCGACGTCTTCGTGATGGGCGAAGAGGTTGCCGAATACCAAGGCGCCTACAAGGTGACGCAAGGGCTGCTTCAGGAATTCGGCGCCAAGCGCGTCATCGACACGCCAATCACGGAGCACGGCTTTGCCGGCATCGGCGTCGGCGCCGCGATGACCGGGTTGAAGCCGATTGTCGAGTTCATGACCTTCAACTTCGCTATGCAGGCGATCGACCAGATCATCAACTCCGCGGCCAAGACGCTCTATATGTCCGGCGGCCAGATGGGCTGCTCCATCGTATTCCGCGGGCCCAACGGCGCCGCTTCCCGCGTGGCCGCCCAGCACAGCCAGGATTATTCGTCCTGGTATTCCAACGTCCCGGGCCTCAAGGTCGTCGCGCCGTTCTCGGCCGCTGATTACAAGGGCCTGCTCAAGGCTGCGATCCGCGATCCCAATCCGGTGATCTTCCTCGAGAACGAGATGCTCTACGGCCACACTGGCGAGGTGCCGAAGCTCGACGATTTCGTGATTCCGATCGGCAAGGCGCGCATCGTGCGCTCCGGCAGCCATGTCACGATCATCTCGTGGTCGAACGGCATGAGCTACGCGCTGAAGGCCGCCGACGAACTCGCCAAGGACGGCATCGAGGCCGAAGTGATCGACCTGCGCACGCTGCGTCCGATGGACACCGACACCATCGTCAACTCCGTCAAAAAGACGGGACGTGCCGTCACGGTGGAAGAGGGCTGGGCCCAGAGCGGTGTCGGCGCCGAGATCGCCGCGCGGATCATGGAGCATGCCTTCGACTATCTGGATGCGCCTGTAACCCGGGTCTCCGGCAAGGACGTGCCGATGCCGTATGCCGCGAACCTGGAAAAGCTCGCGCTGCCTTCGGCTGCCGAAGTGGTCGAGGCCGCCAAAGCCGTCTGCTACAGGTAGACCATGGCGGGTCCGAAGGAGCAGCCATTGCCACCCGACGTCCTCGTCCGCGACGACGCGGTCGAGATCCTGCGCGTGTTCGTGCTGGACGGCGGGCTGTCGATGGCGTTCCAGCGGGCCTTCGACGAGCCCGACATGTGGGGCCTGCTGCTCGTCGATCTCGCCCGTCACGCCGCGCGCGCCTATGCGCGCGAGAGCGAATACACCGAGGAGGACGCGCTGAACCGGATCATCGAGATGTTCCAGGCCGAGATCGAGCGTCCCACCGACACCGGCACCACGACGCCGCGCGGGAAGGGGCACTGACCGTGGCGATCGAATCCTATCATTTCGATTTCATGCTGGAGGCGATCCGCGAGGCGGAAGCCTCGATTGCGCAAGGCGGCCTGCCGATCGGCGCCGTGCTGACCCGCGACAACAAGGTCATCGCCCGCGGCCACAACAACCGGGTGCAGGAGAACAACCCGATCCTGCACGGCGAGATGAGTTGCCTGCGCGAGGCGGGTGCGATTTCGTTCCACGATACCGTCATGTACACCACGCTGTCGCCATGCGCGATGTGTGCCGGTGCGCTCTCACTGTTCAAGGTCAAGCTTGTGGTTATTGGAGAGTCCGTCACCTTCGAGGGCTCCAAGGACATTCTCGACAAGTTCGGCATCTCCTGGATCGACCTTGCCGACGACCGCTCCATCACCATGATGAAGAATTGGCGTTCCATCCCTGCCAATGAGCGCCTGTGGCGGGGCGACATCGGCAACTAACCTGGTCTGTTCGTCTTCGGTCCGGAGACGGATTTTTGCAAAGTTCTTCTTGAGGTCAGCATGCCCATCAACATCCTGATGCCCGCTCTTTCGCCGACGATGGAGAAGGGCAACCTCGCCAAGTGGCTGAAGAAGGAAGGCGACAAGGTCAAATCCGGCGACATCATCGCCGAGATCGAGACCGACAAGGCGACCATGGAGGTCGAGGCCATCGACGAGGGCACGATCGCCAGGATTCTCGTGCCAGAGGGCACGCAGGACGTGCCTGTCAACGACGTGATCGCGGTGCTGGCCGGCGAGGGCGAGGACGTGAAGGCGGCAGGTGCCGCCAAGCCCAGTGCCTCCGCCGCGCCTCCGAAAGCTGCTGAAGCCCCTGCTGCTGCATCGGCTCCTGCGCCTGCTGCGCCCAAGGCCGCGCCGGCGCCCGCCGCAGCACCTGCACCGCAGGCCGCAGCACCGGCTGCGCAGAGCAACGGCCATGCCGGCCGCGTGTTCTCCTCGCCGCTGGCGCGCCGGCTCGCCAAGGAAGCCGGCGTCGATGTTGCGATGGTGACTGGCACCGGCCCGCATGGCCGCGTGGTGGCACGCGACGTCGAGCAGGCCAAGTCCGGCAAAGGCCTGAAGGCTCCCGCGGCGACGCCGTCAGGCGCACCCTCGACCGCGCCGACCATGTCGGACAAGCAGATCCTGTCGCTGTTCGAACCCGGCTCCTACGAGGTCATCCCGCATGACGGCATGCGCCGCACGATTGCGCAGCGTCTAACCGCGTCGATCCAGAACGTCCCGCACTTCTATCTCACGATCGACTGCGACATCGGCAAGCTGCTCGCCGCGCGCGAGGAGATCAATACGGCTGCTCCCAAGGACAAGGAGAAGAAGCCGCTCTACAAGATCTCGGTCAACGACTTCGTCATCAAGGCGATGGCGGTCGCGCTGCAGAAGATCCCGAATTGCAATGTGAGCTGGACCGAATCCGGCATGGTCAAGCACCACCATTCGGACGTCGGTGTTGCGGTGGCAATGCCCGGCGGCCTGATCACGCCGATTATCCGCAAGGCGGAGACCAAGACGCTATCGACCATCTCCAACGAGATGAAGGATTTTGCGACACGCGCCCGCTCGCGCAAGCTGAAGCCCGAAGAGTACCAGGGCGGCACGACGGCCGTCTCGAACCTCGGCATGTTCGGCATCAGCCACTTCACTGCCGTGATCAATCCGCCGCATGCGACCATCCTCGCGGTCGGCACCAGCGAGGAGCGGCCTGTAGTCCGGGGCGGCAAGATCGAGATCGCGAACATGATGAGCGTGACCCTGTCCTGCGATCACCGCGCCATCGACGGCGCGCTCGGCGCGGAACTGATCGGCGCCTTCAAGCAGCTGATCGAAAATCCCGTCATGATGATGGTCTGACGCGCGGTAGAGGGGGCACCGTTGCATGTCCGTACCCGCTGGCCATGGATGTCGCTGCTGCTTGGAGCAGTCGTCGCGCTCAACCCGATTGGGCTCGATCTTCTTTACTCCGCGTTCTTTGCCGGTGAACAACTGGCACGGAACATCGCCCAGCCGGTCGTGCTGATCGCCTTGGCCGTAATGGCTTTGGCGACGATGCTCGAATGGCTGGTGAGGTCTTTTCTGATCAAGCGCCGCGCCCGCGGCGCCTCTTGAGTTGAATGGGAGCCGCCATGGCCGACACATCCTTCGACATCATCATCATCGGCTCCGGTCCGGGCGGCTATGTCACCGCAATCCGCGCCGCCCAGCTCGGCTTCAAGGTCGCGATCGTCGAGAAATCCTATCTCGGCGGCATCTGCCTCAACTGGGGCTGCATCCCGACCAAGGCGCTGCTGCGCTCGGCCGAGATCTACCACTACATGCAGCACGCCAAGGATTACGGCCTGTCCGCCGAAAACGTCTCGTTCGACCCGAAGGCGGTGGTGCAGCGCTCGCGCGGTGTCTCGAAGCGGCTGAACGATGGCGTTGGCTTCCTGATGAAGAAGAACAAGGTCAGCGTGATCTGGGGCGCGGCCTCGATCGACGCGCCCGGCAAAGTCACCGTGAAGAAGTCGGACGTCGAGGGCCCCAAGGGTGCGCTGGGCGAGGGAACGTATCAGGCCAAACACATTATCGTCGCGACCGGCGCGCGGCCGCGCGTGCTGCCGGGCCTCGAACCCGACAAGAAGCTGATCTGGACTTATTTCGAGGCGATGGTGCCGGAGCGGATGCCGAAATCGCTGCTGGTCGTCGGCTCCGGCGCGATCGGCATCGAGTTCGCCTCCTTCTTCCACACCATGGGCTCGGACGTCACCGTGGTCGAAGTGCTGCCGCAGATCCTGCCGGTGGAGGACGCCGAGATCGCCGGCCTGGCCCGCAAGCGTTTCGAGAAGCAGGGCATCAAGATCCTGTCCTCGACCAAGGTGACCAAGCTCGAGAAGAAGGCCGACAGCGTCGTCGCTACCATTGACGACGGCAAGGGCAAGCCTGTGACGACCGAGTTCGAGCGTGTGATCTCGGCGGTCGGCGTCGTCGGCAACATCGAGAACCTTGGACTCGAGAAGCTCGGCGTGAAAACGGATCGCGGCGTCATCGTGATCGACGGCTACGGCAAGACAAACATCCCCGGCATCTATGCCATCGGCGATGTCGCGGGGCCGCCGATGCTGGCTCACAAGGCCGAACATGAAGGCGTGATTTGCGTCGAGGCGATCAAGGGCCTGCATCCGCACGCCATGGACAAGAACCTGATCCCGGGCTGCACCTATTGTCAGCCGCAGGTGGCCTCCGTCGGCCTCACCGAAGCCAAGGCCAAGGAGAACGGCCGCGAGATCCGCGTCGGCCGCTTCCCCTTCGTCGGCAACGGCAAGGCCATCGCGCTCGGCGAGGACCAGGGCTTGGTCAAGGTGATCTTCGACAAGAAGACCGGCCAGCTGCTTGGCGCCCACATGATCGGCGCGGAGGTCACCGAGCTGATCCAGGGCTACGTCGTCGCCATGAACCTTGAGACCACGGAAGAGGAGCTGATGCACACGGTGTTCCCGCATCCGACCCTGTCGGAGATGATGAAGGAAGCCGTGCTGGATGCGTATGGACGGGTGCTGAATATTTGACGGGCGCGCATCGCCGCCCACCACCGTCATTGCGAGCGAAGCGAAGCAATCCAGACTGCCTCCGCGGAAAGACTCTGGATTGCTCCGCTGCGCTCGCAATGACGAGCGGAGGGATCTGTTTGCAAAACAAGAAGGAAATCACCCCATGCAAGACAACGACAACCTCACCATCGAACGCCCGACCTTCGTCACCCATCTCGAATGCGCGATGGAGGGCGATCATTACGCCGCCGACCGGGTCCACAACCTCTCCAAGGCCGGCAAGCCGCTGCTGGTGCGCTACGACCTTGCCGGTGTGAAGACGGCGCTGACGAAAGACGCGCTCGCCCAGCGCCCCGCCGACATGTGGCGCTACCGCGAGCTTTTGCCGGTGCGTAAATGTCAGGATATCGTCTCGCTCGGCGAGGTCACGACGCCGCTGATCCGGCTGCCCAAGCTCGGTGCAAAACTCGGCGGCGGCGAGATCATCGTCAAGGACGAGGGGCGCTTGCCGACCGGCTCGTTCAAGGCGCGCGGCCTCGTGATGGCGGTGTCGATGGGCAAGGCGCTCGGCATCAAGCATATGGCGATGCCGACCAACGGCAATGCCGGCGCGGCGCTCGCGGCTTATGCGACCTCCTGCGGCATCAAGACCACGATCTTCTGCCCGGCCGATACGCCGGAGGTGAACGTCAGCGAGATCGAGCTGCAGGGCGCCACCGTCTACCGCGTCAACGGCTATATCGACGATTGCGGCAAGATCGTCGGCGAGGGCAAGGCGAAAGTCGGCTGGTTCGACACCTCGACCTTGAAGGAGCCGTACCGCATCGAAGGCAAGAAGACGATGGGGCTCGAACTCGCCGAGCAGCTCGGCTGGGACGTGCCCGACGTGATCTTCTATCCGACCGGCGGCGGCACCGGCCTGATCGGCATGTGGAAGGCGTTCGACGAACTAGAGAAGATCGGCTTCATCGGCAGCAAGCGCCCGCGCATGGTCGCGGTGCAAGCCTCCGGCTGCGCCCCCATGGTGCGCGCCTATGAGGCCGGCACCGAGCATGCGACGCGCTGGGAGGACGCTCACACCATCGCGTCAGGCATTCGCGTGCCGCAGGCGATCGGCGACTTTCTCATTTTGCGCGCGGTGCGGCAGAGCAACGGTTTTGCCATTGCCGTCGACGACGATAAGATCTCATCGGCGCTCAGCGAGGTCGCGCGCGAGGAGGGGCTGTTGCTCTGCCCCGAAGGTGCTGCCACCTACGCCGCCTACAAGGACAGCCTCGCCGACGGCCGCGTCAGCAAGTCCGACCGCGTGATGCTGTTCAACTGCGCCACCGGCCTGAAATACCCGCTGCCGCCGGTCACCCGCACGCTCGATCGCCACAAGCCGATCGACTATTCGCAGTTCTAGCGCGGCATTTCGTCCCTTCAGGAACGATCCCTCTTCCCGTACGCGGGAAGAGACTAAAACAACAATGACATTGCTGGGAGAAGACAATGAAGGCCGCCTGGGCTGCGCTGATTGCTATTCTCGCTGTTGCAGGCGCCGCGCGCGCCGACGACTATCCCTCGCGTCCCATCACCATCATCGTTCCCTTCGCCGCCGGCGGTCCGTCGGATGCGATGGCGCGAGTGCTTGCCGAGCGGATGCGGACATCGCTTGGGCAGCCGCTGGTGATCGAGAACGTCACCGGCGCGGGCGGCTCGATCGGCGTCGGCCGCGCCGTGCATTCGGCCCCCGACGGCTACACGATCTCGTTCGGCCATCTCGGCACCCACGTTGCCAACGGCGCCGTCTACAAGCTCAATTACGACCTGGTCGCGGACCTGGAGCCGGTGGTGCTGCTGCCGAGCAATCCGATGATCGTCGTCAGCAAGAACGCGGTGCCCGCGACCTCGCTGAAGGAGCTGCTGGACTGGCTGAAGTCGCGACCGTCGCCGCCGACCGCCGGCACCGCCGGCGCGGGCTCGGGTAGCCACATCGCCGGGGTCTATTTCGAGAGCGTCAGCGGCATCAAGCTGCAATACGTACCGTATCGCGGCACCGCGCCCGCCCTGAACGATCTCATTGCCGGCCAGATCGACGTCATCGTCGACCAGACCTCGAACTCCATCAACCAGGTCCGCGCCGGCACCATTCGCGCCTACGCCATCACCGATGACAGGCGCCTGTCGTCGGCGCCCGACATCCCGACGGCGGAGGAGGCGGGCCTGAAGGGCTTCAACATGACGCTCTGGTCCGGCATGTGGGTGCCGAAGGGCACGCCAAAGGCGATCGTCGCCAAGCTCAATGCCGCTGCCGTGGAAGCGCTGAACGATCCCGGCGTGAAGAAGCAGCTCGAAAGTCAGGGGCTTGAGATGACACCCCAGGATCAGCTCACGCCCGAGGCCCTGGGCGCCCGCCAGAAGGCGGAGATCGCGAAGTGGTGGCCAATGATCAAGGCGGCGAACATCAAGGTGGAGTGAGCGCCGTGTCGCCAGGGCTCGGCGCCAGCGTATCACGTCTCGGTTTGATCGGAGCCGGACAGGGCCATCCGCAGACATTCAAGCAGAGCGGGCGTGGAGAACGGCTTCGCCAGAAAGCAGATAGCGCCCGCTTTCAGCGCGCGGTCGCGCACGGCATCGTCGGGAAAAGCCGTCATGAAAATGAAGGGCGTGTGGTGACCAAGGCTGCGCATGTGCGTCAAGAGCTCAAGGCCGCCCATCAACGACATCTGCACATCCGCGATCACGCAGGACGTCGTCTTCAGTTCGGCCGATTGAAGAAATTCGTCAGCGGAGCGAAAGATGTTGACCGTGTATCCCCGCGACGTCAGCAGATTATTGGTCGCAAGGCGGACTGATCGATCATCGTCGATGACGGAAATGGCCGAGGGGATTGACAAGATGATCGCTCCTGATCGGGGAGCCGCCGATCACGGTGCCGCACTTGACGAAAGTGAGCCCTTGGAGCGAGCTTGAAAAGCATACTTAGGTTTGCACCTTTCCGCCCGGGCGTGAGATTCCGAGCGCCTCCACCATTCTGACGAGATCGGCCAACGACTTGGCGCCCATTTTCCGCATGATCTGCCCGCGGTAGATCTTGACGGTAATCTCAGCCAATCCGAGCTCGGCAGCGACTTGCTTGTTCATCAGGCCGGACGCCACCAGGGCGAGGATGTCGCGCTGGCGCGCGCTCAAACCCTCGAATCGGGACCGCACTCCCGCGACCGACTCCTCGGCATTGCGTCGCTTGCGATCCCGTTCGATCGCGGCCTGAACCGCATCCAGCATGTCCTGGTCGCGCACCGGCTTGGTCAGAAAATCGATGGCGCCGCTCTTCATGGCCCTGACGGTCATCGGAATATCACCATGACCGGTGATGAAGATAATGGGCGTGTGAATGTTCGCCTTCGCTAGGTCCGACTGCAGGTCAAAGCCGCTTGAGCCCGGCAGGCGGATGTCGAGCACAAGGCAGCTGGGGACCGCCGGTGGCTTGGCTTCCATGATCTCCGCCGCGGAGCCGAAAGCCTCGACCTTGAGGCCGACGGATTGAAAGAGGTTGGTGAGCGCACGGCGCATCGATGGATCGTCGTCGACGATCAAGACGATCGGATCGTCGGAACTCGTCTGCACCGTCGCCACCTTGGGAAGGTCGGTCACGACGTGTCCTCGATCGGCAAGGGCAGGGCAATCTGGAATGTTGCTCCGCTTCCGTCATTGGGGAAGGCCGAGAGCCGGCCCGCATGAGCCTCGATGATCGATCGGCAGATCGACAGTCCCATCCCCAGGCCGCTCGGCTTTGTCGTGAAGAAAGGTGTGAAGATGCGCTCCGTCGCGCCGTCGCCGAGGCCGACCCCGCTGTCTGTCACGATCAGGAGCATGCGGCCTTCGCCGTGCTCGCTCGCCTGGCTGGAGCGGATCGCAAGCTCGCGCGGACGGTCCACATTGGCGTGCATGGCTTCAATCCCGTTCATGACCAGGTTGATCAGCACCTGCTGCAGCTGGATCCGGTCGCCGCAAACGCTGGGTAGAGCGGACGCCAGCTCCATTCGTACCGACACGGCATGGGTGGCAAGCTCGCGGCGGACGAGCGCCACCGTCTCCCTGACGAGCTGGTTCATGTCGACCGGAGCCATCTCGATCTCGGTCTTCTTCGCAAGCGTTCTGATCCGGCGGATCACCTCGCTGGCGCGATTGGCGTCCTCGACGATCCATTCCACGGAACGGCGTGCGGCATTCAGTTGGGCTGGTTCGCGGCCGAGCCATCCGATACAGGCATCCGCATTGGAGATCACGGCGGCCAAGGGCTGATTGATCTCGTGGGCGATCGAGGCCGTGAGTTCGCCGAGCATCGTGACACGCGTCACGTGAGCTAGTTCGGCTTGCGCCTTGCGCAGCGCTTCTTCGGCCTGCTCGGCGCGGATGGCCGCCGTCACGTCGCTGCTGACGCCACGATAACCGAGAAAGTTGCCGTTCGCGTCGTGCAAGGGCTTGCCGCTGGTGCGCACGTAGATCGGAGATCCGTTGCGATCCTTGCTTCGGTAGACCAGGTCGCGAAACGGAAGGTGGGCATCGAGCGTCGCGCGATGCCGCTCCCACTTCTCGGGCTCGAGCTCGGCATCGGGTGGAATGTCCCAACGGGCGAGGCCGATCACGCCCGTGGGCACGGGACCGGCCGTGTCGGCATGTTCCGAAATCCGTGTGATACGGTGGTCCGGCCCGCTCTCCCAAAACCAGTCCGAGGCGGTTTCGGCATAGTCGCGAAATCGCTGCTCGGACAGCTTGAGCTCGTCAAAGGCTTTTTGCAGCGCTTGTCTGGCGGCAAACTGCTCGGTGACATCGACGTGGGTGCCGATGATTTCCGTGACATCGCCGTCCCCGCCGACGACGGGATGCCCCTCCGTATGGACGTGTCGTACGGAACCGTCCGGACGCAAAATCCGAAAATCAACTTCGAAAGGCTGCTTTTGCCGGATTGCCTGACGTTCCACATCGACGATCCGGCGAAAGTCTTCGGCGAGGATCCGTTGTTGGAAAGCCTGCGCCGACAGATCGATCTGGTCCGGGTTGAATCCGAACAGGCGATAGAGTTCGGCCGATCGGTAGGCAAACTCCTGACTGCGCACGTTCCAGGCCCAGCTGCTCGTGTGGCTGAGGCGCTGGGCTTCGGTCAGATAGGCTTCGCTGCGACGCAGCCGCTGTTCGGTTTCCTTTGCCGTAGTGACGTCAGTGACCGCTCCGACAAACTCGATGTGGCCGGATCCATGTCTCACCACGCGTGCCACGGAATGGAGATATTTGATGGTTCCATCGGGCATCAGCAGGCGATATTCATGGTCGAAATCGCCGACCTCACGGAAGGCCCGATCAAGGGTCTTGCTGACCGCATTGCGATCTTCCGGATGAATGCGCTGGAAAACGAAATCGAGCGTCGGTTTGACCTGCGGGTCACATTGGAAGATGCGAAAGGTCTCCCTGGACCAGACGGCCTCGCGGGTTGCCAGGCTCAGGCCGAAGCTGCCGGTGCGGCTCAACTCCTGCGCTTGGGCAAGGTAGGCCTCGCTCTGCCGCAGCGCATCCTCCGCCTCCTTGCGCTGGGTGATGTTTTCGCAGGCGACCAGCACGATCGGCGTGCCGTCGCCGCGTCGCATGGCCTTGGCGTTCTCACGGACCCAGAGAACCGAGCCGTCCTTCCGGACCTTGCGAATCTCCCAGGTGTGCGACTGGTCCACGGTTTCCAGGCACAGCCCGACACAGCGACGGACGAAATCGCGGTCCTCTTCGAAAAAGACGTTCAGCACAGATTGGCCGGTCAACTCGGCCGCCGTGTAGCCCAGTTGCGCGGCGCCAAATGTATTTACGTTGAGCACCGTTCCGGCCGGATCGACCATGAAATACATGACCGGATTGTGCTCGAACACTTGTCGCCATTGCTTCACGGCGTCGCGCAGGTCGGCATTGTCCTGCCGCCAGCCATCCCCAGTCGCGGACTCGCCTTTCCCCGCATTGCCGAGAGATCGAAGCGCCGCAAGGCCGCCGAGCAGGAATTGCGCGGCCGAATTCCCTAGTTTTGCGATCTGGCCAGGCATCATCGCAAGCGTCCCGGCCCGCGTGGGGCAGGGAGAGTAGAGCACTTTGCGACAGCAGGGGCAATTCCCTGATCAAAGCAGGATTCCGCATCGAAAGTTCGCGGGCTCCGTGCAGCTTGCCAGCGTTGCGCCGTCTCGTTGCGAGCGGACGAAACTCCGGTAAATCACCGGACAAACCTATGTATAGGTCGCGCAATCCTAGTCATACGCTGCATTTACCTCCGTACAATTGAGCGGCCCGTCACATGGGGACTAGTCTCACCGGCAATCCAGTGGTGTCGATCGCAACGCTTGAACAGTTGAGTAGCGCGGGGTCGTGCACTCAAGAGGCCAGCTTCGCCTCCGCTGGCGCTGACTTGCCGATGATCTGGTCACGATTGAGAAGCCGCATTTCGTTGACGAACGTGATGATTGTGCATCAGCGCCCGTGGGGATCCTCGACCGTCAGAGGCGCCCATCAGAGGCCAGGAGGAGAGGATCATGTGCGATAAGCCCGAACACTCCGAGCGCCCTTCCGCCGCAAAAAGCTGCGCCGTCTGCAGCGGGAAGTTCGGCCTGATCCGGTATTATTCCTGGCGAGCGCCGCTTTGCTCCCGGAAATGTCTCGATCGCTTCAGAGCGCGCCGCGAACGCGATCGCCGATGGCTGTTTCGGTCTCAGGCGGCGTAAGCACCAGTCACCGGATCTGCTGCGTTCGGCAATTCTGTATCGGGAGGCTGCGCGTTGAACCGTTGTTGCAAGCTCCTCTTGGCGATCACGCTGCCGCTTTCGTTGATGACTGGAGCGGAGGCGGACGAGGCCGGACAGGATGGCGCACATCGTCATCCGCCTCGGGATCTGCTCCTCCACGAGCAGTTCTATTCGAGTTGGCACATGCCGGACAATCCGGTGCTGACTTGCTGCAACAACGCCGACTGCTACCCGACCGAGATACGGCGGGTCGAGGGGAGCATCTACGCGCTGCGCCGGGAAGACGGGAAATACATCCTCATTCCGCCTCAGAAGGTCGAGCGAAACAGGGATAATCCCGACGGCCGCAACCATCTTTGCGCGCCGCCGCCGTCCGCCTCTCTCGTCGACACGGTCTACTGCTTTGCGCTCGGAGGTGCCACATGAGGTTCATATTGGTGAACGGCAGGACCCCTTTTCGCAAAACGTCCTGCCTCTGGTGCTGCGAGGAGATCAGCGGCGGCTATCTGCGCGATGCGAAGACGCTGCTGCCCTACTGCGGCTACGAGTGTTACGCGCTTCATGGCGAAGCTGCGCCGCTGATCGAGGGGCGCACACGAGCGGCGTCTTGAGCGGATAGGAGGGCGAAACGGGCGGTGGATTTGCCGTCCGGGCGAGAGGACATCGCGATGAGATTCATGTTCGTCAATCAGGAAGGGCCTCGCCACGGCGGTACCTGCAGCGCGTGCGCGCAGCCGCTGGGCGCGAGTTACGTCCGCCATGTGCCCGCTGAGCGGCGGTACTGCGACTATGATTGCTACCGTCGATATCAGCAGACGGCGGTGGAAATGCTCTGGCCTTACCGCAGTTCGCTCGAAGCGATCACGGTGTCGAGCTGGAACTGGATACTGCAGACGGGCGCGCTCTCGCGCTCGCTGACGGAAGCATTTCTGCGCGCGTACGAACCCTCTGACCACGGAAGGAGGTGACGGCTCGCCAAACGATGCGGACCCGCGCAGAGAGGTCGGTCGCAGTCACTGCATCCAGCTTCACGCCGCGTCCAGCCCCGGCGTCGCGAAGCTAGGGCGCGGCGGCTGCGGCCGATGCCGTCGTCGGCATCGCGCCCCTGTTCGGCGTCGTAACGCGCTGCTCGGACTTCGCCGCGACGACGCTGCTGGCCTCAAACCTCGCACGATAGACCAGCACGTTCTCGATCACGCGCTGGACGTAGTTGCGCGTCTCCGACAGCGGGATGCGCTCGACCCAGTCGACCGGATCGACCTTGGGATCCCTGGGGTCGCCGCGCGCCTGCACCCATTCGCGCACGCGGCCCCGGCCGGCATTGTAGCCGGCGAAGGTCATGATCTGGTTGCCGCGATATTCCGACATGAGCGCACTGAGCTCGGCCGCGCCCATCTGCGTGTTGTAGACGGGATCGGAGACCATCTTGTCCCAGTCATAGGTCAGGCCGAAGCGCTTTGCGGTGTCGCGGCCCGCTTCCGGCGTCACCTGCATCAGCCCGACTGCGTTGGCGGCCGATTTGTCGCGCTGGTCGAACGAGCTTTCGGTGCGCGCCACCGAATAGATCACGCTGGGATCGATCGCGGGCGCCACCTGCTTATGTTCAGGGATGCCGATGGTCGGGAAGGCGTAGTGATCGAGCGCGAGCCCGCGCGCCAGCGCCGACTTGCCGACCTCCAGCATCACGCGCGCATCGTTGCGCCGGCCGGCGAGCTCGCCGAGCGCTTCGAGTGCGGCGACGTCGGTGCTCTCCTTGGCAAAATCCTCGGCGAAGTAAAACACCATGTCGCGCTCACCGACGCCGTAGAGCATGTCGGCGGCGCGCACGCGCTCGTCCGCGGGCGGCGCGTCGACTGCTGCCAGCACGGGCGAGGGCGCACGCAGCTCGATGCGGTCGAGACCGAGCCTGGCGCGGGCGAGCTGGCCGTAATAGGCGGTCGGATAGCGCGCCGCCGCCTGATAGCTCAGGCGCGCATCGGCCGGTGCGTTCATTGCCTCGGCCGCGCGGCCGCGCCAATAATGCGCGCGCGACAGCGCGATCGGATTGGCGGAGCCTTCGTCGATCGCGGCGAAATGCGTCATCGCCGCCTTGGGATCATCGAGATAGCGCAGCGCGATCCAGCCGCACATGAAGTGATAGTCGGCGCGATAGACCTCCATCGCGGGCACGGCTGCCGAGCGCACCAAATCATAGGCGGTTTTGAACTTGCCCTGGTCGAGCAGCTTTCGCGCGAGCAGGCGGCGCTCGCGCCACCAGGCGTCGGTGTCTTGCGCCGCCATCGTATCGGGCGCGGCGGCCAGGATCACCTCGGCCGCGTCGTCGATGCGGTCATTCTGGAGATGCCATTGCGCGCGGCACAGCACATAGCCGAGGTCGCGGCGCGCCTCGGCCGAAATGTCCTCCAGGTAATCCTTGGCCTTGCTGGCCTTGCCGGTGACTGCGGCGCAGGCCTTGACGATCGCGAGCGCATCCTCGCCGAGCCGCTTGGCTGCGCGCCGCGCCCCCGCATAGTCCTTGGCGCCGAGCCGCTTGTCCATGCGGGCGCGATGATCCTCGGCGGTCAGGAGATCGCGGAACGCTTGGTAGGAATCCTCCTCACTGCGCTCGGACAATTCGTCCGTGCGCCAGGCATCGCGCACGAGACGCGCGGCCCTGTCGCTGTCGCCCTCGGTCATCAGCACGCGGGCGAGCGCGAACTTGCCCTTGGCGCTGGTCGGCCGGTCCATCGTGAATTTGTGCACGGTCGCCGCGTTGGCCTTCTCCTGCCACAGCCGCGCCTCGGCGCGGCGGCGGAGCAGCGCGCTGCTCGGCCAGTCCGGATTGGCGGCGAGGAAGGCGGCGTAGCGCTTGAAATTCGCCGTGCTTTCGGAATGGCGCAGCATAAACCAGTCGGCGAGTTTCTGTCCGGCCGGGTCGGCAATGCGGTCGCGCGCCGCGCTGGCGTCCTCGGTCTTGCCCTTCCGCGCGAGATCGATGGCATCCTTCAGCGCGGCGAGATCGCCAGTCAGCGGCGGGGCTGCCGGCTTGTCCGAGGGCGCGTCGTCCTGCTTCTTCGACTTGCGCTTGGCCTCGGCATGCTTGCCGTGCCGCGCCTTGCCGGCGGAGGCGTGGCGCTGCTTGCCGGTTTTCGCCTCATGCGTCTTCTTCGGCGCGGACGATTTGTGACCGCTCTTCGCTGCCAGCTCTGTAGGGATGAAGGCCAAAGCGGCCACGGCAACGACACACGCGAGCGAGCGTAGGCACTGGTTCATTCCGTGGTCCCCCTGCGAAACCAGTACAAACCAAAGTCCGCGACGAGATGCGGCTCGAGAATCAAAACGGCGTCAAAATGGTGACACGACGTCGTTTCGCATCCTGAAGCTGTTCCAACAATGCGGCGAAATACGGATGGAGCCAGGGAACCTGTGCAACGGCGGGGCGAGCGGGTCTCTTAACCTTCATTAACGAATACGGCTCGCGCGACGGTTGCGGCGGTTCAGGACGCCTCGAAGCGGCCAAATTGCGCGTATTCCCGGCGGCAAATCCGTTGTATTGGGTTCCAAAGCCTTTCCCCTTCAGCCCATTGTCCCGCGCCCATGCCGATTTTCAACCAGTCGATCCGGCGCAAGATCGTCGGGATTGCGCTCGGCCTCATCATCCTGATGGTCGTCACCGCGATCCTGTCGATGGTGATGTCCAGCCGCGTCGGCCAACTTCTGGATGAGCTGACCGCGCGGTATATTCCGGCTTACGGCCACCTGGCGCGGTCCAATGTGCGTTCGCTGGAGCGGGCGCTGGCGATGCGGCGCATGGTGATCGCCAAAATGCAAACGCCGCCGGACGAGGAGGGCTTTGCGGCGCGGCTGAAGATCTTCAGGGAAACGGACGCCCAGGTCGAGCAGGAGGCCGAAGCCGCGCGAAAGCTGATCAACGCGATCATCGACGATGAGAGCACACCGTCGGACAACGCGGCACTCGCCCGGATCGAGACGCGCATCGAGAATGCAGTCAAGGAGCTTCGCCGCGAACTCGACGAGGAGGACGCCAAGCTGCTCCGGCTGCTCGATGCCAAGGACTTTGCGGCCACGCGCGACGTGCTCGTCCATGTGGACGCGCTCCGCGATCTCTTCACCCAGCGGATCGATGCGATCCGCGCCGAGATGCTCTCGCAGGTGTTCGTGAGCACCGCGCAGGTGATCCGCCATCAGCGCCAGGCGATCATCGTCTCGGGCATCGTGACCATCCTCGCGGCGATCGTCGGACTTGCCTTTGCGATCATGGTCTCCACCGGGATCACGCGACCGGTCCGGCTCTTGCTGGCCGGCACCCGCGAAGTCGAGGCGGGCCGCTTCGACAAGACCATCAGTGTCTCGACGCAGGACGAGATTGGCGAACTCGCCTCCGCCTTCAATCGCATGGTCGAGCAATTGCGCCAGAACGAGCGCATCCGCGAGACCTTTGGCCGCTACATCGATCCCAAGGTGGTGCAGGGGCTGATTGACCGGCCGGAGGTCGCCGTCGACGGTCAGCGCCGGGTGATGACCATCATGTTCTGCGACATGAGCGGCTTCACCGCGATGAGCGAGGGCATGACCCCGCGCGGCCTGGTCAAGGTGATGAACCACTATTTTACCGTCATGTCCGGTCCGATCAGGAGCAACCGCGGCATCATCGACAAATATATCGGCGACGCCATCATGGCCTATTGGGGCCCTCCCTTCATCGAGGAGGAAGAGCCGGCGCTGCTCGCAGGCCTTGCTGCGATCGAAATGGCCGATCAGGTGCCCGCGCTGCAGAAGCAATTGCCGGATCTGCTCGGCATCCGCGCCATGCCCGGGCTTTGCGATCTGCGGATCGGCATCGCCACCGGCGAGGTCCTGACCGGCAGCATCGGCTCCGAGCTGATGATGAGCTTCACCGTGATGGGCGACGCCGTGAACCTCGCCTCACGACTGGAGGCCGTCAACAAGACCTATGGCACCCGTATCCTGATCTCGCAGGCGACAGCGGACGCGATCGGCTCGCACCTCGGATTGCGCGAGGTCGACCGTCTTGCGGTCGCCGGCCAGAGCGCGCCGCAAACGATCTTCGAGGTGATGGGCCGGGCAGGCGCACTCACGGCCGCGCATGAGAGCCTGCGTTCTCACTACGCCGAAGGCCTCGCCGCCTATCGCGCCCGCCGCTTCGACGAGGCCCGCGCCGGCTTCAACGCGGCACTTGAAGCCGTCCCAGGCGACGGCCCCTCGCGGGCAATGCTTGCTCGTATCACGCGGTTCGAGGCCCATCCGCCGGACGAGGGCTGGGACGGCGCCTGGCGGTTGGAGCAGAAATAGTCGGCCGCGCGGGAAAAATTGATTCTACTCGATAACGATGTTCGCAGTGACCTATTTCCCGGGCTTAGGTTTGGTGTCCTTGAGGCGTTTGATGGGGACACGCCGATGACAGAACTTGAGAACAGGCTCGAACGGTTCGAGACGCTCACCGCCGAATGCGAGCTGATCGCCAGGCTCGCCACCGACAGCACCAAGCGTGAGTTTTATCTGAAGCTCTCGGAGCGGTATCGCCAGCTGGCGGTGGACATGCGGCAGGCCATAGCGAGCCAAGCTGCGGCCTGACGCCGGCAATCCGTTCTTAACACTTGGCGCGCATCCTCAATGCAGATGCGAGGACGCCTCCGGTGATTTCCCGCTGTGGAAATGCCGGGGCTCGCTGCGGTGCAGCGCGCCTCGCGAGATTGTTTTGTCGTGCCTAACAGGGCGATCCCATGCGCCTTTTTGCGGTCATCATGTTTGGACTCATGACGGCAGCCTGCAACCAGGAGCAGGAGATCACCGGCTCGACCCCGGTCTGCGCGATGCGGAACTACACTTCCTTCAATCCCCGCGACATGACCCAGTGCGTTGCCGCCTGCAAGGCGTGCGACCACGGCAACACGGTCACCTGCAGCACGTCGTGCACGCTCAAGGGCGCCCGCTGAGCGGCTCCGCCTCCTGGTTCGGGGCCGATGGTGTCTCGACGGTGTTTTGGCACCGGAACGATTCACATGGATCAATCATTGAAGGGATGGCAGGACGCGGAGTCCTTTGGAATGGGTATGCTCGATCCCGGTCGGTTCCTGGTGTCATGCTCTCACTGCGCAGCCTGGCCGATGGCCGCCAATGTAAGACGTTCGAGCTGGTCGGCTTCGCCGAACGAGGTCCGCTTCGTTTGCCCGCGCTGCCGCCGCGAGGAGACCGCGATCATCTCCGCCTCCGGCGAGTTGACGCCGATCCGGCGCGTCGACGTCCCGCCGCGCGACGTCACCGCGGCCTGGGCTCAGGCCCAGCGCCCAAGAGGGCGAGCGTAGCCCGCCGTTTAAGGAGAAGAGGGCCGAGCGCAGCCAGCTGAGGGCAAGAGGGCGCGCGTCACCATCCGTCGGGACCTCTGATGAGGCAGTTGAACTGCCGCGGGAGGTGATCCAAGCAGGTGCAAATGTGCTAGGATCGTCGGCATGAGTTCATCCATGCCCCGTCCAATCCTGCCGCCCCTCCGCGACCGTTTCCGCCTTACCCCGGTCGCGGCGCGCCTTGCGCCGCTGTTCGGCTTCGCGCTGCTGATCGTGTCATGCGCGCTGGCAAGCTTTGCATTCGCCTGTGCCACGCCGTTTGCGGCTTGCGCGGTTGTCGCCGCCGCCATGCTGCCGCTGCGTCCGGCGCTGCTCGTCGTCACCGGCGCCTGGCTGGTGAACCAGGGCATCGGCTTCGGCGCGCTGCACTATCCGATCGACCCCAGCACTATCGCCTGGGGCTTCGTCATCGGCGCTGCTGCGCTGCTATCGACCGCAGCAGCATCGACGGTCCTCCGTAGGCTGCCGCAAGGCCGCACGCCGCTGATGCTTGCGATTGCATTCGTTGCCGCCTACGCGGTCTATGAGTTCGCCGCGACGCCGGTCCTGGGCGGCGAGGGCGCCTTCACCGCCGCCATCGTGACCCGGATCGGGCTGACCAGCGCCATCTGGCTCGCCGGCCTCGTCGCCGCCTGTGAGATCGTCCGTCTGGCCGATCCGTTCGGGCGCGCGATGCGGAACGCCTGAGCGCCAACCAAGGCACTGAAGTCCGGTCATGCCGATAACCGGACCTTTGCCCAGCGCTGCAAGGCGACCGCTGTCCAAACCGTCTCGACAAACCCGAACGGCCAGGCGCCCTGGAGAAAGCCATAGACCCCGCTGAGCGCGCAAGCTGCCGCGAAGGCCAGCACGAAATGCGGTCCGCGCGGCTCGAGCGCGTAAAACAGCAGCATCGCACTGACCGACAGCAGTCCGAAGATTGTGATTGCGTCCATCAGCCGGCCGGAGGCTTCGGCTTCTTGGCGACACCGCGGGTGTGGAAGACGGCGGGCCCCATCACCGGCCACAGCGCGGCCGTCGCGGTCAGAACGGTCGCGGCGCACATTGCAGCCAGCACGGACGATCGGATTTTCAAGCCGCGCGTCCGCGATCGACAGACGATCCAGACCCAGGCGCAGACCACGACGGCGATGGACAGTTTCGTCATCAGCCCGTGCGCATGGTCGAGCACCGCGATCAGGCTGCCCACGCCGGCGAGCACGACAGCGGGTACCCTGCGCCCTCTTGGACAAGAGGGTGAAGCGACGAAGCAAAGCTCGGGCGGAATCAGCCGCGAGAACGCGAAGCGTGTCTGCAAGTTGAATCTGCATTGGCGGATGGCGATTGCTGCCCCTTGCTCCGTCATTGCGAGCGCAGCGAAGCGATCCAGAGTCTTTCCGCGGAGGATTCTGGATTGCTTCCGCCTTCGCTAAAGCTTCGGCGGACAAGTCGCTCCGCTCGCAAAGACGATGTGGAGAGAGTGTGCACAACACTTCGATCTGTGGCCTGGACGCAGCGCCCTTGCGGCGCGTCCGGACAGGCGGGGAGATGATGAAGCGCCGACTCACCTTGGCTGCGCCTCGTCGTCGCGCCGAAGTTGCAACGCAGGCACGCACCGGAAACTTGAAGTTGTGGGATTGTCCTCCCGCCGGGGGTATCGCAGTAAGCTCGATCGTGTCCTCACGGCCACGATTGTGCCGTCCGTGCAACACTCGTCACGGATTTAACCATCTTCTCTGTCCGTTCGCATCGACGCCGCTTTTTGGCCACACCCGAGCATGAATAAAATCACTCGAATATTTTAGCGGCAGCGGTAATCCTGGAAGACGACGGAAATCCCCAAGGTCGATTCAAAAGGTCGATTCAAATCTTGGCTCTGATTTTTCGGGTCTGAAAGGGTTGGCCGGGGAAACTGGTTTGCGATGGACGCGAAGAGCAACATCAAGCAGAGGCTGCCGAGCCGTCACGTGACGGAAGGTCCTGCGCGCGCGCCCCATCGCTCCTACCTCTACGCCATGGGTCTGACCACCGACCAGATCCACCAGCCCTTCGTCGGCGTCGCCTCGTGCTGGAACGAGGCCGCGCCCTGCAACATCTCCCTGATGCGCCAGGCGCAGGCGGTGAAGAAGGGCGTCGCAGCCGCCGGCGGCACGCCGCGCGAGTTCTGCACCATCACCGTGACCGACGGCATCGCCATGGGGCATGACGGCATGCGCTCCTCGCTGCCGTCGCGCGAATGCATCGCCGATTCCGTCGAATTGACGATCCGCGGCCACGCCTATGACGCTCTCGTTGGCCTGGCCGGCTGCGACAAGTCGCTGCCGGGCATGATGATGGCGATGGTCCGTCTCAACGTGCCCTCGATCTTCATCTATGGCGGCTCGATCCTGCCCGGCAATTTCCGGGGCCAGCAGGTGACCGTGCAGGACATGTTCGAAGCCGTCGGCAAGCACTCGGTCGGCGCAATGTCGGACGAGGACCTCGACGAGATCGAGCGCGTGGCGTGCCCCTCGGCGGGTGCCTGCGGCGCGCAGTTCACCGCCAACACGATGGCGACCGTCTCCGAGGCGATCGGGCTGGCCTTGCCGTACTCGGCCGGTGCTCCGGCACCCTATGAAATTCGCGACGCCTTCTGCATGACCGCGGGCGAGCAGGTCATGGAGCTGATCGCCCAAAACATCCGGCCACGCGACATCGTCACCCTCAAGGCGCTGGAGAATGCCGCCGCCGTGGTCGCCGCGTCCGGTGGCTCGACTAATGCTGCACTGCACCTGCCGGCAATCGCGCACGAGTGCGGCATCAAGTTCGACCTGTTCGACGTCGCCGAAATCTTCAAAAAGACACCGTACGTCGCGGATTTGAAGCCAGGCGGCCGTTATGTCGCCAAAGACATGTTTGAAGTAGGTGGCATACCGCTTCTGATGAAGACGCTGCTCGACAACGGATTTCTCCACGGTGACTGCATGACCGTCACCGGTCGAACGATCGCCGAAAACCTCAAAAGCGTGAAGTGGAATCCGCACCAGGACGTGGTGCACCCGGCAGACAAGCCCATCACCGTCACCGGCGGTGTGGTCGGTCTGAAGGGCAATCTGGCGCCAGAAGGTGCGATCGTGAAAGTCGCGGGAATGTCCAACCTCAGGTTCACCGGTCCGGCCAGGTGCTTCGACCGTGAGGAGGATGCTTTCGAGGCCGTCCAGAAGCGCACCTACCGCGAAGGCGAAGTCATCGTGATCCGCTACGAGGGGCCGAAGGGCGGTCCCGGCATGCGGGAAATGCTCCAGACCACCGCGGCGCTGACCGGCCAGGGCATGGGCGGCAAGATCGCGCTCATCACCGACGGCCGCTTCTCCGGCGCCACCCGCGGCTTCTGCATCGGCCATGTCGGGCCGGAAGCCGCCATCGGCGGCCCGATCGGGTTGCTGGAGGACGGCGATATCATCGAAATCGACGCGGTCGCCGGTACCCTTAACGTAAAATTGAGCGACCAGGAGCTTGCCCAACGCAAGACCAAATGGACCGCTCGCGCGACTAACCACACGACGGGCGCGCTCTGGAAATATGCTCAGCAGGTTGGACCAGCGGTCGGTGGGGCAGTGACCCATCCGGGCGGCGCGCACGAGAAACAGTGCTATGCGGACATCTAGGCGTACCATCGTTGCGTTTGTGTTGGGGGCTGCCGCGCTGGCCGCGCCGGCTCTCGCCTTTGACGGCGCACCCGTCAGCCAGAAGGATGCGACCATCCCGGTGGTCACGACCTTGCCGGGCGCAGCAGGCAAGGTGCGCAATGTACCGCCAGTCGTGCCCCAGGAAACCTCGCTCAGCGCCCTGCAATATGCCGCGGAGGGTGGCCACCCCATCGCGCAGTGGAAGCTCGGCCGCATGTACGCCAATGGCGACGGCGTCGCCCAGGACGATGTGCGTGCGTTCGAGTATTTCACCCGCATCGCCAACGCGCACGCCGAAGACAGCCCGTCCGCGCCGCAGGCGCAGATCGTCGCCAACGCCTTTGTGGCGCTCGGCCGCTATTATCTCAGCGGCATCCCGAATTCGAAGGTCAAGCCGGACCAGGAGCGGGCGCGGGAGATGTTTTCCTATGCCGCGTCCTATTTCGGCAATGCGGATGCGCAATACGATCTCGCCCGCCTGTACCTGAAGACGCCGGACGCTTCGCGCGAGGATTTCCGCTACGGCGCGCGCTGGCTTGGGCTCGCCGCGCAGAAGGGCCAGCACGAGGCCCAGGCGCTGCTCGGCCAGATGCTGTTCAACGGCGACCGCCTGCCGCGGCAGGCCGCCCGCGGCCTGATGTGGTTGACGCTGGCGCGCGACAGCGCCGGCAGCGACGAGACCTGGATCAAGGAAAACTACAACCGCGCCTTCGCAAAGGCCTCCGACGACGATCGCGCCATGTGCCTGCAGATGCTGGAGCAATGGGTGCAGGGTCGACGGGAGTGATGGGTTGAGGCGGCCTCACGCCGCCTCAAGATCGAGATCCGCCCACACCGGCACGTGGTCCGACGGCTTCTCCCAGCTGCGCACATAGCTGTCGATGCCGACATTGGCGAGCCGGTCGCTGGCCTGTGGCGACAGCAGAAGGTGGTCGATCCGCAGGCCGTGGTTCTTCTGCCAGGCGCCGGCCTGGTAGTCCCAGAAAGTGTAGAGCCCGGGCTCGTCGGTGACGGCCCGAAGCGCATCGGTCAGGCCGAGGCCGAGCAGGGACTGAAAACTCTCCCGCGTCTCGGCCTTGAACAGGGCGTCCTCGGTCCAGGCGGCGGGATTATGGACGTCCCGGGCATGCGGGATAACGTTGAAGTCGCCTGCGAGGATCAGCGGCTCCTCGGTCTTGAGGCGCTCCTTCGAATACTCAAGAAGCCGCGACATCCATTTGAGCTTGTAGGGATATTTCTCGGTGCCGACCGGATTGCCGTTGGGCAGATAGAGGCAGGCGATGCGCAGCACGCCGGACTTGAGCGTCACCACGCCTTCGAGGAAGCGAGCATGGGCGTCCTCGTCGTCGCCGGCCAGCCCCGACTTGGTCTCGTCGAACCGGAGCTTCGAGAGCAGAGCGACACCGTTGAACGTCTTCTGGCCGTGGGTGACCACGTTGTAGCCGAGCGCCTCGATCTCCAGCCGCGGGAAGGCCTCGTCGACGCATTTGATCTCCTGGAGGCAGACGATGTCCGGCTGGCACTCCTTCAGCCAGGTCAGGAGGAGATCGATGCGCTGCCGGACCGAGTTCACGTTCCAGGTGGCTATTCTGATGGGCATCTTGGCGGCTCCGGGCAGGGGCCATGGTTAGAACAAAATGCAAACGCGCCCGTCAAGGACGCTGCGAAATCTCCCACAAAATTAACCCGGCTTAAGTCGGGCCCGGGCCATTGATCGTGAAAAGGTTTTTCGAATGGGACGGCCGAACAAAGCCATGAAGCGAACCGAGCCCCGCGACGGGTTGATCGGCGCGTTCCTGTACTGGCTCGGCGGCTACGAGATCGAGGACGGCCTGACCGCCGGTCTCAGCGAGCGCGAGCTGAGCCGCATCCGTGCCAAGCAGATCGACGCGGTGATACGCCTGATCCCGGTGACGATGGCCGTCACCATGCTCAACGTCGCCGTTGTGCTGATTTTGTTCTGGGGTCGTGGCTGGAACGACTTTCTCGCGATCTGGGGCATGACCCTCGCGACCGCCGCCTCGCTCGCGGTGCGCGCGTGGCGGCGCTCCCACCAGAGCCCGGCGCAAGAAGTCTCGCCCCGTGCCGTGCGGCAGATGTTGCGGCAGGCGTTTTTCCTCGCCGCAATCTGGGGCACGCTGCCGGTCGCGCTGTTCAGCCGCATCGAGCCGACCAGCCAGCTCATTCTGGCCTGCCTTATGGTCGGCATGATGTCCGGCGGTGCCTTCACGCTCTCGACCTTCCCGCGTGCGGGCCTTGTCTATCTCGCGACGACGACGATCGCCTGCGCCGGTGCGTTGCTGTTATGCGGCACCGGGCCTTACCTCGTGACCGCCGTGTTCCTGCTGCTGTTCGCGTTCTTCATGGCGCGCAACATCGTCTCGCAAGGCAATCTGTTCCTTGGCAATCTCAAGGCCCAGCTTGAGCTCGAGCGCCAGACCGAGATCATCTCACTATTGCTGAAAGATTTTCAGGAGAACGCCAGCGACTGGCTGTGGCAGACCGACGCCGAAGGGCATTTGGTCGACGTGCCCGAGCGCTTCGCCGCGGTCGCACAGCTGCCACTGCCCTTGCTGAAGGGCTCGCATTTCGCCGACGTGCTCGACATGCTGTGCCCCGAAGACAAGAGCGCGGCCTACAATGTCGTCGGCCTGATGGAGCACGCCGAACCGCTGCACGAGATGAACCTCAAGGTCGTCGCCGGCGGCGAGGCGCGGCTGTGGTCGCTCACCGCGAAGCCGGCCTACGACCGCGACGGTCAATTCCTCGGCTATCGCGGCTTCGGCCGCGACGTGACCGAGCGCTGGCGCGCGGAAAAGGCCGAGGCCGAGAGCCGCGCCAAATCGGATTTCCTCGCGGTGATGAGCCACGAGATCCGCACGCCGATGAACGGCGTGCTCGGGCTTGCCAGCATGCTGCTGGAGACAAAACTCGATCCGGAGCAGCACGAGGCCGTCACCACGATCCGCGAGTCCGGCGACAATCTCCAGCGCATCCTCAACGACATCCTGGACCTCTCCAAGCTCGAGGCTGGACGCTTCGCGTTCGAGGTGATCGACTTCGCGCCGCAGGCGCTGGTAGAGACATTGGCGACCGTCGTGCGCGCGAGTGCCAAGAGCAAGGGGCTCGCGGTCAAGGTCAAGCTCGATCCGAACCTGCCGCCGACGCTGCGCGGCGATGTCGCGCGTATCCGCCAGGTCCTGCTCAACCTCGCATCCAACGCGGTGAAGTTCACCGACCAAGGCGAAGTCACGATCGCAGCCGTCTGTCAGGCCCGCCGCGATCTGCTCGCCACCGTCGAATGGAGCGTGACCGACAGCGGTATCGGCATCGCCCCCGAGAAGCTTGGCCAGCTCTTCTCCGACTTCGCGCAGGCCGACGCCTCGATCAGCCGCCGCTTCGGCGGGACCGGGCTTGGGCTTGCGATCTCCCGGCGCATCATCGAACAGATGGGCGGCACCATCGGCGTCACCTCGACGCCGGGCGAGGGCTCGACATTCAGCTTCACGCTGGTGCTGCCCTGGAGCCAGGAGAAGGCATCCGACTACATTGCCGACCGCGACGAAGCCGACTACCTCAAGGCGCGTATCGCGAGTCTCGACCGACCGCTGAGGGTGCTGATCGCCGAGGACGACGCCGTCAACCGCATGGTCGTGAGCAAGATGTTAGGGGCCTTCGACGTCGAGCTGCGCGTCGTCACCGACGGCGTCGAGGCCGTCGCGGCGGCCTCGGAGGAAGACTACGATCTCGTGCTGATGGACGTGCGGATGCCCGACATGGACGGCCTTGCCGCAACCCGGGCGATCCGTGCGCAAGGTGGCCGATTCGAATCCTTGCCGATCATCGCGCTCACCGCCAATGCCTTCCCCGAGGACGTCAAGATCTGCCGCGAGGCCGGCATGTCGGACTTCCTGGCCAAGCCGCTACGCAAACCCGCGCTGCTGGCGGCGCTGCTGCGCGCGCTCGATGGACATGTGATGGCGGGAGACGCACCACTTCAGCCGGAGCTCATGTCGGTCGACGTGGAGTGGACGGACGAGGAAAGGCAGATGACCGGCGCCTAGCCGGCGACGTCAGATCGAGAAGCTGGTCCCGCAGCCGCAGGACGCCGTGGCGTTCGGATTGTTGACGCGGAACGAGGCGCCGATCAGATCGTCGACGAAATCGACCTGCGACCCCGCCAGGAACGGCTGCGAGGCGGAATCGACCAGCACCACCGCATTGTCCTGCTCGATCACGAGATCGTCGTCAGTGCGGGCACGGTCAATGTCGAACTTGTACTGGAAGCCGGAACAGCCTCCGCCCTCGACCGAGATCCGCAGCATCGCGCCAGACCCTTCGCCCTTGAGGATCTCCCCAATCCGGCGTGCGGCCTTGTCACTGATGGTCACGTCAGTCGTCATCGTTCGTCTCCGATAGGCCCGCGGTCACACCAAGGTCACCTGAAGGTCACGTGCCCTATTCAGTTGGTATCCCGCGTCCGGCATAGTTAAGTGCCACCATACGCAGAATCAAATGGATAGAGACTAAATTCGCCGTGTCCGTCGGAATGGCTGCCCCCCACGCGCCCTATGCCTGCGATCCCGAGCGCAGTCGCGGCCGATTGGTCGCGGAACCGCCAAGCCGGACCCGCAGCCCGTTTCGACGGGATTGCGACCGGGTGATCCATTCCACCGCGTTCCGCCGGCTGAAATACAAGACCCAGGTGTTCGTGTTCCACGAGGGCGACCACTACCGCACCCGGCTGACCCATTCGCTGGAGGTGGCGCAGATCGCCCGCGCGCTGGCCCGGCAGCTCGGGCTGGACGAGGACCTCACGGAAACCCTGGCGCTCGCCCACGATCTCGGCCATCCGCCGTTCGGGCACGCCGGCGAGCGGGCGCTGGACGCCTGCCTGAAGGATTTTGGCGGCTTCGATCACAACGCCCAGACGCTCCGCGTCGTTGCGGCCCTGGAACAGCGCTATCCCGAATTCGACGGGCTCAACCTGACCTGGGAAGCGCTGGAGGGCATCGTCAAGCACAACGGCCCGCTGACCGATCGCAGCGGTGCGCCGGCCGGGCGTTATCGCGAGCGCGGCGTTCCCGTCGGCATCGCCGACTACATCAAGATCTATGATCTCGAATTGTGGAGTTTCGCCTCGCTGGAGGCACAGGTCGCCGCGATCGCGGACGACATCGCCTATGATGCCCACGATATCGACGACGGTCTGCGCGCCGGCCTGTTTCACCTCGACGACCTCAAGGTGATGCCGCTGACCGCGGAGATTATCGCCGAGACTTCTGCGCATTACCCCGATCTCGAAGACGTCAGGCGCGGCGCCGAGCTGGTGCGCGAGCTGATCTCACACTTGATCGGTGCCGTGTTCGCCGAGGCCCAGATAAACCTTGCCGCCGTGAAACCGCAATCCGCACAGGACGTGCGCCAGCAGAGCCGGGCATTGATCGCATTCCCCGCCGCGGTCGCCGAGGAGGAGGCCGCCATCAAGCGCTTTCTCTATCAGCACATGTACCGCCACAAGCGGGTCATGCGGGTGATGGGCGAGGCGGAACAGATCCTGTTCGACCTGTTCGCAAAATACCTCACCTCGCCCGGCGAGCTGCCGCCGGAATGGCTGGTCGGGGCGGAGGCGGACAACGAGGGCGACCGGGCCCGCCGGATCGGGAATTTCATTGCCGGAATGACCGACCGTTTCGCCCTGACCGAGCACCAGCGGCTCTTTGACTCGACCCCGGATTTGCGTTAGGCGGCGCCCATGCCCGACACATCCTCAGCACTGCACCTGTTCGCCGACGTGCTCGCACGCGTGCACGCGGTCTGCCGCGCGCTCGCGGCGGAAGCCAACTGGCCCGAGGGCATCGATTTCTCGCGCGTGGTGGTCGAGCCGCCGCGCGATGCTTCCCATGGCGACATGGCGACCAACGCAGCCATGGTGCTTGCGAAAGAGGCAAAGGCAAAGCCGCGCGACCTCGCCGAGCAGATCGCCGAACGGCTGCGCGCGGACCCGTTGATCGCCAAGGTCGACGTCGCAGGTCCAGGCTTCATCAACCTGACGCTGGAGCCGGCCGCATGGGCCGAGGCGCTACGGACCGTGCTGCGCGAGGGCGCCGATTACGGCCGCGTCCGCGGCGGCTCCAAGGTCAACGTCGAATATGTCTCCGCCAACCCCACCGGACCGATGCATGTCGGCCATTGCCGCGGCGCCGTGTTCGGCGATGCGCTGGCGAGCCTGCTTGAATTCGCAGGCCGTGACGTCACGCGCGAATATTACATCAACGACGCCGGCGCGCAGGTCGACGTGCTCGCCCGCTCCGCGTTCCTCCGGTATCGCGAGGCGCTCGGCGAAGACATCGGCGCGATGCCGGAAGGCCTTTATCCCGGCGACTATCTGAAGCCGGTCGGGCAGGCGCTGGCGCAGGAGCACGGCGACAAGCTCCTCGCCGTGAGCGAGGGCGCGTGGCTACGGACGGTGCGCGCCAAGGCGATCGCGATGATGATGGACGAGATCAAGGATGATCTCGCCGCGCTCAACATCCGCCACGACGTGTTCTTCTCCGAGCGCTCGCTACAGAACGCCGGCAACAACAAGGTCGCCGAGACCATCGATTTCCTGCGCGCCAAGGGCGACGTCTACCAGGGCCGTCTGCCGCCCCCAAAGGGGGCTCCGACCGAGGATTGGGAAGATCGCGAGCAGTTGCTGTTCAAGGCGACCGCCTATGGCGACGACGTCGATCGCCCGCTGATCAAGTCGGATAATTCCTACACCTACTTCGCCGCCGACATCGCCTACCACAAGAACAAGTTCGATCGTGGTTTCGCGGAGATGATCGACGTCTGGGGCGCCGACCATGGCGGCTACATCAAGCGCATGCAGGCGGCGGTGAAGGCGACCACCTCCGGCAAGGGGGCGCTCGACGTCAAGATCGTCCAGCTGGTGAAGTTGCTGCGCAACGGCGAGCCGGTGAAAATGTCCAAGCGGAGCGGGGACTTCGTCACCTTGCGTGAGGTGGTGGATGAAGTCGGCCAGGACGCCGTCCGCTTCATGATGCTCTACCGCAAGAACGACGCGGTGCTCGACTTCGACCTCGCCAAGGTCATGGAACAGTCGCGCGACAACCCGGTGTTCTACGTGCAGTACGGCCACGCCCGCGGCCACTCGATCTTCCGCAACGCCCGGGCCGAGGTGTTCCCGGAACTCCCGGAGGAAACGGAAAAGCGCATCGCCTGGCTGGGTGAGTCGGCGGTGGAACGGCTGTCGGACCCGGCTGAACTCGACCTTCTTAAGCGGCTCGCAATATTTCCGCGCATGCTGGAAGCGGCCGCAACCGCCCACGAGCCGCACCGAATTGCCTTCTATCTCTATGATTTAGCCAGCGAATTTCATGCACTTTGGACGAAGGGGCGCGATTTGCCCTATTTACGCTTCATTATCAATAATGATGCAGATCTAACGAAGGCGCGGCTGGCCATGGTCCAGGGCGTCGTCTCTGTCCTGGCATCGGGCCTCGCCATCCTCGGCGTCCATGCTCCGGACGAGATGCGGTAGTTTGGGGCGAACTACTTAAGGGATTTCGGGGGTAACCGGCAGAAGCCGGATCGCTTAGACTTGGTTGAAAGCCTTGTGGGTCGAAAGCCGCGCCTTGGTCGAGGGGCGCGCGGCTTTCCCGAAGGGACGCATCATCACGATGGCCGAACGATATCAGGACAGACCGTTTCCTTCCGATGACTATCGCGGTGGCGATCAGCATGGGAGGGCGGAGAGCGGTGATCCCTTGGCCGAACTTGCCCGCCTGATCGGGCAGACCGATCCGTTCGCAGCGCAAGGGCGGCCGGGCGTGCACCCGCCTGCAGCACCTGCGCCTGCCCAGAGCTATCAGGACGACGACTATCGCCAGGACGATGGCCAGCAGGACTATGCCGACCAGGCCCCGCCGCCGCCCGGGCCACCCTCATGGATGCGGCGCGCCAATGTGCAGCCGCAGACGGTGCCAGCTGAGCCTGCCTATCCCGCTTCCGTAAACCCGGTTCATCCACTGCATCGTTATTCAGCCCAGCCGACTGCGCCCGAGCCTGAACCTGATTATCGTCAGCCGCAGGCCTATCCGGATCAGGCCTATCAAGCTCGCACCCATCAGGGGCAGGCCTATCAGGATCAGGCATATCAGCAGCCCGATCAGGCTTACCAGGAGCAAGCCCACCAGCAGCCCGATCCGGCGCGCTACGACGAGGCGCTCTACGGACGGCTGGAGGCGGGCGAGCAGGACTATCAGCGCGATCCCGCCTATCCCGACGATCCTTACGCGTTCCAGAGCGACTATCCCGAGGCCGATCTCGACGAGCCGAAGAAGCAGCGCGGCGGCATGATGACCGTCGCGGCGATCCTGGCCCTTGCCGTGGTCGGGACCGGCGCTGCGTTCGCTTACAAGACCTATGTGGGCTCGCCCCGCAGCGGCGAGCCGCCGATCATCAAGGCCGACAACACGCCGACCAAAATCGTGCCGGCGCCGTCGGACTCCTCGGCCAAGGTACCGGACCGCATGGTCACCGGAGATGGCGCCGAGAAGATCGTGCCGCGCGAGGAGGCGCCTGTCGACGTCAACGCCAAGGCGGGAGGTCCCCGCGTGGTGTTCCCGGCGCTGAACCAGAACGCGAACCCGCCGCCAGTCGCGAGCGTGTCGCCGTCCAGCATTCCGCTGTCGAGTGCGGGCCCGAATCCGAGCAACGGCACGCTGCCGAACAATTCGCCGCGCGCGATCAGGACCGTGGCCGTGAAGGGCGATCAGACCGACGCCACCGCGTCGCAAGCGACCACGGCCGCGAAGCCGACAGCTCTCCCGAAGCCCGTTGCGGCACCAGCTGCACCACGCACGCCGCCGACCTCGGCCAATGCCAGTGCCAATCAGCCGCTCTCGCTTGCGCCGCAATCGGCGCCGGCCGCGGAGCCACCGCAGCGGATGGCTGCGACCAATCCGACGCAAATTGCGCCCGCGAGCAGCGGTGGCGGCGGCTACGTCGTGCAGGTCTCCTCGCAGCAGACCGAGGATAGCGCCCACGCCTCGTACCGGGTGCTTCAGAGCAAGTACGGCAGCGTGCTTGGCTCCCGCGCACCCGTGGTCAAGCGGGTCGACCTGACCGACAAGGGCAAGGGAATCGTCTACCGCGCCTTCGCTGGGCCGTACGGATCGCTCGAAGAGGCGAACCAGGCCTGCAACAGTTTGAAATCCGCTGGCCTGTCTGCCTGCTTCGTCCAGAGGAATTAACGGCCGTTTCCTTGACCCTCTCGCGGGTCAGGGTTAATCGGCCGTATGAGCACGCGGGCCTTCATTACCGGCGTTTCCGGAACGGAACTAACCGCCGCCGAGCGGGAGTTTATCCGCAGCGAACGCCCGTGGGGCTTCATCCTCTTCAAGCGCAATGTCGAGACGCCGGCTCAAGTTGCTGCACTCGTTGCGGAATTGCGGGCGGTTGCGGGTTTCGCTGATGCCCCTGTCCTGATCGATCAGGAGGGTGGGCGGGTGCAGCGCCTGACGCCGCCGCATTGGCCGGTCTATCCGCCGGGCGCTATTTTCGCAGGCCTCTACGATACTGATTCGGCGCTCGGGCTGACCGCGGCGCGCCTCAGCGCCCGGCTGATCGCCTGCGATCTCGCAGATCTCGGCATTACCGTGGATTGCTTGCCGCTGGCCGACGTGCCGGTGGCTGGCGCCAACGCCGTCATCGGGAACAGGGCTTACGGCACCGAACCGGGAAAGGTCGCCGCGATCGCCCGCGCGGTCACCGAGGGCCTGGAACAGGGTGGCGTGTTGCCGGTGCTCAAGCACATCCCCGGCCATGGCCGAGCTACGGCCGATACCCATTTCAATCTGCCGACGGTCGACACGTCGCGCGACGAACTGGATCGCACCGACTTCGCGGCATTCAAGCCTTTGGCGGATTTGCCGATGGCCATGACTGCACATGTTGTGTTTAGCGCGGTCGACCCCGCCCATCCGGCGACGACATCTGCGACAATGATCGCTGAGGTGATTCGCGGCGCAATCGGGTTCCAGGGTTTGTTAATGAGTGATGACGTGTCGATGAACGCGCTGTCGGGCAACATCGCCGAACGGACCCGCGCCATTTTTGCGGCCGGCTGCGACATGGCCCTGCATTGCAACGGCAACATCGAGGAAATGCGTGAGGTCGCCGGCCAGACACCCGAACTGGCGGGCAGGGCGCTGGAGCGGGCGAACGCCGCGCTCGCTGCGCGTAAAGGACCGCAACCGTTCGATCGCGCGGCCGCGCGCGCCGAACTGGAGGCATTGATCGCACGGGCAAACACGGCATCGGCATGACCGCAGAAATCCTATCGTTTGAAACCGGGCGGCCCGCAGAGCTCGCCGAGGGTGAGCCGGCGTTGGTGGTGGACGTCGAGGGTTATGAAGGTCCGCTCGACCTGCTGCTCGCACTGGCGCGGCAGCAGAAGGTAGATCTCGCCAAGATCTCGATCCTGGCGCTCGCCGACCAATATCTCCACTTCATCGAAGCCGCGCGAAAGATCCGCCTCGAGCTCGCCGCCGACTATCTCGTGATGGCGGCATGGCTCGCCTTCTTGAAATCGCGTCTGCTGCTGCCGGAGCCGCCGAGTGCGGAAGGCCCGAGCGCGGAGCAGATGGCGACGGCGCTCGCCAACCGCCTGCGCCGGCTGGAGGCGATTCGTGAAGCCGCCAACCGGCTGATGAACCGGCAGCAATTGCTGCGCGACATCTTCCCGCGCGGCGAGCCCGAGCAGATCGCCGAGATCAAGCATCCGAAATACACGGCAACGCTCTATGACCTGCTCACCGCCTATGCCGCGCAGCGCCAGTCGCGCGTGCTGGCGAGCGTGCATCTGGCCAAGCGCACGGTGTGGTCGCTTGCCGAGGCGCGCGCCACGCTGGAGCGGCTCGTCGGAAGCATCAGCGAGCAAGACGATTGGGGCGTTCTCGACGATTTTCTGCTTCAGCATGTCGCCGATCCGACGCAGCGCGCGACGGTGCTCGCCTCGAGTTTCGCGGCTGCGCTCGAGCTGGTGCGCGAAGGTCAGCTCGAGCTGAATCAGAAAGAGGCGTTTGCGCCCATCTATTTCCGGAAGGGGCGCCCCAAGCCGGTCATGGACGCAGCTCCTGCGCCCGATGCGCCGGTCGCTTAAGTGCAACAAGGAGAATCTGCCATGGCAAGCCTGGCTGAAGTGCGGGTAGAAGAGGCCGAGCCGATGGAGAACGAGTCCCAGGCACGTCCCGAAGAATTGCGGCTGCTGGAAGCGCTGCTGTTCGCTTCGAATGAACCGCTGGACACCGCGACGCTGGCCAAGCGCATGCCCGAGGGCGTCGACGTGAAGGCCGCGCTCGAGCAGTTGCAGGCCGACTACTCCCTGCGCGGCGTGAATCTCGTGCGGGTCGCCAACAAATGGACCTTCCGTACCGCGGGCGATCTCGCCTGGCTGATGACCCGCGAGAGCACCGAGACCCGCCGCCTGTCGCGCGCCGCGATCGAAGTGCTGGCGATCATCGCCTATCACCAGCCGGTGACGCGCGCCGAGATCGAGGAGATCCGCGGCGTCGTCACCTCGAAGGGCACGCTGGACGTGCTGCTGGAAACCGGCTGGATCAAGCCGCGCGGTCGTCGCAAGACGCCGGGCCGTCCCTTGACCTTCGGAACCACCGAGGACTTCCTGTCGCAGTTTACTCTGGAACAGCTCGGCGATTTGCCGGGCCTGGAGGAGCTGAAGGGCACGGGCCTGCTGGATTCGCGCCTGCCGACCGGATTCAGCGTGCCGACGCCGTCGGATGACCCGACTTTGCGGGAAGACGAGGATCCGCTGGAGCCGGGCGAGGACCTTGATCTGGCGCTGGCGCCCGCGGTCGAGCCCGAGACGCCGCCGGAAGGCGGCCATGAGGGGGGCGGGGGTGGCAGCGAGGACTGACGTCCCGGCCTTTTACCGGCCGCCTGCGACCAGTTAACACTAGCAAAATTACGCAGCGCCAACAGCGAATTGGCGCTGCCTTGGTCCTTGTTTTTGACACCTGCCAAGCCTAGGTTTCGGTGAAGATCGGCCGGTCCCCGGCCATGCGCGTTTGGAGGGTTGCAGGATGGGTTCACTCAGCATTTGGCACTGGGTCCTGGTGATCGCAGTGGTCCTGCTGCTGTTCGGTCGCGGCAAGATCTCGGATCTGATGGGCGACGTGGCGCAGGGCATCAAGGCGTTCAAGAAGGGCATGCAGGACGACGACAAGGTCGCCGACAAGCCCGAGCCGGCCAAGTCCATCGAGCACAACAATGCCGCGCCGACCGCGGCACGGTCGGACGTCGGCAGCAAGGCCGTCTGAGCCAGAGAGCACGCGAGACGCGGGTAGCGGACCCGATCCTGCGCGCGAGGGATTGGGCCGGCTGCGGCTGGCGTGAACGGAAGACCTCATGTTCGACATCGGGTGGAGTGAACTGGTCCTGATCGGGGTCGTGGCTCTGATCGCCATCGGCCCGAAAGAGCTGCCGGGCGTGCTGCGCATGGTCGGGCAGTGGATGGGCAAGGCGCGCAAGATGGCCGCCGAATTCCAGGGCCAATTCCAGGAAGCGATGCGCGAGGCCGAAATGGCCGACCTCAAGAAGAGCTTCGACGAGGTCAAGGAAGCGGCTTCCGGCTTCGCCGGCAACAATTTGATGACCTCGCTCCAGAAAGACGTCAGCGACGCGCTCCGCGTCGATGCACTGGACAAACCCGCCGAGACCTCGATCTCCACCGCTGTCGAACCGTCGGCGACTTCAAGCGAAGCGCTGACGACGCCCACCACGCCGGAAGCGCCGACGCCGGAGACCTTCGTGGAAGCCGAGGCACATGCGGCCGTGAACGAGCCGCTCGCCATCACCCGTGAGGTCGAGCAGGCGCAGGTCGCTCAAGGTTCGGTCACGCAAGATTCGGTCACCCAGGACACTGCGCCGGCCGAGGCGATTAAGGGCGCCAAAGCGTCATGAGCGCCGCCGATATCGAGGCCAGCAAAGCTCCCCTGATGGACCATTTGATCGAGCTGCGTTCGCGGCTGATCAAAGCGCTGCTCGGCTTCGGCATTGCCTTCATCTTCTGCTTCTTCTTCGCCAAGCAGATCTACAACGTGCTGGTCTGGCCGTTCGTGTGGATCGCGGGTCCCGAGAACTCGAAATTCATCTACACCGCGCTGCTGGAATATTTCATCACCCAGCTCAAGCTCGCGCTGTTCGGCGCCGGCTTCATCTCGTTCCCGATCGTCGCGACACAAATCTATAAGTTCGTCGCTCCCGGACTCTACAAGCACGAGAAGCAGGCCTTCCTGCCGTATCTGGTCGCGACCCCGTTCTTCTTCGTGCTGGGCGCAGCACTGGTCTATTTCGTCGTGCTGCCCATGCTGGTCCGCTTCTCGCTCGGCATGCAGCAGGCCGGCAGTGACGAGACCGCGCAGATCCAGCTGCTGCCCAAGGTCGGCGAATATCTGTCGCTGATGATGTCGCTGATCTTCGCCTTCGGCATCGCCTTCCAGCTTCCGGTGATCCTGACGCTGCTGGGGCGCATCGGCATCGTCACGTCTAAAATGCTGCGCGAGAAGCGCCGCTATTTCATCGTCGTTGCCTTCGTCATCGCGGCCGTTCTGACCCCGCCCGATGTGCTCAGCCAGTGCTCGCTCGCGATTCCCTTGCTCGCGCTCTACGAGGGCTCGATCATCGCGGTGGGAATTGTGGAGAAGAAGGCTGCAGCTTCGCAAGCCTCTAGCGGCACCGACGTATCGACGCCGGCCAATCCGGCAGAGTAGGGCGCCCCATACTCCGGTGTCATTCCCCGCGAAAGCGGGGAATCCAGTACGCCGCGGCCTATGGGGAATCAGTGATGTTTCTGGAATACTGGATCGCCCGCTTTCGCGGGCGATGACAGCCGTGCTAGGGGAAGCAGCCATTTGCATAAATGCAAATCCAGGATTTGCAGGGTTGCAACAAGCCCCAGGACCACGGCCATGCACGACATCAAATCGATCCGCGACAACCCGCAAGCCTTCGACGCCGGCCTCGCACGACGCGGCCTGAAGCCGATGTCGGCGTCGCTGCTTGCGATCGACGAGACCCGGCGTGCGGCGATCCTGGCTTCCGAGCAGGCGCAGGCGCGGCGCAATGCGGCCTCAAAGGAAATCGGCGATGCCAAGAAGACGAAGGACGAGGCGCGCGCGGCGAAGCTGATGGCGGAGGTCGCCGAGCTCAAGACCACCATGCCGGAGCTCGAGGCGACCGCGAAGGCTGCCGACGAGGAGCTCGCCAAGGAGCTGGCGGCGATCCCCAATCTGCCGCTCGGCGAGGTGCCCGATGGTGTCGACGAGCACGGCAATGTGCAGCGCCATGTCTTCGGCAACAGGCGCAACTACGCGTTCGTGCCAAAACCCCATGACGATCTCGGCGCCGCGCTCGGTGACATGGATTTCGAGACCGCAGCGAAACTCTCCGGCGCGCGCTTCGTCGTGTTGAAGAAGGGACTGGCGCGGCTCGAACGCGCGCTCGGCCAGTTCATGCTGAATCTACACGTTGACGAGCACGGCTATACCGAGATCAATCCGCCGCTGCTCGTGCGCAACGAGATCATGTTCGGCACCGGACAATTGCCGAAGTTCGAGGACGACCAGTTCTGGGCGATCAAGGGCGAATTGCTCGCCGCGCCCGACCATGAGCGGCTCCGGACCGAGCGTCTCGGGATCATTCCGACCGCGGAGGTGGCGCTCACCAATCTCGTCCGAGAATCCATCCTCGACGAAAAGCAGCTGCCGATGCGGCTGACTGCGCTGACGCCGTGTTTTCGCGCGGAGGCGGGCGCCGCAGGGCGCGACACCCGCGGCATGATCCGGCAGCACCAGTTCACCAAGGTCGAACTGGTCTCGATCACGACGCCGGAGACGAGCAAGGACGAGCACGAGCGCATGCTCGCCTGTGCCGAGGAAGTGCTGCGACGGCTCGAGCTGCATTACCGCGTGATGACGCTGTGCACCGGGGATATGGGTTTCTCGTCGCAAAAAACCTATGACATCGAGGTCTGGATGCCGGGTCAGGGCGACGGCGGGGCATTCCGCGAGATCTCGAGCTGCTCGGTTTGCGGCGATTTCCAGGCCCGCCGGATGGACGCGCGCTCGCGCGGCCCCGATGGCAAGCCGCGGTTCGTGCACACGCTCAACGGCTCCGGCACAGCGCTAGGCCGCGCGTTGATCGCCGTGATGGAGACCTATCAGCAAGAGGACGGCTCGATTGCGGTCCCCAGCGTGCTCCAGCCCTATATGGGCGGGCTGAAGGTGGTCGCACGCGACTAGGCGTGCCGCCAATCTGAAACGGAGAAACGTTTGGTTGCGAAGATCGGGCGGCCGGTTATCCTGCCGGCCACCCGACAACGCGAACCGATCGTTCATGGCCTTGCACCGCGATATCTTCTGGGTCGGCAGACAATGGGCGGTGACGGGTGCCGGTATCCAGGCCGTCGATCAGCGGCTGCGTGGCGTGCTCGACATCGCGATCACGCGGCTCTGGGACGACGATCTGGTCCAGAGCCGGCGCGCCAAGCCCGGTGTGAATGCCGCGGATTTCGACCAGGCACTGTCGCTGGCACGCGAACGCTTTCCGCAGGCGCCGGTGCCGGACCCATTCGTCGCGCAGCTGGAGGCGCTCGGCGTGATTGAGGCGCCGATGGTGAGCCCGGTCGTGCCGGCGATGAGATTGCACGCGGAGGGCCGGCTTGCGCGCTTTCTGCCGCAATGGCGAGTTCGCCGATAACCGCCAAGCCGGCGACCAGGTGCCGCCCGGTCGGCCGGTTTGCCTGATCGGCCCCGGCCGGATAAGACGGCTCAGACCCGCTTCAGGAATCGACCTTTCCCATGCGCATTCTCTGCACCAATGACGACGGCATCCACGCCCCCGGCCTCAAGGTCCTGGAGGAGATCGCGCGCGCATTGTCCGATGACGTCTGGGTGGTCGCGCCTGAGCTCGACCAGTCCGGCGTGTCGCATTCGCTGTCGCTCAACGATCCGCTGCGCCTGCGCGAGGTCGGTCCGCGGCATTTCGGGGTGCGCGGCACGCCGACCGACTGCGTCATCATGGGCGCGCGCCACATCCTCGGCGCCAAGCTGCCCGATGTCGTGCTGTCCGGCGTCAACAAGGGCCGCAACGTCGCCGAGGACGTGGTCTATTCCGGCACCATCGCCGGTGCGCTGGAGGGCACCATCCTGGGGCTGCCGTCCTTCGCCCTGTCGCAGGAGTTCAGCGTGGAGACCCGCGACCGGCCGCTGTGGGACACGGCCCGCAAATTCGGGCCCGACATCCTGCGCAAGGTGATCGCCGCCGGCATCCCGAAGGACACCGTCATCAACGTCAACTTCCCGGCCTGCGCGCCGGAGGATGTGCTGGGCATCCGCGTGACGCGGCAAGGCAAGCGCAATCTCGGCTTCCTAAGGATCGACGAGCGCAGGGACGGCCGTGGCAATCCGTATTTCTGGATCGGCTTCGAGCGCACCGCGATGATGGATACGCCGGCCGACGGCACCGATCTCGCGGCGCTCCGCGAACGCTACGTCTCCGTCACGCCGCTCAGGCTCGACCGGACCAACGAGGCGTTTTCCGAGGCGCTGAGTGCGACGCTGAAGTAAGTCCGACGCTGAAGTAATCCGACCTGGAATGGGGCCTAGCCGCCGCGAAGCGCGGCTTCGATGGTCTTGCCGAGGGCGTCGAGCTGAAATGGCTTCTGAAGCGCCGGCCGATCGCGGTACTGCTCGGGCAGGCCCGAGGAACCGTATCCGGTGGCGAAGATGAACGGGCAGCCCTTCGCCTTGATGACATCGGCGACCGGCGAGATGACCTTGCCGTTGACGTTGACGTCGAGAATGGCGATGTCGAACTCGGTTGCCTGGGCGAGCCGCATGGCTTCGGTGATGTCGCCCGCCTCGGCTGCGATCTTGTAGCCAAGCTCTTCGAGCATGTCCGCGACCATCATCCTGATCATCACCTCGTCTTCGACGAGGAATACAGAGCGGCCAGTAAGCCCCGTCGCGGTCATGGTCGAGTCCTTGCCCATTGCCAAAAACGTTCGCAGATAACATGAATCGACGCAATGCGCGTTTCGACGAACGGATGCCTGAAAATGGCCATCGCGGCTCGCCCGTTGCAAGCCAATTTATGGTCAACTACGCCATCCGAAGCCTATCATGGGTTCCCTGAGCCGGAACAGGAATCTCGCGCCCGGGTTGGGCGTCCCGGACCGCAAACACAGCACAAGCAGGCAATGACCCCCCATCAGCACCCGCCGGAAAAGATGATGTTTCAGCTCACGCTGAGGCGTCGGGGCATCAGCGACCAGGCGGTCCTGAGGGCCATGGAGGAGGTGCCGCGCGATCAATTCGTCGACGACGCCGATCGGGACGGCGCATATCGCGACAGCGCGCTCCCGATCGCCTGCGGGCAGACCATCAGCCAGCCCTTTGTCGTCGCCTACATGACCGAGCAGCTCCAGCTTCAGAAGAAGCACCGCGTCCTCGAGATCGGCGCCGGCTCGGGCTACCAGGCGGCGGTGCTGTCGCGGCTCGCCGGCCAGGTGTTGACGGTCGAGCGCTACCGCAAGCTTGCGGATGCCGCACGTATCAGGCTTGAAAAACTCAACTATCACAACGTCGAGGTGATGCTGGGCGACGGACTCAATCTGCCCCCCAATATTGGCCCGTTCGATCGCATCATCGTCACGGCCGCGATGGAGCAGCTCCCGGAGAACCTGGTCGAGCGGCTGGAGGTGGGTGGCATCCTGATCGCGCCCGTCGGCCCGCATCAGGGGGTGCAGACGCTGATCCGGCTGAGCCGGACCGAAGCCGGGATCGAGCGCAAGGAACTCGTCGAGGTCCGCTTCGTGCCGGCGCTGCCCGGCGTGGCGCGGGAGCTGTAGAATTCCGGATTGGCTGCGCTGCCAACATCTTATTGGGAGGGTTAAGCCGTTATTTACTCGGCGCGTGTTTACTTAAAACACCAGTTCTGTTGCGTACGAGTGAGTAACCATGTCCGTTGCCGCCGAGTTGCTTTACTCGCGCCGTGTGCCGCAGGTCGCGGTGCTGGCGCTGATCTCCTTCAGCTTCGCAGGGTGCAGCGCCGACATGTCGTCGCGCATGTCCCAGTCGAACTTCTCCAATCCCTTCGCGCAGGAATCGACCGGTTCGGTGCAGCAGGCCCCGCCGCCGCAGCGTGAGTTGCCGCAATATTCGCGGCCGCAGACGCAGTCCGGTTATTATCAGTCGCAGCCTTTGCCGCCGGCGGTATCCACGCCGCAATCCTACCCCGTTGCAGCAGGCGGTGTGTCCGGAGGCGGACGCGGCGTGGGCTCCTACGCACCCCCGGCGCAGCCGCATCTCGAGACCACGGCCACCGTGCCGCCACGCTCGGTTGCAGCCGCCCAGCCGGTCGGCGGAACCAAGATCATCGTCGGCACCAGCGATACGCTCGACCTGCTTGCCAAACGCTATCGCGTCACGCCGCAGGCGATCCTCGCCGCCAACGGCTATAAGGGGCCGCGCGCGCTCTCGCCCGGCCAGCAACTGATCATTCCGCACCAAGCTACGGCGGCTGCGCCCGCGCCGCTCATGGCTTCCGTTGCCGCTGCCCCAGCGCCCGCTGCGAAGCCGGTTGCGGCCGTTGCCGCGCCGTCAAGCACGCACTTCGTGAACCACGGCGACACGCTCGCCAGCATTGCCCGCAAGAACCATATCTCGGCGGCCGAATTGGCCCGCGCCAACGGCCTCGATCCCTCTGCAAAACTCAAGCTCGGCGCCAGGCTGGCCGTGCCCGGGGCCAAGACCGCCGCTGTCGCAGCACCGCTTGCCGCGGCTCCGGTCGGAGCCGCTCCCGTCGCGGGGACGCTGCAGCCGGTTGCTGCCGCGCCTGCGCCCGCCACCAAGATGGCCGCCGTCGCCGCGCCGGTGCAGAGCGCGCGCCTGGCCCAGGCCACCGCCAACGTCGAAGACAAGGCCGCGGACACTCCCGCGAAAGCTGCGGAGACCACCAGCGCGCTGCCGACTTTCCGCTGGCCGGTGCGCGGCAAGGTGGTCACGAGCTACGGCGCCAAGACCAATGGCAAATCCAACGACGGCATCAATCTCGCGGTGCCCGAGGGCACGCCGGTCAAGGCGGCCGAAGACGGTGTCGTTGCCTATTCCGGCAACGAGCTGAAAGGTTACGGCAATCTGGTCCTGGTTCGGCACTCCAACGGCTACGTCACCGCATATGCCCATGCGAGTGAGCTGATGGTGAAGCGCGGCGATACCATCAAGCGCGGCCAGGTCATTGCCAAGTCGGGTCAATCCGGGGAGGTGGCGTCGCCGCAGCTCCACTTCGAGATCCGCAAGGGATCGAGCCCGGTTGATCCGCTTCAATTCCTGAACGGGGCGTGATGAGGCCTACATTGTCTCCCAACTGAAGCTGTCGTCGCCCGGCTTGACCGGGCGACCCAGTACGCCGCGGCCTCTCGATCGATCACAACCGTCTCTGGAATACTGGATCGCCCGCTTTCGCGGGCGATGACAGTTTTGGGTTGGGCTATGACTGTGGCTACGTCGCCGCCAGCTTGACGCCGAGCCGTCCCGCAAGCTCCTGGACGAACTGCCAGGCGACACGGCCCGAGCGCGAGCCGCGCGTCGTCGACCATTCAAGTGCCTCGCGTTCCAGGGCGTCATCGTCGATCTTCACGCCGAAATGGCTGCAATAGCCCCGCACCATGGCGAGATATTCGTCCTGGCTGCACCGGTGGAAGCCGAGCCAGAGACCGAAGCGATCCGACAGCGAGACCTTCTCCTCGACGGCTTCGCCGGGATTGATCGCGGTCGAGCGCTCGTTCTCGATCATCTCGCGCGCCAGCAGATGGCGGCGGTTGGAGGTGGCGTAGAGGATGACGTTCTCCGGCCGCCCCTCGATGCCGCCTTCGAGCACCGCCTTGAGCGATTTGTAGGACGCATCATTGCCGTCGAACGAGAGGTCGTCGCAGAACACGATGAAACGGAAGGATGAGGCGCGAAGCTGTTCCATGAGGGCGGGCAGGCTCTCGATGTCCTCGCGATGAATCTCGATCAGCTTCAGTCTGTCGGCCGGTTTGCGCTCCGCGTTGATGCTGGCATGCGCCGCCTTCACCAGCGACGACTTGCCCATGCCGCGCGCGCCCCAGAGCAGCGCGTTGTTGGCGGGCAATCCGTTGGCGAAACGCTCGGTGTTCTCCATCAGGATGTCGCGCATCCGGTCGACGCCCTTGAGCAGGAACATTTCGACGCGGCTGACCCGCGGCACCGCCGCAAGGCGGCCGTCCGGGTGCCAGACGAAAGCATCCGCCTGCTTGAACGACTCGCGTTCGGCGGCGGGCTTGCCTTGCGCGGAGAGGTGCGCCGCAATCGTCTCCAGCGCGCGAACGATGCGCTGCTGGGAGACGTTTTGGTTCGTCTTGGACGTCGTCTTGGAAATCGTCTTGGAAGCCGCCTTGAGGGCCACCTTGGGACGTTTTGCCGCGACGCCGGCTGCCTTCGCGGCAGGGGTGCGAGGGCCTTTGCCGGCCGGGCTTTTGCTTGGTTTTTGGGGCATGTCCGAAGTTCCTGAGAATGCAGCCTTATCGGGCCTGTGCGCGCGCCGCAAGGTGGCTAAAAGGGCGGTCTGGCAGCGTTGCAATTGGGGCAATGGCCGCTATAGTCCGCGCGAATTTGACCGAACCGGTCGCCATTTGGGCCTGACCGGTTTTCCCCCGTTCTCACGAGGATCGTCCGAATGCTGATTACCCCTGCGTATGCCCAGGCTGCGGGCGCCGGCGACACCAGCGGCATGTTGATGTCGCTGCTGCCGTTCGCCCTGATCTTCGTGATCATGTACTTCCTGATTCTGCGTCCGCAGCAGAAGAAGGTCCGTGACCACGCCGACCTGGTGAAGAACATCCGCCGCGGCGACACCGTCGTGACCTCGGGCGGTCTCGTCGGCAAGGTCACCAAGGTCGTCGACGACGACCAGATCGAGTTCGAGATCGCCGATGGCGTGCGCGTGCGGCAGATGCGCTCGATGGTCTCCGGCGTACGCGCCAAGGGCGAGCCGGCCAAGGAATCCAAGGAAAGCGCCAAGGAAGACGCCGCGTCGAAGTGAGTGCTTCCGCGAGTCTCTCAAGTTTTCCTGCAAATCTCCTGATCTGACAGGTCCAGTCGATGTTGTATTTCACGCGGTGGAAGGCGCTCGGGATTATCCTGACGGCGCTGATCGTGTGCCTCTGCGCGGTCCCGAACTTCTTCCCCGAAGCGCAGGTCAAGACCTGGCCCGCCTGGGCGCAGCGTCGGCTCGTGCTCGGCCTCGATCTTCAAGGCGGCTCCTATCTGCTGCTCGAGGTCGACGGCAACTATGTGAAGAAGGAGCGGCTCGACCAGGTCCGCGACGACGTTCGCCGGACGCTGCGCGATGCCAAGATCGGCTTCACCGGCGGCGTCACCGTGCGCAACGACGCGGCCGAGGTTCGGATCACCAAGGAATCCGATCTGCAGCCTGCGCTCGCCAAGCTGCGCGAGCTGTCCCAGCCGCTGGGAGGACTGGTCGGATCCAGCGGTCAGCGCGACCTGGATGTGACTGACGCCGGCGGTGGCGTGATCCGCCTTACCATCCCGCAGGCCGCGATGCTCGACCGCATGCGCAAGACGATCGAGCAGTCGATCCAGATCGTCGAACGCCGCGTCAACGAGCTCGGCACCGTCGAGCCTGTCATCCAGCGCCAGGGTAACGACCGCATCCTGGTGCAGGTCCCCGGCCTCCAGGACCCGACTCGTCTGAAGGAATTGCTGGGCAAGACCGCGAAGATGGAATTCCGCATGGTCGATACGTCGGTGCCGCCCGATCAGGCGCAGCAAGGACGTTTGCCGCCGGAATCCGAGCTTCTGATGAGCGCGTCACCGCCGCCCACACCCTATGTGGTCAAGAAGCAGGTGCTGGTCGCCGGCGGCGACCTGACCGATGCCCAAGCGAGCTTCGACCAGCGCACCAGCGAACCCGTCGTGAGTTTCAAGTTCAATACGTCGGGCGCGCGCAAGTTCTCGCAGGCCACGCAAGAGAACGTCGGGCTGCCTTTTGCGATCGTGCTCGACAACAAGGTCATCTCGGCTCCCGTGATCCGCGAGCCCATCACCGGCGGACAAGGCCAGATCTCGGGCAGTTTCACGGTGCAATCGGCCAACGATCTCGCGATCCTGCTGCGCGCCGGCGCGCTGCCGGCACCGCTCACGGTGGTCGAGGAGCGCACCGTCGGTCCGGGCCTCGGCCAGGACTCGATCGAAAAGGGCGAGCTCGCCGCCTATGTCGGCTCGATCTTGGTCATCATCTTCATGCTCTTGACCTACCGGCTGTTCGGCGTGTTCGCCAACATCGCGGTGGCCATCAACGTCGCCATGATCTTCGGCCTGTTGTCGCTTCTCAACGCCACGCTGACGCTGCCGGGCATCGCGGGCATCGTGCTCACCGTCGGTATCGCGGTCGATTCCAACGTGCTGATCTACGAGCGCATCCGCGAGGAGTTGCGTGGCGGCCGCAACGCGATCTCGGCGATCGACGCCGGCTTCAAGCGGGCGCTTGCGACCATCCTCGATTCCAACATCACCACTTTTATTGCCGCCGCGGTGCTGTTCTACATCGGTACCGGTCCGGTGCGCGGCTTCGCCGTGACGCTCGGAATCGGCATCATCACCACGGTGTTCACCGCTTTCACCCTGACCCGGCTGATCGTGGCCTGGTGGGTGCGGTGGAAGCGGCCGCAGAGCGTGCCGATCTAGGAGCCTGATCGTGAATCACACTGTTCTCATCGGGCTCGGCGTCCTCATTGCCATTCTCACCGTGGTTGCGGCATTCGGCTGGCTGCCGTCGCTGCGCATCGTCCCCGACGATACCCATTTCGACTTCACGCGTTTTCGCCGGATCAGCTTCCCGATCTCGGCGGCGTTGTCGATCGTCGCGATCACGCTGTTCTTCACCCATGGACTGAATTTCGGCATCGACTTCCGCGGCGGCACCCTACTGGAGGTGCAGGCCAAGTCTGGCACCGCCGATATTGCGGCGATGCGTACGACGTTGGATGCCCTGCGTCTGGGCGAAGTCCAGTTGCAGCAATTCGGCGGCCCCGCCGATGTCCTGATCCGTGTCGCGGAGCAGCCGGGCGGCGACGCCGCCCAGCAGGAGGCCGTGCAGAAGGTCCGCACCGCGCTTGGCGATTCCGTCGACTATCGCCGCGTCGAGGTGGTGGGACCGCGCGTATCGGGCGAATTGCTCGCCTACGGCATGCTCGGCCTGATGCTGGCGATCGTCTCGATCCTGATCTACCTCTGGTTCCGATTCGAGTGGCAGTTCGCGCTTGGCGCCATGATCGCCAACGTGCACGACATCGTGCTCACGATCGGGTTCATGTCGATCAGTCAGGTCGATTTCGACCTGACCAGCATCGCGGCGCTTCTGACGATTTTGGGCTATTCGCTCAACGACACCGTCGTCATCTACGACCGCATCCGTGAAATGCTGCGGCGCTACAAGAAGATGCCGATGCCGCAGCTCCTCAACGAATCAATCAACTCGACGCTGTCGCGCTCGATCATCACCCATTTCACTGTGACGCTGGCGCTGCTGGCCCTGCTGCTGTTCGGCGGCCATGCCATCCACAGCTTCACCGCGGTCATGATGTTCGGCGTGGTGCTGGTCGGCACCTATACCTCGATCTTCATTGCGGCCCCGATCCTGATCTATCTCGGCGTCGGCGAGCATCGCGAGGATGCGGTCGATAAGGCTACGCCGGCGAAGAAAAGCAAGGCATGATCCGAACCGCATGCCCTCGCAGGAGTTTGGGAGGGCAGTAAGCTCATTCGGACGAAGCTCATGGCCGGCGATCCCAACGCACCGCATTTCCCCCGCTCGGCGCCGATCGAAGCCTATGGCAAGGGCGGCTTTGCCTTTGCCGGGATGTCGCATCGGGGATCGCTGCTTTGCCTGCCCGACGCGATCTGGGCCTGGGACATAACGGACCCTGCAAAGATCGACCGCTATTCGCTGGATCGAGTCTTCAAGTCTGCCAACAGCATCGACACGCTCCTGGTCGGCACCGGAACCGGGGTCTGGCTGCCGCCGCCGGAACTGCGCCAGGCGCTCAAAGCGGCGAGGGTGGTGCTGGATGCGATGCAGACCGGTCCCGCCGTGCGTACCTACAACATCATGATGGGCGAACGGCGGCGCGTCGCGGCCGCGCTGATCGCCGTGCCATGAGTGGCTCCGCGCCGCCGCCGGATTCTGCTGCGTTCTGTGCTGACCTCGTGCGCAGCCACGACTTTCCGCACTATGCCGCGACCCTGTTCGCGCCCGCTGCCGAGCGCCGCGGGCTGCTGGCGCTCTATGCCTTCAATGTCGAGATCGTCCGCGTCCGCGATCAGGTGAGCCAGCCCTTGCCCGGTGAAATCCGCCTGCAATGGTGGACCGACATGCTGTCGGGCCAAGTCCATGGCAGTGCCGAGGGCAATCCGGTGGCGGCGGAGCTGCTCCGCGCAATCCGTGATTTCGACCTGCCGGTCGAGCCGCTGTCGCTGCTCGCCGACGAGCATCAATTCGATCTCTACAACGACCCAATGCCAACAATGGCGGCGCTGGAGGGCTACCTCGCGGCGACCTCATCGGCGCTGTTCGATCTCGCCGCCCGGATCATGGGACCACCGTCGGCGGCGGCCGAGCATCTCGCCCGCCATGCCGGGCTGGCGCAGGGCATCGTACAGGTCATCGCCAATCTGCCGCGCGATGCGGCGCGCCGGCAATTGTTCCTGCCGCAGCAGGTGCTGGCGAGCCACGATTGCGACGTGGAAGACGTGTTCGCCGGAAAGGAGACGCCAAACTTGCGCGCCGCGCTGGGCCAACTCTCGGGCGAGGCGCAGCAACATTTGACGACGGCCTTGTCGCTGCTGGTGGAGGTGCCGGCATCAGTGCGTCCAACGTTCCTTCCGCTCGGACAAGCGCGGGCCGACCTCAAGCGCCTGTCGCAACCCGGGCGCAATCCATTTACGCCGCAACCGTCATCGCGGCTGCGTACGCTGTGGACGCTGTGGCGGGCTTCACGTTCGCGGGAATTTACCAAATAGCGGTTGGCTTATCGCCGGAGCCGGGCAAATGCTCTATGCTGTCCTATGGCTGAGTTGTCCCAAACCATATCTTCCGATCTGGGCGGCCTTCCGGTCGTACCGGCCGACATCCATGCCGCCGCCGAGACGATCCGCGGCGCCGTCGTCGAGACGCCCTGTAGCTACAGCCGCACGCTGAGCAATATCTGCGGCTGCGACATCTGGCTGAAATTCGAGAACCTCCAGTTCACGTCCTCGTTCAAGGAGCGCGGCGCGCTCAACCGCCTCAAGGCGCTGACGCCGGAGGAGCGCGCGCGGGGCGTCGTCGCGATGTCGGCGGGTAACCACGCGCAGGGCGTCGCCTATCACGCCAAGCGGCTCGGCATTCCCGCCACTATCGTCATGCCGGTCGGCACGCCCATGGTGAAGGTCGAGAACACCAGGCATCACGGCGCCGAGGTGGTGGTGACGGGCGCCACGCTGGAGGAGGCGGCCGCGTATGCGCGCAGCCACGGCGAAGTCCATGGCATGATCTTCGTCCATCCCTATGACGATCCGCTTGTCATCGCAGGGCAGGGCACGGTCGGGCTGGAAATACTCGAGGCCGTGCCGGAGCTCGATACGCTGGTCGTCCCGATCGGCGGCGGTGGCCTGATCAGCGGGATCGCCATTGCCGCGAAATCGATCAAGCCGTCGCTGCGGATCCTCGGCGTCGAGGCCTGGCTCTACCCCTCGATGTACAATGCCATCCATGACGGCAATTTGCCGGCACGTGGCGACACACTCGCGGAAGGCATCGCGGTGAAGTCGCCCGGCAAGATCACGACCGAAATCGTCCGCCGCCTTGTCGACGACATTGCGCTCGTCAACGAAGCCGAGCTCGAGCGCGCGGTGGCGACCCTGATCTCGATCGAGAAGACGGTCGTCGAAGGCGCCGGTGCCGCTGGCCTCGCCGCGCTGATGTCCGACCCGTCCCGTTTCGCCGGTCAGAAGGTCGGGCTGGTGCTGAGCGGGGGCAATATTGACACACGTCTGATCGCATCGGTCCTGACCCGCGAGTTGGCGCGCGAGGGGCGGCTCACCCAATTGTCGCTCGACATTCCCGACAGGCCCGGCCAATTGGCTGCGGTCGCGGCACTGCTGGCCGAGGCCGGCGCCAACATCATCGAGGTCTCGCACCAGCGCACGTTCTCGGATCTTCCGGCCAAGGCGACGTTGCTGCAATTGGTGATTGAAACCCGCGACAGCGCCCATCTCGACGAGGTCATGGCGAAGCTTGGCGCATCCGGATTGAGTGCGCGCTGTACCTGAGCGTGCATGATCGCCGCTATCGCCGCGTCAAACCCGCCAAATGGACGATCAGCCGATCGATCTCCGCGTCCGTATTGTAGTAGTGCGGGGAGGCGCGCACCACCGGCGGCAGCGAGCGGATTTCGGCATCGATGCGCGTGCTCGACGGATCTGAGGCACCGATCGTGATGCCGGCTGCGGCCGCGTCGCTGACGACCGCTTCCGCCTCGTACCCTTCCACCGTGAAGCTGACGATGGCTCCCGGAGCGCGTCCGAGGTCGCGAACTCTGATGCCGCGAATGGATGCAAGGCCGCCCCGGAGGCGGTCCGCCAGCATGCGGCAACGCCGCTCGATCGGGCCGATCCCGACATCGAGGGCATAATCGACAGCCGCGCCGAGCCCAAGCCGGGCTGCGTAGTTGTTCTCCCAGGTCTCAAAACGGCGCGCATCGTCACGCAGCCGAAAAGCGTCCCGGGAGACCCAGGGTGCGGCGAAGTGATCGATCATTGGCGGTTCGAGCCGCTGCAGCATTTTTCGGCCGACGTAGAGAAAGCCGGTGCCGCGCGGGCCGCGGAGGAATTTACGCCCGGTCCCCGACAACATGTCACAGCCGATGGCCTCGACGTCGACCACCATCTGTCCGACTGCCTGGCAGGCGTCGAGCAGATAGGGGATGCCGTGCGCCCGCGCTATCTTGCCGACGGCTGCAGCCGGATTGACCAGCCCGCCATTGGTCGGAACCCAGGTGATCGCAATCAGCTTCACGCGCTCATCGATCATGCGTTCGAGCGCGTCGACGTCGAGCTCGCCGCTGGCATCGCTCGGCACGACGTCGATCGCGACGCCTGTTCGGTTGGCGACCTGAAGAAAGGCGACATAGTTGGCCGCGTACTCCGCCTCGGCGGTCAGGATCCGGTCGCCCTTGCTGAATGGAAGCGCGTAGAAAGCCATCTGCCAGGCAACCGTCGCGTTCTCCATGAGGGCGATCTCATCGGGCGCGGCGTTCAGGAGGCGGGCGACCGAGCCGTAAACGGATTCAAGTCGGCGCGCCTCGCGGTCGGCGGCGGCATAGCCTCCGATCTCGCTCTCCAGATCGATGTGTTCCTTCATCGCCGCAACAACCGACGCCGGCATCAGCGCTGCGCCCGCGTTGTGGAGATAGGCGAGCCGAGAGGCAGCCGGGGTGTCGCGACGAATTCGGTCGATATCCATCATCCATGCCTCCGCGTCTCGCGATCCTCATGCATGGATTAAACGCGTCGAGGGATGCGAACAAGATGGCCAAGCTTGGTCTCAGATGCAAAGGCCGAGCAGCTTGATGTGGCAGCCGCTGGATTTTGGCTTGCTGGCGGGCGCAGCCTCGCGCTTCACCGCAACCAGCGGCTCCCCGTCTTTCTTGCCTTTGCCTTTGCCCTTCGGCTCGTAGTCGCCGGCGATCACCATTGCCCAATAGGTGCGCTTGCCGCTAGCGTTTTTCGCGCTCGCGATCCCGACGCGGGAAGCGTTGTGCAGCAGCAGATTCTTGCGGTGTCCCGACGAGTCGATCCACTGTCCGAGGGTCTTCTCGAAATTGTCGTAGCCGTAGGCGATGTTCTCGGCGGCGCGGCCTGCGCCGGCCGGTGCGACCCGGCGGTTGAACGGGCCGAGGGCGTCGTGACTGAGGTCGTCCTTCGTCGCCATCGCGCGCGCCTGGTCCATGGCGATGCGGTCGAGGGTCGAATCGCGGACGACGCGGACCTCACCATGCTTGAGGCGGAAGCTCGAGATCAGCTCGGCGGGGGACTCGGCCATTGCGGACGTGGTGGCGAGCAGCAGAAGGCTAGCGATCAGGCCGCCAACCACACGATGCATCATGTACCCCCGAGTGCCCATGACCCCGCCAAGTCCCCCCACCAAGTTCGAATTATCGGATCGCTTCTCTATCGCCAATGTGGACGCTTCAAGGCGTGATCCACGTTAGCTCGCCGGCAGGTCGGCCTCGAAATTGAAGCGGTCGCGCAGGTTCTTGCGCTGCTCCAGGATGTCCTTGAGGAAAGCACGGTCCTGGTCGTTCTTCATCATCGGCTCGATCAGGTCGAGCTGGTTCATGGCGACCAGTTGCAGGATCTCCGTGCGCGGCTTGCCGTCCGGATTGCGTGGCAGTGCGTGCACGACCTGGATGTGTTCCGGCGGCTTTGGCCCCTTGGCAGCGGTGAGCTCGATGCGCAATTGGCCTTCGAGCGCGGCCTGATCGGCTTCGACGAAGGCATAGAGGCCGACACCGGAGCGGCGGTCGGCAAAGGCGACGATGGCGGTGTCGCGCACGGCGGGGTTCTTGCGGATCAATTCTGCCAGCACCGGCGCGTCGTTGACGAGCCTTCGGCCGCCGCCTTCACGGTCGGTGAAGTTGAACAGGCCGCGGGTGATTGCCCGATAGACCTTCTTGCCGGTGGCGAGCCAGAGGCTGGCGGCGAACGACTTCTTCGCCAGGATCTTGCGCTCGCGCGGCGTCAGCGCCTCGGGCGCGTAGGATCGCTTGTGCTTGAGCAGATGCCGGAGATCTTCATAGGCCAGGATCCGGTAAAGCCGGCCGCGACGGTCGAAGCAGGCGGCGAGCTGGAAGTCGGTCACATAGGCGCGACCGTCGCGGCCGACCAGCCAGTTCTGTTCCTTGGCAAGATCGTTGTGGCAGATTCCGGCGCGGCGCAGCCGTCGCAGCGCGGCCTTCGCCGAGCGAAAATAGGCGAGGTCGCCATGCGGTTTCGCCAGATGCAGTGCGACACCATCGACGAAGCTGCGCACCAGCGCGCGGCGTCCGGCCCACAGCAGCTCCGGGCCGACATCGAGTCCCTTAGCGAGTGCCAGCGCATGCTTCTCGCGGGCGAACAGGTGGCGCGCCAAAAGGAATGACCACCACGGCACCTCGTCGAGGCGGCGCAGCACCGCGTCGACCTCGCCGTCATCGTCGCGGAATCGGCCGCGCTCGACGGTCGAGAACACGTCGCGCTTGAGCAGCACGCCCTCGGTCCAGCGCGCCGAGAGTGTTGCGGCGTCGTCTTTGGGAAGGTTCATCGAAAACTCACGCCGCGGCGGCAATGCGCAGGTGATCGGCGATCCAGCGATCGAGATCGGCGAGCGCCAGCGCGCTCATCGCCTGCTTTTTGGCCACCGTCTTCTCGTTCCCGCGCAGCCGGCTTCCGTCGGGCTTCTTCGTCGGCGCGCTGGCGAGCGGCGGGAACAGGCCGAAATTGATGTTCATCGGCTGGAACGAGCGCGTGCCGGGCTCGATGGTCTCGATATGGCCGCCGGTGATGTGGCCGAGCAGGGATCCGAGCGCAGTCGTGACCGGCGGACTCGCAAGCGTCTCGCCGCGCACCTCCGCTGCCGCATAGAGACCGGCAATCAGGCCGACGCTGGCGGATTCCACATAGCCCTCGCAGCCCGTCATCTGGCCGGCAAAGCGCAGCCGCGGCTGCGCGCGCAGGCGCAATTGGCCGTCGAGCAGCTTTGGCGAGTTGAGAAAGGTGTTGCGATGCAGGCCGCCGAGGCGAGCAAATTCGGCCTTCTCCAGCCCCGGAATGGTGCGGAAGATGCGCTGCTGCTCGCTGTATTTCAGTTTCGTCTGGAAGCCGACGATGTTGTAGAGCGTGCCGAGCTTGTTGTCCTGGCGCAGCTGCACGATCGCGTAGGCCTTGGTGGTGGGATCGTGCGGATTGGTGAGGCCGACCGGCTTCATCGGTCCATGGCGGAGAGTCTCGGGGCCGCGTTCCGCCATGACCTCGATTGGCAGACAGCCGTCGAAATAGGGCGTGTTGGTCTCCCATTCCTTGAACTCGGTCTTCTCGCCGGCGACCAGCGCTGCGACGAAGCCGTCATACTGCTCCTTTGTCATCGGGCAGTTGATGTAGTCGGCGCCGGTGCCGCCGGGACCGACCTTGTCGTAGCGTGACTGAAACCAGGCCACCGACATGTCGATGGATTCGCGGTGCACGATCGGCGCGATCGCGTCGAAGAAGGCGAGGGCGTTCTCGTCGGTCAACTCGCGGATCGCATCGGCCAGCGGCGCCGAAGTGAGGGGGCCGGTCGCAACGATGACGTTGCTCCACTCGGCCGGCGGCAGGCCTGCGACCTCACCGCGGGCGATCTCGATCAGCGGATGATCGTTCAGCGCCTTGGTGACGGCCGCCGAGAAGCCGTCGCGGTCCACCGCCAGCGCGCCGCCAGCGGGTACCTGGTTGGCGTCGGCTGCGCGCATGATCAGCGAATCGAGGCGGCGCATCTCGGCATGCAGCAGGCCGACGGCGTTGTTGGCGGCATCGTCCGAGCGGAACGAATTGGAGCAGACGAGCTCGGCAAGCCCATCGGTGCGGTGTGCCTCGGTCATGCGGGTCGGCCGCATCTCGTGCAGCACCACGGGCACGCCGAATTCGGCCACCTGCCAGGCGGCTTCGGAGCCGGCAAGGCCTGCGCCGATCACGTGCACGGTATTTGATTGGGGTCCTGTCATGGGGCGGACAGGTAGCGCTTTTCGGCGATCAGTGGAATCGCCGAGATCGAGTTTTCTGCCTCCGGATGCGACAACGCCCGCACGAGGCGGGCGCTATCGGTCCGTCCGGTTCAGGGCTGAACGATATCAGCCCTGATACTGACCGGCGGCAACGCGCGGGATGTCCGAGCGATCGAGGCCGATATCGGAAAGCTCGCGATCGCTGAGCTGGGACAGCTCGGCAACATTGCGCTGATAGTCCCGGAAAGCTTGGATCATGCGGATGAGCGAGAGCAGCATTGGTAATCTCCTGTAGTTCGATTCAGCTCTTGCCCGAGCCTCATCGTTGAAATGAATATAGGTGAGAGTGGTGCAGTGCGAAAGTTCCGATGCTGCGATGCAGCTAAGCGCTGAGTGCATGGCGCTGGTAACGGACGATTAACCCGAAAGCACTCCCGCCCAAAGGGTAGGCGGAACAGGGAGCACAGGTCTGAAGTCCCGTGAATTCACGGATTTGCTATGGGCTAGTCGGGTTCCGTTCGGAGCGAAATAAGTCGCTTTGCTCTTGTCCGCAAGCGGATCGACTAGCTTCTATAACCAAGTCTCACATGCGAGAATCGCATGATTCTAATGAATTGATACTCATTAGTTGGCGCGTGCGTACACTTTTGCCAACTCTCGCCAGCGATTCGCCTGGTTGCAGCGGATCCACATGACGAAGGGCGGCGAGTCAGGACTATCCCGCTTGGTTAGCCACAACCGTCCCCGCTCGCAGTGCACACACGCTGAACGTGTGGCGTTGATTACAAGCGTGTAATGAAAATCAGAAATTTTGCATGCAGCTCTGCGCGCCGCGCAACATCACGCAATTCTCGCGGGGAATTCATTGCGTCAAGTTGCCGCGCCCGGAGGAAGGTGATGTCGCAGATTCCGGCAATGTCGCTGGCTCTGGCCCAAGAACAAGAGAAGGAAGGTAACGTCATGACGAAGTTACTCGGGGTTATCGCAATTGCCGCCGTTGCGTTCGCCGTCACGCCGGCCCAGGCCGCCAAGCACGCCGCCGGCGGCTGCAGCTCGGCCAATCTGGAGAAGACAGAGACCGCGATCGAAAACATGGCCGATGGTGACGGCAAGTTCGTCGCGCAGAAGGAGATCGCGGCCGCGCAGGACTCGCTGCTCAACGGCAAAATGGGTGCGTGCGGCGCGCATCTGAACAAAGCGATGCACGCCACCATGGGCAAATAGGAACTTCAGGAACGCATTAGGAGAGGGCCGGTCGCCGAGCGATCGGCCCTACGCTTTTGTCCTGCAAGCATCTCATCTAAGGGGCGCGCGCGAGCTGGGTGGCGAAATAGGCGACGGTCTTCGAGTAGACCTCGCTCTTGTTCCACTGCTGCAGCACCGCGAAATTCGGACTGCCCGGCTGCCAATCCTTACCCTTCTGCCAGCCATAACCGGCAAGATAGTTCGCGGTGGAGGCGAGCACGTCAGGGGCGTTGTGCAGGAGATCGCGCTTACCATTGCCGTCGAAATCGACGGCGTATTTCATCCATGACGACGGCATGAACTGGGTCTGTCCGAGCTCGCCGGCCCAGGCGCCCTTCATGTCGGCCGGTGCGAGGTCGCCGCGCTGGACAATGCGGAGCGCATCCAACAGCTCGGCGCGAAACTGCTCGGAGCGCCGGCAGTCATAGGCCAGCGTCGCCAGTGAGCGGATGGTCGCGAACTTGCCGGTATTGACGCCGAAATCGGTCTCGAGACCCCAGATCGCGACCAGCACCTCGCCAGGCACGCCGTAGGTCTGCTCGATACGCGACAGCACCGAGCCGTATTGCTTCATCATGTTGGAGCCGCGCGTCAGGCGCGGCGGCACCATGCGGCCGGAAAACTCCTCGAAGGTCTGGCTGAAGACCTTCTGCGAGCGGTCGCGGTTGAGCACGTTCTGATCGAGCGTCACACCGGCGAGCCCGGCGGAAATGGCCTGTTGCGAGACGCCCTTGGCCGCGGCGTCCGTTTTGAAGTCTGCAAGCCACGCGTCGAAATTGCCTGAACCGCAGGCAACAGCGGCGAGCGCTGGCTGAGCGGATAGGATGGACGCGGTGATGGCTAAGGCTGCGAGGGCGAGACGAGAAATCGTCGGGGTCATTCGAGCAAATAAATTCCGTGAAGTGATCTGAACGGCGCGCGCAATCTCGATGGAAACCGCGGCCAAAGCAAGGCGTATGACAGTGCGCGATCCTGCCCGCACCGGGGCAGGATCGCATGTCACGATATCGTCAGGCGTCGGTCCGATTGCGCCAGGGGAAGAGGTTGGCGGGGAAGTCGGCGGCCGGCTTGCGTGCACGATGCGGCGGAGGCGGCACCGGACGCGCGCCCGGATCGGCCGCGATCACCTTGCGGTAGAGATGCCAGGTGGCATGGCCGAGCACGGGGACCACCACGGCAAGGCCGAGGAAGGCCGGAATGGTGCCCAGCGCCAGCAGGACGGCCACGATCAGGCCCCAGGCCGCCATCGGCACCGGGTTCTTCGCGACGACGCGCAGTGACGTCACCATGGCCTCGAACGCGCCGGCATGGCGGTCAAGCATCAGCGGGAACGACACGGCGCTGATGCACAGCGCGGCAAGGGCGAACAGGAAGCCGGTGCCGCAGCCGACCACGATCAGCCACCAGCCTTGCCGGCTCGTGAGCACGCGCGTCAGAAAATCCGAGATCCCGGATGCGCCTTCATAGCCGAAAGCGGCGACATAAATTGCCTGCGCGGTCGCAACCCAGGTCACGAACAGGGCCAGCAGCAGCGCGCCGAGACCGAGCATGGCGCCGAACGAGGGCGAACGCAGCACCTCCATGGCGTCCCAGGCGCTGGCCTCCTCATGGCGCTCGCGCCGGCTGGAGAGCTCGTAGAGACCGAGAGCGGCGAACGGGCCGATTAGCGCGAAGCCTGCGGCCAGTGGGAACAACAACGGCAACACTGAATAGCCCATCACCACGCGGGCGAGCACGAGGCCCAGCACAGGATAGATCACGCAGAGGATGATGGCGTGGCTCGGCACCGCCTTGAAATCGTCCCAGCCGCGCTTGAGCGCATCCTGCAGATCGGAGAGTTGGATGGTTCGGATCACCGGTCCAGCCGCTTCGGCGGTCTGGGCCATGGACGGGACATTGCCCGGGTAGAGTGTGGCCATGGTCGCTAGCTCCCTTGCCATGCGGCCGCATCTGGCGCCAGCAACGGCGCAAGCGGCCGCTATTCTGAGTTTCGCGATCCCCAACCAGACGCGAATTCCGGATGGCATCGCGAACTGAACGTCAACCGTACGCCCATTTGCGAGTCCTGTCCCTCACGCTTGGGTGAGATTCGATGCCGCGGTGCAATCTCTACAGTGTCATTCGGTCGTTATTTCGCCGCAGATAAGCTGATGCTGCGTGCTTGTTCGCGGAACTTTGGCGGGCGCAACGACGCAACTTGGTCTATAAGTGCCACTCAAGGCCCTTCCAGCGGGTCCTTTTCGGGGAGCAGACATGAGCATTTTCGGGAAAATTATGGGCGCGATCTTCGGTAGCCAGCCAGCTTCCGCCGCGCCCGCAGGCAGCGCACCGTCGGGCAGCGCGCCCGCAGGGGCCGCGCCGAGCGGATCCGCGGCGACGGTGGACGTTGCCGCGATCGTCGACGCGGCGGCCGCTGCGCACAAGGGCGAAAAGCTGGAATGGCGCACCTCGATCGTCGATCTGATGAAGGCGCTCGACATCGATTCCAGCCTCGCTGCGCGCAAGGACCTCGCCAAGGAGCTCGGCTACAGCGGCGACACTAACGATTCCGCGACCATGAACGTCTGGCTGCACAAGCAGGTGATGTCCAAGCTCGCCGCCAATGGCGGCAAGCTGCCGCCGGAGATCAAGCACTGACCGATCGCCCGGTCGCAATCCAAGGGCCCGCGATCGCGCGGGCCCTTTTGCATTCAGGCGACGAGATCCGCATCTTCCGGATGCCTGTCGAGATAATCGACGACGAAACCGCAACCGGCAATCACCTTCCTGCCGTCGCGCCGGATCAATTCCAGCGCGCCCTTGACCAGCTCGGAGCCGATGCCGCGGCCGCGCAGCGCGCGCGGCGTCTCGGTGTGGGTGATGATCACCGCCGACGGCGTCAGCCGGTAATTGGCGAAGGCGATTTCGCTGCCGACATCGAGCTCGAAGCGGCTTCTGTCCTTGTTATCCCGTACCGACGGCGCCATGCAAAAATCCTTCCGACATGCTGCTTGCCTCTGATCTAGGCGCCTCAACCGGTCCTTGCCAAGGTGCGAGCAAGAGTGGTTGCCGCAGGGGAGATATCCGGAAACTGCGTGTCCCGCTCAGCCTGGAATTGAAGCCGGGCTTGCCGACGGTGCAGGAGTCGTTATGGAAGCTCGGGGCGTTGTAGCCCCCCGCCGCTTCTCGCAACGCCGGCGTTGGATCTCTTCCTAGGCCTGATCGCCCGGATGCTTCAATCGGTCGCCTTGGCGAGCCTGGAATCCTCCGGCTGCGCCTGCGGGCGCAGGCATCCCTGGCAGATGACGAGGGAACGGTTGACCATGGCGTCCCGTTCCTCCTCGATGCCATCCTTCGCCTGCCACCATTCCTTTGAATAGGGCTGAAGCGCGGCTTGCGACCTGTTGCGCTCGGATCGGGCCGCGCGCACTGGTTCTGAAGCAGCGCGCGGGTGATTGGGATTTTCGCCGGCGCCGTCCCAGGCATAGCGCGCGGGCTTGAAGGCAGGATCGGAGGCGAGGTGCGCTTGTGGGCCCACGGCACATCCGGCAAGCGCCAGCGATAACATGAGGAGGGCGGGCGCTTTGACCATGATGCGGCACTCTGTACGCGAGAACTGAGCGAGGTTGCGCCGATCATGTTTAAAATTTCCTGAACGGTTGGATGGGCTGCGCTGCGCCCGGCAACCTTGCAGGGCTCCTGGCGATGGCGATAAATGGGCTGCAATGAGCGGCCGGCTCGCGTGCCGTCCGCCGCCGAAGAGGAAGCCCGATGCAGCCCCTGCGCATGTCCCGCCGCGTCATGAATCTCGCTCACATGCTGACCCAGAATGCGCGGCGGCATGGGGCGCGTCCCGGTTTCGTCTGGGGCGACAGATCCTGGACCTGGCGCGAGATCGATGCGCAGGTCTCGGCACTGGCAGCCGCTCTCGCGGCGCGCGGGATCGCGAAGGGCGACCGCATCCTCGTTCATTCCAAGAACGGCGATGAGATGTTCTTCTCGATGTTCGCCGCGTTCCGGCTTGGCGCGGTCTGGGTACCCACCAATTTCCGCCTGATGCCGGACGAGGTCGCCTATCTCGCGCAGGCCTCCGGCGCGAAGGCGTTTCTGTGCCATGTCGATTTTCCCGAGCACGCCGCGGCCGTAAGCGGTGGCGCGCTGGAATTCACCTGGAGCATCGACGGTCGGGCGCCGTTTGCCGAGACGTCGGTTGCGGATGCCGTCGCGTCGCGCGCCGGCACGGTGGTCGAGAACGTCGCAGTCGAGCACGACGATCCCTGCTGGTTCTTCTTTACATCGGGCACCACCGGCCGCTCCAAGGCTGCGGTGCTCACCCACGGTCAGATGGGTTTTGTCGTCACCAACCATCTCGCCGATCTTACGCCCGGCGTCACCGAAGCAGATGCCTCGCTGGTGGTGGCGCCGCTGTCGCATGGCGCCGGCGTGCATCAGCTGGTGCAGACCGCGCGCGGCGTGTGCACCGTGCTGCTGCCGACGGAGAAATTCGACATTGACGAGGCGTTCCGCCTGATCGAGGCGCATCGCGTCAGCAATCTCTTCGTGGTGCCGACCATTCTGAAGATGATGGTCGAGCATCCCGCCGCCGACAAATACGATCATTCCTCGCTGCGCCATGTGATCTATGCGGGTGCGCCGATGTATCGCGAGGACCAGAAGGCTGCGCTGAGGAAGCTCGGCAAGGTGATCGTGCAGTATTTCGGCCTCGGCGAGGTGACCGGCAACATCACCGTGCTGCCGGCAGCGCTGCATGACCCCGAGGACGGGCCGCACGCGAAGATCGGCACCTGTGGCTTCGAGCGTACCGGCATGCAGGTCTCGATCCAGGACGACGAGGGCCGTGAACTCGGCGCCAACCAGAGCGGCGAGATCTGCGTAATCGGCCCCGCGGTGCTGGCCGGCTACTATGACAATCCCGAAGCCAATGCGAAGGCTTTCCGCAACGGCTGGTTCCGCACTGGCGATCTCGGCCACATGGACGAGGAGGGGTTCGTCTACATCACGGGACGAGCCTCCGACATGTACATCTCCGGCGGCTCCAACATCTATCCGCGCGAAATCGAGGAGAAGATTCTGACCCATCCTTGCGTCGGCGAGGTCGCGGTGCTCGGCGTACCCGATGCGACCTGGGGCGAGGTCGGCGTTGCCGTCTGCGTCGCCCGCGAAGGCGCGAAGCCGGTGAGCGAAGCGGAGATGGCGGCATTCCTCGGCCCCAAGGTCCCCCGCTACAAGATGCCGAAGCGGTTCTTCTTTTGGGAGGCCTTGCCGAAATCCGGCTACGGCAAGGTTCCCAAACGGATGGTTCGCGACGAGCTCGAGGCGCGCGGGCTGCTCGATCTCGACAAGACACGGGCGGGCTGAGCGAAGGTCATGCGCAGCATCAAGCAGCCCGGCGCGCCGGTCGCCGAGCGCATCCAATGGGCGGAGGCGAGGGGACGCGCTTTCTCCTTCACGCTTCAAGCAGGTCTGCCGCTGCTGGAGGCGGCGCGCCGCGGTTTCGCCGCGGAGGGATTCGCCGGCGGCGTGCTCAGCTTCGGGCGCGGCGCGCTCGGGCCGTTCGGCTATGTCATGCCGGCGCTGTCGAAGACCAGCGAGAATGCCGCGTTTTATAGCGACACATTCCGGCCAAGCGGCGTGACGCGCACCAGGCTCGGCAGCATGACGCTGGGCATGCACAATGGCGCCCCGTTCTTTCATTGCCATGGGCTGTGGACGGAGGCCGATGGCCGCGCCGGTGGTGGCCACATGCTGCCGGACGTGACCGATGTCGCCGAGCCGTTCGAGGTCGAGGCCTTCGGCATCGATGGTGCGATGTTCGCCGCAGAGCCAGATCGCGAGACCAATTTCAAGCTGTTCGGGCCCGTGGCGGCTGCGAGCACCGGCGCACGCACGACCAGCCGCGCTTTCGCGCTGCGGCTGCGCCCCAATCAGGATTTCGCGGGCTGTCTCGAAGACTTCTGCCGCGCGCAAGGCATCGCGCGCGCGAGGATCCATGGCGGTGTCGGCTCGACCATTGGGGCGCGCTTCACCCATGGCGGCGTGACTGAGCCCTTCGCGACCGAGCTTGCGGTAACCGGCGGCGCGATTGCGGCCGGCTCCTCCGGCGCCCTCGAAGCCGCACTCGATGTCGCCCTGATCGACTACACTGGCGGCATAGCGGAGGGCCGTCTGATTCGTGGCGACAATCCCGTGCTGATGACCATGGAGCTGGTGCTCGAGGTGTTGGGCTAGTATCGGCGAGCGATCATCAGCGGGTGCGCAGCTTGGCGATGGCCAAGTATGTGGAGTCACTGATCCCCGAACTGGATCCCTGAAACAGGTTGAGCAGGGGGGATTGACCCTGGCCGGTGCTCTGGCTGTTTCTGATGTCATACATGGCGGAGAAACGGCTCAACAGCTTTGTCACCTTCGTGGGATCGGACAGATCCTTGATCTTCATGAATCTGTCTACGAACTTGGCCTGCTGATCGATCGGCATCGCCGCCATCGAGTCAGGCAAATCGAAAGTGGTCCTGAACACCTCCGAAAGAGCCTTGTCGGCAAGGATGTCGTATGCGGACGTGATGTCCCCCGCCTTTCGCTGGAAATAGAGCGCAAGGCGCACGCCGGGATTGGCATCGCCCTGCTGCTGCTCCAGGCTTTGCTCGACATAGTTCGCTTGTGTTTCCCGAAACTGATCCCGCTTTTGCGGACCCATCATCGGAAGACGCGCGACGTTGCCTTTACTGTCGAAATTGAACGACGCCACGATTTCGGCAAAGCGAGGATCGCTCTCGGTGTTCGCGAAGCTCTTTGGATCGTTCAGGTCGGAGCTGAAGATCTTCTTGAGAAATTCGGTGCTGACCTTCCTGGGATCCAGACCCTTGGCCAAGAGAATGAAATCGACCATCGGCCTGTTTGCGAGAAGATCGGAAACACTGTCGATGCCGGCGATGGCCTGCTGATATTCCGACGCATCCTTCGTGGCCTGTGCCCGAACTGCGGCCTGCTGCTGGGGAGTCGCCGTGCTGGCGCTCTTCACCGCTCCAATGACGTAGTCCTTGGCGATCTGGAGGACTTCAGCCGAGTCCTGAGCCACCAAGGGGGTGGTCAGATTGCCTTTTGCGTCGAAGTTGAAGGCGCGTGCCAGCTCCAAATATCGATTGTCCTTGAGGGTATAGACGTAGCTTTTGGGGTCGTTGATGTCGCTTTCGAGCACGGCCTTGACAGTCGCCGGCGAGACGTTCGCGGGCTCGAGGCCGACAGCTCCCAGCGCAAATTCATACACGCCCGGTGTCGATACGAACGCCTGGACTGAATTGATCTTGAGGATGGCAGTTCTAAATTGCCTGATTGCAAAAGCTTCGTTCAACGGGCTCGCCGCCGAATAGACGGCGGACTTGCTGTCGTCGAACTTCCGTTTCGTGATCGTGACATTTGCAGCAGTCTGCGCCGACACACCTGACGGAAGCGACCCGTCGGAGGAAAACTCGAACGCACCGGCCAGGTCGACGAACCCGCCAATCGTCCCTATCTGCTCGCTAAGGCTGGAAATGCTGCTCGCATATGACTCCAAATGATGCTTTTCGACCAGAATCTGGACGTTCAACTGGGTCACGTTCGCGCCCGGTTGCGATAGTTGGGCGGTGTAGTCGGCGATCCTTGAATTGGCCGCGGTGACATCCGATCGGGCCTGAGCAAGGTCGGCGTTGAGGCCACTTAGCTGAGAAGCGAAAGTGGTGTTGACGTAGCTGTTGGGATCGGATGGATCGCTGCGCAAGACCTGGCTTATGGTGTCACGCGACCACTTGCTTTGATCGATCCCGTACGCCGAATAGACATAGTTGCGAAGACGGTCGTTGTTCAGGAGCTGGTCTGCACTGCTGATGTTACCGATTTCGGCGCTGTAGTAATTCGAATCGCCGGCAAGTGCATCGACCTGGCTTTTCCTGGTCGCCGTGTACAGACCAATCATCTCGTCGGTCTGGTTCTCCGATTGCGCCACCGGCGTGGCACTGCCATTGAAGGAAAACGCGGCGGCGAACTCACGGTAACGCTTGTCGACCAGCTTGTTGACAAAGCTGTTTGCGTCGGAGAGGTCGCTCTCCAGCACCTTTTTCATGAAGGCCTTGGCGTAGGCCATGTCTTCCAGGCCATACGCCTTCGTTGCATAATGATAAAGGCGATAGTCTTTCATGAAGTCGTCGACGGACTTCACGTTGCCGATGTGGGCTTTGTAATAGGCGGCCTCTCGCGCTACGTCCTGTTGCTGTTCGACCCGCGTCAGGGACTGCTTGAGATTGCGCGTGATGTAGCTGTAACTGAAATACGTTGATACCATCGCGCACTCCTACGGTCCCGGACGTCCGTCAATCATTGCGGGGTCGCGAGGTGGGGCTGGCCTCATGCCGGCAAACTGTCTCAGAGCCAGGTTCTCCAAGGCCATTTTCGGACCGCGATCCCAGATTCAAGTTTGCCCTCGCGAGGCATATCGGGTTTTGTTGCTGCATGTTTCTCAGATACAGCTTTCGTGAGGGTTGCGTTCCGGATATGTCCCGATCAAGAGATCGATCGGAATGGCTCTCGTCCCGAACGCGACGCAGCGCCATAGCGCGTCGAAGACGCGCGTAAACGCGCTTACGGCGGTGTGGCGTTGAGCCGGGATCCAGAAGCCGTGCATTCTGCCGCAGGATGGGTCACGGCTCTGCGGCGCATCGCCGAAGGGGCGCTGCGCCGCGTCCGGGGCACGAGAGCCCGAAGTCATCTGGCATTGCTATTCGCGTGATACGCGCGGTTTCGCATTCTCGCGGCCTGTGCGGCCCGAGCTTTGCGGCATTCTTTGCCCCCAAAATGCCGAGGGCGCAGGGAAGGCCGGGTGCCGGCTGGCACCCACGGTCCACTGTGCGAAGGTTGCGCTACGAGAGGCTGCACAGCGGCATACAGGTGAAGCCCAACACACGGCCTTCCCTGCGCAGTGGTTTTACGGCTTATGTCGTGATCTCCCCGGGGAGCGATGCACTATTGCCCCCGTCGCCTTGCGGATGGCTGACGCTGCGGCCCGGTCGGCCCGCACGCATCACCGCAAGACTTGGCGCACAGACCCCGGGCGCCAGGACCACACGATTTTGCCGTACGCAGGCTGCACCGGTCGTGTGCGCGACACTTTCGCTCACGGTTGCCCGCCCTGCGAAGCCTTCGCGCCGGTGTGGCCCACGTCCACCACGTCCCATCCCGCGTTCGTGGACGATCGCGATCCGCCCCTCGGCCGGGTTGGGATGGCTCTTTATATGATAATCCGAAATGCGGATAAAGAGAAATATTTTTAAGCGCCGTGATTGACCCGCTTATTGGTGTTTTGCCCGCCGGGGCGGCAAGGGGTTGTGGGGCGCGCGAGCCCCGCCGCAACGCGGCCACGAACGGGTCTCCCCGCGGCCGCAAAATGCGCTACCATGATTCCAGCGCGCTTCAAGTCGCGCATGATCACCGACACGTATGAGGAAACGAGATGAGGGTGACGATTGGACGGCGCACGGTCCTGGCCGCGGTGCTGATTGCCGCGGGCGCGGTGGCTTTGACGGCGGCGTTTGGCCCGGTTTCGACATCGGCCTGGGCCCACGGGCCGACCCGTCAGAAGGTGCGCGAATCCATCGAGATCAACGCCGCCCCGGCCAAGGTGTGGGCCGCAATGGGCAATTTCCAGGACATGAGCTGGCTGCCACCTGTCACCAAGACCGAGGGCGAGAAGGGCAACGAGATCGGCGCGACGCGCAAGCTGACGCTGACGGGAGGCGCGACCGTCGACGAGGAGCTCTACAAGTTTGACGCCGCCGCGATGAGCTATTCCTACCGGATCACCAATGTGGACGTGAAGGTGCTGCCGGTCACCAATTATTCCTCGACATTGACGGTGACGCCGAGCGCTGACGGCAAGGGCTTGACGCTGGAATGGGCCGGCGCGTTCTATCGTGGCTTTCCCAACAACGAGCCGCCGCCGGAGCTGAGTGACGAGGCCGCGGTCAAGGCGGTGAAGGGGCTGTACCAGGCGGGCCTCGAGGCACTCAAGAAGAAGATCGAGAGCGGAAGCTGACGGTGCGGGCGCTGGTCCTGGCGGCGCTCGCCGCCAGCTTTTGCCTGGCCGGCATCGCGCATGTGTTCGCCGAAGAGGCATTCGTCACCAACCAGCTCAGCGACGATCTGATGGTCGTGGACCTCGCCACGGCGCGCAGCGTCGCGACCATCCCGATCGGCGGCAAGCCGGCCGGCGTCGCCGTCAGCGCGGACGGACGTTTTGCCTATGTCACGAGCCCGGATGCCAAAGCCGTGACGGTGGTGGACGCAGCAACGCGGCAGGTTGCGGCGCGGATCGAGGTCGGCGGCGGGCCGCTCGGCATTGCCGTCGCGCCGGATGGCCGCACCGTCTATGTCGCGGACTGGTATGCGGCGGCGGTGCGGGTGATCGACGCGGCCTCGCGCAGCGTCACGGCCAGCATTGCGGTCGGCGCCTCGCCATCGGGGCTCGCGGTAACGCCGGATGGCAAGCTGCTGCTCTCGGCCGACCGCGACGACGACAGTGTGTCGGTGGTCGACACCGCGACGCGCCAGCGCACGACGACCATCAAGGTCGGCACCCGTCCGTTCGGCGTCACCATCGATGCCGAGGGCAAGCGCGCCTACACCGCCAATGTCGGCTCCAACGACGTCTCCGTGATCGACATCGCCACTGGGGCCGAGACCGGCCGCGTGCAGGTCGGGATGCGCCCTTATGCGGTGGCGTTGGCGCAGGGCCGCGGCTTCGTCACCGATCAGTATGGCGGCACTGTCAGCGTGTTCGATCTGGCGACCTTGAAGCCGCTCAAGCGCATCAATGTCGGCGATTATCCCGAAGGCATTGCCGCGACTGCCGACGGCAAGCGCATTATCGTCGCCTGCTGGGAAAGCAACACGCTCGATATCATCGATGCGGTCGAGCTGAAGCTGATCGGCGAGGTCAATACCGGCGACGGCCCGCGCGCGTTTGGGGCATTCTTGCGCAGGACGGAGTAGGGGCGTGTAGCCCGCGTGAGCGGAGCGACATGCGGGACGGGGCTCTCCTCATCCACCGGCGTTCCCGGATATCGCTTCGCTCATCCGGGCTACGGCACCGGGGCACAGCGTCCATACAATCTCATCCATCTGATCAAACATGTGATCCGGCACCATCGCCCGCAGCGCCGCCGGCGCCGCATAACCCCAGCCCACCGCTCCGCAGGCAATTCCCACTGTCCGCGCCGCCTCGATGTCGCGCACTTCGTCGCCGATCGAGATGACCTTGCCCGGCTCCACGCCGGCGCGGCGGATGACCCGTCGGAACTTCGCGGGCTTGCCGAAAAGCGAGGCCGCGCAATCGAAATGGGCGAACAGCGTCGCGCAATCGCCGAGCTTCTCGCGCGCATTGGCTTCGCTGTCCGACGTCACCATCGCGAGCTGCACGCCACTCTCCGCCAGCGTCCGCAGCATTGTCTCGACCCCCGCAAACAGCGAAATCTCCGCTGCAGCCTCCGCCTTCAGTCGCCGCGCATGCCGCGCGATCGCCGGCAGCTTCCACAGCGGCACCTCGAGCCGGCTCAGAATCTCCCGCGAAGAAGCATGCCGCAGCCCCTCGATATCCTCGTCCGCGACGCGGCGGAAGCCGAAGCGATCGGCGACGTCGTTGATGGTGCGCAGGAACCACGGAAAGCTGTCGGCCAGCGTGCCGTCGAGATCAAAGATGGCGAGGGAGTAGGGCATGGAGACGAAGCTACACCGCTAGGCTTTCCACACGGTTTCCTCGGTCCATCCGAGTTGGTCGAATTCGGTGGCCCTGAGCGGCGCCTCTCCCTCGGCGAAGAACTCGTCAAGCTGAGGCGGCGCGACGCTCGTTTCGGACAGCATGGCGTGCGCTTGTCCGCGGTGATGAATTTGATGCTGGAACAGATGCATGAGCAGTCGGTCGCGGCGTTCGGCCTGGACCCGCGTGTCGCGGTTGATCCGCACAATGCCGTTGAGAATCTCGGGCGTCAGTGCATCGCACATGGCGATCAAGCGCTTGTCGATCGCGGCTTGCGCAGGCTTCAGCGCAGCAAGGGAAAGGTGCGGCACGTCGTTCTTCCAAGCTGCCGGTCCCAACCATCCGCCCTTCAGTGCATCGACATAGAAGAGGTCGATGACATGGATGTGGTTCAGCGTGCGTTGCAGGCTCGGAAAGAAGCCGGTCCGCTCGGCTTCGAAGTCGGCCTGAGACAGCGCCGCGCAAGCGGTGAGCAGCCGGTGGTTTGCCCAAGCATTATTGTGGGCGAACGCACGATAGGTTTGCACAAGTCCGGCAGGCAAACTCAGTCTCCCTCAGACAATGTGTCGGCCGCTCCCGCGGCGTAACCTACTCGGCCGCCTCGCTCGCCGCGCGTCTCCGCTTCGGCTTCCGAGCCTTCGCCAGCACCGGCGCCAGGAACTTCCCCGTATAGCTCCGCGGCGCTTTTGCGATGTCCTCTGGCGGGCCCCAGGCGACGATCTCGCCGCCGCCATCGCCGCCTTCGGGGCCGAGGTCGATGACCCAGTCGGCGGTCTTGATCACTTCGAGATTGTGCTCGATGACGACGACCGTGTTGCCCTGCGCGACCAGCTCGTGCAGCACCTCCAACAGCTTCTTGACGTCGTGGAAATGCAACCCGGTGGTCGGCTCGTCCAGGATGTAGAGCGTGCGGCCGGTGGCGCGCTTTGACAGCTCTTTTGCGAGCTTGACGCGCTGGGCTTCGCCGCCCGAGAGCGTCGTGGCCTGCTGGCCGACATGGATGTAGTCGAGGCCGACGCGATGCAGCGTCTGGAACGTCTCGCGTACACGTGGGACCGCCTTGAAGAACTCGGCCGCTTCCTCGACGGTCATGTCGAGCACGTCGGCGATGCTCTTGCCCTTGAATAGGACCTCCAGCGTCTCGCGGTTGTAGCGCTTGCCCTTGCAGACGTCGCAGGTGACGTAGACGTCGGGCAAGAAGTGCATCTCGATCTTGATGACGCCGTCGCCCTGGCAGGCCTCGCAGCGGCCGCCCTTGACGTTGAAGGAGAACCGGCCGGGCTCGTAGCCGCGCGCTTTCGACTCGGGCAGGCCGGCGAACCATTCGCGGATCGGCGTGAAGGCACCGGTATAGGTCGCGGGGTTGGAGCGCGGCGTGCGACCGATCGGCGACTGGTCGATGTCGATGATCTTGTCGATGTGCTCGAGGCCCTCGATGCGGTCGTGCGGCGCGGCGCCTTCGCTGGCATTGTTCAGCTTGCGGGCGATCGCCTTGTAGAGCGTGTCGATCAGCAGCGTCGATTTGCCGCCGCCGGAGACGCCGGTGACGCAGGTGAACAGGCCGAGCGGAATTTCGGCCGTAACGTTCTTGAGGTTATTGCCGCGCGCGTTGACCACCTTGATGGTGCGGCGATGGTTCGGCGGGCGCCGCTCGGGCACCTCGACCTCGAGCTCGCCGGTGAGATATTTGCCCGTCAGCGAGTTGGGGTTGCGCATGATCTCGGCGGGCGTGCCTTCGGCGATGATGTTGCCGCCATGCATGCCGGCGCCGGGGCCGATGTCGAGCACGTGGTCGGCGAGCAGGATCGCGTCCTCGTCGTGCTCGACCACGATCACGGTGTTGCCGAGGTCACGAAGTCTCTTGAGCGTGTCGAGCAGGCGCGCGTTGTCGCGCTGGTGCAAGCCGATCGAGGGCTCGTCGAGCACGTAGAGCACGCCTGTTAGCCCCGAGCCGATCTGCGAAGCCAGCCGGATGCGCTGGCTTTCGCCGCCGGAGAGCGTGCCGGAGGAGCGGGAGAGCGTGAGGTAGTTGAGGCCGACGTCGAGCAGGAAGGTGAGGCGCTCGCGGATCTCCTTGAGGATGCGGCCGGCGATCTCGTTCTGCTGGGTGTTCAGCGCCTCCGGCACGGTCTCGAACCACGCGCCGGCGCCCTTCACCGACATCTCGGAGATGTCGCCGATATGCTTGCCGCCGATCTTGACGCAAAGCGCCTCGGGCTTCAGCCGAAAGCCGTGGCACGCCTCGCAGGGCACGTCGTGGAAGTACTTCGCCAGCTCCTCACGCGCCCACTCGCTCTCGGTCTCGCGATAGCGGCGGTTGATGTTGGTGATGACGCCCTCGAACGGCTTCTTGGTGTCGTAGGAGCGGACGCCGTCCTCGTAGGAGAACTTGATCTCGTCCTCGCCGGAGCCATGGAGGATCGCGTTCTGCGTCTTCTTGGGCAGATCCTTCCATTTGGTGGTCAGCGTGAACTTGTAGTGCTTGCCGAGCGCAGTCAGCGTCTGAATGTAATAGGGCGACGAGGATTTGGCCCAGGGCGCGATTGCGCCCTTGCCAATGGCGAGCTCCTTGTCGGGAATGACGAGGTCTTCGTCGACATGCTGCTCGACGCCGAGGCCGCCGCACGCAGGACAGGCGCCATAGGGGTTGTTGAACGAGAACAGCCGGGGCTCGATCTCGGGGATGGTGAAGCCGGACACCGGGCAGGCGAACTTTTCCGAGAACAGCATGCGCTCGGGTCCGCTCTTGTCGTGGATCTTTGCGGTCTTCTTCTTCTCTTCCGCGGGTGCTGCCGCAGCCGGCGCATCCGCGAATTCGATGACGGCGAGGCCCTCGGCAAGTTTCAGCGCGGTCTCGAAACTTTCGGCGAGGCGCTGGCCGATGTCGGGGCGCACCACGATGCGATCGACGACGACGTCGATGTCGTGCGGGAATTTCTTGTCGAGAACAGGGGCTTCGGCGAGCTCGTGGAAGGCGCCGTCGATCTTGACGCGCTGAAAGCCCTTCTTGAGCCATTCGGCAAGCTCTTTGCGGTACTCGCCCTTGCGGCCGCGCACGACCGGCGCGAGCAGATAGAGGCGCGAGCCCTCGGGCAGCGCCAGCACGCGATCGACCATCTGCGAGACGATCTGGCTCTCGATCGGCAGGCCGGTGGCGGGCGAATAGGGCACGCCGACGCGCGCCCACAGCAGGCGCATGTAGTCGTAGATTTCGGTCACCGTGCCGACGGTGGAGCGCGGGTTCTTCGACGTCGTCTTCTGCTCGATCGAGATCGCCGGCGACAGGCCGTCGATCTGGTCGACGTCGGGCTTCTGCATCATCTCCAGGAACTGGCGGGCGTAGGCAGACAGCGATTCGACGTAGCGGCGCTGGCCTTCGGCGTAGATGGTGTCGAACGCGAGCGAGGATTTGCCGGAGCCCGACAGCCCCGTGAACACCACCAGCTTGTCGCGGGGAATCTCGACATCGACGTTCTTGAGATTGTGCTCGCGCGCGCCACGGATGGTAATTGCGCGCAGGTTTGATCCCACGTTCTGCTGTTGGCGCTTCGCCTTGATCACTTCATCCATCCGGGTTGCCCTCAAGGAATCCCAAAGGCGCGCGATCGCGCCAACAAAAAAGGCGCGCTTCGCCCGGAACCGGGATCGGCGCCGATGGGGTTGTCAGCGAACGTAGGAAGAACGGAGACGGATTTCCAGTGGGACTTGCGAATCGTCAACGGATTGTTGGCGCACTGGCGGCATCTGGCAGGAGCAGGGTGGAACTGCGCGGCAACGTGCCCGACAAAACAAAAAGGCCGGCACAAGGCCGGCCTCTCGTAACGCGGATGGCGTTGGGGCTAAGTACTGAACTCAGTACTTGGCGACCACCGGGCCCCCGAAGTGATAGTTCACGCCGACCTGCACGGTGTGAAACTCGAGCGTGCCGGAGGGCAGGGCGCCCGAGAAGTAGGTCTCGCCGCCGAGGCTGCGAAAGAGGTACTCGCCCTTGACCGACCACTGCGGAGCGAAGAACGCTTCGACGCCCGCACCGACGGTCCAGCCGGAGTGCCACTTGCTGTCGGAAACGGTCACGCCGAGCGCGCTGACGCTGAGCTTGTTGTCGATCCAGGCGTAACCACCGGTGCCGTAGAACAGGACGTTGTTGACGGCGTAGCCGATGCGGCCGCGCACGGTTCCCATCGCATCGGTTTTGGAGCTGAGGGTGGTGCTGACGAGGCCGAAGCCGGGGACGGCAACGGGGCCGGTGACCGACGCGCTGACATCAGCCCAGGAACCATCGGCCTCGACGCCGAGCACGACATTGCCGGTCTGCCAGTTGTAGCCGGCAGTACCGCCGACGAAGCCGCCCTTCATCTTCGGGTCGGTCGAGGAATTTTCCCAAGCGCCGCCACCGACGATACCGAGGTAGAAGCCGGTCCAGTTGTAGACCGAAGCCATGGCCACCGGGGCCTTGGTGTAGGGGCGCGCCGCGAGATCAGCGGCCGAAGCCGGGGCGGCGAGAGCGAACAAACAGGCCGAAGCCAACAAAACCTTTTTCATTTTCAACTAATCCCAGTCCCAGTTTCTGATTGTGCCTTCCACGATAGGGAGGGCATCGGACTCACTTGCCCAACTGATGCCGTACTTACACCAGTGAAGCCGCAAGTTGTGTCACTCAAAAGCAACAACGGTCGGAAAACGGAACGGTTATTGACCGATTAATATTGGAGAACTGCACAGCAAAAGGCCGGCGCAAGGCCGGCCTTCGAAGTGCGATATGTCCAGCGCGATCAGTACCTTGCGATGGCCGGACCGCCCCAGCGATAGTTCAAGCGCACCAGGCCCATGTCTACGTCCTGGCGAATCCGGTCGCTGCCGAATACCGCACCCGCGGGCGTTGTGAAGCCGATCGTGCGATCGCCAAGGAAGATGTGGTCGTACTCAAAGCCCAGCGACCAGTTCGGGGCGAAGCCGAATTCCAGACCGGCCCCGACCGTGCCACCCCAGCGAGTCTCCCGGGCCGAAGCCAGCAGCGCGCCCGCGCCGGGCGTACCCGCAGCAGCGTAGATGTCGTACTTGTCACCGACGACGGCGGCGCCGCCCTTCACGTAAAGCAGCACGTTGTTCCAGGCGTAACCGACCTGACCGGTGATGAGACCGAAAGCGTCGATGCGGGAACGGTTGCGATCACCCGTCACCAAAGCGGTACCAGGGAAGAGGGTGCTCACGTTGTCGCCCCGGAAGTCAGCCCAGTTGCCCTGGCCTTCCAGACCGAACACCCAATTGGCGGACTGCCAGCGATAGCCGATCTGGCCGCCGACGGTGCCCCCTGTTGCATTGTGACAGCCTTCGCCGACGAGAACGCCGGTCGCGGGCGTGACGAAGTCCCAGCACTTGTGGCTGGAGCCACCGCCGCCGTTGATGCCGATGTAGAAGCCGCTCCAGTCGTAGATGGCGGCAATCGCCGGCGGCGGGGCTTTGGTGTAGGGACGCGCGGCCATGTCCGCCGCGCTTGCGGGAGCCGACAAGCCCATCGCCACTGCACCGATTGCACAAATAAGAAGCTTATTCATTGCCAGTCTCCCCAGGTTTCGTCCGCTTCTTATTTCCCCGAAGCGGCTGATCAGGCGCGAGGGCCCATATGAACTAAGTCCGAGGCAACCGTAGCTCTACGGAGCGGCAGAGTCCGTCTCCCAAATGCAACAAGACCGGGGCAGTGCGAGTACCCATAACTTGCTGAATGTTAAGTTCTTTCTTCCATTTTTGGGAACCTACAAAGGTTCCAATCGACGTGTGCCTTTCCGCAACACATGTGGCCGATCGATCCCACGCCTTCAGATCTGTCTTCGCCAAGAACAAATCTGGAACGAACCGGAGGTCGATGCTATATGTGGGGATAACCGGAAGGGTGACGGCCTGATCGTCGTCCGCAAGTGTTCGGCGAGCGTATAGGGTCGCCTCAACAGGCACGGCGGAACGCGGGAGCGGACCGGCCTTCTTGAATTCAGTGGCATTCGGAGCGGAGAGCGGAGATGGCGGGAAGCGTCAACAAGGTCATTCTGGTTGGAAATCTCGGCAAGGATCCTGAAATCCGCCGCACCCAGGACGGGCGGCCGATCGCCAATCTGAGCGTCGCGACTTCGGAGACGTGGCGCGACAAGGCGACTGGCGAGCGCAAGGAAAAGACCGAGTGGCACCGCGTCGTGATCTTCAATGAAGGGCTCTGCAAGGTCGCCGAACAGTATCTGAAGAAGGGCGCCAAGATTTACGTCGAGGGTGCGCTCCAGACCCGCAAATGGACCGACCAGAGCGGTGTCGAAAAGTACTCGACCGAAGTCGTGCTGCAGGGGTTCAACTCGACCTTGACGATGCTGGACGGTCGTAGCGGCGGTGGCGGAGGCGGCAGCTTCGGCGACGAGCCGGGCGGCGATTTCGGCTCCTCCGGTCCGGTCAGCAGCACGCCGCGGCGCCCTGTTGCCGCCGGCGGCGGTGGCCGCAACAGCGACATGGACGACGATATCCCGTTCTGAGCGATTCCGCTCCAAGAACGCGGCGCCTGATGCGGACGCCCGGCCGGATGGGCGGCGCTTCTCATCTCATGTCAGAACATCCCACTAATCGACAGGACGGGCTCGGCATTTCCGGGCCCGCTTCATGTTTGGGGTGAGCTCGGATTGCGGCTTGGCAAACGCGCCGACGCGGCAAGCTCACCGCGCGGTTTTCCACGCGTGAGCGGCGATTTTGCAAGGCCGATGCGAGTGCTGTCCGAGACACCGCTCGCAAGGGCTTAAGTTGTTGGAAAAATAGGCGGAAAAAGCGCTTCCCAGAACGCCGCGAGGGTGGTTATCAGAGGCTCGATGCGCTATATGATTCCCAGATAAAACCTCACCGGATTTCCCCTTGGCTGACGACGACGACAAGCCCGGCGACCAGCCGGCGCAACCCTCGGATATTCGCCCCGTCTCCATCTTCGAGGAGATGAAGAAGTCCTATCTCGACTACGCCATGAGCGTGATCGTGGCGCGGGCGCTGCCTGACGCCCGCGATGGCCTGAAGCCGGTGCATCGCCGCATCCTGTACTCGATGAACGAGCAGGGGCACACGCCGGACAAGAAGTACGTCAAGTCCGCCCGCGTGGTCGGTGACGTCATCGGTAAATATCATCCGCATGGCGACCAGTCGATCTACGACGCCATGGTCCGGATGGCGCAGGACTTCTCCATGCGCGTGCCGCTGATCGACGGCCAGGGCAATTTCGGCTCGGTCGACGGCGATCCCCCGGCTGCCTATCGTTATACCGAAGCCCGATTGACGAAGGCGGCGCTGGCTCTGCTGGCCGACATCGACAAGGACACGGTCGACTTCCAGCCGAACTACGACAACAACGAGACCGAACCGTCGGTCTTGCCAGCCAAGTTCCCGAACCTTCTCGTCAACGGCGCCGGCGGCATCGCGGTCGGCATGGCGACCAACATCCCGCCGCACAATCTCGGCGAGGTCATCGACGCCTGCGTCGCGCTGATCGACAACCCCGCGCTCACCATCGACGAGCTCATCAACATCGTGCCGGGACCGGACTTCCCGACCGGCGGCGTCATCCTCGGACGGCAGGGCATCCGCGCCGCCTATCACCTCGGCCGCGGCTCGGTCATGATGCGCGGCAAGGTCGCGATCGAGACCATCCGCAAGGAGCGCGAGGCGATCATCATCACCGAGATTCCCTACCAGGTGAACAAGGCGACGATGGTCGAGCGCATCGCCGAGCTGGTCAAGGAAAAGAAGATCGAAGGCATCGGCGACCTGCGCGATGAATCCGATCGCGACGGCTACCGCGTCGTCATCGAATTGAAGCGCGACGCCGTGCCGGATGTGGTGCTCAATCAGCTCTACAGGTTCACGCCGCTGCAGACGAGCTTCGGCGTCAACATGGTGGCGCTCGACAGCGGCCGTCCACGGGTCATGCACCTGAAGGACCTGCTGGCGATCTTCGTCGACTTCCGCGAGCGGGTCGTCACGCGGCGCACCAAGTTCCTGCTCGCCAAGGCCCGAGATCGCGCCCATGTTTTGGTCGGTCTCGCCATCGCAGTCGCCAATATCGACGAGATGATCCGCGTCATCCGGACCTCGCCCGACCCGACCACCGCCCGCGACACCCTGATGTCGCGCGACTGGCCGGCCCGGGACGTCGAGGACATGCTGACGCTGATCGACGATCCGCGCCACCGCATCAGCGAGAACGGCACGATCCGGCTGTCGATGGAGCAGGCGAGGGCCATTCTCGATCTGCGCCTGCAACGCCTCACCGCACTCGGCCGCGACGAAATCCGCGAGGAGCTCGACAAGCTCGCCGGCGAGATCGCCGACTATCTCGACATCCTGCGCTCGCGCGACCGCGTGCTGGGCATCATCAAGTCCGAGCTCGCCGAAGTGAAGGCCGAGTTCGCAACCCCGCGCCGCACCGTCATCATCGAGCAGGAAGGTGAGGTCGAGGACGAGGACCTGATCCAGCGCGAGGACATGGTCGTCACCGTCTCGCACGCCGGCTACGTCAAGCGCGTGCCGCTGTCGGCCTACCGGGCCCAGCGCCGCGGCGGCAAGGGCCGCGCCGGCATGCAGACCCGCGATGAGGATTTTGTCAGCCGGCTGTTCGTGGCGTCCACGCATACTCCGATGCTGTTCTTCTCCTCGCGCGGACAGGTCTACAAGATCAAAGTCTGGCGCCTGCCGATGGCCGCGCCGAATGCGCGCGGCAAGGCGCTGATCAACATCCTGCCGCTGGAGCAGGGCGAGCGCATCACCACCATCATGCCGCTGCCGGAGGACGAGTCCACCTGGGGCAATCTCGACGTGATGTTTGCCACGACAGGCGGCAACGTCCGGCGCAACAAGCTGTCCGACTTCGTGGATGTCCGCCGCTCCGGCATCATCGCGATGAAGCTCGACGACAATGAAGCGATCGTCGACGTGCAGATCTGCACTGAGCACGACGACGTGCTTTTGACCGGCGCCGGCGGCCAGTGCATCCGCTTCCCCGTGACCGACGTGCGGGTGTTCACCGGCCGCACCTCGATGGGCGTGCGCGGCATTGCGCTTGCCGAGGGCGACAAGGTGATCTCGCTGGCGATCCTGCGCCACGTCGAGACGACGTCCGACGAGCGCTCGGCGTACCTGAAGATGCGTCGTGCGGTCGCCGGCGAAGCTGCGGCCGAGGAGCCGGCGGCGGACGCCGAGACCGAGGAGACCTCCGGCAGCTTCCAACTCGCCCAGGAGCGTTACGTCGAGATGTCAGCGCAGGAGCAGGTCGTGCTGACCGTGTCCGTCAACGGTTACGGCAAGCGGACGTCGTCCTACGAGTACCGCACCACGGGCCGCGGCGGCAAAGGCATCGTCGCCATGAGCGTCAACAACCGCAACGGCAACCTCGTAGCGTCGTTCCCCGTGGAGGATGCTGATCAAATCATGCTGGTTACCGACAAGGGTCAGCTGATCCGCTGCCCGGTCGAAGGCATCCGCGTCGCCGGCCGCTCGACCCAGGGCGTGATCGTGTTCGACACCGCGGAGGACGAACACGTCGTCTCGGTCGAGCACATCACGGAAGAGGCCGAGAGCGGAAACGGGGCGAATGGGGAGTCGAACGGGGAGTGATGCGTCACCCCGTAGCCCGGATGGAGCGCAAGCGAAATCCGGGTTCTTCATTCGGACGGCTGTCCCGGATTGAGTTGTGCTCGATCCGGATACTGCACTGACCAGCTAAATCTCCAGCTCCGTGCCGAATTCCACCACCTGCTTGGTAGGTACGCCGAAGAACGCGGCGGAGCGTTCGGCGTTGCGTTGCAGGAAGGCGAACACGGTTTCGCGCCAGACCCACATGCCCGGCACGTCCTCGCGCGGGATGATTGTCTCGCGGCCGACGTAATAGGTGATGTCGGAGAGGTCGATGCCGGGCAGCTTGCCGTGGCGGCAGGCGAAGGTCAGCCCTTCGTAAATCGTCGGGTTCTGCATGAAGCCGTAATGCAGAACGACGCGGGTAATGCCGGGAATGATCTCGATCACCTCGATGCGGTCTTCGTCGGCGATGTGAGGAAGCTCCTCGATCAGCACGGTGACCAGGACGATGCGCTCGTGCAGCACGTGGTTGTGCTTGACGAACTGGGTCAGTGCCAGCGGCACGCCGCGCGGCGCCGAGGCCAGGAACACGGCGGTGCCGGGGAGTCTGGCGCTGCACTGGTTGACCGCGGTCTCGATCAGATCCTCCTCGGGCTGGCGCAGCTTCGCGCGTGCGGCTTCGACGAGCTTCACGCCGCTGCGCCAGGTCAGCATCAGGAAGGCGACGAAGCCCGCCAGCATCAGCGGAAACCAGCCGCCCTCGAACAGCTTGATCGAATTGGCCGAGAAGAAGATCAAATCGATCACGAAGAAGAAGCCGTTCACGGCAACCACGAGCCACGGTGAATAGCCCCACTGGATCGCGACCAGGGCGGCGAGCAGCGTGGTGATCGCCATCAATAGCGACACCGCGATGCCGTAGGCGCCGGCCAGCGCCTCCGAGCTGCCGAAACTCAGCACGGCGCCGAGCGTTGCGGCGGCGAGCAGCCAGTTCACCAACGGCACGTAGATCTGGCCGATCGCGTCGCTCGTGGTGTGACGGATCTGCATGCGCGGCAGGAAGCCGAGCTGGATCGACTGCTGCGTCAACGAGAACACGCCGGAGATGATGGCTTGCGAGGCGATCACGGTCGCGACCGCCGAGAACGCGACCAGCGGATAATGCAGGGCGTCAGGGCAGAGCTGGAAGAACGGATTTTCGATCATGGTGGGATCGGTGATCAGCAGCGCGGCCTGGCCGAAATAGTTCAGCACGAGCGCAGGCAGGCAGATCGCGAACCAGGCCAGCCGGATCGGCAGGCGGCCGAAATGCCCCATGTCGGCGTACATGGCTTCGCCGCCGGTCACCGCGAGGAAGGCGGCCCCCAGGATCGCGAAGGAGACATGAAAATCCTGATGGATCAGGAAGTCGAACGCATAGAGCGGGCTGAGCGCCGCCAGCACCGCCGGCGCCTTGACGATGCCGTGGATGCCGAGCGCTGCCAGCACGAAGAACCAGGCCAGCATCACCGGTCCGAAGATGCGGCCGATGAAGCCGGTGCCCTGCTTCTGCATCATGAACAGTCCGATCAGGATGACGACGGTCACGGGCACAACCGCCGGCGCGAGCGAGGGTGCGTCGACCTTCAGACCTTCGATGGCTGAGAGCACGGAGATGGCCGGCGTGATCGCGCCGTCCCCGTACAGTAGCGCGGCGCCGATGAGGCCGACGACCAGCAAATGCGCGCGCCAGGTACCGGGTTGAGCGTTGCGGGCATGCAGCAAGGCCAGCAGCGCGACGATGCCGCCTTCGCCGCGGTTATCCGCACGCAGAATCAACAGCGCATATTTCAGTGAGATGATCAGCAACAGCGCCCAGAGGATCAGCGAGGCGACGCCCAGAACGGCATCGTTCGTCAAAGTGCCGCCATGGGCGGCGGCCTTGGCGGCTTCCTTCAGGGCGTAGAGGGGGCTGGTGCCGATATCGCCATAGACCACCCCGAGGGCGCCCATGGTCATGGCAATCGGCAGTGGATCAGGTTGATGGCCGGAGGCGACTGCAGGCGTGCTGGACAATGGCGACCCCCCGATGGGATCGCGCCCGACGGGTCATTCCGACGGGCGCGAGCATCAGGCAGTGTGCGACGGGACGTCGCAAATATCCATGGGGTATATCTTTGGGGTTTATCTTGAGAGTTAGCTGACGCGAAACTGACAGACCCCCACTACGGAGTACGGTTGGCAGTCACAAGGCGAGCCTCGCGGATGTTGGCTTTGGTGCCGGCCTGGCGGAGGCAGGACGCTTCGAAATTCGGCCAGGCCTGCTGCGAGCAGTCCTTGCCGACGGTACGGATATCGAGCCGGTCGCTCTTGGCAAGCGGCTGCGGCACGCTCGCCTCGACGGTGGGGGCGAAGCCGGGCAGGAGCGTGAGGGTGGCAGCAACACACGCAGAAATGGCGATCGCCGAAAGAGCCTTGATCATGACAGTCCCCTGTGATGCGGCCGCTACGCCCAGTGTGCGGCCCGTCGTTCGTTGGCTGGATTAGTAACCATGGCCAGTTTCCGGACGTCTTCGCGAACGCGGGAAATGGTTTCGTTCGCGCTCCGTTTTGTGTCGTGGCCGCCCTCAGGACGAAACAATTCGGCGCATTCCGACACGCTTCTGCGGAAAAACCGCCAGGGAACCTGACCGGCTTGCCGGGCCGGGCAGGGCGCGGTAGGACGTGGCCATGCCGCGCATTGCTTTCTATCCAGGTTCCTTCGACCCCATCACCAACGGCCATCTGGACGTGGTCCGGCACAGCGTGTCGCTGTGCGACAGGCTTGTTGTCGCGATCGGGGTGCACCCCGGCAAGAAGCCTCTGTTCTCGACCGAGGAGCGGCTGAAGATGCTCCATGACGTCTGCGGGCCGGTGGCCGCCCAGGCCGGCTGCGTGCTCGAGGCCGTGACGTTTGACGATCTGTCGGTGACCTCGGCGCGCAAGCACGGTGCCACGATCATGATTCGGGGCCTGCGCGACGGCACCGACCTCGACTACGAGATGCAGCTCGCCGGCATGAACGAGGCCATGGCGCCCGAGGTGCATACGATCTTCCTGCCGGCCTCTCCCATGGTCCGCCCGATCACCGCCACTTTGGTGCGCCAGATCGCTGCCATGGGCGGGGATGTCTCGGCCTTCGTCCCGCCGCTGGTTGCGGCCCAGCTCAAGGCAAAATTCGCCTGATAACGGCGCGTTTCCTTTCTCATCTCTGATCCGGAGTTGTCATGATCCGAATTCTCGCAGTTCTTGCCGCGGTTCTGTTCGCGGTGCCGGCCTTCGCGCAAGCCTTGCCGGCCGGCCTCGACAAGGCCAACGCCATCGTCATCGACTCCACCAAGGGCCGCATCGTCATCAAGCTCCGGCCGGACCTTGCGCCCCAGCACGCCGAGCGAATCAAGCAGCTCGCGCGCGAGGGTTTTTACAACAACGTGCCGTTCCACCGCGTCATGGATGGCTTCATGGCGCAGACCGGCGACGGTCAGAACTTCAATGGCACCGGCGGCTCGAAATATCCGAACCTGAAGCAGGAATTCTCGAAGGTGCATTTTGCGCGCGGCATCGTCGGCATGGCCCGGCGCGGCGACAGCGTCGACACCGCCAATTCGCAGTTCTTCATCATGTTTGCCGACGGCGGCAGCCTCGACAACCAGTACACCGTGATCGGCGAGGTCGTGCAGGGCATGGACGTCGTCGACAAGCTGAAGAAGGCGCCTCCCGGATCGAGCGGCGGCACCGTCACCGACCCCGACAAGATGGTGAAGGTGCAGGTCGCTTCCGACATCAAATAGGAGCGGCGATGGCGCGCTGCGGTGGCAAGCTCCTGCTGGTTGCCGCGGTGCTGCTGCTCGGCGTCCCAGGCGCGGTCGCCGAGGACGCACAGGTCAACACCATTCAGGACATCTTCCGGCATTTGCGCACCTGCTGGAAGCCGCCGCCCGCCGCCAGGGCCCGCCCGATCGACATCACCGTCGTGGTGAGCTTCAACCGGGCTGGAAACATTCTGGGCCATCCGAGGATTACCTATGAATCCGCGGAGGCTTCCGACAATGACCGGCTGCAATACCGGGTCGCGGTGATGGAGGCATTGCAACGCTGCACGCCGATGCCATTTACCGATGCGATGGCCGGCGCCGCTGCGGGGCGTCCGTTCGCGATCCAGTTTCGCAACCGCAAATCTTCACCTGACAGGACTTCACCCCCAACCCAAGAGAGACGAGCATGAGCGCCACCGAAAACACACTGATCCTCGAGACCACGCAGGGCCCCGTCACCATCGAGATGCGGCCTGATCTGGCGCCCGGCCACGTCGCACGCATCAAGGAACTCGTGCGCGAAGGCTTCTACGACGGCATCGTATTCCATCGCGTGATCGACGGCTTCATGGCGCAGACCGGCTGCCCCCAGGGCACCGGCACCGGCGGCTCCGGCCAGAAGCTGAAGGCCGAGTTCAACAAGGAGCCGCATGTGCGCGGCACCACCTCGATGGCGCGCGCCGCCAGCCCGGATTCCGGCGATAGCCAGTTCTTCATCTGCTTCGACGATGCCCGCTTCCTCGACAACCAGTACACGGTGTGGGGCAAGGTCACCGAGGGCATGGAGAACGTCGACAAGATCAAGCGTGGCGAGCCCGTGCAGAACCCCGACAAGATCGTCAAGGCGCGGATGGCGGCTGACGCGGCGTAGGCGTTCAACCCTCATGGTGAGGAGGCGCGTGGCGCCGTCTCGAACCATGAAGGCCGAGCTGCAGCAGCGGGGCCTTCATCCGTCGAGACGCGCGTTCCGCACCCCTCAGGATGAGGAGTGACTGTGCGGCCCTGAGACCGAGATGCGCACCGACTTCTTCGATTTCGACCTGCCCGCCGAGCGCATCGCATTGCGCCCGGCGAGCCCGCGCGACTCCGCGAAGATGCTGGTCGTCGATCGCGGCACGCTGCGCGACCAAATCATCACCGACCTGCCGCAATGGCTGAAGCCGGGCGACCAGCTCGTCGTCAACGACACCAAGGTGATCGCGGCGCAATTAAAAGGCCGTCGCATCGGCCGCGAGACCGAGCCGAAGATCGAGGCAACGCTGATCAAGCGCCTCGACGGCTCGCGCTGGCAGGCGTTGGTGAAGCCTGCCAAGAAACTCATCGCCGGCGACCGCATCCGCTTCGGCAATGAGGGCAAGGTCTGCCTGCTCGGCCATCTCGACGCCGAGGTCGAGGCGAAGGGCGGGGAAGGCGAGGTGACGCTGTCATTTTCGTTTCACGGCCCGACGCTGGATCAAGCCATCGCCGATCTCGGCAGCCCGCCGCTGCCGCCCTACATCGCCTCGAAACGCACGCCTGATGATCAGGATCTCGCCGACTACCAGACCATGTTCGCTGTGAACGAAGGCGCCGTTGCCGCGCCGACAGCAGGCCTGCATTTCACCCCGGCGCTGGAGCAGGCGATGCACGCGCGCGGCGTCGGCATCAATCGCGTCACGCTGCATGTCGGGGCAGGGACCTTCCTGCCGGTGAAGGTGGACGACACCGAAGGCCACAAGATGCATGCCGAGTGGGGTACGCTGTCGTCCGAGACGGCGGAGCGGCTCAACACGGCGCACAAGAACGGCGGCCGTATCATCGCGGTTGGCACCACGTCGTTGCGCCTGATCGAAAGCGCAGCCAGCGAGGACGGCACCATTGAGCCGTTCGCCGCCGAGACGTCGATCTTCATCACCCCCGGCTATCGCTTCCGCGCCGTTGATATTCTGCTGACCAATTTCCATTTGCCGAAGTCGACACTGTTCATGCTGGTGTCGGCGTTCTCCGGGCTGGAGGCGATGCAGCAAGCCTATGCACACGCGATCGCAACCGGCTATCGGTTCTATTCGTACGGGGATGCCTGTTTGCTGTTTCCGGCGCGGGAGTGACGCGGGCGGCGTTCTCGTGCTATACTGCTCATACGTTTTGCATGGATCGAGTGGCCGATGAACATCCGTTCCGCGAAAGTCGATGAGCTTGCCCAGCGCCTCGCCCGCTTGACGGGGGAAGATATCGAGACGGCGCTCGAACGCGCCATCGAGGAGCGCTTGTCTCGCGTGGCATCGCCGGCGGTCGATAGGAGGGCCGCCCTGACGTCGTTCCTCGAGCGAACCGCTGGCTTGCCCGTTCTCGATTCTCGGCCTGCAGACGAAATCCTCGGCTATGACCGTTTCGGGCTGCCGTCCTGATGGTGCTGGATACGTCTGCGATCGTCGCGACCGTCACCAACGAGCCAGATGGGCAGCGCTATCGGAAAGCCATGCTGGATGCTGCCAGCCTGTCGATGTCAGCAGTAGCAATCCTGGAAACAAGATCGTTCTCTCTGCTCGCCTCGGAGCATCGGCCGTGAAGTTCTTCGACGAATTGCTGGAGACTGCCGGGATTGTCGTAGTGCCGTTCGACGCAGACATGGCGAAAGGCGCGTTCGAGGCATTTCAACGCTTCGGCAAGGGCGGGGGGCATCCGGCGCAGCTCAACATCGTCGATTGTGCGGTCTACGCTTGGCGAAAGCGCGTTCGCAACCGCTGCTCTTCAAGGGAGCCGACTTTGCTAAGACAGACATTCTCCCCGCGTTGACCTGACCGCGCTATTTGCCATTGTAGGGTGGGCAAAGCGAAGCGTGCCGACCAACTTTCTTGATGCGAAGTGGTGGGCACGGCGCTTGCGCGCCTTTGCCCACCTTACGCATCTTCCGTTACGCCATCACCCGCTGTGGCAGGAGCTCCGCGATCTGCACCGCGTTGAGCGCAGCGCCCTTGAGCAGCTGGTCCGCCGCCACGAACATCGAGATCGAATGCCCGGAGGGGTCGCTGAAGTCCTTGCGGATGCGGCCGACCAGGACGTCGTCCTGGCCCGAGGCGTCGATCGGCATCGGGAAGTAGTTCCTGGCACGGTCGTCGACGACCTTGACGCCGCGCGCTCGTGCCATGATGGCGCGGACCTGGTCCTCGCTGATCGGCTTCTCGCATTCGAAGGTGATGGCCTCGCAATGAGCCCGCAGCACCGGCACACGCACGCAGGTGACGCCGATCGCGATCTTGTCGTCCTCAAAGATCTTGCGGGTTTCGTTGATGACCTTGGTCTCTTCGTCGTTGTAGCCGGTGTCAGGGTCGATCGCCGTGTTGTGGTTGAAGAGGTTGAACGCGTAGGGATGCGGCATCACCTTCGGCGTATAAACCTGCCCGTTGAGGTTGGCGCGGGTGGACTCGACCAGCTCCTCCATCGCGGCAGCGCCGGCGCCGGAGGCCGCCTGGTAGGTCGAGATGATCACCCGCTTGATGCGGTTGCTCTGGTGGATCGGCCACAGCGGCACCAGCGCCGTGATGGCGGCGCAGTTCGGGTTGGCGATGATGCCCTTGTGGTCGCGGATGCGATTCGCGTTGATCTCGGGGATCACCAGCGGCACGTTCGGGTCCATGCGGAAGGCGGAGGAGTTGTCGACGACGACGGCGCCCGCCTTGACTGCGATCGGCGCGAACTTCTTGGAGATGCTGCCGCCGGCGGAGAACAGGGCGATGTCGACGCCTTCGAAGGCGCGTTCGGTCAGCTCCTCGATGACGACGTCTTGCCCACGGAACGACACCGTCTTGCCGGCCGAGCGGGCGCTGGCCAGCGCCTTGAGCTTGCCGACGCGAAAGCCGCGCTTGTCCATGGTGGCGATGAATTCGGCGCCCACCGCACCGGTGACGCCGACAATCGCGACGACGGGATCGTTACTCACTTTGTCCTCCATTGAATTGCGATCTAAACAACAAAAAAGCCCCGGACCATCATGGGCGGGGCTTCGGTAGAGTGGATTGCGTTCTAGTCGACGACTACACGCGCACGCCTCCCCGGGCCCCGAAGGCCGTGGTGGTTTTAGTCGTGCGTTTGGTGGTCGCGAACATGGCGGGAGCTTATGCGGGAGAGTCCTGCCCCCGTCAATGGCTTTTCGGCGGGATTGGGGCTGCCGCTATTTGGTCCGGGCGCCCGGCGGTTCGAGGATGACCTCCTTGAGGTTGTCGCCACTGATGACGACGATCGCGAAATTCAGCCGGCCGCGTTCGCGCACCAGTCCGCCGCTGATGGCTTTGCCGGAGGCCGCGCGTTCGGCGACGTGGACGGCATCCGCAAGTCGGTGCTTGATGGCACCGAGCGCTGCGAGATTGCTGCGATCGTCGAGGTCGAGCTCGGCGAGAGGGAGGGCGGCTTCCCCGCCGACGAGCTCGCCGGTCGCGGCATTGATGGTGTGGCGCCAGATCCGGTCGTTGTGCAGGGTCTTCACCCGGTAGACCGGCACGCCTGAGGCTCCGTCGAAACTCACATCCGCCGTGGTGGCACCGACGTGGCGGGCTTCCGCAATCGCCATGGCCTGGTTGATCGAGATCGACGAGCTGCGGAAGCGCTCGATCTCGCGGCTGACCGCTTGGCGGTCGGCCTCGGCGTCACCATCTGTGTCGTTGTGAAGGGTGGTCGGCGTGCCCGTGCTCACGATCGCCCGCGCCGGCGCTGCGAGGAGGAGTGCGGACAGGGCGATCGCGAGCAGTCCCGAGATCCGTCGTTTGGCCGTCGTCATGCTCGAACCCTCGGCCAGCGAGTATGCCGGATGATCGTCAAGAATTTGCGGCCGACCTTGGGCATCGGTCGGCCGCTGAGCGTCGCGACGGGCTGTACCGCCGGGACGATCGAAGCGGTGCGGACCTCTTGGGGCTGGTGAAAAAGCGATCCGCATCGCCCTATAATTAAACCATACCGTATCGTTTTGTTTCGGTCAACGGCGCGGCCACGAGATCTCCCGGAAAGTTCGCAACCTCACGGAATTGTCAGCGCGACGGGCGGCGTCGCTGAGTGCCCTTGGCGGCACTCTGGCTGCCGTCCGCTGATCCCAGCGCGCCTGCCAGGAACAGCTTGATCGCAGCGCGCATGCGCTTTTCCGCGGCCTTCATCTCCGGCGGCGTTCCAAACGTCGCCAGACGATGGTTATGACCGACGACGACGTCGAGGAACACTTCCGCCGCGATGGTGGTGTCGTCGACGTCGAGCGCGCCTTGCGCCACCAGATGGTCGAAGAAGCGTGCCGTGGTGGCGACGGCCTTGAGCCAGCCTTCCTCCTTGCCGAGCTTGGCGATGTCGGGAAAGTTGATGGCCTGCGACGTCATCATGCGGCTGAAGGCGACGGCATCGGGTCCGCAGGTGAATGTCAGCATCTCGCGCCCGATCTCGACGAGCCGTTGCTCGACCGAGATATCCGAGGCGCTGCCGAGCTGCGTCTCGGCGGCCGCGGACAGCGGTGCCAGCCATCGCGCGATCTCGCGTCTCAGCACGGCTGCAAACAGGCCGCGCTTGTCGCCGTAACGGGCATAGACGGTGGGCTTGCTCACTCGCGCGGCTTCCGCGACCGCATCGAGCGAGGTCGCATCAAAGCCGCGATCCAGGAACAGGCGGGTTGCGACCTCGATCAGCCGCTGATCGCGCTCGATCGCGGCGCTTTTCGTCGGCCGGCCGCCGCGCGATTTCGGCACCTCGCGCCGCGGCGCCGCCGGTCTTGTCCTGGTCGCAGTCAATCCCATGCCCAATGATTCCTGCGCGGTCGTGACATCAGTCATTGCTCTATAACGCGCGGCAACGAGTGCGTCATGGCTAATCTGGCCGAATGATCGCATCGTCAACCGTCTCGGCACGGCCCCGTTCCTCACCGAGCGCTCACGGAAGCGTCGAAGTCCAGGCCTCGCCCGAAGCCGCCTTCTCATATCCGTACTGATACAGCGCCCGCATATAAGCGGTGTCGAACCCTTCCGAGGGGGCGGCCGGATAATCGCGCGCGATATAGGAGAGATGGAAGCCCAGGCGGTTGCGCTTCGCAAAATCATAAGTCGAGAAGATGATCGAGCGGGTCTGCGACTGACGACAGGCTGCGGGAGGCAACGTCGATGGTGCTGTTGGAGACGAGCTCGAAATTGCGTTCGATCTTCTTGTTGACGAGGATGTAGATGTCCAGCTTCGCAGGGCCGGGAAGGCGACTGCCCTGGAAAAGCAAGGCTTCCGGCAGCGTCAGCACCGGGGCCGTCACACCGCCGTCGACATGCATCTCCTGAAATCTGCGGCCCTCGCCTTCGGCGTCGATCATGATCGGCGGAAACACCAGCGGGATGCTGGCGGAGGCCGCCATCACGTCGCGAAACAGCTTGAGCGCCTCGGGCGTGCCGACCGCGGCGATCCTGCCCATGTCCCAGATCGCGGTGCGCTGGGTGTCGAGATCGGTCGTCACCACCAGCAGCCTTCGGCCCTTGGCGTTTTCATGGGCGACCTGCGCCATGATCTCCGGTCCGACATAGCGGGCGACGAGCTCGCGCAGCCGGGTGTTGCCGAACAGGCCGGATCCGAACAGCACGCGCATGATGCTGGGATCGCTCAACAGGCTCTCCGCGACGCCGCTGGTATAGACCTCCTTCAGCGTGTCGTCATATTGCGAGCCGAGAAACGCAAAGGGCGCAATCAGGCCGCCGGTGCTCACGCCCGAGACAACCGAGAAGGTGGGACGGGTTCTGGCCGCGGTCCAGCCGTTGAGCACACCGACGCCGTAGGCGCCATCTGCGCCGCCGCCTGACAGCGCCAGGTAGGACTTCGTCGCGGTGCTGGTGTCCTTCTCGAAATTGAATTTCGTGATGGGTTCGTCGGCGTAGCGCCGCAGGCCATCAATATCGAGCACGCGCGATGTGCTGGCTTCGGTGGCCGTATAGGGCGTGCGGGGCAGGGAGGTGCAGGCGCCGAGCGCCAAGCTGCACGTCAGGACCAGCAATCCGAACAGGCGGGCGCCGGTCCACCTCGTCCAGCCATGCGAACGGCCGGCTGGGTCAGTCGAACTTGAAGGGAGGGGCATTGCGGTGGCTGGCGATCACGCATCTACCGCCGCCGGCAACATCGCCGCGGCATCTCGTCCAGCCCAAGGTAAAACTACACTGTGTCGTTTTGTTTAACAAGCGTCGCAGGCGCACAATTCCGTGTCCCCCAATATTTGAACCCATTGTCCCAGTCTGATGCATAAGCCGGCCGAGGCATCGCCCGAGCGGGTTGATCGGCCTGCTCCGACACGCAATAAGCAGGTCATGAATCGTCCTGACACCGGTCTGCCCAATCATTTCGAACTGCTCGCCACCGATGGCGCCGCGCGCACCGGGCGCCTGACCACGCCGCACGGCGTGGTGCGCACGCCCGCCTTCATGCCGGTCGGTACCGCCGGCGCGATGAAGGGCATGCACTGGCGCGAGGTGCGTGAGGCCGGTGCCGACATCGTGCTCGGCAACACCTATCATCTGATGCTGCGTCCCGGCGCCGAGCGGATCGCGGCGCTTGGCGGCTTGCAGACATTCACCGGCTGGAACGGGCCGATGCTGACGGATTCCGGCGGCTTCCAGGTGATGTCGCTGGCGGATCTGCGCAAGGTCAGCGAGCAGGCCGTGACCTTCCGTTCGCATATCGACGGCGCCAAGGTCGAGCTGTCGCCGGAGCGCTCGATCGAGGTGCAGCGTTTGCTCGGCTCCGATATCGCCATGCAGATGGACGAATGCGTGCGACTGCCCGCCGAGCGCGCCGACATCGACCGCGCGATGCAATTGTCGCTGCGCTGGGCCGAGCGAAGCAAGCGCGCCTTCGAGAGCGCGCCCGACGGCTACATGCTGTTCGGCATCGTGCAGGGCGGCGACATACCCCAGCTTCGCCATGCCAGCGCGCAAGGCCTCATCGAGATCGGTTTCCATGGTTATGCCATTGGCGGCCTCGCCGTCGGTGAGCCGCAGGCGGTGATGCTGGCGATGATCGACGAGACAGCGCCGCTGCTGCCGAGAGAGCGGCCGCGCTACCTGATGGGCGTCGGCACACCCGACGACATCCTCGAGGCGGTCAAGCGCGGCATCGACATGTTCGACTGCGTGATGCCGACGCGCAATGGCCGGCATGGCGTTGCCTTCACACGCTTCGGCCAGGTGAATTTGCGCAACGCGCGCCACGCCGACGATCCCCGTCCGCTCGACGAAGAGAGCTCCTGGCCGTCGGCGCGCAGCTACGCGCGCGCCTATTTGCACCATCTCGTCAAGGCGGGCGAGACGCTGGGTGCGATGCTGCTGTCCGAGATCAATATCGCTTATTACCAGTTCCTGATGCAGGGCATCAGGGACGCGATCGCACAGGGAACGTTCGAGGAGTTCTATCGGCGTACGCGCGAAGACTGGGGGAGGGGCGACATCGCCCCGCGCTAGGTCAAGTGCAAAACGTCAGTTGCAGACGAGGCGCTGCTTGACGGAGTGCTTGGTCACGAAGCCGTAGCCGCAATTGTCGCAGGTCCAGAGATAGCTGATCACGTGTTCCGACAAATACGCAGAACCTTCGGCGGCGATCATGGAGTCGGCGCAGACGGGACAGGCCGGCAACTCACTGCAACGCGGAGCGCGGTTCGGTGCGACGGTCGACAACACTTCAGCGACTGCTGACATCGTGGTGACCTCCCAGCTTGAGACCTAAGTCTAACATAAGCAGAATCAGTTGACGAGGTCGCAACACAAATGCGTTGGTTTTCTGATAATTATTGCTCACGCGATTTTGCGATGCAGCGTATTTAACATGTAACGCAATCTCGCTTGCGTGTCGCCGCAGGCTGTCTAGAAGCACAATCGTCGCCACAGGGAGTTCATCATGGACGCATCGTCCACCACGGGTGCAGCGCACCAACCCGGCCGCGGCCGGATCTATGACTCGATCGTCGATGCTTTTGGCGACACGCCGATCGTGCGCTTGCGCCGGCTGCCGGGCATGCATGGCGTGAACGCGACCATTTTGGCAAAGCTTGAATATTTCAATCCCGCCGCAAGCGTGAAGGATCGCATCGGCGCGGCCATGATCATCGCCATGGAGAAGGCCGGAATCGTCAAGCCCGACACCGTGCTGATCGAACCGACCTCCGGCAATACCGGCATCGCACTGGCCTTCGTCGCGGCGTCGCGCGGCTATAGGCTCAAGCTGGTCATGCCGGAGTCGATGTCGATCGAACGCCGCAAGATGCTGGCCTTTCTGGGCGCGGAGCTGGTGCTGACACCGGCCGCGCAAGGCATGAAGGGCGCGATCGCGACGGCCGAAGAGCTGTTGAAGACGACGCCGAATTCGGTGATGCCGCAGCAGTTCAAGAATCTCGCCAATCCCGAGGTGCACCGCCGCACCACCGCGGAGGAGATCTGGAATGACACCGCCGGCAACATCGACTTCTTCGTCGCCGGCGTCGGCACCGGGGGCACCATCACCGGCGTCGGCCAGGTGCTGAAGCCGCGCAAGCCCTCGCTGCGCGTGGTTGCGGTCGAGCCGGAGGAGAGCCCGGTGCTGTCGGGTGGCCAGCACACGCCGCACAAGATCCAGGGCATCGGTGCGGGCTTCGTCCCTGACATTCTCGATCGCTCGGTGATCGACGAGATCGTCAAGGTCAACTCGACGACGGCGATCGAGACCTCGCGGGCACTGGCGCGGCATGAGGGCATTCCGGGCGGCATCTCCTCGGGCGCCGCGATTGCCGCGGCCGTCGAGATCGGCAAGCGACCCGAAGCTGCGGGAAAGACCATCCTGGCTATAGTGCCGTCCTTCTCCGAGCGGTATCTTTCGACGGCTCTGTTTGAGGGAATCTAGGACATGGCGGATCAACCACCGAGGCGGCCGCGGACGTTGGGCGACGCCAGGACGGAGGCCGAGGCGGCGTTCAAGAAGGTGACGGCGAAGGTCGCTGCGGCGCCGCCAAAGCAGAACGTGGCGCCGGGGGTCAAGGAGCAGGTCACGCTGCGGATCGACCAGGACGTGCTGGAGCATTTCCAGTCCGGCGGGCCCGGCTGGCAGGACCGCATCAACGAGGCGCTGCGAAAGGCCGCGGGGAAGTAGACGCCAAAGCTTTGGTTTATTCGTAACGAAAAAGCCCGGCGCGAGCCGGGCTTTTGTATCTGCGATTGGCCTCGCCTCAGCGGCGGAACATGCCGCCCATCATGCCGCCGACGACACCGCCGACGAAGGCTGCGCCGGCAGGATCGCCGCCGCTGCTGCGATGGGGAGCAGGTGCGGGCGCGCTGCTGGCCGCGGGGGCGGCGGCCCGGCGGGCTGCCTTCTGGCTGTTGTCGCTCGCGGTCGGCGGGCCGGCCACGACTTCCGAAAGCAGAGCCTTGTGCTGGAGCTTGTTCAGGTAGCCAGACGCGGGATAGCCGCGCGCCGCCTGCCAGCGCTTGAGCACCGACCGGGTCTCGTCGCCGAAGACGCCTGTCTGTTTGTTGTCGAAGCCGAGCCCGCCCAGGCGACGCTGAACGTCGCGGCGCTGGTTCTTGTCGAGTCCGATTTGGTCCTCGGTAAGCTGGGTGGCCTCTTCGGTGAAGGTCGCGGGATCGACGCCAGCGGTGAGGGTGCGCGTCGCGGTCGAGGGGCCGCTCTTGATGGCCGCGAGGCGTGCCAGCGCAAGCGCCTTGAACTGACCGTTCGGGTAGGCGGAGAGGTAAGCGTTGAGCTCTTCCGACTTATTGCTCTCCTTGACCGAACGCCAGTATTCGAGCTCGACACCGTCCGAGCTGCCGCCCGTCGCCATTGGCACGCTGCCAGCAGCCGTCGGTGCCGCATTGGCGACCTGCGTCGTCGGAGCCTGGTTGAGATAGACCGCGCCGGTCAAATTGGTGTGGCCCCAGGGCAGCTGCCCCTTGTGGGTCTCCTCGTTGACCTGGGCGCGGACCGACGTCATCGCCTGCTGGATCTCGACACCAGGCTTGGTGATGTTGTCGATGAGCGCACGGGTGAACGGGCTGTTGTTGCCCTCTTGGCCGTCGAGCGCGGTCTGGCCCGGGCCGGTGGCGAACGCGATCAGCGTGCCTTCGCCGGATTTCATCTCGGCAAGACCGCTCTGCACGTTGACGCTGCGGGTCGCGGAGTTCGATTTGATCTTGGCGGCAAACGGATTGTCGCGGCAGGCGTCAAGGAACACCAGCTTGACCTTGGCGTCGCCCATGGTCTGCTCGAGCGTCAGATCGATGTTGATGGCGGCACCGAGCTTGACGTCCATCTCCGACTTGATGTCGGCGTCGACAGGCAGAAGATAATTGGAGCCGCCGACCGCGATGCCGTGACCGGCATAATAGAACACTGCGACGTCGGAGCCCTGCGCCTTGCGGCCGAAGTCCAGCAGCTTCTCCGTCATCTGGTCGCGCGAGAGGTTCGAACCTTCGATCACCTCGAAGCCGACATTGCGCAGCGTTGCCGCCATCGCCTTGGCGTCGATCGGCGGGTTCGGCAATTGTGCGACGTTCTTGTAGGTGCCGTTGCCGACGACGAAAGCAACGCGGCGGTCGGCCTTCGCGGCACTGACCGACAGTGCCATGCACATCAGCGACGCGAGGAGGGTGAGAGTGCGCATCTGGAATCCCCAACAGAATCGAAATTGCAGGCAGCAACGAATTGGCACGAACTTACATGAAGTGCCCGCCTCGGCGCCACCAAAACGGCAGTTCGTCGCGTTCAACCCGCTGCTGTGTGGCAGAATGTGCACGATGGAATACCCTTCCAACGTGATCCAAATCACACGGCCACTTGGTTTTGTCGCGCGAGGCGGCGCGAGGTTCAGCGCGCGGGAGCAGGATCTGCCGGAGCTGGCTTTAGATTCAGGAGATTGCCGAACAGGATCAGCGCGGCGCCGACCACCGTCCAGGTGTCAAGCCGCTCCGAATACAGCAGCCAGCCAGCGGTCGCGGTCAATGGAACTCGCAGGAAGTCCATGGGAACAACGATGGTCGCATCCGCATAGCGCATCGCGCTGGCGAGGCAGTAGTGCGAAAACGTGCCGCAGACGCCGATCACGCCGACCCACGCCCAGACGTAGGCGGAGGGCCACGTCCAGACGAACAGCGTCGGAATGAAGCCTGCGACCGATTGCACCACCAGCATCCAGAACAGGATCGACAGCGCGCTTTCGGTGCGGGTCAGCGATTTGACGAGCACCATGGACACGCCAAAGCCCATGGCGGCGCCGAGTGCGATGAGTTGACCGGGATTGATCTCGCCGGTGGCGGGTCGGACGATGACGATCACACCGAAAAGGCCAAGCGCGATGGCGGCGATCTTCCACGGCGTCATGCGCTCGGAGAGAAGGCTCGCTGCGAGCAGCGCCGTCCAGATTGGCATGGTGAACTCGATTGCCACCACCTGGCCGATCGGGATCAGCGTCAGCGCGAAGAACCAGCCGAGCTGCGCAACATAGTGCACCAAATTGCGCCCGATGTGCTGCGGCAGGCGCGACGTCCTGAGCACTTTGAAGCCGCCGGCCCGATAGATGAACGGCGAAAGCAACAGGAATCCTAGCAGCGAACGCACTTCCATGATCTGAAATACATTCAGCTCGCGCGTGGTCTCGCGTCCGGCGACCGCCATGACCAGCATCAGCGACAGCCAGCCGGCCATCCACAGGGCAGCCATCGTTTTGGACGGTGTCGTGTTCATCGGCGCGGGTGTGAGAGGCGAGGTCTTGAGGGAAGGCCGGTATCGGCGACATCCTCGCCGTTTGCAACGGTCAAATCTGCCGGTGCAGCGATGCAGGGCGCCGTGCTAAGGCATCAGTGAACAACGAGAACAATCGGGAGATCTTCGCTCATGCACATCTTGCAGCCGGCCGAGTGGAAAAAACCGCGCGGCTTTTCCCATGGTGTCGTGGTCGAGGGGCCGGGCCGCTGGGTGGTGCTGGCCGGGCAGACGGGCGGCGACGAGACCGGCAATTACGCGCCTGACATGGCAGCGCAGGTCGGGACCGCGCTGAAGCGGATCATCAAGCTCCTGGGCGAGGCCGGCGCCAGCCCCGAGCATATCGTCCGCCTGACCTGGTACCTGACCAGCCGCAGCGAATATGAGGCAGCCGGGGCCGGCATCGGCGCGGCCTGGAAGGAAACGCTGGGGCGCAATTTCCCGCCCTCGACCTTGCTCTACATCGGCGGCCTCGTGGATGACCGGGCCAAGGTCGAGATCGAGGTCACGGCGTTCGTGCCGGGCACATAAAAATCGACCCGGCGAGATCGCCGGGTCGATTGTCAATCTACTCGTATCGGCTTAGCGCGACAGCGAGATGTTGGCGCCGCGGAACTGGCTGTCGGCGCGCATCGTGACGTTCTGCTTGTTGCCGGACGTCTTCAGCGAAATGTTGGCGTTGAAGCCGGCAGTGGAGGCGAGCAGCTCATAGTTTCCGCCGGCCCCGCGACCCGAAAGGGAGCCGCTGATATTACGGCTGGCCTCGGACCAGCTGCCCGCGATGGCGCTGCCTTCAGCCTTGACGTTGGCGCCGAGGTTGAACTTGTAGGCGTCGCTGGCGCAGGTCAGAGACAACTCCATGGTCGGTCCGATCGGAGCGTATTTCGCCCGGCAGCGGATCCGTTCGGTCGAGCCGTCATCCAGGGTGACCGTGCCTGAGCCGCTCCAGCTGCCGGCCAGCGGGGCGAACGGGCCGGACTGGGCCTTGCTCTCGGAGTTTGCAATTCCGGCGGCAAACATAACGGCGGCCGCGATCAGCAGCCGCCGGCCCACACCGCTCGTCACGATTTTTCTATTGGCGCGATGCTTCCCACCGCCCGCTGCACGGTATGCCTGCAGATGCTCCATTCCACTTCCCCGATCCGGCGTTGCCGCTGAGTTGACCGTTGGCATATGCACCATTGATCGAAACTTTCACAAGTCCCCCGCTGCCGATGGTGCCGGAAACGTTAGCGCCGGGCGCGGTGATCTTGCCGTCGGCAACCGTCAGCAAGGAGCTCGCGGTCGGCTCGCAGGTGCCGCTCTTGGTGACGATGGTGACGTGCCAGTTGCCGTCATAGGGGGTCTGGGCAAAGGCGGGCGCGGCGAGGGTGGTAACTGAGGCGGCACAGAACGCCGCAATGCGAGCAAAACGCATAAAATCCGTCCTTGAATTTGTCTGATATGCTGACCCTTATTCGGGCCAAATGTGACGGAAATTTGGTGCAGTGCCAAATCGAAAATTGTTCCTGTGGGAACAATGGTTTATTTGGGTTTCAAGCTGGGATTCTTGAAGCAAAATCAATGCCCCGTTACGTTAAGAGTAAACGTCAGGAGATCGACTCAGGATAAAGGGCCTCAGGAAAGACTTGGCGCTGAAGTCGCGAACTGCTCGTCTTGAGTCTTGGACGGCAGCGCCTTGTGGACCTTGGCATAGTCGATCACGTCGGCCAGCAATTTGAGCCCGAGCGGGGCGAGCGCGCGCTCCCACAGTTCCCGCGCCGTCTCGCCCTTCTTGACGAAGCACCACTCCTGGGCCGCAATGGCGCCAGCGTCCATGCGGTCGGCGAGGTGATAGATCGTGCCGCCGGCGATCGGATCGCCTTCCTTGATGGTCCATTCCACGGCCGCCTTGCCGCGGTGACGCGGCAGCAGCGAGGGATGATAGCCGATACCGCCCAGCTTCGCTGCCTCAAGCGCGTCCTTGCCGATCCGGGCGTGGCTGTGCGCGGTGACGATCAGATCGGTGTCGGGGGCGATCTCGGAGGCCACCACCAGTTTGGGATTGGCCTGGACCACGACGTCGATGCCCGCCGCCTTGGCTGTTGCGGCGAGACGATCCTCGGCGTCGGCCACCACGACGCGCACGATCGAGACACCATGCTCCCGGAGCATGTTCAGGGTGGTCACGCCGAAATGGCGGGAGCCGACAAGAGTAATGCGCATGGGTGTCCGATCCGTCTCGCAACTGCGTCATCTCCCGATAACACGTCCGGACGTCCTGTCACCACCCGCGCTGGGTTTGCGCCGGTTATCAACAACGCGCCGGGCGAGGCTGCGCGATGAATTCCGCGATTGCGGTGTCGGCCGGTCCGGTGCTTCCATGCGCATGGCATCGGCTCGGAGTGAACGCATGCGGAGCGCGTGGTTTGTCCTTCTCGCGGCCTTGGTTGCAACCACTTCGGCGCGCGCTGGCGGACCGCCCTATCCCGTGGTTCCGCCCGAGGTCGGGGTGGCGCCCTTCATCGGCCCGACCTGGGACACCTATCGCTGCGCGGAAGGGCCGGTCACCAATTTTTATCACGGCGCCTAATACGGCCAGGAGCCGCCGGCGCTCTATCGCGGCTACGCGTACCGGCCGCATTACCGCTACAGCGCCTACCGCAGGCTGCCGCGCAAATATTTCTGCGGCACAGACTAGCGTTGCCGCGCCGCCACGGTGGTGCGGCGAGTGCCGACGGCCGGTTCCTGTGTTTCGTTTTTAACAGAGAGACCCAGGATTTGCCGTTAGAACGTGGACCGACCGGGGCTGGCGACATTTCAACCCGCATCCGTTTTCGAACCCGGATTTGGCCGCTGGCGTGATCGCCAGCGGCTTTTTCATGCTCGGCCATCACGAAATCATCTGACGGTAACGTGATCTCAACCAGCTTGGCGTATCGACGAATCCGTCGCGGATTTGTATTGCGTACCGCGACACCGAGATTGTCGCGCCGGCGCGGGTGCGCCGTGCGGGCTTTTTCGCCGGGACCTATTTCATGCCGAGCGCGATTGAGCAGATCGTCGACGTCTATGTCCGGCTGAAGAACCGGCGCGGCCTCGACGAGCTGATGATGCACAGGCAACGGCTTGCAGTCGATCTGAAGAGCAGGTCCGGCTACGACTTCAGCCTGCCGATCGGCCAGATCGACGAGGAGATCGCGATCATCGAAGCCGGCCTCAGCCGGCTCAAGTCGGGCGATATCGCCGCGACGGACGACGGACGGCCAGTTTGACGTTCAGTCGCGCCGGCCACCGTCGATGACGGTGAACAACGGCCGCGCCTGGGTCGGCTCGACCAGCAATTCCTCCACCAGCGCGGCCGCCGCATCGACATATTTGCGCGTCGGCTTGTCGAGGGGACGCGTGGCCTCGTCGTCGAGCGCGACCTTGGCGGCCTCGACCAGCTTGCGCATTCGCGCCGCGTGGTCATCGCCCGCCGTCAGCGTCGCGCGGGCCAGCGAGCGCAGCACGAACAGCTCGCCCTCGAGGCGGAGCAGACGGTCGTTCAGCCTGGAGAGGACGGCGTTGAGGTCGGCCATGGCGCGCGTTCGCTGCGGAAGATGCATCCTGCTCTAGCGGCGATCGGTGAACGGAGTCCAAACGGCATCGGCGCAATTGCGGCGATCTCCCTCAAGTCTCGCTCCGCGCCAGATAGTCGCGTGCGAAGGCGAGATACCAGTCGAGACAGGCGGGATTGGCCATCGCCTCGCGGTTGATGACCTTCTCGACGGGCTGGCCGAGCAGCAGCTTCTTGATCGGCAGCTCCTGCTTCTTGCCCGAGAGCGTGCGGGGAATTTCGGCGACCGCAAAAATCTCGTTGGGCAGGAATCGGCGCGAGAGGCCGGCCTCGATCGCCTTGTTGATCTTCGCCTGCATCGCGCCGTCGAAGGCGACGCCTTCGCGCAGCACCACGAACAGGGGCATGTAGCTGTCACGGCCGAGATATTCGAGATCGACGACGAGGGAATCCAGCACCTCCGGCAAGGCCTCGATCGCGGAATAGAGTTCGCTCGTGCCCATGCGCAGGCCATGCCGGTTGATGGTGGCATCGCTGCGGCCATAGATGATGCAGGAGCCGTCCGGGTCGACCTTGAGCCAGTCGCCATGCCGCCACACCGGCCCACGGCCGGTGCCGTCGAAATTGTCCGGATAGGTCTCGAAATAGCTCGCGCGATAGCGCGCACCGCCCTTGTCGTTCCAGAAATAGAGCGGCATCGACGGCATCGGCTCGGTGCAGACGAGCTCGCCGACCTCGCCGATGACGGCGCGGCCCTGTTCGTCAAAGGCTTCCACGGCAGCACCCAGCAGACGGCACTGCATCGCGCCCGGCGTCTGCGGCAGTTCGCGATTGCCGCCAATGAACGCGCCGGCGAAATCGGTGCCGCCGGAGATGTTGGCCCACCAGATATCGGCCTGCGCCTTGCTGCCGTTGGTCTTCGACAGGCCAGCGAAGCGGTTGTTGAACCAGGCTTGGGTGTCGGCGCTCAGCGGAGAGCCGGTCGAGCCGAGACATCGAAGCTGTGAGAGATCACCGGCGGCGACGAGGTCGACCTCGGCCTTGGCGCAGTTGGCGAAGAACGCGGCGCCCGCGCCGAAGAAGGTCGCTTTCGACTGCGCGACGAAGCGCCACAGCGTGGTCCAGTCTGGTTTGTCCTTGGCGCCGCCGGGGCTGCCGTCGAAGATGCAGCAGGTGGTGCCGCTGAGCAGGCCGCCGACCTGGCTGTTCCACATGATCCAGCCCGTCGAAGAGTACCAGTGATAGCGCTCGCCGAACGAGTTCTCGTGGTAGGAGCAGCCAAGATCGTTGTGCAGGCCGAGCAGCGCCAGCACCACGATGATGATACCGCCATGGCCGTGCACGATTGGCTTCGGCAGGCCGGTGGTACCGCTGGAATAGACGATCCAGAGCGGATGATCGAACGGCAGCCAGGCCGGCTCGAACGCGTCGATCTCCGCGCCGGTTGTTGCGCTAATTTCGGAGAGCAGGGCGTCGGCCGCTGCGGGCGCGGCGGCCTCGCTGTGCAGGATGACGTGCTCGACCGTCGGCAGCGACCGCCGCAGCTCGGCGAGGACGTCTTTGCGATCGTGCCGGCGGCCGGCATAGGTGACGGCGTCGCAGGCAATCAGTACTTTCGGTTCGATCTGCTTGAAGCGGTCGATCACGGCGGGCGCGGCCATGTCGGGCGCGCACAGGCTCCAGATCGCGCCGATGCTGGCGCTCGCCAGGAATGCGATGATGGTCTCGGGGATGTTGGGCAGATAGGCGGCGACGCGGTCGCCGGGCTTGATGCCTTTTTCTTTCAGATGCAGCGCGAGCGCAGCCGCCTTGCGCCGCAGCTCCGGCCAGCTCGTCTCGCAAAGCCTGCCGTCCTCGCCACAGCTGACGATTGCGGGCAGGCCGGCGGCGTCAGCCGCGTCCACGTGGCGGAACACCTGCCGGGCATAGTTGACCTGCGCGCCGGGAAACCAGAGCGCGCCGGGCATCTTGCGCTCGGTGATCACGGCGGCAAACGGCGTCGGCGATTGCAGATCGTAATAGTCCCAGATGGCGTGCCAGAACCCGTCGAGATCGCGCACCGACCATTGCCGCATCTCCTCGTAGCTGTCGAAGTTGAGGCCGCGCTTCTCGGCGAGCCAGGTGCGGTAAAGGGCGATCTGGGGAACGAAGGGTGAGGTCATTGCGTGTCGGCTTCAGTTGCGGGGCGGAGAGTTTAACCGTTGCCGCAGAGTAGCAGAAGCCGCAGTTCGGGCAGGGGGCGTTGACGGGAGTAGCTGGTCTGGGTCCGGTGGAAGCAGTCTACCCGCCGGCTCCGGCCCAACGCCTTCCGAACACGGGTGGCTTGGTTTTCACCGCTTCCCAGCCGAAGAAATGATGTTTGCCGGACCATGTGTGCACCACGCCGCTGCAGATGCTGCACTTGAAGGTGCCGGAATGCGCTTCGGCGTGCTCCTCCCTTGTCGCCGTGTAGTTCATGCTGCAACCCGCGCAGGTGAATTCTTCGATCGTCCAGATGGTATTGGCCATTGCACCGAAGTGGTTTGAGGGACCTCGATGGAAGCGTAGGTGCACGCCTTTGCATCGACGTAAACCGGTCGGCCGAAATCCGGTTAATCACCGTTAGCCAAGCCGGCATCACGTCGCGCACCTTGCCGGCGCTCGCCCACGGCGCCGCCGCAAGATCAATCGCCGGTCCGGATGCTTCGCATGTCCCGGTCGATGCACATCTGAACGCGCCTGATGGCGAGCAACGGCAGCCTGCCTTGCACGCGCCCGGTGCGGGCCCTGTCGCCGACGGCATAGGCGTAGCGCCAATAGCCCGGTGCGCCGTTTGGCTTCAGCGAAAAGCGGATGCCGCGGTGAATTCCCGCGTGTGCGACGGGCTCTCTGGGGCGGCGTGCCATCGTCTCGGAATGCAGAATGGCCCGATGCGTTCCTAATCGCCGGCTCGTGCCGGCCCGGTCGTCTTGACGCCGGGTGCGCGGCTGGCAATAACGCGGGGCCGCGCAAGTGCCGGAACCCGCGTCAATGCCGCAAGGAAAGCCGTGCCCGTGAAAAGTCTGCGTCAGCTCCTGACGGGCGAGGACATCATCCAGCTCGTGATCCGCGTCGGCCTGCTCGGCCTGCTGATCATCTGGACCTTGCTGATCATCCGCCCCTTCGTGCCGATCCTTGCCTGGAGCGGCGTGCTCGCGGTCGCGTTCTACCCGGCCTTCAGCTGGGTCGCCAAGATCCTCGGCGGCCGGCCCAAGACCGCAGCGGCGATCCTGACCCTGATCACGCTCGGCATCGTCATCGGTCCTGCGACCTGGCTCGGTATCAGCGCAGTGGACGGAGTGCGCGAGCTGGCGCACCAGCTCGGCACCGGCGACCTCGCGCTTCAATCGGCGCCGGAGCAGCTCAAGTCGTGGCCGGTCGTTGGCCCCTGGTTATTCGACCTCTGGGAGCAGGCCTACAACAACATCCGCGCAGTGCTCCGCGAGGTGGCGCCGTATCTCCAGCCGCTGGCGGGACCGCTCTTGTCGCTCGCGGGCGATGCCGGCGTCGGCACGCTCCAGTTCCTGGTCTCGGTGTTCGTGGCCGGCTTCCTGTTTCCGCACGGGCCGCGGCTGGTTGCGGCCGGCCGCGGTTTCCTGTTTCGCATCGTGCCCGAACAGAGCGAGCATTTCCTGGGGCTCGCGGGCGCGACCATCCGCGCCGTGGCGCAAGGCGTGATCGGCGTCGCGATCGTGCAGGCATTGCTCGCCGGCATCGGCTTCAAGCTTGCCGCGGTGCCGAGCGCCGGCCTGCTCGCCTTCATTGTGCTGCTGCTCTCGATCGTGCAGATCGGCGCCTTCCTGGTGCTGCTGCCGGTGATCATCTGGATCTGGACCGCCAAGGACGTCACCACCGCGCTGCTGCTCACCGTGTTTCTCGTCCTCGTCGGTTTCCTCGACACCATGTTGAAGCCGCTGGTGATGGGGCGCGGCCTGACCACGCCGACCATCGTCATCTTCGTCGGCGTGATCGGTGGCACGCTCGCCCACGGCATCGTCGGCCTGTTCATCGGCCCGATCATCCTGTCGGTGGCCTGGGAGATGATGATGGCCTGGATCAGGACGGAGGACCGGGCAGAGGCGGGGGCAAGGGCGGGCACAGCGGCGGGCGAGGGCTGATCTGGCGCCTCGAACGGCGGGATCGGCCTGCCGGGTTTAATCAGATCTGACGGCCTTGGCCCGGGTGATCAAGATCCATCCGGAACTTGTCTATCCGACTAGACAAGTTACCATGGGCTCGATTCTATTTTCGATTACGGCGGACATGGCGAAGTCTTCCAAACTGGTTGCCGCCAAGCGCGGCAAGGTATTGTTGGTCAGACGCCGGTCGGACGGCCTGTGGATGTTTCCGGGCGGCCGCAAGCGCGCGCGCGAGTCCGACAAGGACTGCCTGCGGCGGGAGATCAAGGAAGAGCTGCCCAAGCTGAAGCTCGGCCGGATCAGCCTCTGGAAGGAAGTGACGGCCAGGAACAAGCGTTCCGGCCGCAAGATGAGCGACGCGATCTTCATCGCCAAGGGCGCCAAGGGCAGGCTCGCGATCGGCGACAAGCACGAGATCGACCGCGCCGTCTGGCAGAAGCCGCGCGGCATCCGCCTAACGCCGACCTCGCGCTATATCCGCGACCGCCTGTTTCCGCGGAAGCGCGGGTGAGCTAGGCCTCCTCGTCGTCCTCCGACGAGAGCTGTATCCGTCCGGTGTGGGCCCGCGAAAAATTGGCGCGCGGTTGCGGCGCGGACATTCTGGCCATTTCGGCTTCGCGCTGCTCCTTGCGAGCCTTGCGCGCGCGCTTCATGGCCTGCTTGACCTGAGGGTTCGGTGAATCCTCCGCGAAGAACAGCACCACCTCGCAGCTCGGACATTGCCTGGAATAGCCGTCCTGCAACCGTCCCGCGCGGTCGCGGAATACGGTCTTGCAGCGCGTGCACTGAATCTGGACGAAACTCATGCGCGGTCGATCGACAATGACTGATGAAAATGGATCGTCAGGTGATCCCAAATGTCTGAAGAAAGCTTGAACGCGTCGGCGACTTCAAGCCGCTCGATCAGGCGCTATTGCTTGGCCGCCATCGTGTCCAGGCAATGGTTGAGATAGACGGTGCGATCCCTGGGCAGCACCTTCTCGAGATCCGCCTTCAGCGCGCATTCGCGCTGCCGCATCTGCTCGGCCCGCCGCTTCTCGGCCGCCTCGCGATATTCGGGAGCAACCTTGTTGGGATCGACGAGAGCCTGCGAGCGGGCGGGAGCCGTCACGGCGAGTGCAATGGCGGTGATGATCATGAACTGTTTCAAATGAGCCTCCGTAAAAGGCTCATCCTAGCGCTCGGGCGGCGAGGGCTCAAACGGCAAGTTCGCCGAGACGCCCGGCAGCCCAGTTGATTCAACTACCTGAAGTTGGGACTCGTGACGTCCATCACTTCGGGACGTGGTCGATCTTGTGGCTGAGATGCCCGGTGTCGTGATCGCGCCGCAACTGGCTGAGCGATGTCTCGTTCAGCTGATGCAAGACCTCGCTGAGTTCAGTCGTATCCGGATAACCGGCAGCAAAACCCTTGCCGTAGATCTTGCGCAACGTACCGACCAGCGTGTTGCCGTGCTTCTTGCTGATCGCGCCATCCTTGTCGCGGTGGCGATGATCCAGGCCCGTGTCCTTCATGGCTTTCTCCCTGAGCGGCGTCTGCGCGCCTGGAGAGAGCGTGCTCCCAAACGAGTTGATTGGCAACGGCACGGCGCGCGGCAGTTGAGCCTCGTCAAGATGTGGAAAGATCGAAGGCCGTGTGAAGCAGTTCACAAGCGATGGTCGAGATCGCTGCTACGAAGGCCTCATTGCTTGACCAAATGATATTTTGAAAACGCCCCAGCGCTCCACCAGGCGCTGGGGTTTTCACGTCTATCACCGCAACGGCCAGACCGCGCGGCGCGCGATCGGTCGGGTGCTTTTCGAATGATGCCGAAGGCGGGCGACTACGCGGCTTGCTCCTCGAACGAGGTGTAGACCTGGCCACCCGGACCAATCACCTGAACGCCCCAGCATCCGTCGGCGATGAGCTCCTTGGCCTTCTTGAGGGCGGCGGCGAGTGACAGCCGCTTGAGGCTGACGATTCCTGCCGTGTCGAAACCGCTGATTTCAAACATGCCGCTCCTCCCTGTTTTGTCGAATCCTACACTTTTTGAGCGGGTTGTCTCGCGGCTTTTGGGACAGGGGCCCGGCGCACGAGCAGGCGATGGCCAAAATCGCCAAAACAACCCCATGCACAGTAGCTAAGTCCCGCTGGCGCAACGCTTTCTTTTTGGCACATGGCGGTCCTGCATCCGGCGGAGACGCCGGTTGACGCGTCGGGCAAAACAGGGGTAGTCTGCGAACTTCGGAAAATCCGCTTCGGACCAGGGCGGCTTCCCGGGATCGGGAGGAGCTCGCGCACCGGCCTGCCTGTCATGACCCTCGCACGACCCCGTAGTCGGCCGGGATGGCCGGGGTCTGCAGCAGGCCGCGGCCGCTAACGTGGAATTAAGCTGAAAAGCCCACAATTTTAGACAGTTGTAGATGGGTGCTGCGTAAGGGAGCTGTCGCGAGGACGTTCCGGCGACGGCTTCCTGTTGCTCGCTCATTTGGGGTCAATGCCATGACCGCGACTTTCGAAACGCAAGGCCTTGTCGAACAGCTCGACCCTGCAGCACTGGCTGCGGCCATCGCCGCCGGCGAACCCGCAAGCTTGGACGCGCCAGAACCGATCAAGCGGTCCGGCCGGACGTCGGTCATGGCGCTGTCGGTGTGTGCCCTGGCCATCAACGGCGCGGCGGCGATCTACACATGGCCGTCCGGCCTGCCATCGCTGAATCTGAGCAGCCTGGCTGATCTGCTCCCGCGCCAAGAGGCTTCAGCGCCAAAGCCGGATCCGGTTGTCGCGGCCTTGAAGGATATTCAGTCGACCCAGCAGCAACACACGGCTTCGCTGCAGGAGAGCAATCAGGCCTTGCAACAAAACGCGGCTGTGCTGCAGGCGGATTCGATGGTGCTGCTTTCGCTCCGGCAGAGCATCACGGATGAACGGGTCGATGTGAGGAAGGTATCTTCGCAGCTGTCCACGCTGATTGCGAAGATCGACTCGCTGCAAAATGCCATGATGTCGGACGTCACGTCCTCCGTTCGAAGAGCGCATGCGCGCTATGGACTGTCCGCAGCGATGCGCAAGCGGATCGTTCGGCAGTCGAAATCTGCAGGTCCCGTTTCAGTTGGAGGAGCGCCGTTGAGCGTGCCTGCCACAGTTTCGGGCCCGGAGAGCTGAAGATAGGGTCAGGCAGGTGATCTGAGACTTTGTCCGCGCTCACTTGGCGGGCTAACGTGAGCGCGGCTTTTTACCCGACTTGGAACTACGGAATGCTGGTGACAGTGCGCTCCGGCACTGTCACCGGATCCTAAGAAGCGACCAGGGGCCCGCCGGTTTGCCCTGAGGGGCCGTTCAATAGTAACGACGCCGCGGACGGCGCTCGTAATAGTCATCGCCGTAATAGCCTTGCCGGCCCTGTTGAAACTGCGGCGGAACCGTTCCGGTCGGGTAACACTGGCCGTCGCGGGTATCGATATCGGCACCGTTTCCGCAAGGAACGGGATAGTGGCCATAGCTTCTACCGCCTCCATAGTACTGCCGTGCGGCCTGTTCTTGCGGCGGCAAGTAGCCGTTGGGGTAGCACATGCCGTCGCGGGCGCTGACGTCCCAGCCGTGGCCGCACGGCGGTGGGTGCACAGGGACACGGTATTGAACCTGATGAACCTCACCGAGCTGTAGAGCCAGCAAGGTTGCCACAACTGCACCGATCATCGGACTTCTCCCAATCGCACTATGCCTACGCCTGAGCGGCTGAATGATCGCTGAACGGGTTCACGCCGGCGATCTTAACCTCACTTTAGGAAATCGTTGTTCGGCGGCGTGCCGTTGGATATAAAGGGAGCCGCCGTTAGCGTCAGTTGCGTCCGTGAGTCATGATTACCTATAAGCAGTACCACATCCAGCAAGTCGAGCACGGGCCCAAGCGCTGGGTTGCTCGCATCACGCGGACAGACGGCCAAAACATCCGCACGATAATGCCGGCGACTGAGCGTCCCTATCTCGACACGAAGCCGACAGCGTCCGCCGAGGAAGCCGAGGCGCTCGCCAAGGAAGGCATCGACTTCGGCGGCGTGGTGTAGGCGGTCATCGCGGTCGACTGCCATTCGTTCGCGAACTCGCCGGTGGCTTCATCCGCCTCCGCAGCCGGCTTTTCACCCGAAAACTATTGTGGCTCGGTTGGCTTGTCTCGCTCATGGCTCTCGGCTTCGGCGGCCGCGCACGCATCCATGCCATGGCATTTGCTCAGATAGTACCGAGCGCCTGCGAAGATCGAGCAAACAATCACCACGCAAACCAGCAGGAAGATCATCCACCGTCGGTTCAACATTCCCATGACCTTCTGCACCCGCCATCCGACGCGGCCCGTTCGCCTGACCGGCCCAGCCAGGCGAGGCGAAGGGTCGATAAGCTCAAATCAGACCTTGCGCTTCGGATTCAGTCTAGCCTCACGCTCCAGCCGCTCGGACTTCAGGCGTTTGAGGTTTTCCTGAAACTCCGGAGTGGCTTGGCTGTCCGCTATTGTCTGTCTCGATCCTATCGGATTGAGGGTCCTTCGATCGGCTTCGTCCGCGACTTGTTGCGCGGCCGACCGTTTGGGTTTGATCATTTGCTTTTTGCCTTCAGGCGAGATTGACCAGGCGGGCGCCGGTCAATTCATTTTCGATTTGGCCGGTCGCGTCGAACATTCTGGAATTCCTCGGGTCCCTTGACGAGCCGCCGCTTGCGGCTGGCCTGGTCATCCGGGCTCGCTTTGTTGTCTTTGAGCTTGTCGATCGCATTACCCGCCATTTCCCGAGCCCGCTCGGACGAGGCCTTGGCGGTAGACGTAACCGCGAGGGCGGAGGCGGGTTTGCCCAAGCCAATATCAACCAGCCGACGGATGGATTCAGAGCGAGCCGGAGTGTCTTCCTGCCCCGACGCCCATGCGTCGATCTGAGCGACAGTCGCCTCCGGCCAGCGCGTGCCGATCTGGACGCCTTGACCAGTAGCGGGGCGGCCGCGATGCTTTTTGGCACGAATCTTTTTTGCTGGTTTCATTTTATTTGGTACCAAAAAATCATGCCGAAGGGAAGCGCGAACCTCCGATGGCTGTGCCTGTTTAGTGCACTGGCACCGCAATCCCCACGCAACATCACGATCACAGATTGAACTCAGGCGGCCCCCCGTAGAGGAAGCGCCAGTTGTACAGCAAAAGGTCGGGAAGCATTTGCTTGGACGAAGGCCTGCAAGGCCGGCGTGATCTCGCTACTCGTGACACGCTCGGCAAGCTCATCTGCGATCTCGCTGGTGGCATCGCGAGACCAGCCCTCGATGGCGTTGAAGGCGACGATACGGACGGGATACGCGTACTGCCCGGAGAGTAGGTCGCGGATGATGGTCTCGACGTCGGTATCCTGCTCGTCGGCCTCGCGCCAGGAGCAGCCGGCGCGCGCGCCGAAGTCTTCCAGTACCAGGTAAATCTCCCGGTCGAGCCGATCCAGCGGCACAATCGACGGCGCATGACGCATGACGCAACTCCTACTCAAGAGGAGCAATCGTTCGACTGTCCGTTCGTTCCGCCCGGAACTCAGGCCGATAGGCAAATGAAAGAGGCGGACGTTTGAGAAGCGGCCTTACTTCTTTGGCAGAAGTCCCAAGACGAACCATTGAGCCGGAAACAGTGGAAACAGCAGCGCTCCCCAGATGAACCAAATGCGCCTAGACCGGCCTCTCTGTGCCGCGAAATTGGCGGTCACGCGCCCACACCACATCATCAGGGTGACAATGACCAAGCCAAACATGATTGAGGCAAGCATGGAGTGGCTCCTGCCGATGGTCCGTTGGCTATCATATAGGATTGGCCTGTCGCCGGGGAGAGAGCCCAAATCAAGATTGCGCGCTTAAGGCGGGGACGACCGGCGCCGCCTTACTTTACTTGTTCTCTGGCTCCGGTGACGAGGCGGAGCCCGGCGTGCGGGACGTCGGCACCGTCTGAGAGAGCGGCAACTGAGGCGGCCTATTTGGGGCGGAATGGCTTTGGGCACACCAGCTTTCCGGAAGAGTCTCGTCGGCAAGCGCCGACATCAAAGCGCCGCTCGTTTGCGGCGGCAGGACGCGTCGGCAGCGGCAATTCAGCTGCCGACACAGTGCCGACATGGAGCTTTCTGTCGAAGTTGCGTTTGGGATTACTGCTTCATTGTGTTGGTGAGCGCGCTGGGGCTCGAACCCAGGACCCCGTGATTAAAAGTATAGTCGTAACGCGACATAACGCGACATGGCGAGACTTGCAGAGAATTCAAGCTGTTATGCGGCTTTCTTAAACTCCATGACGTTGCTGAAATTCCTCGACTACCGAAAATAAGAAACAGAAAATCACGTGCTCTAAACCTGGAGAAACTTCAATCTTTTCCATGAGTTGCAAATTTAATCCTCGGGGACGCGCGATCACGTGCTGGCCGGAGGAGCGCAATTCGGCGTGAAAGTCACGTGGTCCTATCATCGATCACGTGGTAGCCGCCTCAAGCGCGCAAGATCACGTCCACAGAGCGCTTACATCGATCATGCTGTCGGAGGCAGCGGAAGCTCAGGTTCGTCATTCCCTCGGGCCTTCGCCTTCAGCCTATCGACCTCTTTTTCCGCCGTAGCGAACAGCTCGTCAGGGTTCGCACTAATGACGGTGCGATTTACGGCTTCATCCAACTCCTCTCGCGCGAGAACCAAAACTCCCAGCTTTTCCGCGCCGTCCAGGTCGGCTTCCAGCTCTTGCCGCGAGAGCGTTGATACCATTATCGGCAGGAGCTTTACGTGGCCGTGATTGGATCGGTCCAAGCGCGCCCGCACGTCGGCAGCGCGAGCAATAAGTTTAGGTAGTTTGTTGTCAACTCGGAGGAGACCAGTCGTACATTCCACAATTGCCATGTGCCCCTGTGGCGTCACTAAGACCACGTCTGAGAAGTCTTGCGTTCGTGCAGTCGAGCCAAATTGGACCGTGCCAAACCCGAGCATCCAGAATAGCCACGCGACGCCGACTTCGAGATCGCGTGCATCGCGGCCTTTTCCTCGCGAGCGACCAAGAAACTCATTGAGAATTGCAAGGCCGCCATCGAAAGCCTCGGTTACCACGCGGCGTGGATTTTGGGACGTGGTGGGATCAGTTATAAACCAGTGTGTTTGAGCGACACCGCTATAGAGAGCATAGCAATGGAGGATGGATCCCTTTGCGACTGGAATATTGTAGGTCCCAACCTGTTTCTCGTCCGTCTGCTCCCATTCGAACTGTGATCCACTTAGGTTGCCCCGAACGACCTTGCCTTGGCTAATCTGCCTGTATCCCACAGAGGCGTTCTTCCGGTCTAACGTGTTTGCGAGTTGGACAACGATGGTCCCGGTCTCACCAGAAATAGTGCAACCGTCGCCGTTGAAGCCCATCACCGAAGTGGCGATCACTTCGACTGTGATCTTGTCGGTGAACAGACCGCCCAGTCCAAATTCCGAAAGCAGCTCAGCAATTGTGTCGTACGGATTAGGGGCACTCCTCAGTTCCCAATCAAGCACAGATGTCTCGGCCTGCAATGGCGCATTGTTGCCCGTTATCTTGAGCACATTTACTCGGGACTGCGCCTGCAAAGCCGAAGGATGGAGTGGTGTGAACGAGGCGTGATGATTGGCACCGCCAGTGAAAGGAAATTGCAATGTTCGCTGAGGCGTGACGATTGTGCCAGCGCCTAAATTGCTGATGAATTCGCGATAGGTCTTCCCGGCGTCCGCCAGCTTAAAATGTCCCGCGCAAACATTCTCCGTTTCGAAGTACATAAGCGGAGTTTTATGGGTTAGCGAATTCAGCCAAAGCATCCCTTGCGCAAGCACAAAATCGGCTCCTTGCTTAATAGCCATGTAGGCAAATGTGTTCTCTGGATAGCCGTCTTCCCAACGATCAATCGCCTTGTAGAAAGAGCCGATGCTGGTCTGCGCGAAAACGTTGAAGGTCATTCCGAAAGCAAGCCTATTTCTGGAGTGCAGAATGTTTTGTGAGGGCGCAGAAGCACCGCGACGCTACTTCTTTAGTCCCAACTCGACGAGCCGCCGAATAGCCTCCGACAATTTCGGCTGATCAGGCTGACGTTCAGCCCACTTGACGATTTCAGCTCGTAAGTCCGGCGACCCCCGAAAACCAAGAAGGGGAGTTTGCCCAGTGGCAGGCCGTCCTCTTCTTTTTTGTTTAACAGGTATTGCCTTCTTCATATTTTTCGTTTAACAATTATTGTGTGAGCGGGATCGGCCAGACATTGGTAGAGCTAGACGGCTTGCCGGGCTTTGCAGTGTTTCTGACCCGAAAGGGTCGAATGGTTTACGCTGTCGAGTACTTTGAGGATGGAAGGCGCATTCAGAAGCTGATCGGCACGGTGAATAAAATCAGTTTCAAGAAAGCTCGCAAACTCGCGGCAAAGCTCCTTTCGGAAAATCAGATCGCGGACCAGCCGGCACAAACCGAGACTTCGGGTAAGCGCTTAGCCGCAACCCTATTGAGGCTGGCTTGACGTTTTGCGGAATCGCCACGGCATGAGGTCTTCGATGCGGCTATGGGGATGGCCGTCGATG
>NZ_JADPIX010000033.1:0-728 GCF_023073155.1 Bradyrhizobium sp. 45 | reverse complement strand
GATGCTGGCAGCGGCGACGACCGCGCAGGCCGACAAGCGAGTGGCGCTGGTCCTTGGTGTGTCCAACTACCAGAGCGTCGCGCGGCTGGCCAATCCCGACAGCGACGCGGCCGCCATCAGCGACGTGTTCAAGCGGATGGGGTTCGATATCGTGGAGCTTCGCCGCGATCTCGGCGTCATCGAGATGCGGCGGGCGGTGCGCGATTTTGCTGCGGTTGCCGCGGATTCCGACATGGCCGTGGTCTATTACGCCGGTCACGGCATCGAGGTGAACGGCGCGAACTTCCTGATTCCGGCAGATGCCAGGCTGCAGAGCGATTTCGACGTCGAGGACGAGGCGGTCCCGCTGGACCGGATTCTCCAGGCGATAAATCCGGCGAAGCGGCTGCGGCTCGTCATCCTCGATGCCTGCCGCGACAATCCATTTGCAGAGCGGATGACACGCAGTGTCGCCACGCGTTCGATGGGCCGCGGCCTCGCCAAGATCGAGCCCGCCACGGCGGATACGCTGATTGCGTTCGCCGCCAAGGCCGGCGCGGTCGCCGGCGACGGCGACGGTGCGCACAGCCCGTTTGCGACCGCGCTCCTCAATCATTTGGCGACACCGGGCCTCGACCTTCGCCTGACGCTTGGCCGGGTTCGCGACGAGGTGCTCAAGAGCACGGGGCGGCGGCAGGAGCCCTTCGTCTACGGATCGCTCGGCGGCGACACCGTGCCGCTGGTGCCGC
>NZ_JADPIX010000022.1:0-31568 GCF_023073155.1 Bradyrhizobium sp. 45 | reverse complement strand
AACGGCAAATGTACGGGCGCGCTAAGCTCGATCTCCTTCAGGCTAGGCTGATTGGCGCGCCATAAAAACAATCACGATCATCGAATATGCGTCAGAGCCCAACATTGACCCCGCTCGTGAGGAGCATTCTCGTGATGGGTTAAGAGCTTCGTCAGTGCTGGGCGGGTCAAACCTTCGGCGCCCATCGTGCGTCAAATCGCGCGTCGAATAACATTTGTCCACGCCAAAGACCGCTCCCGCCTGAAGGCAAAATGAGCTATTCTCGTCCGGCTCAGGGAGGCTCTCCTCGATAGGATTTCAGACGCGGTGACAGAGATCGTGGACACTGCTTCGGCAGCAGCCACGGAAGCGCTCAAGCCAGGCCCCGAAGCGGTTGCGGCTACCACCAACGAACAAGTCTACATGCCGGAGGCGACCGACGCCGCGACCACGCCAGCTCCGCTATTCACTCGAAAGAAGCGCGGCCCTGCCCCTATGAGAGCCAACAAGAGAGTTGCGGCAGCAAGGGCCAAGAAGACAGCGTCCCGTCCGAAGAAGACTGCCAAACAAGATGCCAAGGCACCGAAGAAGGCCGCAAAGACAGCCGCTCCCAAAAAATCAACTAAACGCGCGTCAACGAAAACTGCGAAGAAGCTTGCACCAAAAAAGCCTCCGAAAAAAGGTAAGAAGTCGAAGCGCTAGTTGCCCTTCGGTTCGTCTCGCCTTTGAATTCGTTCCTGCGCTCCCGGCGGAAGATTTGCATTTTTTCTCAATCGTCCTTTGAGTAGCGTTTCGGCGCTGCATTCCGGTTATCGAAATTTTACGGCTTTGGACTATTTTCGTGGCGAAGGAGCCCGTAATGACGCCATCAGAGATTTACAAGGAGAACGCCGATAACTGCGCCATGCTCGCAGAAGGAGAGCCGTCCAGGGATAGCCCGGCTTACAAGCGGTACCGGCGCATGGAACGGGCGTGGCGGTCTTTGGCCGAAGAGCAGCAATGGCTGGATGGGGAAGTACCACCGGTCCGGACGGATCGCGCCGGCGTATCGAAAAAGCCGCCTCGTTAGGACGGCTTTTCCTGTCTTCAAAAACTTGCGGCATTGCCGATGTGGTCGCCGGGTATCGTGTTCTTCTAGCGGATTCTCTCCGGTGAAGAGAGCCTAGCCGCGCTTCTGCGGGAGCGCCAGAATAATCTGCAGTTGCTCCTTTAATTGGTCGATGGAAAACGGCTTGCCGATCGCCGGCGCATTCCTGAATTCCTCCTCCAGCGGCGGCCCGCCGTAGCCCGTGCTGAACAGGAAGGGAATTTTCCGTGCGCGCAGGATGCGCGCCACCGGGAAAACCAAATCGCCCGCAAGGTTGACATCGAGAAGCGCCACATCGAATGATGCCGCGGTGGCAAGTTCGCATGCCTTTGGCACGTGAGCGGCCGAGGCGACCACTTTCAATCCTAGTTCCTCGAGCATGTCTTCGATCATGAGGGCCACCAAGCCCTCGTCTTCGACCAGGAGAGCCCTTGCGCCGGACAGCTCAACCATTGGACGCGGCAGCCGCTACGGGAAACACCATACGGCAGCGGGTGCCCTCCGGCTTGAACACCAGATCGAACTCGCCCGCGAGGTCATGCTCTAGGCACCGCTCCATCAGTCGCGTACCGAAGCCACGCCGCTTGGGCGGCAAAACCGGGGGACCGCCGCGTTCGCGCCACTCGCATTCCACCGCATTTTGCGACACTTCGTTTGGGCCAAGCCGCCAAGTGAAGGACACAGTCCCATCGGGCACCGAGAGTGCGCCGTACTTCGCGGCGTTGGTCAGAAGCTCGTTCAGCACCATGGTGATGCTCAGTGCGCTGCGCGCGTCCAGATCGACGTGAGGCCCTTCTGTCACCACCCGTCCACCTGACACCGGAGCGACGACGTCGTGGACCAGCTGTTCGAAAGGTGCGTCCTGCCAGTTTCGCCTGGTGAGCAGGTCGTGCGCGCGGGCCAGTGCAAGCAACCGTCCAGTGAACGTCGGCAGAAATTCCTGCAGGTCGCCCGCGTGGCGAGCCGTCTGGTTCGCAAGCGACTGCACGGTGGCCAGAGTGTTCTTCACACGATGGTTGAGCTCGTCGATAAGCACCTTTTGGGCGTTCTCGGCGCGCTTGCGCTCGCTGATATCGACCAGCATGTTAATGGCGCCAACCAGATTGCCCGCGGCGTCTCGCAGGGGCGTCGGATAAGGGATAAATGGTACGCGTCTGCCGTCGGGGCGTTCGGCCACGGCTTCGGCACCGCGGACCTCACGGTTCTCGCGCAGCGCGACGGCCATTGGGCATTCGTTGTGGGGCAACGGCGTGCCATCTGGCCAATAGAGCTTCCAGGTCACACACCACTCGTCGCCCGGCTGCGGCGTCCGACCCGCCATCTCGACCGCGGCCCGATTGAAGAAATTGATGCGACCCTCGGCGTCCGTCGTGTAGATGGCCGCCGGCAACGCCTCAAGGAGATCGCGCATCCGCTGCTCGCCCTCGCGCAGGCGGTCCTCCAGCTGCTTGGTGGTGGTGACATCCTGGGCAACGCGCACGCCATAAAGGAAGCGTCCTCCCGAATCCCGCACCGACGAGCTGAATATATCAAGATAACGCACGGATCCGTCGGGCCGCAATGCCCGCTTGCGGGTGGTGTAGTTCTCGATGTCGCCGCGGACCTGCCGGACGTACAGTTCGGCATCCGCCGCCTGGTCGTCGGGATCGGTGTAGTCGAAGAAGGTCATTCCGAGCAATTCGTCGCGCGAGCGTCCCGTGATGCGGCAGAGGGAATCATTCACCCGCAAGAAGCGCCCGCTCTGATCGGTCTCAGCGATGCCGACGATGGCGGCCTCATAAGTTGCCGCGAGCCTGGCTTCACTAGCGTTCCGTGCCTCTTCCGCAATACGGAGTTCAGTGACATCTGTGGTGAAGCAGCGCGTGTTGACGAACTTGCCTTCGACAATGCGGCTGTTCGACGTAATCAGCACATGCTTGATGGAGCCGTCACGCGCCCGCAGCCGCGCGGGATAACGGTCGAGCGGCTCGCCGCATGAAAGGCGCTGAAGGATATGGCCGATCACCGGCGCGTCGGCATGAAACTCAGCAACGTGGCGGCCGATGTACTCCTCGGGCTCGTAACCTAGCAGATCCATTTCAGCTTTGTTGGCGCGAAGGATAATCCCCTCTCCGCTGACGATATGAAGACCAACAGCGCTGTTGTCGAAAAAGTCCTCCAGATCCTGCGTCTTCCGGCGGACTTCCTCCTCCACCTGCTTGCGTCCGGTGATGTCCTGGAAGCAATTGATGGCACCCTGGATCCGGCCAGAATGATCGCGCAACGCCCGGATGTTGACCAGGGCCGAAAAGCGGGAGCCATCCGGCCGTGCCATTATCACTTCGGCATTGCGTGTGGGCGTTCCCACACGAACCGCTGCGGCCATGGGACAGTCGGCATGGGCAAGCGGAGTTCCATCGACCAGGTAGAGCTGATGCGAACCGCAGAAGCGCTCCTTCTTGGCAGGGTCAGGTGTTCGCCCCCAAGATTCCACGGCCTCGGTGTTGTAGGCGACGAGCAATCCGTCCGCGTCACAAAGATAGACAGCGCCGGGAATGGCATCGAGCGCGGCGTGGCCGGCCGCGACCAGCGCCTCGAACTCCGTGGGCCTTTTGGCGCGCGGAAAACGGGAATTCTTCGACGTTTGACATGAGGCGCTCGGCTCTCGGGGGCGAGAGGAGCGACGGCCCGATGCGGGCCTCGCCTATTGAAATGAACATGGGCGGACGCCCCTGCGGCCCGCCGAACCTAACCTAACGTATGGCCCGCCATTTGGTTCCGCAGTACGGCGGCAAGTCAGCGCCACATCTGAGAAGCTGCCGCCCGCAAACTTGGCCGGCCTCAATCTACGGACGGCAATACGGCTACTTGACGGGCGCGGTCCCATACTTGTATCGCGACGCCGTCCACATATTGTTTGGCTTGGACAACGGCAGCGTCATCGTCTTCGCACTCGACGATCACGGGGGGGCCCTGAATGTGCCCTTCTTTAGCGATAGAGGCGATACTCCGCTATAGCCAGCATCATGAGCGCTTCTACGATGTACAATATTTTACTCAGTGTTCCATCCAGTGCAATCAGATTTTTCAGGGCTAAAGTTAGGTCCGCTGCTCAAATCCAAGCACGTTGAGCCGTCGATGGTATCGCGATGCTGCGATGCCGATTGTTCTCCGCTAAACCGCCACGCGAAGCGTCAAGTAGACAGGACCAAAAGGGAAGGGCCGTTGTTGTGCTGCGGCCTTCAGTTCGGGCATTTTTCAATGGAAATGACGCCCGCTAGGCTGAATGCCACGAGGCAGGCGGCAGCCAATGACCAGAGCGGTATTGCGATCTCTGCACGCCTTCAGCGCGCACACGAAGCATACGGTTCCGCCCGCTTCTTGTAGTCCTGCCTGATTCTCCGCGCCGGCCCAATTCGGTTCGGAAAGGAATATGCCAAGATTCAAGTATGTAAAGGCGGGAACATTCGGCAATGAAAAGGATGCCTAACCGGGGCTGGTTAAGACCTTTCATTTCGAATCTATTGCAAACCCGGCAGGGCCGCTGCTCTTGAGCAGCGGCCCTTCTGCTGAGACTTAGCAAGGCTTCAAGCGACTACTTAGCGCTCTGGTCCTTGTGTTCAGGACGCAACGTCCAAGAGGCCACAACGAAGGCCGCTCATTTGCTTAGCGGGCGCCTATCTAGTCCCTCTGCGCTCGCCTCCAACCAAGGCCCGTGCATTCGTGGCACTAGTCGGCCTTATTCTCGATTTTTCCGCTCTTTCAAAAGCCCGGCAATCTCCAGCGAGAGCTGCTCCTGTGTGTACGGCTTCGCAAGCCGCGGAAGCTCTATCGGCAATTCGCCTTCGATATCCGCATAACCGGTCGCCAGCAGTATCGGTAGCTGAGAATCACGCGCCCTCAACGAGACGGCGAGATCCCAGCCGGTCATCCCCGGCATCGCGTGGCGACGCGCGAATGCGAGCAGGCGCTGCATCAGGGTGGCACCCCGGCGGGCGCCTTCGAGGGCCCCGTTCCAGCAACCGCTTGCTTCGGGGATCATCCCCTATGCGTCTCGTGAGCAGGTCGAGATTGCCCATGACCGCCATGAGGAGGTTGTTGAAGTCGTGCGCGACCCCGCCGACGAGATGGCCCATCGTTTCGATCTTTTGGGATTGCAGGAGCGCCACTTGCGCCCGCTCGCGCTCCGCGCTTTCTGCCCGGAGAAGTGCGTTAACTTCTTCCAAGGCCGCGGTGCGCTGCGCGACAAGACGCTCTAACTCTTCAGCGGAGCGCCGTTGCGCTTCCAGATAGGCGCGAGCTTCGTACTGGCGCGCGCGGCCGCGCTGCGCCGTCAAGACCGCCGTCTGCAGCGAGATGCGGCCGCTCGAGAAATGCAAGGTTGCGGAGCCGGCGGACCAGCTCGCTGCGGAATTGGCTGAACCGCGCACCTTCGTTGTGGTTGGTGAGCACGACGAACGGCATTATCCGACCCGGGCGGTTGAGCCGACACCCACGCCGCCAACGGATCGAGAGCCTTGCCATAGAGCCCCTCCTCGGCAATCAGCACCACGTCCGCCACGCGTTGAAGTTGCACAGTCAGATCGGCGACATCGCCACACACGCGAAAGGAGAGGCCTGCCTGCTCGACCAACTTGGCGCACGCGAGCGCATCTCGACCCACCGGGCGAGGATAAGCACATCGACGATCGTGGCGTTAACGGCCATCGCCGTCGCTGAGCAGGGGAGCTTCCTCGCCACGATAGACGGGCGTTCCTGTCAAGATCCCGCTGAATCCTTTGAGCGGAGGGCCGAGCTTGACGCCCTCTTCCGACAACCTGAACTCGCGGATCGCGTGCTCGTGATTGCCGCTGCGATTCTTCACAATGGAGAGTGCACGACGGACCGAACCATCGTACTCGAAATAGCGCAGCATCAGGACTGCATCGCTGAGGTAGCTGATGTCCAGCGGCGTATCCATCGGACCGACAAGGCCGTGCTGGGCCAGCACCAGGATCGTGAGCACCCCAAGCTGGCTCCAGATAGCTGGAGCAGTTCTTGCATCTGAAGAATAAGAAACCGCTCGTCGGGCATCGACTTGAGATAGCCGTTCAAGCTGTCGATTATTATGATTCGGGCTTTGTCGATCTCGACGGCCTTGCGCACGTGCCCCAGGCGCCAGCTCCGCTGGATCGATCTGTTCGATCCGAATTCTTCCGCTCTCGATGGCATCTGCCAAGGGCAGGCCGAGCGTCTTGGCGCGCGCTTTCGTGGTGCCCTGGCCTTCATCGAAGGCAAAGATGACGGCGTGCTCGCCGCGTTCGGCAGCCGCGATCGCGTAAGTCAGCGCGATCGACGATTTTCCGACGCCTGCCGCTCCGATCAAAAGAGCGTTCGTGCCTCGCTCAAGTCCACCACCCAGCAGCGTGTCCAATTCATGATTGCCGCTCGGGACCAAGTCGCCCAAGTCCCGAAAGGCCGCGCTGCGAGCGCTCATCGAACACGCCGGTCCGAGCATGCCCGAAGAACAGACCGCCGAGCACTTCACCCGTCCGGGATATGACGGAGACAGCGAGGTAGCTTCGGACCGGCAGGTGACCTTCAGGCATCCCTTTGCGGGGCGAGTTCTTCCCGTAGCGCGGATCCTTGGTGATGTCGTCAGAACGAACGATGCCCTGCCCTAGGAACGTGGGTGCGAACACCTCCGTATTTCTGGGCATGGGGAATTTCGAGAATGCCTCAATGGGCGCTCCGGAGAGCGTGTAGAGCATGTAGCTCTCGCCGGCGTTGTTGATCACATTGTAGAAGAAGGCCCCGAATTCCGCGCGCGTCAGTTCGACGCCGGCGTCGGTGACGATCTGGACCAGACGGTGAATGTCTGTCTCGGCGGCCAGAGCCGAGCCGGCCCGATTGAGGACTTCGAGTGCGTGGCGCTCTTCCCGGATGGCTTCTTCGGCATCGCGCTGGGCCGTGCGGTCCCTTAATATCTTGATGAATCCTACGACGCCGGATTTGTCCCGGATAGGACTGAGCTCACCGACAGCCCAGAAGCGGCAGCCGTTCTTGCGGAGGCGCCAGCCTTCCTCGCCACTGCCCTTGCCCTTTGTCATCGCGTCTGCGATTTCACGACCAAGCTGGGCCTCCTGATCCTCTTCCGCAAACACGCGGCTCAAGGACTGGCCGATCATCTCCGCTTCAGCCCACCCGAGGATATTCGAGGCGCCCGCGTTCCAGCTGGTGACCCGCCCCTGCAGATCGGTTGTGATGATGGCAGTATCAGTCGCGCCGTTGACGATTTGCCGCCACTGCCACGCGGCAATTTCCGACTTTTGAGGTTCGCTGTCTTCAGTCATGAGCCTCCCAGCAAGCCGCGAACTTCTTGCGGCGACACATCGGTGCTGCCGACCGTCTCTTCTTGCTCTCGTTGAAGGATTGCCCCCACTTCAGGAGCAACCTCGCGTGGTTTGGAGCGGGGTGTTCCCAGCAGACAGAACGCTCCCGATGGTTGTCGGGAAGCGACGACTTGAGGGCGTCTTAGAGCTCCAGAGTGAGATCAGTCGATCGTCCGACGCCTTGCGCCTGGGACGCTCCGCGGTCTTGAGGCGCACGGGCCGGTCTGCCCGTTGGCGCAACGGCTTGCGGCAGGGTTCTGAGATAAACCCCGGGAGGCTTTGGCCCTCTCGCCGTGATCGGGCGAGAGGGCGGAAAGGAAGTCTAAGGCTTTGAGGCTGGCCGGGTGCCGTGATCGATTAGTTCGGTTCTGCTGCTGATCGCGTCGTTTTGGGTGTTCGCTGGCTCGCTTCCCTGAACGATCTGCTGCTCACGGCTGTCGGCTTTGATCAAGCCACCACTGTTCCCATCTTTGAGGGGCACCGCCTCATCAGTGAAGTCGAACAAGAACGTCGGCATGTACGCAAATCCCGAGCGCCGTTGGCCGTTCCTAGTTCTTATTGGCGCCCGGAAAAATGCCGAGGACCTCGCCTTCTGCATTCCGAACGGTGACAGTTCGCCCAGTCGTCTCGGCCATCCGCTTCCCCACCGCGCACGCCTCCTCCGCATTTTCCAGATCGAAAGCGACGACCGACAGCTTTGTTGCGCCAGCCCCTATGATGGCGATATCGAAGGGTTTGCTATAAGCCAAATGGCGCAACTCCTGCTGTTGGCGGGTAGCGCGATCCTTGCTTGCTGCAGCCGTAATTTAAGGATGAGACACTTTGTACACAAGTGAACACGGAACCTAGTCGCTCCACGATTGGCAAAACGAAGGCGAATGGAGCGCCTCAGACGGCCGACGTCACCATCCATAGAAGTTTTTGGCGAAGGCCAGCGTCTCAAGTTCGTTCGTCTCCAGGGCTATCTTTTGGACTAGCATCACGTCTCCTTCGACCAGCTCACCAACTGGTACAAAGCACCATCCCATTCCTAGCCGACCGGATGCATCGACCTCGCGCACATTGGCCGATGTGCCATGACGGATGCGGTAGCGGGTACCCCTGTCGGACCCGAGCACTTCGAAATAGCCTTTCCGGTCAAACTGCAATCGCTGCTGTGGGGTGAGCCAGCCCCGGAGCAGGCGCACCCCTTTTTTCCGTCTCGCCTCTTGGCAGCTTCGGTAGAAAGCGCCGCACGCCCGACACCGAAAGATCTTGAGGTAATGAAAACCAGTCACGACAATCACTCGTTCATTTGAAAGGCAGCATACGAATTCCAGAGTAGGATGCCGAGAAGCCAGCATACGTTCCTAACGCTCGATGCACGCGGATTGTCGCCGAGGACTCGCCGTCATGCCTTGATCATATGTATGGGCAATATCCGCCGCGTGCTGCTTGCTCTATGGAGCGGAATGCGGCCGGAGCGACCCATCGCCTTCCAGGGGCATTCGCATCGTGAACCTGGTCTCTGTCTCGGACGACGCGACCTCAATCGAGCCGCCATGCGCCTTGGCAATTTCCGCCGCGATGTACAAGCCAAGTCCCAGTCCTTGCGAAGGACCGTGCGTCTTTCCTCGGTAGAACGGCTGAAACAGGCGCGTCCGCGCCTCCTCCGGAATAGCCGCACCTCCATTGGCCACCGAGAGCTCGAACATCTCTGCTTTGGCGGTAGCTTCGACCCGCACGGGCTGATCCGGCGCGCCGTGGCTGATTGCGTTCCCGAGCAGGTTCGAGAACAACTGGGCGATACGGGCCGGATCGCAGAAGACCGGTGTCTCGACCTCGAAGCTGGCTTCGATGCGGCGCTCCGGATGGGCCGCCGTCAATTCGGCGACGACCTGGTCAAGCACGGGTTCAATCGCCGTAATTGACTTGGATAGTGAGATGCCTCCGCCAAGGCGGCCTCGTGCCAAGTCCATGACGCTCTCGATCATCTTGGCCATTCGGCCGACGCTGCTCTGCATCATGGCCTCGAGCCGTAGCGCGTCTTCCGGCGTCTTGGCCTTGAGCATCAGCCGTGCACCGGCCGCAATGGATGCGAGAGGGTTGCGCAGGTCGTGGCCGAGCACGGCGATGAACTGCTCACGCAACTCCGCGTTTGCGCGCTCCTGCTGCAGACGCTCTTCCAGCGCCGACTTGAGCTCATCGCTTTCCTTCCGGGCGTCGATGAGTTCGCGCTCATAGCGGCGCCGGTCCGTGGCCCGCATGATCGTCAGGCGCGTGAACAGGAGCGCGTCCGCGTCGGTGCGCCGCTCACGGGCGTTGGCGATCGCCGGAAGCCGTGCCCCGCTCTTGGTGAGAAGATCGAGGGCGAACTCGTCGAAGAAGCCCTGCATCCGCAGCAGCGGCGCCACATGGGTCTCCAGGAATATCCGTCCCGCCATGTTGAGCAGCTCGCTCAGTCGCATCCCGGGAAGGTCGTCGGGCTGGTAGCCCATCCAGCCCGCCAGCGTTCGATTGGCACGGTCGATGCGACCATCCGGACGAACGGAGAGGTACCCGCATGGCGCGTTTTCGTAGAGGTCTTCGAAATCGCTATCGGTGGGATAATTGTTGTTCACTCAGACGAAATCTCGAATTGCGGCGACGACTTCGTCGGGCGCGCTCAGGTTGGGACAATGACCGGTTGCTTTCAGCACCACCATTTTGCTGTTCGGGATGTTGCGCTGCACGTACGCACCCACCTGCTGCCCGGCGATGATGTCTTCGCTGCACTGGAGGATCAGCGTGCGAGCGTTGACCTTGTCCAGGTCCGCGCGATTGTCGGAGAGGAACGTGACCCGGGCGAACTCCTTGGCGATCGCGGGATCAGTACGGCAGAAGCTGTTGGTCAGCTCCTCGCCGAGTTCGGGACGATCGGGATTGCCCATGATGGCGGGCGCCATCTGCGCCGACCACCCCATGTGGTTCTCTTCAAGAAAGGAAAGAAGCTCCTCGATCTGTTGAGCGCTGAAACCGCCGAGATAGTCGCCATCGTCGATGTAGCGCGCCGAGGGGCCGACAAGGATAAGGCTCTCGAACAATGTCGGATCCTTGATCGCAGCGAGAACTCCGATCATCGCGCTGACGGAATGCCCCACGAAGACCGCGCCCTTCAGCCCGAGCGCGTGGCCAATCTCGACGACATCGTCGGCATAGCCGGACAATTTGGAATACTTCTGGCGATCGTAGGCCGTGAGGTCCGACCGGCCCGCCCCGACGTGATCGAACAGCACCGTGCTGAAATCTGACTCGAAGGCCGGAGTGACGAAGCGCCACATGTTCTGATCGCACCCGAACCCATGAGCGAACATCATCGCACGCTCGCCGCGGCCGCGGACTTGCACGTTGTTGCGGAACTCAACCGACACTTGGCACCTCTGAGCGTGAGACAGTTCTTATCGTTTCGACAAACCTAGGGTGAACTGAACCCCGATGCATCCCTTTTCCGGCGCCCGGCAGCTATGCCGTTCGGATGAGAAGATCCGACAAAGTCTGGACCAATTGCGCCGGCGCGAACGGTTTGGGCAGGAGGATGCTGCGGGGCACGCCATTGGAGGCCCATCGGTGGGCGCTATCGGCGGAGACGTACAGGATCCCGCAGCTTGGGTCGTTCTCGCGTGCGAGGCGAGCCAGCCCCCATCCATCCATCCTGGCGCGGCCGAGATTGATGTCAGTGACCACAGCTCGCGGAGGGGGCGTTCTGATGAGCAAATGGGCGGCCTCTTCGCCCGATGCGGCACTAACAACCTTGTAACCGGCCTCGATCAAGGTCTCTTCCAGCATCTCGCGGCGAAGAGCTTCATCCTCAACCAGAAGAATGGTCGATCTTTCTGCGCCGTTGTGGGAGTTGCTCAGGTGCATCGTCTCGCATCTCCTGTCAAAATGGCATCCGCACCCCGATGACGCAGGTCACCCGCCTCAACGTAGAACAGGAGGAAGCGTTCACTTTTTCTCGCCGGGTCGCGCTCAGCAAGGAATCAGCGAAAATGTTGGCGCAGACTTCGCCGATGGTGCCAGCCGCAGTCAATTCGCCGTTCGTTCGGCCGGAGACGCAACTTCCGCAGGGCCGAACTTCAGTAAGGCTTCCCGCCATGCGCTATCCGGCCCCGGCATTATCGCCCCGTGCGGACGAGGTCGATAAACCGATTCCAGGCGATCTTGGGAACGAGCCGCCGCTGGTCTGCGGGCATGCTGTCGTCCATCATCTTGTTGGCCAGGCGCTGCACCTCTTTGGAGGCCTTGCTGATGTGACCGGCATCAAAGGGCGGATGCGGATCGTATTCGATGACCAGTTGGATGGCCTCGGCCCGCTCACGGCCCGCAATCTCGCCGGCCAGCCAGAGCGCCAGATCGATGCCGGCCGACACGCCCGCCACCGTGACGACTTTCCCCAGAGCGGATGACGCGCTGATCGGGCCTGGGCTTCGCACCCATGATCCGCAGCACGCCCATCTTGTACCAGTGCGTCGTCGCCGGCTGCCCTTTTAGGATTCCCGCCGCGCCAAGGATCAAAGCTCCCGTGCAGACCGAAGCGGTCCACTTGGAGGTTTGGTGCACCTTGCGCAGCCAATCGAGGACCTCATCGTCGACCATCTGGCCCGGGGTTGTCGAGCCTCCGGGAACGACGAGCACGTCGGGACAGATCGTCTCCGAGATCGAGTGGGTGGCTCCGAGCAGAAGTCCGCCGCCTTCCGCCACCACCGGTCCGACTTCCTTGCCGACGAACTGCACCTTCGCCCCGGGAATGCGCGACAGCACTTCCCAAGGCCCGACCGCATCGAGCGCCGTCACACCCTGATAGAGAAGGATTGCGATCTCAACAGAAGCTGCCATTCGAAAGTCTCCTTGAAGGGTCCGGCGCTGACCGGCGAGAACCTCAAACGGTGCAAGTCAGGCCAGGCTGCTTTCCGTTGCGACCTGAAGGCGAGGGCGAGGATCTCTGTCGACGATCAGTCGATTGCCTCCACTCCTTCCTCCTTTAGCCGCTCGATGTGGTCCTTCATCTCCTTCAGCCGCTCGGCGGAATGTCCGGTCCACTGGCTGACCTCGCCGATAACGCGGAGTGGCTCGCGCGACCGGTAGGACTGCGTCGGATTTCCAGGAAATTTCCTGTCGGTCAAGTTGGGATCGTCCACGATCTCTCCGGTCGGCTTGACGATGTAGATCCTCTCCGCGCCGTCTCCATGGGCCAGCTCTGCGCCCCAAATGGCTGCTTCCAAAGTACCCGTGAGATACACCGAGGAAGCCTGAGCCCGCCTTCCGTAATTGGAGCGGAAACCGGCAGCGATCAGGTCCCCCGGCTTCAAGTCGGCCCGGGTGCCGTGGTAGAAGGCTCTCGTTCCGCTCATTGAAAAAACCTCGAAAATGATCCTGGGCTCGCGCGCTCAGCGGCAGCGCCTGGCGTAAGTTACGAAGCGAAAAGAGTTAAATTTTGGCCAGTTAGTGCTTACAGTTCGGTCGAGCTGAACCGCCGAATCAAAAGAGCTGAGAATGCAATATCGAGCCTGCATCGTTGATGCGAATGGTCGCGAGAACTCCCGCACGTTCGCCTGCGCCAACGACGAGGACGCCATCGTCTGGGCGAGGCAGATGCTGCACGGCAATTCAGTCGAGCTCTGGTGCGGTGAGCGACTGGTGAAGCGTTTGCCGGTTGCAGAGGACAGCCGCGCCGTAACGCATGAGGTGCATGAAGGTCGAATGGTGCCAAAAGCAAAAGAATGAGCTACCTGCGAAACCGCTATGGAGCCGCGATGCTAACCGTCTCCTCAATGATTCTCATTTCGTCGCCATCGCCGGCCAGGAGTGCGCTGTAGTAGCCGCGGAAGGGCTGATCGCCCACTTTGGCCTGCCACTCTCCGACGTTGATTATGAACGAACCTTCGGTGCGAGATACGACACGCCTGACGGAGTAGTCGTGCAGTCCTATCTTTAGGGCTTCTTGAAAACTTCGCCGTATGGCATCGCGACCCTGGAAGATTCCGCTAGGAGTAACTCTGATTGCATCCTCGGCGAATGCTGCCGCCATTGCGTCGACGTCGCCTCGGTTGTACGCGGATGCGAAATTCTTCTGAAAATTGGCGCTCGCACTTTCGGCGGATAGCTTCTCTTGGGCACCAAGTGACGGGGATACAGAGAGCATGAAGGCGACCGTGAACAAGGTTCTGAGCATCGATGGCTCCGTGTCGCTAGTTGCAGTTCAGGCCGACTTGAATACCCTGATGCGATCGCCGGTCTGATAGTTGATCTTCTCGTAAGGTCGGGGTCAATGCGACCGGAGGGGTGACGAGGCAGAGTCAAGAAGCCTTCGGTTCACACGGGGGCTGTTGGTCATGCTATGTTTCCCCGGTGACTCCGCATCAAGACGAACTGAGGTCCACGGTTCCCTCCGGCCGCTGTCCGCGCGATCAAGTCCTGTAGCGGCCCACCTGAACACGGCACCCATCGGCAAGGAGATGGGTCAATGACTGCCAACGGAGCGCTCGTGACCGGTTGCATTTGGCGGCCCGGAGACCCCTGCGGTGCGGAAGGTTAACCTTTCGCTGAGGAAACTAGGGTCGCAGTCCAACATCCGATCCGTCCGGAACAGCGACGGTCTACCCGCAATCCGCGATCTTGGGCGCATCGACAAAACCGCTGAAAGTTAGGGAACTACCGTCGCCTCCGACGTTAGGGCTTGTTCGGCGGTCCAGCGGGGGAGCTGTCCATATTCCTTTTCGAACAGTTGGCCGGTGTGGTGGGCCTTCGCTCCTCTCGCCCCGAGAGATGCTTTCATGTCCAATGTTGAGGATTTTCCGGTCTCTGCCCGTCGTCAGTCGACGGAGTTCGAGGCGCTGGTCGCGGCCGGTCACGCCGCACTCGACGCCATTCCTGGGGCGGTATACCTCTGCGATGCAGAGGGACTTCTCGTCGCCTACAACAGTGAGGCGGTTGAGCTGTGGGGCCGGATGCCCGATATGGCCAAGAAGGAGCGCTTCTGCGGTTCCCATCAGCTTTATCTCCTCGATGGAACGCCGCTCGCCCACAGCGACTGCGCCATGGCGCCGTCCAGAAGGGGACGCCCGCGCGCAATGTCGAAATCATCATGGCGCGACCCGATGGCTCCCGCTTCACCGCTTTGGTCAACATCCGAGCGTTGCGCGACCGCTCCGGCCGCATCCAAGGTGCGATCAACTGCTTCCAGGACATCACGGGACGCAAGCAGATCGAGGAGGAAGTCCGCCGGACGAAGCAGGACCCGGAGGACTTCTTCGAGAATGGAGCCGTAGGTCTCCATATCGTCAGCGGTATTGTTCTCCGAGCCAACAAAGCCGAACTGGACATGCTCGGGTACAGACCCGAGGAGTACATTGGCCGCCATATCGCGGAGTTTCATGCCGACGCTCCGGTGATCGGTGACATCCTACAGCGCCTTTCATGCGGCGAACCGCTCGATCGCTATCTCGCGCGGCTGCGGGCGCGCGATGGGTCGGTGAAGCATGTGCTGATTACATCGAACAGCCGCTTCGTGGATGGCAAGTTCGTTAATACACGCTGCTTCACCATCGACGTCTCTAAACTTCATGCTGCCGAAGAGGCTCGACGAGCCAGTGAAGCCCGTCTCGCGGCGACCTATGAGGCTGCGAGCGTCGGCATCTCCGAGACAGACGAGAACGGGCGCTTCTTGCGCGTGAATGATTCCATATGCCGCATCACCGGGCGTTCGCGCGAGCAATTGCTTGGAATGACCTTCCTGGATTACACCGATCCGGATGATCAGGCGGATGACGCTGAGCTCTATGCGCAGCAAGTCCAAGGCGACATCGAGAATTACACCACCCGCAAGCGCGTATTGCGACCTGACGACTCCATGCGCCATCTCGATATTTTCAGTTCATCGGTGCGCGATTCGGACGGCCACTTCCTTTACGGCGTCCGTGTTGCCCAGGACGTCACCACCGCCAAACAGTTGGAGGATCGTTTTGCGCGAAGGCGAGCAGCGCATGCGTGACCTCCTTGAGGCATTGCCCGCCGCAATCTACACGACTGATGCTGAGGGTCGCATCAATTTCTTCAATCGGGCAGCGGTCGAAATGGCCGCAGAACCCCCCAGCCCGGCGACGAATGGTGTGTAACCTGGAAGCTTTACTGGCCCGACGGCTCGCCCCTCCCACACAATGAATGTCCGATGGCGGGGGCTCTACGCGAGAACCGCCCGGTTCGCGGTGCCGAGGCTGTTGCCGAGCGTCCAGACGGCAGACGTGTGCCTTTCATTCCCTATCCCACGCCGCTGCGCAACGCGGACGGAAAATTGTCGGCGCCATCAACATGCTCGTCGATATCAGCGAGCGCAAGCAGGCCGAGAACGCCCAAAAGGTTCTTATCGACGAATTGAACCACCGATCGAAAAACACGCTCGCCACGGTGCAGTCGCTGGCGAGCCAGACTGCCCGCCATGCTGCCGATCTGGAAGAGTTTCTGCCCACCTTCACGGGAAGGCTACTTGCGTTGGCCCGCGCGCATGACCTTCTCACGACGCGGAATTGGCAAGATGCCCCTTTCGAAAAGCTAGTCCACGATATCGTCGCTCCGGTGTCGGGCGGGCGCGTCGTGGCAGGCGGACCGCACGTCGATCTCGACCCGCGTACGGCCCTGAGTCTCACCATGGTGCTCAATGAGCTTCTGACAAATGCCGCCAAATATGGCGCACTCTCCGCGCGGGGTGGATCCGTGTCGCTCACCTGGAGGATCGTCGACGGCGAACAGTCGAAAGGCATGCTCGAATGCGAATGGCGCGAACGAGGGGGCCCCCTGTTGTGCCGCCCAAGCGGCGAGGGTTCGGCACACGGCTGATGGAGCGCTGCATAGAACACGACCTTGCCGGAGAGTTCGAACTGGTGTTCGAGCCGGAGGGCACTAGCTGCAGCATTGCCTTTCCCGTTAGGGTCCCAGCATCCAATGGCTGAAATGTCGGGCTCCAGGGTTCTTCTCGTCGAAGACGAAGGATTGGTGGCGCTCATGATCGAAGACATGCTCGAGGAACTGGGATTGAAGGTCGTTGCCTCGGCTGCCCATCTGAAAAAGGCCTGCCAGCTTGCGACGACCGCATCATCGATGTCGCGCTCCTTGATGTAAATCTGGCTGGAGAGCTTGTCTTCCCGGCGGCTCGGATCCTGCGCGCGCGGAGTATTCCTTTTCTCTTCAGCACCGGCTACGGCGGGCCTGCCTTCGAGGAGGAGTTCAGGAATGCCCCCGCGATCGGGAAGCCCTTCTCCGTCGACCAGTTGAGCGATAAATTGCAAACGCTTCTGCCGCCTCCCTAGGGCGTCTGAAGCATCCTCGTACCGGCAAGATCCGCACCGGTCCTTACAATCCCCTTTGCTGCGAGGGTAAGCTTCGAGGGTCCATCAAGCTGGCCGTTCTTCTGACCAATCTACGACCGTCACTCAGGTTTTTCGGCATTGATGTGCAGGACGAAGAGAGTGTTTCGGAATTCGTCTGTAACTTCCATCCGCCACTCCCGCCCAGGCCCCAGCTTTCCGTCAATGCCCTGCAACGTCTGACCGGCCATCACAGTCGCCTCTTTCCAGGCTGCATGTTTGTCGGGCAACTCCTCGCCGACACGGTCAATCTCCGTGTGTTCGTGAGTAACATTGAAGTAGTAGCGCGGCATCACGAATACCTCTGCTTATAAGGTACTTCCGTAACTTCTGGGCCTGTTCGCCGTTCCGCCTTCAGGTCCGATCCAACAGCTTGGCGATACACCCATTGAGTTGATCTAGTTGGAAAGGTTTGGTGAGGAGCGGTCGCTCCTGAAATCGGGCGGGTACTCCGTCGGCTCCATACCCGCTCGCGAAAACGAACGGGACGTTGCGTCGAGCGAGGACTTGGGCAACTGGCTCACTACTGGTGCGGCCAAGCAAGACGTCCAGCACAGCGAAATCGAAATTGGTGGTATTGGCGTGCTCTAGGGCGGAGACCAGATCACCGGCTTCGGCCACAACCGAATGGCCTAGCTCAGCCAGCGGCGACCCTGCCGGGTTGTCCTACATGCTTTTAGATCCCGAATCCAAGCCGACCGACCGGGAAAACTTGGAACTTCTCAGCCCAGCGTAGGTTGTGCCCTGCAACTACGGGAGGACGACCTGAACAAGAAACTTCTTCTTCTGCTATCGGCTGCCTCGCTTCTGGCGGGTCCGTCGTTTGCGCAAAATCCGCCGGCAACCGAGCGGCCCAACAACAATGCGGTCAACAGTTCCGATCAGAAAAATTCCAACAAACCGGTCGCTGGCGCAAACAGTTTCACCGAGGGCCAGGCCAAGTCGAAGATCGAGGACGCGGGCTACACCAACGTCACATCCCTCAAGAAGGACGACAACGGCGTTTGGCGCGGAAAGGCCAGTAAAGGCGGCACCTCGACCGATGTCAGTCTGGATTTCCAGGGCAACGTGAACGCGGCGAAATAACGCGCAGCAAAATTGAGAGGGATTCAAGATGACCGTTACGATTTCACGTCTCTAAACAACTATTCCGATGCGCAGCGCGCGGTGACAAGCCTGGAGGCTGCGGGTGTGCCACATTCGAATCTGAGCATCGTCGCGAACAATTCCGACAACTGGTACAGCACCGACAAGAAGGTCGATCGCGATGGCGATGGAGTGGACGATCGGGCGGAAGGTGCGGCAACGGGAGCAGGCGTGGGCGCAGGCCTCGGCGGTGCTGCTGGCTTGCTCGCTGGCCTTGGTTTGTTGGCTATCCCCGGCCTGGGTCCGGTCGTCGCGGCGGGATGGCTCGCGTCGACCGCGCTCGGTGCCGTTGCAGGCGGCGCGACGGGCGGAGTCGTCGGGGCGCTGACGCAGGCCGGCGTATCCGATGAGGAAGCTCCGCTCTATGCGGAAGGTGTGAGGCGCGGCGGCACGCTGGTTTCGGCGCGTGTGCCAGACGCGGACCGCGCGCGATACGAAGCGATCCTGAACCAGTCTGCAGTCAATCTGCGCGACCGGAGCGCAGCCTGGCAGAAGGCCGGGTGGAAGAATTACGATCCATCCGCCCAGCCTTATGGCGCGGAGGAGGTCCGGAGAGAACGGCAGCTCTACGGCACCGGAGTGCGATGAATTAGCCGGCGGCCCGCCTAGGTGGGCCGCCCTTTTGTTGCACGGTTACAATCGTCGAACTGAGGAGCCGAATATGAGTCGCGGAATGCCATCGATGACCGCCCTCTTGGGTATGCTCGCAATCGCCGGTTATCAAAATCGGGACAAGCTGGCCGACCTGTTTCGCAATGCTACCTCGGGTCAGCCGTCGGGTGCCAAAGATTCCCTGGGCGGCATGCTCGGCAATCTTGGCGGCCTTGTGGGAGGCGGCGGAGTGGGTTCGCTCCTGAACAGCGGGATCGGCGAGTTGCTCGAGCACTTCAAGCAGAACGGGCAGGGCGATGCGGCCCAATCCTGGATCAATCAGGGGCCAAACCGCGAAGTCACCCCGCCCGAACTCCAGCAGGCTATCGGTCCGGACGTTCTTCAAAAGCTGCAGCAGCAGACCGGCCTGTCTCAGCAGGAGATTCTCGACCGATTGTCGCGAGAGCTTCCGGCAGCGGTGGACAAATACACGCCGGACGGACGTCTTCCGGCGCAATCCGCGGGATAATCACAGCGATCGAGAGAGAGACATGGGCATTATCTGGACGATCATTATCGGCTTCATCGCAGGCATCATCGCGAAGTTCATCATGCCCGGGGACAACGAGCCATCGGGTTTCATCCTGACCACGATCCTGGGAATAGTGGGCGCGTTCGTTGCGACCTATCTTGGTCAGGCTCTCGGCTGGTACCGGCCAGGAGAAGGCGCGGGGCTAGTGGGGGCAGTCGTAGGCGCCATCATCGTGCTTCTCGTCTACGGTTTTGTGGCCGGTCGCAGCCGCCGGGCCATCTAACCACCGTGAACGGAATTCTTCGCGTTAGCGGTGAATGCCCGGTGTGAAAAGGTGATTGGCAAGATGAAATGGATGCTTGTTGTCCTGGTAGGAGGTATGACCCCGGTCAACACCGACCTGGTTTTCGACAAGTTTGCCGATTGCCTTGCCGCCGAGGAGCAGATGCGAAAGCACTACACGGACGCTTTCGAGGCGTGGGACCGATGGGCCGCGGCCAATATCGAGCGACGACGCGAATACACGAAGGTGCGCGACCTCCAGGCCAAACGCCTGCTCAGCAACATCGGTACGTGCGTTCCTCATGCGGGCGGCGACCCCGCGGCGCTTCAGCAGCAGAGTAGTCCCACACCTTCTCAGCCTCCCCAAAATCTCCCCACTCCGCAGCCAAGTCCGAAAACGTGACGTTTGAGCGCTCGAACGGGGGCGGTCGCAAACGAATGTTGCAGCTGCTTTCGATCCGCTCCGGTCAAGAGCGAACGGATGGCTGAAGTTGAGCTTTTGAGTACACGCCCAAATGCAGGCCCGACAGCTTGCGGGCCTCACGATGCCGACAGAACTAAAGGCGAGAGTAGGCGTTTACCGGGATCATGTCGGACGCTTTTGACTACTTCCGCGCCTACGCTGTCCGGGCTCTTTGCAAGGCCCGATCGATGCCGCAGGGTAGGATGAAGCATCTGCAGCTCGCGGCCGGACGAATTTACAATCTGCTCAAGAAAGAGGCCGTCTACGGTCCGAACACGCAGCATCTCGAGGACTTCCGGGCAGCGCAGAAGCTCGAGAGGTCCCTTGAGCGTCGGCCCGATGACGTGCCGCCCCCACAAAGTCGCTTTGGTCCGGCGGCGCGGCAAGACGCGGAACGGGAGGCTCGTTGAGTGGCTTCCGTCGACGCTCGAGCTGTAGCAAGTCTCCTGCGAGAGTACGCTCAGCGCACCGCCCTGCGTGGCGGCAATCCCTATAGGGCAAAAGCGTATTCTCGGGCCGCCGACAGCCTGGCGGCCCTTGCCGTCCCTCTGCACGTGCTCATCGCCGAAGACCGGCTTACCGAAATCCCCGGCGTCGGCGAGGCGATCGCCGAGATGATCACCAAGCTTCACAAGAGCGGCACTCATCCGAGCCTTGAGAAGCTCCGGAAGGAGATTCCGGAGGGGGTGCTCGAGATGCTCGCCGTGCCTGGTCTCCGCCCCGAGAAGGTTCTGCGCCTCTACCAGGACCTCGACATCACGTCTCTCGCGGAATTGGAGGCCGCCGCCAAGGACGACCGCATCAAGAAGGCCAAAGGGCTGGGCCCTACGCTGCAGACTAAGATCCTGCAGAACCTGGCCATCGCGAAAAGCGGAGAAGGTCGCCTCCATCTGCACCGTGCCGCCGTCCTGCTCGCGCACGCCAAGGACTCGCTCCGCAAGGCCGGGCCGGAGCTCAAGCGCGTGACGATCGCGGGCGACTTCCGCCGCGGCTGCGAATTAGTGGGCGACCTCACGATTGTTGCCGAGGCTTCCAAGGCCGACAAGACGTCGAAGGCCTCCGTGACGGACGGATTGCAGATCCGCCTGTCCGATCGCAAACACTTCGGCGCCGCCCTTCTCTTCGCCACCGGCTCTGCCGCTCACATTGAGCAGCTCCGGGCGATAGCCAGCGAGAAAGGAATGCGACTGGAGACCGACGGGTTGCACAAGGGTCGCACCCTGATCGCCGGCGACGAGGCCGAGATCTATAGTGCCCTCGGTCTGCCCTTCATCGATCCTGAACTCCGTGAGGGCCGCGGCGAGGTCGAGCTGGCCCTGAAGGGCAAGTTGCCGAAGCTCGTCACCGACAAGGACCTGCGCGGAATCCTTCATTGCCACACCGATGCCTCCGACGGCACAGAGAGATTGGAGACGATGGCCAAGGCCACGCGCCAGCGCGGCTTCGAGTATTTCGGGGTCGCCGACCATTCCAAGTCCGCGCACTACGCGGGCGGTCTCTCGGAGGAAGAGATCGCGCAGCAGCACCGGGACGCTGACCGGTTGAACAAGCGCTTCGGCAAGGATTTCCGGATCCTCAAAGGCATCGAGTCAGACATTCTGGCCGACGGCTCGCTGGACTATGCGGACGACGTGCTGCAGCGCTTCGACTTCGTGGTCGCAAGCATCCACGGCCGATTCAAACTCGACCGCAAGGCCCAGACGCAGCGCCTGCTTCGGGCCATCGCCAATCCTCACACCACCATCATCGGCCATATGACCGGGCGCCAGCTGCAGCGGCGGCCAGGCTACGAAATCGACGTCGAAAAGGTGTTGCGCGCTTGCGCGAGGCACGACGTCGTCGTCGAGATCAACGCCCATCCATGGCGCCTCGACCTGGATTGGCGCTGGCACCAGGCGGCGCTGGAGTTCGGCTGCATGCTGAGCATCAATCCCGACGCGCACTCGATCCCCGAGCTCGACCACATGCACTGGGGCGTCCAGATGGCGCGCAAGGGCGGTGTCCCCGCCGACCGCGTCCTCAACGCGATGCCTCTTCCGGAAATCACGCGCTACCTCCGCCAGAAGCGGCGCTCATTCGCCCGGGCCGCCTGATGCCGAAGCCGCACCCGCTCTCCTTGGAGGGCACAGTGGTCGCAGTTGCGGCCGATCGCGGTCACCACTTCAGCAAGCCCCCTCAGGATCGGATCGTGCTGGTGGAAGGCCACGGCGTCCAAGGCGACGCCCACGCAGGCCCATTCGTCCGGCACCGTTACCTTGCCCGCCGCCGGCCACGCCTGCCCAATCTCCGGCAGGTTCACCTGATCCCGTCCGAACTCTTCGCGACGCTACTTAAAGCCGGCTTCAAGGTCGGCGCCGGCGACCTCGGCGAGAACATCAGCACCGCCGGCTTGGCCCTCGAGTGGATGCCGCTCGGGACGCTCATTGAGCTCGGAGGCACCGCGATCGTAGAACTGACCGGCCTCCGGACGCCTTGCGTTCTGATCGACCGCTTCCAGCTCGGCCTTAAGCAACAGGTGCTCTCGTCGGCGGAAACGGGCCCTCCGTTCAAATCCGGGGTTTTGGGCGTGGTACGGGCAGGCGGGATGGTCGCGGCTGGTGATACCGCGCGGGCTCGCCTTCCGTCCTCCTCGTTTCGGCCTCTGCCGGCCGTGTAGAAAGTCCAACCATGGCTCGCAAATCGACCCTGCCATATCGCCTGCAGCCCATGCTGGCCACGTTGACGGATGCGCCGTTCGACGATCCCGATTGGGTCTTCGAGGACAAATTCGATGGTTTCCGCATGGTCTCGGAAATCCGGCGTGGTCGGGTCGCGCTCTACAGCCGCAATGGAAAGATCATCAGCCACTCCTACCTGGAGGTCGCGAAGGCGCTCGAGGGCGTGAAGGCGGACGCCGTGATCGATGGCGAGCTCGTCGCGATCGGCAAGGACGGCGCATCCCATTTCCAGTTGCTCCAGAACGCCTTGCGCCACGAGGCCAAGCTCTTGTACTGCGCGTTCGACCTCATGTTCGCGGGGGGCGAGGATCTACGCGCGCTGCCACTCCTCGAGCGCAAGAAGCGGCTAAAGGCGATCTTGCCGCGCCACAAGCTGCTCGCGTTCAGCAACCACCGCAAAGGCAAGGGAACGAAGTTTTTTGCAGAAGCCGAGCGGAGGCATCTCGAAGGAATTATGGCCAAGCGCGCCGATAGCCCATACGCGTCCGGACGCCGGACCGCCGATTGGCTGAAGGTGAAAACGGCGCAGCGGCAGGAGGTCGTGATCGCCGGCTTCACGGCGCCGCGGCGAACCCGGCCATTCTTCGGCGCCCTCGTGCTGGCGGTACGCGAAGGCGACGCATGGCGGTACATCGGCCACGTCGGCACCGGCTTCAGTCACCAGGTTCTCGAAGAGCTTCACGGCAAGCTCGTGAAGCTCAAGACAGGCAAGTCCCCGTTCCCCGCCAAGGTGAAGGATGAGCAAGTCACCACTTGGGTCCGTCGTTCGTTGGTCGCGGAAGTGAAGTTCGCCGAGTGGACCAGCAAGGGCGAGCTGCGCCAGCCAGTCTATCTCGGCCTGAGGCCGGACAAATTGGCCAAGGACGTCGTTCGCGAACAGAAATGGCCGCGAAAATAGTACGCCGAGACGAAACGTGGACCCCAGGAGTTCAACCAGCGGTGCGCTCGGATGCCGAAGGCCACGGCGGCAAGGGCGGCAGTCCGAGGGCCTTGCGTACTGGTCCGAACGACCGCCGGTGAGCTGCGCATGCACCAAGCCTGGCGAGCGCCTGATAATGAGCCGGCACCGGGTAGCCCTTGTGATCCGCGAAGCCGTAGCCGGGGTGGCGCACCTCGAGCATCCGCATGACCGTGTCGCGCTCGACTTTCGCGAGGATGGAGGCAGCGGCGATGCTGGCGGACTTGGCGTCGCCTTTGATGATGGCTTGCTGAGGGATATCGATTTCCTTCAACCGCTTTGCGTCGATCAGCAGGTGTTGCGGCGCCAACCCCAGCCCCCGGACCGCGCGCTGCATGGCCTGGATGCCCGCCCAATAGATGTTGATCGCGTCGATCTCCTCGACCTCGACGAACGCCACACACCAACTCTCTGCCTTTGCCTTGATCTCCTTCGCGAGTTCTTCGCGAGCCGCGGCGTCGAGCTTTTTCGAATCGTCGATCCCGACTATCCGCGTGCCGGGTTTCAGGATCACGGCGCCGGCGGAGACTGGACCGGCGAGAGGGCTCATTCCCGCCTCGTCCACGCCTGCCACGGCATGATGGCCGCTTTCCCAGAGAGAGGTCTCGAAGCGGAGCATCTTCCGCAGGCGTTGCCCTTCGGACCTGTTTTCAAAACGCCGTTTATCGACTGAAGCAAGGATGGCACGGGCTCCCGGGCGGGTGTCGGCCCGTAAGATCTGCTCGACGGCGGCCTCGAGCGGCCTTTTCTCGACGACGTAGCGCTGGCGCAATACATCGAGTGAATATTGGGACATAGCGGGCTTCGTGAAGACTGACTGTGGGCAGCGTGTCCGTGAACTTTGTGGCGATTGTCTGAAGTTATCCGCCCGCGTGGTCGTTGCCAGCGTGCGCGGCGATGAACATGGCGACGGCCGACCGGCAATAGGAATCGATTTCGTTGTCGTCCTCTGCTCTCGCCTGATCGAAGCGTGCGATCATCAGGAGATCGGATCCTTTGAAAAGCGCGGCAAACAAGCGGGCGGACCGGAGAGGATCGGGCACATTCAGAAGCGCCTTCGCGTGCAACTGACGCAACAGGGCCTCGATTTGGGCGATGACATGCGCGGGGCGGGCTTCGTAATGGAGCTTGCTTAACGACTTTTGATTCGCCGTGTCGGCCATGATCATGGCTTCGACATTGCGGACGTCTGATCTCAATAGCGTGCGAAGCAGGGATGATCCCACGGCCATGAGCTGATCTTCGGCCGAACCTTCGACGCCTGCAAAAAGGGCCTGTGTAAACTGATGGCAGCCGGCCGCGATGGCCGCGCTGAACAGCGCCTCCTTGTTCTCGAAGTGCCTGTAGATGCTGAGCTTGGATATCTTCGCCCGCTGGGCGACCTTGTCCAATGTCGTCGCTTGAAAACCCAATTCCACAAAGAGTTCGCGCGCGGCGTCGAGGATCGTTTGGCCAAGCGCCTCGTTGGCGGGCCGGCCGCGCCGCCCCTGTCTGTTTTCGGTCACCACAATTCCAGTACTTGACAGTACTCTAATTCTTGCATTACGATACCATATAGTATCTAAAATGTGCAAGCCAATGGGTGGGTTTCAACCTGTCCTCCAACGGAGCCCATCACCATGGATGACGTCATCATCATCGGCGGCAGCTTTGCCGGTCTCGCCGGCGCCCTGCAACTCGGCCGAGCCCGCCGCAAGGTCACCGTTCTCGATACCGGCCTGCCGCGAAACCGCTTTGCCCACCACTCGCATGGTCTGCTCGGCCACGATCACAAGCCACCGCTGGACATCCTGGCCGAGGCGCGGCAGCAGCTGGCGCGTTATCCCACGATCAGGCTGGTCGGTGCCCGGGCCGACAGCGTCTCCGGCGCCATCGACGATTTCAACGTCCTCACTGGCGATGGTGAAAGCTTTGGGGCGCGTCGTTTGATCCTGAGCTATGGCGTCGCCGACCAGATGTCTGATGTTCCGGGCTTTGCCGAAAGCTGGGGCACGTCAATCGTGCCCTGCCCCTATTGCGACGGCTTTGAAGTCGCCGGCCAGCATTGGGGCCTCGTCTGGTCCGGCCCACAGTCGCACAATCAGGCTAGGCTGTTCCTCGATTGGACCGACAAGTTGACTCTCTTTGCCGATGGTCACGACATTCCGCCCGATATCCAGGCCGATCTGGCGCGCCGCAAAATACCGGTCGTTGATGGCCGGATCACCGAGATCGCCCATCACAAGGGTCATATCGCCACCGTCAATCTCGATACCGGCCGCAATGTCGCAGTCGACATCCTGTTCGCCCATCCGCGCAACAAGCCGTCCGCAAGCCTGCATGAATCACTGGGCCTCGCCACGGTGGATACGCCCGTCGGCATCGCCCTCAAGGTCGACGAGCGCCGCCAAACCAGCACGCCCGGCATCTACGCCGCCGGCGACCTCACCACGCCCTTCTTGCCCTCGGTCACCACGGCATCATGGCAAGGCGCGATGGCGGGTATCTTCGCCCAGCAGTCGATGCTGGTTTGAGCGCACAGTTCAGAGAGGAGCGCTCCCCGATGTCGCCGGTTCAAGTTACAGAGAACACCTTTCACAGTTCACGCAACAGCACTTTCTATTTTGCAAGCGGCCCGAGCCAAGGCACGCCGATCATCTTCGTCCATGGCTGGCCAGAACTTGCATTGAGCTGGCGGCATCAGCTTCCAATCTTCGGTGCGCTCGGCTTTCGGGCGATCGCACCGGACTTGCGGGGGCATGGAAGGTCCTCGCTCTACAGCACGCACGACGCCTACGCCCAGCGCGAACTCGTCGCCGACATGATCGAGTTGCTCGACTCCCTCGGTAAGGAAAAGGCGATCTGGGTAGGGCACGATTGGGGAGCGGTGGTCGTCTGGAACATCGCCAGCCACCATCCGGACCGTTGCCTCGCGGTCGCCAACCTGTGCATACCCTATGCCACGTTCGAGCGGGGACTTGATGTGCTCGCCGGGCTGGTCAACCGCGATCTGTACCCGCAAAGCGAATATCCGTTCGGCAACTGGGAGTACCAGCGCTTCTACGAAGAGCATTTCGAGAAAGCCACCAGCGCCATGGAGGCGAACGTCGCAGCAACCTTCAAGACGCTGTTTCGTGCGGGCAATCCCGATGGGAAAGGCAAGCCGGCGGTGTCGTCCCAGATTCGCCGAGATGGAGGCTGGTTCGGCGGAAAGGGCGTCGCTCCGAACGTTCCTCGTGATGAGCAGATCATCACCGAGCGCGACCTGCATGCCTATGTCTCCGCCTACGAGCGAACGAGCTTTTACGGCACGGCCTCCCTGTACATGAATCATGCAGCCAACGCTCGCTATGCACTCGAGGCATTGAATGACGGCCATCTCGATATGCCTGTCCTCTTTCTGGAGGCGGAATATGACTATACGTGCGACTGCGTGAACTCGCCTTTGACCGAACCGATGAAGAAGCTTTGCCGCGATCTCACGATCGAGAGGATCTCCTCAGGGCACTGGATGGCACAAGAAAAGCCTGTCGAGGTCAATGCAAGCCTCGCGCACTGGCTGGGTGCGAAGGTTCCGCAAGCCTGGCGCGGTTAAGGTGCCGGGCGGCCTCGCGCCGTCGCCCAACTCGCGCACAAAGAAAAATGGGTTTCCGGGCCGGTGTCACGGAAAACCGACTGGCCTGCTGACCCCGCAGTACACCCGGCGCCACTCCGACTAAGGATCTCCGATGACCGACGACCTTCCCATTGTGCTTCTCCATGGCTCCGCCACCGGCTCCCACTCCTGGGCCGCGGTCCGCATGGGTCTTGAGGCGCGCGGCGCCAGGGCGTTGGCACCCGACATGCTCGGCTACGGACGGTCGCCGACACCGAGCGAGGCGTGGCAGCCAAAGGACGAGGTTTCCCACCTGCGCGGCTGGCTCGACATGCAGGGCGTCGGTGCGTTCCACCTCGTCACCCACTCGCTCGGGGCATTTTTCGGACTTCACCTGCGGCTGGCCGTCGGGTCTCGCGTGGCGCGGCTCACGTTGATCGATCCTGTGGTCGTCAGCGTGCTGCGCGTGCCCGGGGAGGAAGACGCCCTGCGCGAGGGGCAGACCCTCTGCGATCGGTTCATGCGCGCGTGGCCGGATCACGGTGCGGCCGCCTGCCTGCTGGTGGAGCACTGGAGCGGCGCCGGCGCGTGGAACGCGCTGGGCGAGAAGGGGCGTGCGCTGGTTACACGGCTCGCACCGCGGCTAAGGCTCGAGATGACCGCCAGCGCAGCCGATCGGACCACGCTCGCCGAGTTCACCTCGACCGCGGTGCCGACCTTGGTGCTCGTCGGCGAGCGGACGTCGGCCGCTCCGCGGTCGGTGAGCCGTCTGCTCGCGGGAGCGTTCGACGCCCGCACAGTCGTTGTCCCCGGCGCTGCACACATGATCCCGCTGACCCACCCCGCCGCGGTCGTCGAGGCGATTCACGCCGACATGGTGGCGTCGTGAGTCGCGCCGAGCAGAAACGGCACAGCCGAGACGCGATCGTCACGTCCGCGGGCACTTCTCGATCCTAGGCGGTCGGCCTCGAGCAGCCCCGGCAACCAATTGAACTCCAATTCCAAGAGTCGCCAGTGAAGTTGTTCGGTCACACCACTCTCATCACCGGCGGGAGCGCCGGTATCGCTCTGAAGGAAACATTGACATGAAACACTCCCATCCCATCCTTGTCACCGGTGCCGCTGGCCAAGTTGGAGCGATCGGACCGAGCGTGACGAAGTTTCTGCTGGAGCGTGGGCTGAAGGTGCGCGCCATGGTCCGCCAGGATGACGGCCGGGCGGAATCTCTGAGGGCACTCGGTGCCGAGGTGATCGTCGGAGATCTGCTCGACCTGGACGCGGTGCACCGCGCCGTCGATGGCTGCAAGCGCCTGTACTTCAGCATGTCGGTCAACGAGAGGTATCTCGAGGCTACGACGAACGTGGCGGCCGTTGCCCGGCACCATGGCGTCGAAGCATTCGTCAACATGTCGCAGATGACGGTTTCGGAGATGAGCATCCGCGAGACCGCCCGCAGCCCGCAGCACAAGCAGCACTGGCTGGCCGAGCAGGTCTTGCAGTGGAGCGGTTTGCCGGTGGTCACGATGCGTCCGACCGCCTTCATGGACGCGTTCTTCTGGCGATTTGCCGTTCCGACGGTCACCGCTCAGGACGCGCTGATGTTGCCCTTCGGAGAGGGAAAGACGTCGCCAATCGCCGCCCACGATGTTGCGCGGTGCGTGACAGAGGTGTTGGCGAATCCCGAGTCTCACCTTGGAAAGGTTTACGAGCTGACCGGTCCCCGTGCGGAGACTCTTCGCGAGGTCGCCGAAGATTTCACAAGAGTCTTGGGGCGTCCAATCACGTACATGAACATTCCGATGGAACCGTGGCTGGAGATCCTGCGATCCATTGGCGCATCCGCACACGTGGTCGCGCACTTGGAATCGATGGCACTGCTGCACCGGGACGGCCGATACGACCGATCCTCGGACGATGTGAAGCTGCTGACCGGTGTGTCCCCGATGTCGATCGAGGACTTTGTGCGCGCGCATCGGGACGACTTTCAGAAGGCAGACGCGCGCAAGCCGTAATCTTTCGCTTAAAGGCCGGATGAACTGCATCGTCTCGGAAGTCCCCGGCGGTCGCCACTGCTTCCAGTGACCGGGCCAGAACAAGGACATGTCATGGCACAGCACAATGCCGATCAGGTCGCCGACTGGAATGGCCAAAGCGGGGAGCGCTGGGTCGCCCACCAGGCCCGGCTCGATGCCAGGGTGGCGGTGTTCGGCCAGGCCGCGATCGAAGCCGCAGCACCCGCCACGGGCGAACGCGTGCTGGACATCGGCTGCGGCGCGGGCGCGTCGAGTCTGGCTCTGGCCGCCCGCGTCGGCGCGGGGGGCCATGTGCTGGGCGTGGACATATCCGAACCGCTGATCGGCCGAGCGCGCGCGCTTGCGCCACCGGATACGCCGGCCCTGTTCCGGGTGGCCGACGCTGGCAGAGCCGAGCTGCCCGAGGGCGCGTTCGACATCCTGTTCTCGCGTTTCGGGGTGATGTTCTTTGACGATCCTACGGCGGCGTTCGCTCATATGCGCCGTGCGCTCAAGCCGGGCGGGCGGGTCGCTTTCGTCTGCTGGCGTGGTGCGGCCGAGAACGATTGGGTGCGATTGCCGATGGACGCGATCAAAGGCATCGTCCCGCTGACGGCGCCGCCCGATCCCGAAGTGCCCGGCCCATTCTCGTTCGGCGACCGGGGGCGGGTGGCTCGGATCCTGACGGCGGCAGGCTTCACCGATATCGCTATCGCGCCCTTCGATGCTTCCCTCCCGTTTGGCGAGGGCGCGACGCGGGACGCGGCGATCGACGACGCGGTGAAGATGACGTTCGAGGTCGGCCCGCTGTCGCGCGCGCTCGCTGATCAGCCCGACGGCATCCGCGCCCGCGCCTCGGCCGCGGTTCGTGCCGCTTTCGCGGGCCGCGCCGGCGAGCGGTCGGTGACGATCGACAGCGCGGCGTGGATCGTCACGGCGCGCAATCCGGCAAGCTGATAGCGATTAGCAGGGGAGACGCCCTGCTCGGTGGAGGGGGGCGTCTTTGACCGGTCAGCGGGACCAGATAAGGGCGTATTCGCCGGCGGTCTCGGCTCGGAGAGTAGAGAGTTATTAGTTGGCTAATCGCCCGATGGCGATCACCATGATGGGCGGCTTGTTCGTCGCGAGCTTCCTGACGCTCTTGTACCTGCCCGGAAGAGCCTGGATGAGGCCAACACTCCCCAACGGGAAGGTTGCGAACGTCCATGGAAATGGAGCTTCGAAGTCGCCGCGGTGAGCTTCGAGATTTGCGTCAAAGTCGTTTGATGGGTGCGCCCAGATGTTCGACCATCGAAGCTAAGCGCGCTCGCCGATCGGTTGAAGCTGATATTCACGGCTTGGTATCGCGATCGGCTGCCATAGCCAGTTCAAACACCGGTAATAATCTTCGGCGGTGCGCTCCTGATATTGTTGGCGCCTTACATCGCGCGCGATCGCGTCCTCGGCATGATATATGTCCCAGAGCGCGCGGGATTCGAGCTGAACCCTTGAAGTCCGAATGACGCGGTCGTGCTGAAATCGCTGAAATGCAGTGATTACGTCACCGCCTGTCACTTCGAGCAGTGCGGCGAGATAGACGGCGTCCTCGATCGCCAGGCCGGCACCTTGCGCGAGCGACTGCAAGGTCGCGTGCGCGGAATCGCCAAGCAGCGTGACGCGACCTCTGGCCCATTGCCGGATGGGATTGCGGTCGGCAAGTGGCCAGCGCCTGGACAGATCCATCAATCCCAGGACCACCTGCATCTCCGGATGCGTATCCTTGTAGGTTTTCTGGAGCTCGGCCTTGTGGGCTACGGGATCGTTCTTCTGGGCGTAGGTATCCGTCTTGAACACCGCGACGATGTTGAGCTCGGTGCCATTCCGCAGCGGATAGTAGATGATATGAAAGGCCGGACCGACCCATAGGACGACTTCGTCGCATCGAACAATATCGGGAACCGATTTGATCGGAACAATGGTCCGGTGCGCCACATAGCCCAGCAGACGCGGCTGATCCTGCGGATGCATTTGAGAACGGATCACGGACCGCAAGCCGTCGGCGCCAATCAGAGCAGCGCCTTCGATGATCCCCGCTTCGGCGGTGAGCACGCTGACCCTGTCCCCCAGGTCTTCAAAGCTCGACACTGCGATCGATTGATCCAAGCGAACGTTCGGGAGCTTCCGGCAGGCATCCAGGAGAATGTTGTGCAAGTCGACGCGATGGATCGCGACATAAGGTTCGTCAAACCGCGCCCTGAACGTCTCATCAAAGGGAACGGCGGCGAGCTGCTCTCCCGAATATGCATCGAGCATGAGCAATGCGCTCGGCTTGTGAGATTGTGCGCGAACAGCGTCGGCAAGACACACGCCCCATAGCGCACCGAGCGTGCCAGGATAGGTTTCGTGCTCGCCCTCGGCGAGGTGGGTGAATTTCTCCGCAATGACTAGGGTGCGTGCGATCTCGTCGATGGAGGGGGTGCGGGTGCGTTCGCTCGTGTGATATTCGAAGGACCATCTCGTC
>NZ_JADPIX010000159.1:0-731 GCF_023073155.1 Bradyrhizobium sp. 45 | reverse complement strand
GGCGCTCCAAATCGCACACGATCGTCCCGTATCGATGGTTTCTCCGGAACGCCCAGTCATCGATGCCCACAACAAGCAATGGATCTGTCGGCATCGCCGTCCGCCGGCGGACCACCCGCAGCAAGGTATCGTTGCTGACGGGCAGCATGAGCCGCTTGGCGAAGCTTGCCGCCGGCCGGCCGCCGAGCGCCAACCCCAAGTGATGGACGATGTATTCCAACCGTGCCGTCCGGCGCCGTCGAAGCGGGACGATGTCTTCTCCAAACCGCTCCGCGAAGATCCGCCGGCGGCAATGCGGCACCTCACATGTGAAGCGCCGCGTGAGCAATCGGAGGCGCACCCTTCTGCCCGCTGACGGCAAATCAGCCACGTGCCGGATGTATCGGCTATGGATTCGGCGCGACGCTGTCGCGCACAAAGGGCATTGGGCCTCCGCAGCCTCTGACCGAACAGCCAGAATAACCGAATCCATTGAGTCACTTACACCATCAAACACCAAACCACTCGGTACTAGCGATGAGATTTGAAAGCCCGTCCGCATGGCGCTGATTCTCCGTTTGAGAACCACAGTCGCCCGGCAAACTTCATCGGAAATGAGTCAGACCCAAAATTGGACGCCGATACGGGGTCAAATTTGAACACGATGACGTAATTGCGGTCGGCGCTCGTGGCAGACAAGCTCCGTTATCGTTGAGCCCTCGCAATCAAATGATTCGAAGGAGTTCCCATGA
>NZ_JADPIX010000060.1:0-732 GCF_023073155.1 Bradyrhizobium sp. 45 | reverse complement strand
CGAAAAACGCATGCAGCGGACCGGGCCCCTTGGCCGCTGCCCAGGCCGCCTCGACCAGCATGGCGCGCGCGTGACTGCGGCCGATCTTGCTGATGCGGCCGTGATGGGCGGCGCCCAGTCCGGACTGCCGTAGCCGCGGGTTCAGCCCAAAATAGCTCACCAGCTTCTGCGGGCTGTTGAACCGGCTGATGTCGCCGATCGCCGCCATGATGCCGGCAGCGACCGCCAAGTTGACGCCGGTGATCGTCATCAATCTGTTGACCGCGGAATCGTCGATGGCGTCCTGCGCGATCTCGCGGTCGAGCAGGGCCAGATCTTCCGCCAGCCGGTCAAGCTCGCGGACGTGCCGATCGATCGCCGCGCGCTCATCGTCCGGCAACGGTTGGGCGGCCAACCACGCCCGGCCGCGGCCGTTGAAAAGATCGGCATGCGGGCACTTCGGGATCAGGTGCGCGTGCAGGATCGAATGCACCTCGTTCTTGAGCCGCGTGCGATGGCGCACGACCTGGTAGCGCCGCGCCACCAGCCGACGCTTGCGTTCCGTCTCCGCGTCAGGCGTCCAGATCTGCGGCAGGTACCCAGCCGCCTGCAGACTGGCGAGCGTGCCGGCATCGATCTTGTCGGTCTTGACGTGAGCCTGGGCGATCGCCTTCACCTGCAGCGGATTGGCGATAATCACCCGTGCCACGAACGGTGCCAGAACCCGCGATACCGCCATGCTGTTGCCGGTCG
>NZ_JADPIX010000077.1:0-32667 GCF_023073155.1 Bradyrhizobium sp. 45 | reverse complement strand
TCGCCGCAGCGCTTGCCGCGTCCCGGAAAGCGGAACTCCCTATGGTATTACCCATGCGCATTTCGCAATTGTGCAGCGGGGCGCTGGGACCTAACTCCTCAATCACCCTGAGAGACAACAATTCGCCTCCGAGCGCGTGTGGTTGGAGTTTTTGAGATTGAGAGCTTCCACAGCTGAATTGGACTTTGAGCGCGAGGCGTAGGCGGATTCAAACAAAGTTCGAGTTGGCCGCCCCATGACGCTCGAAATGCGATGCGGCGATCGTTAGAGGAGGCCGCAGTGACGCTTCCCGGCGAAATGGTAACCGACTTCTGGCAGCACTACCGGCGGCGGACCTCGATCTGCTGGCGCCCGAGCTAGAGATGGTAGCGCTCGATCGGGATGCGGTCGTCTCGCAGGCGGGTGACCAGACCGAGCACGTCCTCTTTCCTCATAGTGGCGCCATTTCTGTGATGATCGACATGGCCAACGGACAGACGGTCGCCAGCGCCGCAATAGGGCGCGAGGGAGCAGTAGGCACTCTTTCCGTGCTAGAGCCGTCCCCTTCGGCCGTTACCGCCGTCGTTCGTGCCGCGGGCATCGCCTCGCGAATCCCCTCATCGGACAAGGCGCACGTTCTGTCATTAGACGTTGGCAGTCGGTTGGGCCTATTTAGAGGTCCAAGGTCAGCTTTTTCGACTTTGCACCCGAATAGCAAATCATGATCGTCTTGTTTGTCTCTTGTTCCTGCTTGCTCAGAAACTGCTCGCGGTGATCCGGCATGCCTTCGATCACGCGTGTCTCGCAGGTTCCGCAGCCACCTTCCACAAGCGAAATTCCTGAATCGATCAGTGCATCCAGGAATCGACTTCCCGGGCTCAACGGCAATCGTACGATATCGAAACATAACGGCCGTGCCCATCTTCCAACCCAAGATCGCGCGAACCATCGGTTTGCTTCAGCGACGCGGAGCCCATCTATCCACGGCCGCACGGGTTTCTCGCGACAGATTGATTTCGAAATGGCCTGGAGAAATATGAGATACCGCTCCACATGTCGGGCGAACTGAACTCACGGGCCAACTCAGCCAGCCGTCAAAGCCCCGACCTTGAGCCAGAAGGTGTTCTGCGGATTCCGACGCGTGCGCCATCACGGCCGGAAACACTTTTGCATTGGCGGACGCTGGTCGTGACGAGCGCCAAGACCCGATGCGACGAGAGCAACTTCATGAGTAGAATCCGAGAACGGCCTTTGTCTCGAGATATTCTTTCAAACCCCTCTAGGCCGTACTCCCGGCCGTTGCCGGAACGCTTGTATCCACCGAAAGGTGCGTTCGGGTCCCAGTCAGGATAGTTCACATGGACCTGACCAGACCGGATCTCTCCGGCTACGGCCCGCACCGTTTCCATATCCGTGCCCTGCACGTGGGCGCCGAGGCCGTAGACAGTGTCGTTGGCGATCTCGATCGCCTCCTCCACTGTGTTGTAGGAAATGATGGACAGCACGGCGAATTCCGCACCAATGCATTATTTCGACTGCTTGTCCGATTGTTCGCTGTAGTACCCTATCCTACGATGAGGGCGTAACAGACCACCCCAAGTAGCCTCGGCGGTATATACTGAGATGAAAGCCACGGAGATAGGCCACTATGGTCGATGTAATGCACGACGCCGTTTAGTTTGATTCGGGAACGAGCATCAGAAGCTCCATTTCCAAACGCGTTCAAAAAATTCGGCGGCATCAGAGCTGCTTACATAACGAACTCAGCAGCTTAAGCGCTGGCTGGGGCGGGAGGGTACTCAGCCAGGTTTGGACCTGCGGCCGCTGAAGCTACGCACCTGAAAAGACTGGAGAAAATCCGGGCGACACTGGCAATGTGTAGCATCTTGGTGTCGCACTATCAAGAAACACCAAAAAACGAAACGGCGGCATATCTGAACCAACTGGCATCACACTGTCGTCTCACGTCCGGAGCGACCGCAACACAGGATGAACGACCATACCGCCCCAAGCTGGAACCCGTTCATGTCGTGTGGCCTGAGCGGCGTGCGGCCAACGTGTGCGACAGCAGCAGCGCCGCAGGGGCGAAGAAGGCGGAGGCCAAGGTGGTGCTCGGGGATATGACCAACGCGACCGACAGCCGCGGACCCCGGCGCGCGCGCTCTCATCAAAGGACTCGGCGACCTTCGCCCGCCAGTAGGAAGAGCACCGGAGGCAACGCTTCGCCCGCGCAGGCCTTCGCGGTCGTCCATTGGGCGAAGTTCTGTCGTTCGCGCGGTGGCCGCCGATGCCGTGCGAAAGTAGCCGATGACGTCTCGCGCTTGAGGATTGTGCTGATGAAGGACCCGCTTCAGAGTTCGCGTCCAGCACAATGGCTGTGTCGCGGACCAAATGAAGGGTGAAAAGCTCAGTCAGCCAGGCATTCCGAGTTCTGTGCGCTCCCAGATCACGCGTTACTTCTTCGAGAATTGGCCGTTACATTTTGCGGGATTAGGCGTTACTTTTGGGGGAAGTAACGGGGGGCGTCGGCAGAACCCCGCCTACTCCGCTTCCTACAATACTCCCTACGATGTCCTCTGAAATCGAACAGACGGCACCGTTCCTCTCGATAACGCTGCGCGTAGCCGCAGATGCACCATCGAGAGTCGCTTCGCCCGCAGGAATTCGATTGGGCCTGGTCCGAGGACCTCGTCGAAGGCACGGTACAAGCTCCTGCGACCCCCCTGCTGCAGAGCTCGGATACGTGCACGGCAGATGGCCATTATGTGCGATGTAGTGCTCCGCCTCCCGCACAACTTGACCGAAGATGGCGCATTGCGTTCGGCCTCGGCCGCAGGATCGAGGGCGGCCGGTGCGAGGAATATCTTGCAACGACCTCTAAGCCTTCCGATGCCACTAAACGGCTGCCCGCCTACAAGGAGGGTCGACCGTTTCCAGGCGACCTGCAACGGCAGCTACCTTCGTCGGCGGAAACGGACCCTCCGTTCAGTGCGGGCGTTGGGATTGGTCAGGGTCGGCGGAGCGGTCGCAGCTTGCAACACATGCGGGTCCGGCTCAGGTCCACCTCGTCGCGCGACTTCCCTGCCTTGTAGGGACCCGGTGCACAACCCGGCCCCCCACGGCCGAAACGCGGTCGGTAGTTCGGAGCGGCATCACCGCAAACAAGGTAACGGCGGTACGGATCGGGCTGGGAGGCGCTCGACACTCAGGGACATCAAGCAGCTGGGCCCACGCCGCTTCTTTCCTTGATCACGTTGCGTGTCGCGGGCCTACTGGTCCTCATGCTCTAACTGTTCGGCAAGTCCGTTGTATTCTTCAGTTAGATCCTTGATCTTTTCAGCGAATTGCGGGTGTGCCGCCCCTTCGGCTAATTGACGCAACCACACGGCCCTCTTGCGCGACCTTTCCGTGTCAAGGTGGATGGGAGGTTTCAGATACATTTGCTCTCCCTCCAATGCTCACAGAAAAGCCGCCCCGAAGGGCGGCCTTTCCATCCTTGGACGTAATTGTGTGCGGCGTTCGAGCGCCGTCTTTGGCACACGTTGAAGCATACTCCCACTCCTCGGGCGATTACCATCGCGCAGCGCACCAAAACGTTCGTGCTGCCGCGCATCTACCGGCATTGCTGCGCTAGGCTCGCTGAGACGCCGCGCTTCCTTCGCCTGCCAGTTGAGGTTTTGACTCTGAGCCACATTCACGACTGAACCTTCCTCGCCCGAGCGGAGGTCATGATAGTCAGGATTTTCCTGACGGGCGACAAGCGATCTCCCGACTGCCCGGCGAGCTGCCAATCGCTACATTCCGCTGGGGCTGAAGCGATCGTTCGTGGGGAGTCCCGTGAGGAAAGCATTTTTTGAGGACGCCCCGGCCGGCAACTTTTTGCGCAGCATCAAAAACTACTAGCCGTAGAGCCGAGAAACTCGCGTGCAGGTGCCGGCAAGGCTCGGGCTGCAGGCACGGGCCTTGCGTGCGCACACTCATTGCCCCCTTCTGTCCGCATGTGCAATTGCTTGATCGACAACTCCACTCTACCCGTCGATCTCGGCGCCGCACGTTGTCGAACCACTGGCTGCTCACAGGAGCAGCTGGGTAGGAGTCATCTGAATGTACGGCACCCTGCTGCTACTCGTCATGCTAATCGCTCTCTCCGTCTTCGGCCTCGTGGCCTTGGAGGTCGCGGCGCGTCGATCGCCTGAAGGTAAACCTCAAGCGGCCAGGCCGAAGCGGCGGCTGAGATAATCCGCGTTTCTCGGTCCATTCGCTGGAGAATGCTCAGTCGATAGCTGCCGTGCACGGCGGCTTCGCGGCGCTTTGTCCTGTCCTTATTTACTCGGTGCTGGGAGGCGAGCCGACGAGTGATCGCTCGAGCCGCCCGTCGCATTCGGAGACGAACCCGGTGCACCACTCGTTGCATACACGTACAGGGCCACGACAAACATCAGAACGGATACGACGGTGACAATCCAGCCGACGGGGCCGTTCGCGCGGGAGCCCCACAAGTTTGATCTGCTACCGTTTGGTTGAGACATTTTATTCTCCCAAGCCAACAATACTAGACCGCGGCCTTTCAGCACATGAGGCTTCTTAGCGCAGTTCGGTTCGGGCATGATCCCCACGAAAACCGGATTCGGAGGCTTCGTTTTGCTGGTCGCACTCGTCGTTGTTTTCGTCGTGGTTTATGCCGCTATAGCGCTTGAGCACCCGATCCAAATAGAGAAATCAGCTTCCGCCCTTTTTGGCGCCGGCCTGCTCTGGACGATCTATGCCGTGGGAGCAACTGACCACGACGCTATCGTCGAACAGCTCCGCGAGACCATCGGCTCGACTGCAGGGATCATATTTTTCCTGATGGGCGCCATGACCATTGTCGAGGTCATCGACGCGCACGACGGATTCGAGATCATCACCTCGCAGATCAACACAAAGAAGTTGACGACCCTGCTGTGGCTCATCTGCGCCGTGACGTTCTTTCTGAGCGCGGTGTTGGACAATCTCACCACCACGATCGTCATGGTCTCGCTGATCAGAAAACTGCTCGACAAGCAAAGTGATCGGCTGTTGTTCGTCGCGATGATCGTGATCGCTGCCAACGCAGGCGGCGCGTGGTCCCCCATTGGCGACGTCACCACGACCATGCTGTGGATCGGCGGCCAGATCACCGCTCTCGCCATAGTCAAGACGCTATTCCTCGCGTCCCTCACGAACATGCTAATTCCGCTGCTCATCGTGAATTACCAGCTGCGGGGGCGAACTTTCGCTTCTCCCAAGGTCGATGGCAGCGACGATGCGTTCACGCCCGCCTTCGAACGAAACGTCATGTTCACCCTCGGGGTTGCCATCCTGGTCCTGGTGCCAGCGTTCAAAACCGTTACGCACCTGCCGCCTTTCATGGGCATCCTCTTCGGCTTGGGAACATTGTGGCTCGTCGGCGAGATCATTCATCGCCGGAAGCAACCGCTGGAGAGAAGGCCGTTGACCGTGGCGCACGCCCTCACCCAGATCGACCTCAGCTCAATCGTCTTCTTCCTGGGCATTCTGCTGGCCGTTGCCACGCTGGAGCACACCCATATTCTTGCCGCTCTTGCAGCCTGGCTGGATCAAAGCATCGGCCGCACCGACGCAATCGTGCTTGCGTTGGGGCTGCTCAGCGCCATCGTCGACAACGTTCCCTTGGTCGCAGCGTCGATGGGGATGTATGGAATGAGCCAGTATCCACCGGACAGTTTCCTTTGGGAATTCATCGCCTACTGCGCCGGCACGGGCGGATCGATACTGATCATCGGCTCTGCTGCGGGAGTTGCTGCGATGGGAATCGAGAAGATCCAGTTCATTTGGTACATGCGAAAGATCAGCGTACTCGCGCTCCTCGGATACTTCGCCGGAGCGGCGGTGTACATTGTGCAGTTCCGGTACTTTCACTGAACGCAGGGACGCGCACGCGCCGAGGCAGTTTGAATGGACCCGCTTACTCTTCAGAGCCAATGCTCTCCTTCAGGCTTGCAGTCTGCAGGCCTGCGCGGCCGCAGGCCGGTCGCGCGTGCCTATGCCGGCCCGCCAATCCGGATGCCTTGGATCCGCGGGACAACCTACGTTGCCGTACTTTTCGGCGTGTCCACCCTCGGCAGCCGCGAAGCGCACCACCCGCTCCGGCGTGACGTGAAGGATTGAAGGCCCGAAGTAGGCTGTCTTCGCGACGGAGCACCGCTCAATTTTCATCCAAACAAGCAGATGCGCGGAAGCAGACATGCCCGACGAGCGACGGTTCGACATCTTATCCCCGGAGTTCCACGCGAACCCTTTTGCGACGCTCGACCGCATGCGAACCGAAGGCCCGGTGGTCCACTTGAGATTGCCTATCGTCGGCCGCACCTGGCTCGCGACGAGCCATGAGAGCTGCGCAGAACTGTTGAAAAACAGCCAGGACTTCGCGCGCGATCCCGCCAACGCGGGAAGCAGGACGCAGGAGCGGATATTGAAAGTTCTCCCGAAGACGCTCGGCGTTCTTGCGTCGAACATGCTCGGCCACGACGATCCGGAGCACCGTCGCCTGCGTGCCTTGGTCGATGACGCCTTCCAGAGGCGCACGATCGCAGTTCTCAAGCCGACGATCGTTGAGACGGCTGATCGGCTGCTCGACAAGCTGGACGGCAAGCCCGAGGCCGATCTCATGGCCGAGTTCTGCCGAGATCTGCCCCTTTCGGTAATCTGCGCGATGCTGGGGTTGCCGGAGAAGGATCACGACCGGTTCAAGAACTGGTTGGGCGGGTTGAAGGATACTGCGAATGTCTTGACGGTGATACGCGCCATCCCCGGTGTAATCAGCGTCGTGCAGTACCTTCGGCGCGTTTCGAGACCCGGTGGCGGGGCGCGGCCCGAGGGCCTCATCGCTGCGCTGCGCGAGGCGGAGATCGAAGGCCAGACGCTCAGCGAGAACGAGATCGTCTCCATGATCTTCCTGCTCTTCGGTGCAGGACAGGGAACCACAACGCATCTGATATCGGGCGGTCTCTACGCGCTGCTCACGAACAGGGACCAGTTGAGCCGGTTGCGCCAAGACCCGGGCCTGATGCCCACATGCATCGAGGAATGTCTTCGCTACGTCTCCCCCGTTCAGATGACCAAGCCCCGTTTCGCAACCCGGGATTTGATCTGGCAAGGACGCCAGTTCCGGCGCGGCGAGATGTTCGCGGCATTCCTTGCCGCAGCGAACTGCGACCCGGCAAGGTTCGAGCAGCCCCACACGTTCGACATCACGCGCCACCCAAATCCGCACCTTTCGTTCGGCACCGGCGTGCACTTTTGCCTCGGCTTCCAGCTCGCGCGCGCAGAGACGTCGATAGGAATTCAGCGCATCCTAGATCGCTTTCCCGCCTTGCGGCTTGCCCATGTGCCCGAATACATCAGGTGGCACAAGCGGCTTGGCATCCGCGCCTTGGCGCGATTGCCGGTGCGACTAGCGGCCTAAGGGCCGGTACCTCCCAGGATCCGAGACCGTGGGCCATCGGCTGCTCGGCACCTTGCCGCCTCTCTCGATCACCGAAGGATGTTGCGGATATGCCAGACTATGGTGGCGGCATAGACGAGGAGAGCGATGCAAATGCCAGCTGCCAATTGAGGCGTTGAAAGCGACGCTCTCGTCAGGAAGAACACGATGCAAAACAGGGCGATGACGCCCAGCAACGACGGCACATGTTTCATCTTGATCACCAATCATTTCCGAGCAGCCGCAGTAATGCGGCCTTTTCCCCGGCCGGGAAACAGCCCTGTCGATCATCTGCCCCGCGGGTCACAAGTAACACCCGGATTGCGACGTTTGATCTCCGCTGCGCGAACCTCGACCGACATTTTGGTGCGGTCCAGCGATTCGGCGATCGCCTCCCACGACGACCCCGCGGCCCGCATCGCCAAGAGTGTAGCCTCCTCCTCGTCGGTCCAGGCCTTACGGCGCCGCACGGGCCTTCTCCACTTGTCGATCCAGCCTGCTTAGCTTCCCATGCGGCTCTGGTCGGCCGTCCCGGCATCAACCATCAGTGAGCCGGCGGATCGCCGAATGATACGCATCAAATTTCCCCGCTGCGGGTCGAGACGAGCCGAATGGAAGAAGGCCCTTCCACATTGGCATTCGTGTAGGCCTGTGCGGCTGCGATCAGTTGCGTCACGGCCGACCTGTCATAGGCGGGATGCCCCGGATTGAGGTGCAGGTCCGTTTCGACGATCATCACCTGAGTGACCCCCGAGGACAATATCTCGAGGGCGAACGACACGAACGACACATGCGGAGCTCTAAAGGGCATCGGTTGGACTTTCACAAACGCCGGGCATTGCTGAAGCCCCAGCCGAGGCCGAGCATGGCCGCAAGAAGCGAGCCGAGAAGGACCCCCAATTTGGCGGCCGTCAACAATCCTTCATCCGCGAAGGCGAGCATGGAGATGAAGATGGACATCGTAAAACCGATGCCAGCCAGCAGCCCGATCAGCCAGACCCCGGTCCACGAAACTCCCGGAGCAAGCCGGCACCAGCCGAGTCGCACTGCCGCCCAGGTCGCGCCAACGACGCCGAGCGGTTTCCCGGCGACCAAAGCCAGCGCAGTGCCCAGCATCACCCAATGGCCGCCGGCGGGCAGGTTGGTGTTCGTCAAGCCGACCCCGGCATTTGCCAGTGCGAAGATCGGCATGATGCCGTAAGCCACCCACGGATGCAGTGCCATCTGCACCCGCGAGACCGGCGGCAATATCTCCCGATGAGCCACGCGAAGGTCCCGTAGCGGTTGCGCCAGTCTGTGCGGATCCCTTGCCATGACCGCGTCGCTGCTTCGTAACTGCTTGACAGCGCGAGACACCATTTCCAGCGGAGGCTCCCGCAAGGGAATTGCGCGCGCCGGAGTCATCAACCCAAGCACCACACCCGCAAGGGTAGGATGGATTCCGGCCGTCATGAACCCGATCCAAACCAAAGAACCTGGCAGGACGTACGAGAGCGCTGACCCGAACCCGATCCGCTGAAAGCCCAGGACTGCGAGAACGCCGAGCGACGCGATGACGAAGCCACCAAGCTGAACATCTGCGGTGTAGAACAGAGCAATGATCAGGACCGCAATGATGTCGTCGATGATCGCAAGAGCAAGGAGGAAGACCCGCAAATTGACCGGGATTCTTCGTCCAAGCAGGGCGAGAACTCCAACCGCGAACGCGATGTCCGTGGCCGTTGGCACCGCCCAGCCCTGCCCGCGATCCGGACCGGCGTTGAGGCTCAGATAGATCAGTGCCGGGAGGATCACGCCACCGGCCGCCGCGATCAGCGGCAGAATGGCCTGGTCCAGCCTGCTCAGTGCGCCTTCGTGGATTTCGCGCCGGATCTCCATGCCAACGACGAGAAAGAAGACGGTCATCAGGACGTCGTTCACCCAGAAGTGCAACGAGCGTGAAAAGACGAGTTCCCCCAAACCGATGGTCGCGGGAAGATGCCAGAAATCGTGATAGCTATGAGCGACCGGAGAGTTCGCCCAGATCAGTGCAGCCGCGGCGGCAATGAGCAGGACGGCGCCGCTGACGGCCTCGACGTGCAGGAACCTTTGAAGGGTATCGAGGGCCTGTTCGGCCAGCCGCTGGGGTTTCGGCAGATCGTCAAACGGAGGATTGTGGTTCACGGGCGCAGGATCTCCGCGTGGCGGCCCGACCATCGCTCTTCCTGTCGCTGCCGATACAGCGAACACCCGAGGCCGGTTATACATCGCATAGGCGGCATTTCAACCTTCGACGACGGAACAGGGCCTGCCGGCATTCGGCCGTGGAGAGGGTCAGTCGGCAGCGGCTGCATCATCCGTCCTCGCAGTCGGCGCTCATTCGAGACGTGCTCCCAGACGCCCGGAATCTTTGCAGCCTCGGCAAGCAGTACCGGCGCGCCACAGACGCTGGCAGTCTCGCCCCAACGCCTGACAGCGCCTCGCCGGGGTACTGAAATCCCGCTCTGGCTCGCGTAGTGGGGTGGCGTGATGGAAGAGTTCTACAGAGGCTTTGCGTAGCGTGCGCGCGATCTGGCGGAGAAGGCGGATCTATTTTACACGACGGCGGTTGCTTGACTTGGCCAAGCGGTACGATGCCCAAAGCAAACCGGGTCGAGGCCCGCGCGCCGGCCGGCGTCCCGCGCCACTCCGCCTGCGGCAGTCTTCTCCAGGGCCGGCGAGGCCGGCAATCAGCCTATCCCTCGTCGACCTCAGAAACACTCCAGCAGTTGCGACTACGCGGTCGATCGTTGCGAGGACTAGGTCACGCAGTTTCAATTGCGGCCCGCGATCCAGGAAGCGACCAATAGCCATTTGCGTACAAAACCACGAACATTCCCGTTCTCGGTCTGTTTGCCACGACGGCTGCTTCGAGAACATCCCTGCTCCCGGCCGGCCAAATGACGAGCGGCTCACGCACCGGTGGGATCGGTCTTGCGTTCTGAGCTGGAGTGACGACGTGCGGAAAGTCTTCGTCGTCGCACTGTCCGAGCAAGACTCGAGCGCGCCGCTTCGGTCCGGTATCGTACTGGTCGCTTGTCCGCCTGCTCACGGGATCTCTCAAGCTGCTCTAGTGCTTGAAGGTCGCGCGAATACTCCCGTATCAACTCCCCCAAAGCCGCCCGAGCAGCGCTGGGCGGAAGCACTTCCGCGAGGGCTGCGCACCGTTCAATGCGGCAGGACAACGCGTCACGTAGGGTCATCAAAACGCATCCGCCAGAGCTCTTTGCATACCGAATTTGCGCATATTGTACCCGCGGCAAGCCGGATTCAGCAAGAGCCGACCAGACTCATACTATGGAGGTAGCTCTAACGTAGCAGTAATCAGCGCGCCGTTCACTCGCAGCGCTGAGGCGCCCGGAAACACGATGGGTAAAATGCCGGGTCGCTCTCGCGGCGTCCACGCGACGGGGTGAATAAAAAAAGGGCCAGCAACCGAGCTGGAGTTCAAGCCATTTGGGCGAAGTAAGATGCCGGCGAAGGCAATCCCGTCCGTTAAGGAACCTCGGGATCTAAAGCTACGCGGACTGGCCGGAACGATCGCAAAGGTTTTGCGACCATTGGTGCGAAAACAGCGTTGCTCTCAATCGACATGGTGTTCTCGCACAATAAGCTGCAGACGAGCAGAACAGATCGTCATATTCTGGTTGTTTTAGTTGGACAAAATGGCTGTCGGCGATGAGCCGACGTCCGGTCACGTCGGTTGCCTAGAGCGCGTCACGGACGACTTCCAAATCAGCCGTGTCGCAGTCAACGAACTTTGTCGCTTACCGCGCGTACAGAACGCTCGGAAGCCAAACGACGATCGACGGGAAAAGAATGCAGAGCCCGACGCCGAGCCATTGCAGCGCCATAAATTGCAACGCGGCGCGGAAGATGGTTGCCATTGTGATCTCTGGCGGCGCGACGCTCTTAAGATAAAACAGCGAATAGCCGAACGGTGGAGAAAGGAAAGCCATCTGCATGTTGACCATGAAGATGACGCCGTACCAGAGCGGTACATCCTCCGTCCGTATGCCCGGGAGGCCGAACAGCCCACCCCATTCCAGGCTCTTCATTATGGGCAAGAAGATCGGCACAGTTAGCAAAAGGATGCCGACCCAGTCGATGAACATGCCGAGTACGAAAAGGATCAGCATCATCAGCATCAAAATGCCGTAGGGTGGCAAACCAGTGCCAAGAATCGTGTTCGCCACAAAGGTCTGCCCGCCCTTCACGATGAAGAAGCCGACGAACATCGTCGCACCGAAGAATATCCACATCACCATCGCGGTCGCCTTTAACGTCGCGATGGCAGCCTCCTGCACCGCCAGCCAGTTCAGCCTGCGGTGCAGCGCGGATACGAACAGCGCGCCGAAAGTGCCGATACCGGCCGCTTCCACTGGGGTCGCAATGCCGACAAAGATCACGCCCAGCACCAGCACGATCAGAAGCAGCGGAGCAATTGTATTCTTCAGCAGCCGAAGCTTTTCGCGCGTACTGACGCGTTCTTCCGGCGGCAGCGCGGGTCCAAGGCTAGGGTTGATGTAGCAGCGGATCAGAATGTAGGAGATGTACAGCCCCGAGAGCAGGAAGCCCGGAAAGATTGAGCCGACCAGCAATTCCCCCAGCGATTGCTGCGCGACCACTGCATAGACGATTGCCATGACGGAGGGCGGGATCAGAATTCCCAGCGTCCCGCCGGCGAGCAGCGAACCACAGGCAAGCTTCTGGTCATAGCCGCGCTTCAGCATCGCAGGCAACGCAATCATGCCCATGGTGACTTCGGTGGCGCCGACTACGCCAACCATCGCGGCGAGCGCGGTGCAGGCCAGCACGGTCGCGGCGGCAAGGCCGCCCTTGACCGAACCCAGCCATTTATAGACGGCGTCAAACAGTTCCTCGATAATGCCCGCTTTCTCCAGCATCGCGGCCATGAAGATGAACAGCGGCACCGCCGAAAGCTGGTAGTCGGTCATGAAAGGGAAGATGCGCGCCGGCATCATGTTCAAGATGGCCGAATTCCCGAACAGGAACAGAAACACTACCGCGAGACTGCCCGTGCAGAATGCCATCGGCAGGCCGAGCGCCAACAGCACTCCCAGTGACCCAAACAGCAGCAGCGTAAGCCATGCGATATCGATTTCGAAACCCACGGCTCAGCCCCTCCCGCGCCTCAGAATGAGGACATCTTTGATCAGCTTCGAAAGGCCCTGAAGCGCGAGCAGCGCAGCGCCAATCGGCATCATCAGCTTCACCGGCCAGTATTGCACGCCCCATTCGGTAAAGGAGACCTCGCCGGTGCTGCCGGGATTGAACGAATCCATGGCGAAGCGCCAACTCGTGAAGAACATCGTGAACACGAAGATGAAAAAGAATACTGAGGTTATGATGTCGGCAATGGCTTTGCCGCGCACCGAAAACTTCACGTAGAGTACATCGACGCGAACATGTTGATCGCATTGATAGGCATAGGCGCCTGCCAGCATGTATTGCATGCCGTACATCAGGAACATGCTTTCATGCAGCCAATTGGTCGGCGAATTGAACGCGAAGCGAGCGATCACCTCGTAATAGTAGCCGAACACCGAGATGACGGCCCAGTAGGCGACGTACTCGCCGGCGCGAATGTTCACCGATTCGATCGCGTCGGTTAATCGCGTGTGCAGGCTAAGCGTCGGATCTTCCTGCGTTCCGACTTGGGGCACGTCGGGCGGCACGACTTCGGGTGGCGCGTTGGCCAGTTGCTCGGCCTCGCGGAGCCGTTGCCTGCGCGTCAGGCCGGGCAGCAGGAAGGCGTCGCCGACCAGCATCGCCGCCATCAGGATGGCAAGCCAGCGTGAATAGCCACGCCAGCGCGCCAGGTCAGTCTCGGCCTGCTCAAAATCCGATCTGGCCTTGGGGCCGGCGGCCTCGGCCTTGGCCAAGCGCTCCTGCATCTGCGGCGTCGCATTTACGTTGGGCGGAATCTTGGCATGATCGAGTTCCGATATAGCGGCGCCGACCGCAGCGCGCGTGCGCGAGACATCCTCGCGCTTGTCGCGGATGACGTCGGTGGTGTGAAGGATCAGCAGGAACACCGGAATGAAGATGAAACCCCAGTTGTTCTTCAGGTAGAGGCGATGCAGACCCATGAAGCCTGAGCAGAGCCAGAACATATAGGCGATGAAAAGCGACGGGCCTCTGGGAACGCCTCGCCGGTGCTCACGCCGGACGAAGTAAATGGCCACAAGAGGAAAGACGACGAGTGTGCCCCAGTACAGCCAATGGGGCAGCACAAACGGAAGGCTGGGCATGAGTTTCCCCGGAATTCCCCGCGTCTGCGGGAACGGCAGACGGCTCCGACTTGGTCGATGGAAAGGCGCATTCCCGCTGCGGCCCTCCTGGCAAGGCGAACGGCGGCACTGACTCCCGCGCCGCCGTCACCGACAGCGTTCAGAGATCGAGCTTCTGGCCCTGATACATATCGGGTGTAACGTAGCCGTAACTCGGCGATTCCATTACCTCTAGTTGGGCTTTGAAGACGCGAGCGGCGTCCTTGTCCTTGTTTGCCCACTTAAACCAGATCGGCACCGCGACGCGCTGGAATTTCTCTAGATCTGAAACCGGCAGGCGGTTGATCTCAGTCCCGGCTTTGATGAATTTCGGCCACGCGTCCATGTCGGCCTTCTGGATCGCCGCGTGATGCAGCGACGAATAGGCCTCAATTTCGAGTTCGACCCAAGCCTTCATCTTTGGCGACAGCTTATTCCAGTGGTTCATGCCGACGCAAAAGTCCATGAGATCGACGGGCTGATAGATGGACTCGAGTCCGACCGGCCCCATCCAGATGTACTTGGTGACCTGCTGGAATCCGAGATCCCAGTTGACCGCTGGGCCGGTGTAGTCGGCCGCCTCGATGGTACCCTTTTCGAGCGCCGAGAAGACCTCCCCGCCGGGAAGTAGCGTGGTCTTGGCGCCAATCGCCGCGAAGCCCTCGGCGATCATACCGCCGGGAACGCGCAGTTTGAGGTCCTTGAAATCTTCAATCGAACGGATAGGCTTCTTTGAATGGATGATGTTGGGGCCATGATGGATGCGCCCGACATACATGATGTTCTGCTTGGCGAAAATCTCGCGCGCCATTTTCAGGCCGTCCTTCGAGTAGAAGAACACGTCCCATTCATGCGGATAGCGCAGACCCATCAGATAGGACGATAAGAACGCCGTCGCCGGCACCTTGCCGACCCAATAGACGGTGAAGGAGTTCATCGCCTCGAGGACGCCGTTCTTTACGCCGTCAAGCAGCTCAAAGTCGCCGACAACTTCCTTGGCAGCGAAAGGCTTGAACTCGAGCTCGCCGCCGGTTTTTTCCTTGATCGATGCGGCCCACGTCTTGAATGTATTGAGCCCCACGCCAGCTGGCCACGAAGTCTGGACCTTCCAAGTCGTCGTTTCAGCTGCATCGGCATCGCGGATATAGGGAGCGCTTACGATCGCTGCTCCCGCAACGGCGGCACCACTCAATACGGTGCGACGTGTTGCTGTCGTATCTGGACGCACTTTCATTGCTTCCTCCCTGGCGAGTTCTTTGAATTTGAATGACGTTTCTTATTTTTCACTAGTTTGAAGCGGTCTTGACTAAGCATCAACCCCGCAGCCTCCGGAATTATGCCCATCTTCAAGTTGGGAGACATGGATTTTGCCGTCGTTTTAGGGCAACGTTAGACTAAAGACGGATACTATTTGCGCTCGCTACGAGCGCCGACCGGCGCAGCGGCCGAAAGACGACAGGCCAATTCAGCGTCTCGGCCGGGGATATAGCGCTTCACTGCATTTTGCAGGCGGGCTCGGCTTTGGATTTCCAAATCGCAGGGATTTCACTTCAAAGGAGGTGTGCGGAGTGCCTTTTCAAATTACGCTACTGCCGCGCTCACCAACTGGTGGGCTGAGAGGTGCTTCTCTCATGCCTGGACATGCCTCTATCTAGTTAGCAGGCCCGATATCAGGGCCGCAGCGCCGAGTCCAATGAACGACAAAATAATTGGAGGATACAGAACCAGCGCTGCTTCAAAGCGCAGGAACTTCGGTTGCTCGCCAATCCGATTGGGACGCCCAATGAAGATCAGGACGCCTGCTACCGCAAGCATAGCAGCTCCGATCAGGATGTTCATATTCGCCTTCCTCCACATCGCGGAGCAAAACTTCGCAAGCACGAGAATGCGACCGAGCTGTTCGTTTTGGAAAGGACCAACAGTACGCTTTGGTACCGATTTTCTTGAAGACCGCTTTTGAAGAGATACCGCTCAGATCGGCTTCACGCCGTGACGGGCCTTAGTGGCCAGACCAAGAACCCGCTCGCGGGTGCGACTTCTCGCTGCGTCCACCAGCATCGTGCCTGCCCAGCGATAGACGTTATGCTCCTTTACCTGCTGTCGCATGAGCTTCATGCGCTCGGCCTGCTCCTCGATTGGCATCGTAAGTGCAAGCTCGAGGGTCGATGCCATTTCTTCGGTGTCATAGGGATTGACGATAAGAGCCTCGGACAATTCTCGTGACGCCCCGGTGAAACTCGACAAGATAAGAACCCCAGCGTTGTCTTCTCGCGAGCTAACGAACTCCTTCGCGACGAGGTTCATTCCGTCATGCAGGCTGCTGACGACGCAGGCATCGGCCCCTCTGAACAGCCGGAACACGTCTGACGGCTCGTAGTGTCGCGCGATCAAGTGCATCAAGGGTTGGCGACCGCGGTGCCGCTCGTTTATTTCGGCAGCGAGCGCCTCCGCTTCAGCCTGGAGCTTCGAGTACGAGCTGAGTTTGCTGCGCGTCGGTGCTGCGATCTGGATGAAGGTAACCCTGTCCCTCCAAGCCGGATTGCGCAACAAGAGCGCGTCGACCGCCCGCATGCGATCAAGAATGCCTTTGGTGTAGTCGAAGCGTTCGACACCCACGATCAGTCGCGTTCCTTCCGTCAGTTCGAACTGCGAGATGATACCGGATCGGCATTCCGCGGGAGCTGGCAATTTCTCCACTTCTCTTGGTGGCCATTCGATCGAGATCGGATAGGCACGTACTCTGGTCTCATGTCCACCGAGACTGACCGCCTGCACTTCGCGGTCGATCCTGCTTTCCACAAAGCGATCGACACCCTCGATGAAGTTGTTGCAGTGAAATTGGGTGTGAAATCCCACGATGGTGCTGCCGAGCATTCCTTCAATGATCTCGGCCTTCCATGGGCAAATGCTGAAGGTTTCTGCATTCGGCCACGGAATGTGCCAGAAAGTTATGATCGTGGCTTTCGGCAGGCACTCACGGATCATTCTCGGAGCAAGCGCGAAGTGATAGTCTTGGACCAGCACGATGGGGTCCTCGGTCCGCGCCTCGGCAACGACTGCATCGGCAAAGCGCTGGTTGATCTGCCGATACGTCTGCCAGTCGCTGGACCTGAACGTAGGGCGCACGAAAGCGATATGGCACAATGGCCAGAGCCCTTCGTTGGCAAAACCGTAGTAATATCCGTCCTGTTCTTTCTCAGAGATCCAGATGCGCCGAAGCGTGTAGGCCGGGGCTGCCTCGGGGACGCGGAGCCTATCGTGGTCGTCGACAGTCTCCCGATCGGCGCTGCCGCTGCCGTGTGCGATCCAAGTGCCACCGCAGGCACGCATGATCGGCTCCAGGGCCGAGACCAATCCACTCGCCGGCCGCTGCACCACAGTCCCCGCTTCCGAAGTGTTGTGAATGTAAGGCTCCCGATTGGAAAGGACGAGAACTTCGGCCCCCGGCAAGACGCTTTGCAGCACCTCTTGAAGCGATTTCGGCGTCCACTCGATCTGGCTTGTAAACGTAACTTGTTCGGCGCTACGCAACAGCTTGTGAATTTCTCGATCGATAGACGAGCGACCGAGTTGAAGGTGCACTCCCTGAGCACCTCGACGGACCTCCTCGACCGCGCGTCGCAATGCCTTCATCCAGCCGCGCATCATGAGGACGGCGAAAATGATCGTGCCAACGGTCAGGACCAGAACGACGCCGGCAAGCGCGGCGAGCAGATACGCCAGCACCTGGCTGGACCTGGCCGCCGCAAAGCTGAGGTCGGTTAGAATGACGAGGTAGGAACGACCTCGGCTACTCGAGATCGGAAACGCAGCTACAAGAATGCGTCGCCCCCCGCTGGCGATGCTTGCGAAACTGTCGTTCTCGGATTTGGCTGACTTTTCGCAGGAGAAGCTCGCCGGCATCTCGGGAGTTGGCGCGAGCAACGAGCCTTCCGGATCACAAAATCCAACCGCGAGAATCTTCTTGTCGAGCGCGACTCTCTTGAAAAGGTCCGAGAGCCGGTCCCACGCCTGGTCTTCCAGATCACGACTAAGCAACGGCTGGATGGCGTTGAAGACCAGCTTGGATCTGGCTTCAACATCGCTTCGCGACCACTGCTGTACGATTCCTCCGGTAAATGGCGAGATACCGAACGCCACGACTGCGGCTACCACCAGGCCGAAAATGCCATAGCGGAAGAACTCCTTGTACGATATCGGGGTCACTCCGGAGCTACCCCGACTATCCGCAGGCATTTGCTCGAGCCGTCTAGTAGCAGGCGCAGCTCTCGCGGCGCATTGGGCACTGCCGATTGCGCTAAGCGGTAGTAAGCGAATATATACCAGACCAAAGGACGGCTGCTGTTAGCTCGGATTGGCGAGCCGCTTCCCCGCCTCAAAGCCCGTACGCTCGTTGTTGCAGGTGAGACAAGTCGCACGTGCCATTTGCGTACCGTGGATTGCCAGCCGTTCATGCCGATGCGGCGTCTTTTCCTCGCAAGACAGGCAGTACGCTTGCGGAAACACACCGAGTGCCGTTTGATTCGATTTGCTGATCATGAAAGCCCCCTGCGCAATATCCTTCGGAGGTCGCCCGCGAGCAAGCGGCAGCGGGGCAGATCGGCTGCCAATTGTACAGAACTGTACCGTGTTTCGTCGCGTAGCAAGCTGTGCGCGCTCTGCCGAAGATCACTCCTGTCCCACACAGCAGCCCGCCAACGTCCGGGTGAATTAGCGCGCGGCGGGAGCTGGGATCCCAGCGTTCCTCGGCTGGGGTCCGCCTCTCCTGACGGCATGACCTTTCCATCCGTCCCGGGTAAGGTCAGTGGTCAATTCCCCTGCCCGTCGTTCAAAGCGCGAAACCGGTTGTACGGTTGCACCCCGAGCAATCTTGCCAGTCAGCGCCTCTTGAATTCGCGCTTCACTTGCGCTTCTTCGGCAGCGCATTCTTCCCGACGATCGAAAGCGCAATCAGACCGAATGTGATCAGGCGCGGGATGAAGTACACCGGCTCGCTCGCATTCGTCACTTGCACCACAGCCAGGACAAATCTCGCAACGGCGTCGATCACAAACGCAGCCGCAAAGAGCAGGAAAAAGGTGTCGTCCGTCTTACGCCAAAACTTCAGGAAATATATGCTCGCCAGGAGCGATGCGAATGCCGTCGCACCTGAAAGAACGGGATTCAAATGGTCCATCAGTCGGCCTCCCAGATCATGCCGATAAGCAGGACCGCCATGGCGAACAGGCCGATCGATAAACGCACGGCGGAAAGATCAACCTGAGGAAATACGATCTTATCGATCCAGAGAGCAGCATTTTCGAAAGTCAGACCCGCGAAACAGACGGCGCTCCATAGGAGCAACTTCGACCTGTTACCGATATATGCCCGAATGAGCAGCCATGCACAAAAGCCGCTCGTGATCGCGCAAAGTGTGTAAATCACCGCAGCCATGACTAATCCTTTCGAATCCTGAAGGCATCTGAAAATGCCTGGATGCGGTGTGGGCTGTTGTGGATGATATGTGTGATTGGGATCAAATGCCGCGAATACGCCAAGGCCAAGCTATCGACCACTGGCCGCAATTCGGGCCGCGGCGCAAACGCATAGATCCCTGCCTCGCCGTCGAGGAAGCCATCCTTCCTCAGGGACGCTAGAGCATCGGCCATCTCGATCTTGCCCGCGTAAAGACGTGCAGCAAGCGATTCCACGTCGAACCGCTCGCCGGGCCGCTTGTGGAAGAACAAAAGGGCTTCGAGCTGCGCCACAGAGCGAATGTAGCGTCGGACAAGCTCCTCTACCTCTTCCGGCAGTGCTTCATCAGACATCGTCGACCTCAGCCAGCGGCACGCAAGCTGATCGATTCAATGCGGAAATTCAAGACTGCTTTTCCTGCTACACAAATCTAGCCGACCGGATCAAAGACAACTGGAAAAGGCGGCGCCATCTCAGATGACACCGCCGATAAGCATGGAAATACCGACCGAAATCGGCTCAGTACTTGAATTCAGGCATCTTCTTCAGCTGATCCTTGTTGGCGTTCAGCACCACGTGGTCCGGATACCAATTGTCGCTTCGGTGGGCCGACGTTGATGCGCTTCCCGTCGTGCTCGTCGAACCGGCATTGCCGGTCTTTCCAGCGCCATCGCTGGACACGGTCTTCACCGGTTCCTTGGCGAATTTGAGCTGATCGAATGTTACGGCGACGTTGTGCTCGCCCATTCCAAGGAATCCTCCCACCCCGATCACCACGTTGGCAACCCGCCCGCTGGAATCCAGGATCAGATCATTGATGTCGCCGATCTTCTCGTTGCTGTTGTTATAGACGTTCACACCAACGAGTTTCGATGCACGCCATTCACCTTCCTTGTGCATGGAGGCGGTCGAGGCAGCCGGCTGCATGTTGGGCGCCGCGGTCGTCGCGTTGTTCTGGGACGACTGCGCCATGGCAGGCGTAGCCAGCAGCATCGCGGAGGCAAGAATGCAAAGTGATGTCTTCATGACGATTGCTCCTAGTTGTGTTGGATCATCGTCAACTCATCGCACGCTCGCAAGTTTCGTTTGCCTGCATGCGAAGGTACGCTGCCGCACGAGACTTATCCGACCAGCTTGAGGCGGCTGCGCATCTTTTGATGAAGCATTGCACGTGTCACGGAAGGGTTGCATATGATGAACTCGACCATAGCGATAATGTCGTCCCTGGTGCGATTGCAGCAGGGGTTCTCGTAAACGGCAAGTAGCCTTTGGGCCTCCTCCAAGGCTCCCACCAGAACTTCGGTATCGGTTCGGATCCGGCTTTCTTGCGATGACATCTCCGCCTCTATCGCTTCAAGAATATCTAGACTCTGTTGGCTGCCGTACAGTCGCCTTAACGGCAGCAGGGAATCGCGTTCACGAATATGAAATGCGGAGGGGCGGCACCGCACAAGGACGGTTGTGCGCCGACAGGATGATCCCATGACAATCGCAAGACATCGCTTTCAACCTGGCCTCGTCCATGACGACGATCCCCGCCCTGCGACATCCAATCACTCCGTCGCGCATCATACTCCCGAGAGCGACCGTAACGCCGGCGCGCCGGACCGCGAGAGCATTGGCTATGTAACTGTGCGTGAAAGGTACCTCGCGAGACCCGAGCCTGTCGCTGGCAACCAGGAGCCACCGCGCGAGGCGCTGGTGCAGCGTGTGCCTGGAATTGCAGGCTGATAGTTGCGAACTGTGAATCAGGATCGCCTGAACATAGCCTAAAAGCATCTTTTCAAGCTCGACGTCCTTCTTGATCAAAGAAATCAGCTGATCGGACTGGATCCGAAGCGCTTGGCCCGGCACTCTCACGCTGCAGCGGTGCGGTGAAACGTGCATGCCCAGGACCAACGGCACGCCGACAAAATCCTTCATCCCGAGCGTATGGATCTCGACCGGCAGGCAGTCGCCCGCACGGGTCGTGACAGAACACCCGCCGGACTCGATGAAGTAGGCATGGCGAAGAGGAGTGCCGCGATCGTAGAGAATTTGCCCTTTGTTCAGAGACACCGTCTCGCAGCTTTCGAGCAAACGGCACTGCGATGAAGCCGACAGTCGGGAGACGAGTTCGTTGCGGCTAGTTCCGCAGAAGGGCTCGTCCAAACCAAGCCGCTTCGGGTTGAATTCGTTTTCGATCAACCGCAGCGGCGATGAAGAATGTTCCATGTCAAGCCCAATTCTAGACCGCTACAATGATTGCCTGTACGATGGGATGGATCGAGCGATCCTGGGAGTCAGGGTGACCGATAGAACTGTCGGGAAAAACCTGACAAGAACCAGAAATATCGGGGAAGTGCCAGCACGTGGGCGTTTTGCTGTCTCATTTGATACCCACCCGCAAGGAGGCGCCCACCTCAATCTCCCGGCGCGCAGCCCGCCGCCCCTTGATCCTCGTCTTCATCGCGGCAGCGATGCCTCTTGCGCTTTTTGCGGGTTGGGTCGTTTTCCTGAACGCGCAGCAGCAGCGCAGGGGCTCTCAGGCTGCCGCCGTGGAGACGCTCGATAGCGTCGTCAACCGGCTTGCCTCCGAGATCAGCCTCCAGCTCGAGATCGCCGAGACCGTCGCGGCTTCCGCAACACTCGACAAGCCGGACCTTGACGCGTTCTATCGCGAAGCGACGCGTGTCAACGAAGCACGTCCTCTTTGGCAGACGATTCAGCTCGTCGATCCTGACGGGAATCAGGTGCTTGATGTCAGCCGTCCACTCGGAGATGGGATGCGTGCCACCGCCGACCGAGAGAATTTCGAACAGATCCTGAAAACGAGAAAGCCCGCGATCGGCGGAATTGGGCCACGTGGTCCCATCACCGGCAAACGCGTGGTGGCCGTCAGGGCCCCCGTTGAGCGCGATGGGCAATTGAAGTTTGTACTCACGGTGGCCCTGGTGCCCGATGCAATAAGCCAGATTTTGAAGAGCGCAGGAGCCCCGGCCGGCTGGGTGGGTTTCGTGGTCGATGCCAAGGGGAACATCGTCGCCCGCACCTTCGGTGAACAATCCGAACTCGGACAATCTGCCAGCGCTACGGTCCGCCAGGCGATAGCCTCAGCGCCAGAAGGAAGCTACGTCAAAACCACGCCTGCCGGCGAACAAGTCGACTCGATCTACAAAGTCATACCCGGAACCAGCGGATGGTCGGTCCATTTCGGGATACCGACGCAGGAACTGAATGGGCCTGTCCAGCGCTCAGCCATTTTCCTTGCCGGAGGCGGGGTCTTGAGCTTCGTGTTGGCTCTGACTTTGGCCTGGTACACCATACGCGACATTTCGCTTCGCCGGCGCGAGCAAGAGGCGCAGGCAGCATCGGCACTCAGCGCAAGTGAAGAGCGACGGAGGCTGACGATTGATGCCGCAGATCTCGGCGTGTTCAGCTGCGATTTTGCGAGCAGAGAAGCGATCGTGTCGCCCCGCGCCCGAGAGATGCTCCGGATAGACGGTTCGCGCTCCGAAGGAGATACGATCCTTCCGATCGATCGGATACTGAGCTGTATTGATCCCGCCGACCAGCGGAACTTTGAGGCTTCCTTGCTGAGTTGCCGTTCGGGAAACGTGGCGATTGCTGATTTCCGGACCGCTCCCCCTCACAGCCGGTGGCTGCGGGCCAGCGGGCGGCTGTCTCGCATCGATGATAAGAACTTGGACGTCGTGTATGGCGTCATTCTGGATATCGACGAGACCAAGCGAGCCGAGCTGGAGCGACAGCAACTGCTTCGACGTCTTTCCGAAGCGGAAGAAAATGAACGCCGTCGAATCGCAAGAGAGCTTCACGATCAGATCGGCCAGACGGTCACAGGTCTACTTCTCGGTCTGAAGAACCTGGAGCCGCTTCTGGGCACGAGCCCCAAACGCAAGCTCGGATTGGAGAGGCTCAATTGGCTGCAAGGACTCGCAAGAGGGATTGGACGCGATATCCATCAAATCGCGTCTGATCTGCGCCCGACTGCCCTTGATGACCTGGGCCTTTACAAGGCGCTGGAGGCATTCTGCGCCGAGATCCAGCGCCGGTTCGGGGTCAGCGTCGACTTTCAGCCGCTGGGCAAAAAAGATCGCCTCGGCCAGGACGTCGAAATCGCAGTCTACCGCGCAGTTCAGGAAGCCGTAAACAACGTCGTCAAACACGCGCGAGCTCGAAACGTCAGTGTAGTCATCGACCGGCGCATAGCGGAGCTGAGGATCGTCGTCGAAGACGACGGGGACGGCTTCGACGTTCAGGGATTCTCGCAGGGCGAGAGCCGCCATGACAAATTGGGCCTGTCCGTAATCGAGGAACGCCTCACGCTGCTGGGCGGATCTTTGGCCATTGAATCTGAACCCGCCCACGGCACCTCTCTTTTCATGAGAATACCGGTGCCAACAGAGGAGATCGGCTATGTGCCCGATCCGGATCACGTTGACTGACGATCATCCGCTTGTTCTAGCGGGAATGAAAGCGTTGCTCCAGGACGTGCAGGACATCGAGATCGTCGGGGAAGCAACGGATGGACAAACCGCCCTTGCTGTCATTCGCCAGGCGACGCCAGACATTGCCATCCTGGACATCTCCCTTCCCGGCCTCAGTGGCCTTGAAGTCGCTCGCACCCTAGCGACACAGCTACCTCAGGTCCGTCTGCTGGCGCTGACCGTGCACGAGGACCACGCCTACGTTCAGCCCATGCTGCAGGCGGGAGCTCGCGGCTATCTTCTGAAGCGCTCTGCGGCCGACGAGCTCGAGCGCGCAGTTCGCGCGATTGCCGGAGGTGGGTTGTATCTGGATCCCGCAATAGCAGAGAAGGCACTTCCATCGACGCGGGGCGCACATCCGTCTTCCGGCGCTTCGGCAGCCAGCGAGCTGACACCGCGCGAGAGTGAGGTTCTCAGACTCATCGCGCAAGGCTTTAGCAACAAGGAAATCGCCAATCAGCTCAACATCAGCATCAAGACTGTCGAAACCTACAAGGCCAGAGCAGTGGAAAAGCTCGGACTGTTCACACGTGCCGACATAGTGCGCCACGGCGTGGCGCTTGGCTGGTTGAGCCATCCGGCAAAGAGTACCGATCAAGTTTGACCCGGAATCGTGCAAAGCCCCGGCCGCACCGCTTGCGGACGTCAGGATTATCCGGACAAGCCACGCTCATGTCCTGACTATCCGACGAGGCATGGTGAACTATCCTCATTCGAGCGGATGAAACCGCCAGAACCCGATTTCTTCCGGATGCTGCACTCCGCATCTGGAACGGATCAACTTCTTTGGAGGCAGACATGCGAAATGTATTTTTCCGCGGACGTGCCGGTCGCCAGCTCTTTGCACAATATGAAAAATTGCCGAGGCTCGCAGCCAGGACACGCTCGCCGGTTGATGCTCGCGTGGCGAGAACTGCGGGCATTGGCCTCGCCTGTGTATACCTCACCTGCCTTCTGTTCTCGGCGTATGCAATCGCTTGAACGGGAGCCAGCGCGCTACCCACCAGATGCTGATCGGAATCGTCGAAGCTCGGACTCTCATGAGACCGGGATTGTTTTGGCAAGAGCTTATCTGATCATGAATACACTCCTGGCGCTCATCGTCCTCGGCACGTTGCTCATGGCTCTTAGTGTCGCGGCGCTGGAAGCCGCAGCTCGCCGTTTTTCTCAGGTTCTTAATCGTCAGCTACCGATGTAGGCGCGGTGCCCCACTCGGACACATAGACTGACCGTAGGCGAACCCCACGCACTCTGCGGCAAAGGCCGCCGTGGCCAAGGCGAGGGCCGCCTGGACCGCGGCCCTCGAAGGTTCGCACCTATCGGCAGACACGCACGCGCTTGACGATACGCCGGCCATGATAACCGCGCTTGACTATGGTCCGCACCGTGCAAACCCTCCGATGATGATGGAAATAGCGGACCTGCACTGTTTCGGATGTTGCCGCTGCGCCGGCCGGAGGCGCCGTCATCGCATTGGCGGGAACCGCGAAATGAATGCCCGCAAGCAAAGCAGCGGCGGCGAAACCATAGGCTAATTTCTTCATGATGTTTCCTTCGTGTACCCGCTTCGAACCTTCATGTCTGTTCAATGAATGCGGAGTGAACGAGCCCATCGACAATCGTTATCGCGATCTTTGGCCGCAGATGCATCAGTACAAGCCGACAAGCAATAGTTCCTCTTTTCAAATGTCGAAGACGCGGCAAGCCTGCGGAGAGAGGTATTAGGGTTCGGCGGCATCCGGTTTGACTTAGGTGAATGGGGACATGCAGCTTTTTGGTTGTTACCAGCCCAGAAGTCGCTATCTTGAACCTGGCTCCTTCGATCGATCCGGGAAGCAGCGGCCTGTAGCGGGCGGAGCAAACGCACTCACCAGAACAACGGAACTTGCTGTGCTTTCGCTGATGGATATTGCCGCCGTTCTGCTTACGCTGTCGGCCGTTTTCGGCTGGCTCAATCACAAATTCCTGCCACTGTCCCGCAGCGTAGGACTTCTCGTGATGAGCGTCCTGACCTCATTGCTCCTGATCGGCTTGGATGCGGCAATTCCCGACATTCAACTGCTCGACCAGCTTGCCAGCGGGCTCCGGCAGATCGACTTTGCCGAAGTCGTAGTGAACGGGATGCTTGCATTTCTTCTGTTCGCTGGCGCCCTGCACGTGGATCTGGAGACACTCAGGAGCCGCGCATTTCCGGTGCTTCTTCTGGCCGTATTCGGCACGCTGATCTCTACGGCGCTCGTCGGTCTGATCTTTTGGCTGATCTGCGGCCTTATGAACTTACCCGTGCCGCTCGCCTGGGCGTTCGTCTTCGGAGCCTTGATAAGCCCGACGGATCCGGTGGCCGTTCTCACCACGCTTCGCAACACGAACGTGCCGAAAGAGCTACAGATCGAGGCCGAGGGCGAAGCGTTGTTCAACGACGGCGTCGGAATTGTCCTGTTCACGATTCTGCTTCGTTTCGCGAGCTCGGACGATGGTGCGCATGTCTCGGTTGCCGATGTCGCGCAATTACTGGTTCGCGAAGCTGGCGGCGGGATGGTGCTCGGCTTGTTGAGCGGCTACATCGCGTATCGCGCGATGCGGCTCATTGACGATTATGCAATCGAGGTGCTGATCTCCCTTGCGCTCGTCACTGCGACCTATGCGCTCGCGCTTCATTTGCACGTCAGCGGGCCGCTTTCCATGGTCGCCGCAGGTCTTCTCATCGGCGACCGGGGACCGCGATATGCGATGAGTGAGCGGACACAGGGGTATCTGTTCGCGCTCTGGACACTTATCGACGAAATTCTTAACTCCGTCCTTTTTTTGCTTATCGGGCTCGAGACCTTGATACTGCGATTTGATCTTCGCAGTCTCGTTCTGGCGGCGGCAACTGTGCCAGTCGTCCTCTTCGCGCGGTTTGCCTCGGTTGGGGTACAGCCGTTTCTGTTCGGGTGGACACGGCTGCTCTCGTTGCGCAACGCACCTTTCCTGACCTGGGCAGGCGTGCGTGGCGGCATTTCAGTTGCGCTGGCCTTGTCGCTGCCGGATAGCCCCGCCAAGTCCGCCATACTCGCCTCAACCTATGCGGTCGTCCTGTTCAGCATCATCATCCAAAGCTCGACTCTGGGCTGGGTTGCAAGACGTACTGTAGGTCAATAGGTGAGCTCTCTCGACGGGACCTGGCTCCGCTCGGTCAATCCTCATAGCTGTCGATCACGGCATCTGCGATGACGCGTTTGGTGAGGACGCCGACGATATCGTTCACGCGCGGGCGCGAGGCAGAGCGGATGACGATTGCCGCGCCGGCACGATGGCGCTTCAACCTGGCAAACACCAAGCTTAGAAGGTCCTGATCCCGGCAAATCACCATCCGCCGCTCGACGAACTGCTCGACCGCGAGAACTGGGTTGGATTGCGACTCCGCCCATAAGCCGGAACGCGGTGGGATCAGCCCAACGATCCGGCCTTCGCGCTCAACCACGATAGGAAGTGCATCATCGATGTCTTCCGCAGCCATGACCTGCTTTAGTGTCGTTCCTACCCTGGAGACGATAAAGCGCCTTTCCATGATGTCCTGGGCCTGCTTCACCAGGTAGAGGTTGATATGCCGTTCCTTTGGGATGCGGTGCCCGCGATGGCGGAGCTTGACTGTGTAAATCGTCTCGTTGACGAGTGCACGCCTCACGCCTGCAGCCAACGCCACCGCAACGATAACCGGAACGATGATTGCGTAGTCGCGCGTCATTTCGAACACCATCACGATGGCCGTCATGACGCCGCCCGTACCTGCGCCGACGATGGCCGCCATTCCAACGATCGCGGCCGAGGATGGCGTTAGCCCTGAGTGAGGCAGGATTGAATCGGTTGCAGCGGCAAAGGCGGCCCCCAGGGTGGCGCCAAGGTAAAGCGATGGCGAGAATATTCCGCCCGACGCCCCGCAACCGAGGCTGACCGTCGTTGCTAACAGCTTCAGCACGAAGAGCAGCGCCAGCAACCCGGCGGCTGTCATCTTGTGGTCCAGTATCTCCTGAATGACAGAGTAGCCCACTCCGTCGACGTAGGAGTGTCCAAAGCCATGCGTGAGCATCACCATCACTAGGCCGATTGACGACATGCCGATGATGTTCTGAACATACTCGTTAGCAGACAGCTTCGGAAAGCCATCTTCCATGAAGACGAGCAGACGGATAAACGCCCAGGCTGCCGCTCCAGACAACAGGCCAAGCAGGACGAATGCGAGAGCTTCCTGCGCATTGAAGGATGCAACCATGCTGAATTGCACATCCGGAACCGAAAAGGCCGGGTCCGGACCGATCAGGATGCGCCCGATCGTCGTCGCAGCCCCCGTGGCCACGACGACTGGAAGGAATGTCCGGTTTGAAACTTCCGGCAGAAGAATTTCCAGAGCAAACAGCACGCCGCCCAGCGGAGTATTGAAGGTCGCGGCGATGCCCGCGCCCGCGCCCGCGGACAGCAGCGTGATCCTCTGCCGGGTCGAGAGCCCGATGAACTGAGCAAAGGCTGAGCCCAGGGCTGAGCCTATCTGAATGATAGGGCCTTCGCGCCCGACGGCGGCGCCGCTTCCGATCGATATTGCGGACGCCAGCGCCTTTATCAAAGCTACCGAACCCCGAATTTTGCCGCGCTTGTAGAATATGGCGTCCATCACTTCGGGTACGCCATGTCCCTTTGCTTCTGGAGCGAACCGCCGGACGAGAAAGACGACGATGAGGCCGCCGATCACAGGCGCAAGAAGAACAAAGTCGCCGAAAGGACTGGGGCCCTCACTGACGTTTGCGTCGTAAACGACGCTCAGCCTGCCATTGTAAGACAAGTTGTGCACGAGGCCGATTAGCGCGCGAAAGCCGACGGCGCCAAGTCCGGTCATGACGCCAATGACCAAGGCGAGCGCGCAAAGCACGAGAAGGCTGACCTTCCGCTCTTCAGCAAACGGCTTGATGCTGCTGCCGATCAGGGCTTTTCGCGTGCCGTAAGTCAGGACCGAGGGCATTTGACCACTATTGCGCACAGACACCGATATGAACTCTGGTTCCGAAAGGCAGTTCCTGCCAAGAGGCATGGCGACAATCCGCGCCCACCGAGCCCCCACGTCACCGCCATTGGACGCCCTTAGTGGTTGTCCGTCGATTCATGTCCCCGCCCAGCGGTAGTCAGGAAGCTCCAGTTCGTCGGCGATGTCCCGCCCAATTGCGAGCCTCGCCAGTCCCGGGATCGAGAAACTTCTGACCACGACGTTGCGGAAGAGCATTCCCACACGCGTTCTCGGCGCCAGGGCCCCGGCAAAGCGCTCCGCACCTCGCTGTTTCCGGCCTATATAGCTCTTCAGCCGCGCCTCGTATCCCGCAAACGCCTCCAAACATCGTCCACTGGACATGGCGAGTTCACCGGCCAAGACATAAGCTGAAATCATCGCCAGCGCCGATCCCTGCCCTGCCAGGAGCGAGACGCAGAACGCCGCATCACCAATGAGCGCCACCCGACCTCGTGACCAGTTCGGCATCCTGATCTGACTGACGGTGTCGAAATAGAGTTCACCGGCGCGCTCCAGTTCGACGAGCATCTGATCGCACTCCCAGCCATCTCCGCCATAGACTTCATGAAGGAGCGCCTTTTGCGAGATCGGCGTTTCCGGAAAAACTGAGTGATGCTCGGCAAATACCAAGAGAAACAAGGTGCGATCGTCACGCAGCGTGAAGCGGCCTACCATGCGGCCCGGCTGACAGTAGATCAGGTACACATCCTCCTCGCGCGGTCGATAGCCGTGAGCTTCGAATGCAGCCACGATATACCCCAGACGCCGCTCGAACTGAGCCTGTGGTCCAAAGACCCGACTGCGCACGGCTGAATGCAGGCCGTCTGCCCCGACGAGAAGGTCGAACCTGCGCCTGCCGCCGTGCTTCAGTTGGACTTCGACGCAATCTGGTTTCTCTTCGACGAGAATGATCTCGTCTCCGAAAATGGCTTCGACGCCGCTGGTCCGTTCGAACAGCATGCGCGAGAGGTCACTGCGCTGAAGAGTAACGTATCGTCCATTCGTCAACTCGGAGAAGACGTCGGTACCGAAGCCGGCCAGCCGACGGCCAGCTTCATCTACGATCCGAAGCTCTCGGGCGTAGTAGCCGTCGCGATTGATCTCCGGCATCAATCCCATCCGTTCAGCGATGGTGTAGCCCAGCCCCCAAAAGTCGATGACATAGCCTCCGCTCCGTAGAGCGGAGGCGCGCTCGAGGAGCGTCGGCTGGAAGCCGGCTGCTTTCAACCAATAGGCAAGCGTGGGTCCGGCAATTCCAACCCCGGAGATTAGAACGCTGTTCATGCCATCTCCTCAGAAGTGAACGACGATCAGCAACACGATGCCCGAGCTCGCTCTAGTGCTTCGGGTCTTCGGACGAGAATTATTCGTTTGCCTACAAGAACATTTGAGGCCGCAACAGAGTATTACATACATCGCGACGCGATCGCCGCGATGATGTTCCGAGTGGTCTCGCCAGCGCAACTTCAATGTCGAGCTTCGGAATCTGGACTGTTCCGACAAAGGAGACGAATTGGAAGACAAATTGACTGTTCATGTGAGGCATATCGAGCGCACCCTCCGTGTAAGCGCAATGGCTCTATTTCTCGCCCTCTCGGTCTGGCTGCTTCGCGACATACTGTTGCTCTTGTTCAGCGCCGTGGTCATCGCTTGTGTTTTGCGGGGTGCCAGCAACGCGGTCCGTCGCGTAACGCGCCTTGGGCCGTACACGTCCTTGATTTTCGTCATTCTGGTGACAGGCCTCGCACTCGGTGCGCTACTGTGGTGGAGGGGCAGCGCCATTTTCAATCAAGCCGACGAGATCAGCCAGCAACTGAGAACCCAGCTGGCACGGATATGGGGCGAACTGCAAAACAACCCGTGGGGCTCGATTTTGGCTCAACAGCTGCAGATCGCCGGAAAGTCTCTGCGCACCGGCCTGACCGGCTACGTCACAGGCGTCGTTGGCTCCGTTCTCGGCATAGGTGGCACTCTCGTCGTGACGGCGGCGACAGCGATATTCCTCGCTGCGTCGCCCCAATTGTACCTCGAAGGCGCGCTTCGTTTGCTTCCAACGGCCTGGCGACCTCGCGGCCGAGAAGTTGCCGGAGAGCTCGGTGCTACGCTTAGGCTCTGGTTTCTTGGTCAACTCGTCGACATGCTGATCGTTGGTCTGCTCCTCGGATTTGGCCTTCTCCTCATCGGTTCGCCCTTGCCACTATCACTGGCCCTACTGGCGGCCCTTCTGAACTTCGTGCCATACATCGGGGCACTTGCCGGCGCAGTGCCGGCGATCCTTGTGGCTCTGGCACAGTCTCCTGCCCTTGCCGCCTGGGTCGGGCTCTTGTTTTTGACGATCCAGCTGTTGGAAGGAAATGTTATCGCACCATGGATCCAGAAACGAACGGTCTCGCTGCCACCCGCACTCACGATCCTTTCCCAAACGATCCTTGGCACTCTCTTTGGTTTGATCGGGCTGATCGTTGCCACGCCCTTGATCGCTGTCCTGCTCGTTGCTGTCCGCATGATCTACGTCGAAGGCTTCCTGGAGCGCGAAAGTAAACAGGCTGCCTAGTTCAGGAATACTACTGAAAAGGTACGGAGGCGATGGAGTTGGTACGGTGTCGTACACTCGTGTGTCTGACCAGCAATCGGCGCGACATAGTGTCCCGAACCCTTGACTCCAGAAACCAAGATTGCAGGCTGATGTTGAGACGGCATTCTGAAATTACAGGAGCCACAGATGCGGAGACTCACACTTGCCCTTTCTCTCACCGGCCTGATCGCGATATCTCCTATCAGCAGTACCCAGGCTGCGCCCCTGACACCGCTCTCGGCAGCCGCGAGCCCGACGGAGCACACGTCGACAGTGCAGGATAGTCTCACGCAGGTTCGCTGGCGCGGCGGCTGGGGAATCGGCGCGGGACTGCTGGCAGGAGCGCTGATCGGCTCCGCCATTGCGACCCCGTATTATGAGGAATATCCGCCGTACTATGGTTACACATACCCATACGGCTACGGTGGGTACTATCCGGCTTACACCTACACACCTTACTGGGGTGGCTATGGTTGGAGACCGCGGCCATACGCCTGGGGCCCGCGCCCCTGGCGCGATAGCTACGGCTGGTCCTCGCCGAGACCGTGGGGATATACCGTCCGGCGCGCACATCCCTGGCGTCATAGCTACGGCTGGGCGCCAAGGTACCACCGGCATCATCATCACGGCGTCGTCCGCGCTCATCATAGGTGGTGATGCGCCGCAGTTGGAGCGAAGTGCCCGGCGCATTCAGTCATAGGAGAGATGCGCCGGGCAACAGGCACTTTGTTGGAAATTACTTTATGGCTGAATTTGCTCCGAGTTGGCAGGCGCTCATCCACACCGCAGTGGCCGCTGTGCTCTCGTATTTCGTGATCATCATTCTGATCCGCGCCTTCGGTCAGCGCGCGCTGGCAAAATGGAATGCCTTCGGATTCATAGTCACCATCGCGCTCGGGTCTGCGATGGCAACGGGCATCTTATCGGCACGCGTTTCAATCCTGCAAAGTACCCTGGCATTTGCTCTTCTCCTGGGATTGCAGCTGATGTTCGCCACCATCTACACCCGCTGGCCGCGCCTTCGGGTCATATTCAACCCTCCTCCAGAGCTTGTCTTTCGTCACGGCAAATTCATCGCTTCAAAATGAAGAGACACCGGATTGCGGAGCAGGATGTCCGTGCCGCGGTGCGCTCGCGGGGGATCGATCGCATTGAAGACGTTGATGCGGTCGTGCTCGAATCCAATGGTTCTCTCAGTGTTCTCAAGTCGGTTCATTCAGGCGCTTCAGCACTGCTAGACGTCAGTCGTCCGTTAAGAAGCCGAATTGAGCGGGAGCGGACAGGCAAGCGTATGCGATAGCTGGATCAGGAAGAGGCACAAGAGTTCTCTGAGCCAGGCGAGG
>NZ_JADPIX010000008.1:0-33131 GCF_023073155.1 Bradyrhizobium sp. 45 | reverse complement strand
ATATCGTCGTGTAAGGGCCATAGTCGGACGGGCAATCGCGCCAGCGTGCGCCGCACTGGAGCATGTGAATGATACCGCTGATAATGCGTCGATCGTCTTGGCGCGCCGGGCCGGTCTGGTTCGTTGGCAGATGCGGCTCTATCTGAGCCCACTGCTTGTCGTTGAGCCAGAACAGTCCTTTGCGCATCGAAGTCCCCCGTGCCGAATCAACTTAGCACCAGGGAATCAGAACTCGCTAATTAGGTACAGACCCTAGCAGCACCATGGACACAGCCAGGATAAGCAATTCGTCGGAGGCATTCACGTGATTGACATGACGGATGTTGCGACCCGCGTAGTCGAACACTGCGGGCAGAATGAGAGCGATCACCGACAGGACGAGCATGCTCGACAACAACCCAGCGCGCGCTTGGGTGAAGCTCTGGCGGTCGCGATTGAACCCGCCGGCAACGATGGCCAGACCCAGCCCCAACAAGCAGGTCGCCGCTATGGACCCGGTGATCTGGGCGTGAACCACCTCGACATGGCCGCGCGCGAGAACAAATAGCGCAAGAATGAGTTCGGCCAAGCTTCCAAGACTGACGGTCAGGAGACCGCCTATGGCAGGACCGGTGTGGGAGGATAGCTGGTCGGTTGCTACGCGAATCCATTCAGCGAGTACAGCTGTTGCGAGAACGCCGGATCCGAATATCCAGATCGGAGAAAGGTGAAAAACGTACTCGCCCATCGGGGTGAGCAGAACCAAGACCAGCGGCGCAACGCGCGCGATGGTACCGTACTGCCCAAAGATAGTCGTTGCTCTGGAGACGTTGGACTTCGGCAAGCTGGCGACTCACTCCTGGCGATCCCGCAAGGCTCCTACCGTCGATTTTAGCGGACAGATCGGGCCATTCCGCCGCCGACGGAGCGTGGCTTCTGCACCCAAAGCGCCTCGCATTCGATTCCCGGGCAGCTTGCGACGATTAACGGGGTGGGACACTTAGGGTTCGCTGCGCCGGCCTGAACTCGGTACGCGACCGGGCAAGGGAAGCGCATTGCGATGCCCAAGCCCTCATTCTCTTGAGCCATCATTCACCAATTGCTTGTGTATCGGGCATTGGCTGCACCAAGGGAGTTCTCATGCGCAGATAAAATCACGCGATAGCAGCTGCAGGACGATTGCTCGAGCTGCGACTGATCCAGAATCTCGACTTGAGCGCGGCCTTGCTTGATGATGCCTCGCGCTTCCATTTCGCCCATTGTCGACGTGATACCTGCGCGGCGAACTCCAAGGGCCTGTGCAATGCATCGATGCGTGAGCGGGATTTCGCGGGAGAACAACTTATCCTCTGCAACGAGAAGCCACCGAGCCAATCGTTGCTGCAAGCTGTGACGCGAGTTACATGCAGCCAACTGCGAGCTTTGGATCAGGGTGGCCTGCACGTACCGTAGCAACAGCTTCTGGATCTCGACATCCCCCCTCAGCAGCTCGAGCAAAGCATCGACCCCGATGCGCAAGGCTCTCCCGGCAACCTGAACCATGCAACGGTGAGGGGAAACGCGCATGCCAAGGATCAGGGGGATGCCGATGAAGTCCTTCGCTCCAACAGTCTGTATCTCGACGGGGAGGCAGTCTCCAGCCCTAGCGGTCAGCGAGGCCGCGCCATGTTCCACAAAATAGGCATACTGCAGTGGTTGATTGCGCTCCTGCAGCATTTGCCTTGGTCTCAGTGTTACCTCCTCGCAGAGCTCGACTAGCCGGCGGCGTGATGATTGTGGGAGGTGGCGGATCAGATCGTTGTTTGCGGGGTGCGCGTGCGGCGTTTGATCGCGCTCTCGTGACCGTTGCAGAGATGGCGTCGCACTGTGCGTCCGCACGACGTGTTCGGGTTCGTTGCTGAGCATTTCGCGTCTCCTTGGAAACGGTTATTCACCAAGATGTGGGGCGCGCGCGGGCCTCCTCACAGTCGGGCTTAGGTGAAGACCCGTCAGGAGAAGCCTGACCAGCTCCTCAAGGCCTGGATCGTGAGCTGCCTCTGATGCGCGAGCAACGAACGAAGTGCGTCGGCCGAGGCATGTAATAGCGTTTGCCAGGATGTGCACGCGTGGATCTGCGGTGCGTTTTCCAAGGGCCAGGTATCCGATTGATCGCTGCACCTTTTCGTTGGCACGGCAGCGGACCATTCGCTTGATGGCCGGCCAGAACTTCGAGCTTCGGAAATGATTATACGAGCAATGATATTGTTGGCACGTGGATCGCAGGAGCGTTGAATGGACGCAAAGAGCAGGATCACCCTTGCAATTGTCGTAGGTACAATCTCGACCTCCGTTCTGTTGGGTCCCTCATGGGCAGAGGCGGCGACGCAGACTGCCACCGAACAGTCGGCGCAGTCCGAGCAGTTCGTCAACACGGTCTATAATGGCTACCGTGCTTCGCGACTGCTTGGGAGCGCGGTGTTCTCGTTGAAAGGTGAGTATTTGGGAGCCGTCCGGAACGTGACCTTGGCAGACGACGGGCAGATTGATTCTTTGCTCGTCGAAGGCTTCAGAACGAAGGATGAGCCGGAGTTCATCTCCCGAATTCCTTTCAACCGGGTGCTGCGCCCGCTTCACGAAGGAGCTATCGTGGCCGACTTTTCCGATTTGAGGTCGCGAGAATACGGCCTCTTTGTTGACCCTGATCAGGCCCAAGCAGAGCCGCACGAATTCTCGGTCTCCAAGGTCATCGGAGATTATGCGCGGCTGCAGGCAGGCCAAGGCTATGGCTATGTCTCCGACCTCGTTTTCGACAGCGGCGGAAAGCTCGCGGCGGTTGTGATATCCCGCGAGGCGTCCGTTGGCGGGGGCACCTATGCCTTCCCTTACCCGGGCCAAACGGGGCGATGGAGCCCGAACCTAAGCTATTATGGTCTGCCTTACGTCACAGCAGAGCAAGCAAACAAAGCCGGTCTGCGGCTCGATATGAAGGAGTTTCAGAACTCGTGAGCCACCAACGTCCGCCTGATGGTCCCCGGCGGTGTGCCTCACGGAGAGGCGCATGGCTTCACGAGCGAACTGGTGCAGTCACCTTTTTGAGCGCAGCGAAAGTTCTCCTCTCCCAAGCTTGCGTTCGAAGGTGGCTGCATCAGAGCGCTTCAATGCGTGCGGGGTAGCAGAAGGTATCCAAAAGTGAGGGCTCCCGTGCGTTAGATGCGTACGAGAACATCAGCGAAGGTCAATGCGAACATCGCGATCACGAAAACAAGCCCCGAGATCGCCGCGATCCGGATCAGCGGCTTCGCTGAGGCGAGTTGCATGAAGAGCAAGACGACGAGGGTCGATTTCACCCCCGCAATGATGATGCCGCTGGCTGTTGTCATTCGGCCCATGGGAACATAGGCGACGACGAGGCTGAGCAAGAGGAGTGCGAGGAGCGCTGCCCAGATCAAGAGGTTCCTCGCCCATAGGCGGCGCACAATACCGCCTGATTCACCTTGCCTGTTCATGATGCACGCCCCGGCAAATAGATCAGCGGATAGAGGAAGATCCACACGATATCGACCAGATGCCAGTAGAGGGCTGTGACCTCGATCTCGGGATTGTCTTTCGCCGGGAGTTGGTGCCGGAGCAGCACCCAGAACAAGCGGCTCACGAGAGCAATCCCGATGGAAAGGTGGATCGCGTGGACGCCCGTGACCAGCCAATAAAATCCATAAAACAGCTGCGCTCCTGGCAGAGACAACGCAAACCCGGCTCCCGGTACGAGCTGCTTATCGATGTCCTCCTTGTACTCGAAGCCCTTGATGACGATGAACGCGAGCCCGAGCAACGCGGTCAGCATGAGGCACACGAGGACGAGCCGTCGCAGTCGCGCAGACGTTTCGGACGCTTGCGAAGCCATGGCCATGGTGAGGCTGCTCGTCAACAGCACGGCGGTATTGATCGTGCCGTACCAGATATTTGTCTCCCTCCCGGCTGCAGCGAACGCCTCTGGATGCTCGATTCGACAAACCGTGTAAGTCAGCATCAGCGCCCCGAAGAACAGCGTCTCGCTGGCGAGGAAAACCCATATGCCGAACTTGCCTGCCTCGCGCTGCCGGCCGAAATCCAACCAGGGTTCTCTCAGCAGTGCGCTTTCGTCGCTCATCGCGTTTCTCTTGCGTTTTGCATTTCGGGGGGATCGGTTCCAGCCGACATGCCTTCGGCGTGGTAGTCATACGGCGCGCGATCTACTCGGGGCTTCCTGTCAAAATTCTTCGGGGGAGGCGGAGAACCCGTGGTCCACTCCAGCCCTGTCGCGCCCCAAGGGTTCTTCGCGGCCTTTCCGCCGTAGAACAGGGACCAGGTGAGATATCCCAGAGGCAACAAGTAGGCGATGGCGAGGACCGCCGCTCCCGCAGACGACATGACATTGTAGATCTGAAACTCCGCCGGATAGGTATGGTAGCGGCGCGGCATGCCGAGGTACCCGGCGAAGAATTGCGGCAGGAATGTCATGTTGAAGCCGGCATACATGAGGATGGCCGCGAACTTCGCCCAGCTCTCCGGATAGAGCTTGCCTGTGACCTTGGGCCACCAGAAGTGGAGCCCGGCAAAGAAGGCGGACACCGATCCGCCCACCATGATGTAGTGGAAGTGCGCGACGACGAAGTAGGTGTCGGTGACATGGATGTCCACCGGGATCGAGGCGAGGAACAGCCCGGAGAGCCCGCCGGTCGTAAACAGACCGACGAAGCCAAGCGCATACAGCATCGGCGATTCGAAGCTGATCTGACCGCGATACAGCGAAGCGGTCCAGTTGAAAACCTTGATTGCCGACGGCACGGCGATGATGAAGGAGAGGAAGGAGAACACGAGGCTGGCCAGGGCTGACTGTCCGGAGACAAACATGTGGTGGCCCCAGACGAAGAATCCGACGCCCGCAATCGCAAGCATGGCATAGACCATGAAGTCGTATCCGAAAATTCGCCGCCTCGCGAAGCATGGGATTATTTCGGACACGACGCCCATCGCCGGCAGGACCATGATGTAAACCGCCGGATGCGAGTAGAACCAGAACAGGTGCTGGAACAGGATCGGATCGCCGCCGCGAGCCGGATCGAAGATCGGCAAGCCCAGCACGCGCTCCGCGATCACGAGCAGGAGCGAGATGGCGAGCACCGGGGTGGCAAGCACCATGATCAGCGACGTCGCGTAGATCGCCCAGACGAACAGCGGCAGCCGGAACCAGGTCATGCCGGGAGCACGAAGCATGTGGGTGGTCGCGATGAAGTTCACTCCCGTGGCGATGCTGGCAAAGCCGACAACGAACACGCCCGCGGCCGCAGCGAAGACGTGGCTGTTGGAGAACATCGACGAATAAGGCGTATAGAACGTCCAGCCGGTGTCGACGCCTCCGGCGACGAGGGCATAAACGGTGAAAGCCCCGGCCGCGACGGTCAAATACCAGCTGAAAAGATTGAGGCGCGGAAACGCGACATCGGGCGCGCCGATCATCAGCGGCAGCAGGAAATTGCCGAACGTATTCGGGATCGACGGCACCAGGAAGAACCAGACCATGATGATCCCGTGGAACGAGAACAGCTTGTTGTAAGTGTCCGACGTCAACAGCCATCCGTTCGGCTGGAACAGCTCGAGCCGAACGGCGGTGATTGCGGCTCCTCCCAGAAAAAAGAAGAACGTGATGGTGATCGCGTAAAGGATTGCAATGCGCTTGTGGTCGGTCGTGGCAAGCCAGGACGAGATCGTCGAGCCGTGGCGGAGATAATCGGGGCGTGGCGGAAGCGGCAGCTCCCCGGCGAGCAGGGCGTCAGTCATTTTGCTGCTCCTCCCTGAGCGAGCGGATGTAGGCGGTCAGGCTCTGGATCTCTCCGTCGTCGAGCAGCCCTTTGAAGCTCGGCATGATGGGCTCAAAGCCGGCCACGACGTCGCGGTTCGGCTGCAGGATCGAATCGCGGATGTAGGCATCGTCCGCGGAAACGGTGCGTCCATCCGCCAGCTGCACCGCGCGGCCGTAGAGACCCGTCAGGCGCGGCGCGTGGACGTTCGAGGAGACGGCGTGGCAGCCCGAACATCCCCGCGACACGAACAGCCTGGCGCCCTCATGGGCAAGATCGTCGCCCTCCGGCTGCTGGACCAGCCATTTGGCATAGTCATCCTGTCGCATGACCACGATCTTGCCGCGCATCATGGAATGGTTCGTGCCGCAATACTCAGCGCAGAGCAGTGGAAAGGTGCCGGTTTTGCTGGCTTGAAACCAGATGTCAGTGTCGCGGCCAGGCAGCACGTCCTTCTTGACCCGAAACGCGGGGACGAAGAAGGAATGGATCACGTCCTGCGAGCTCATCAGGAGATGGACGGGCTTATCCAGCGGCACGTGAAGGGCATTGATCTCACGCGCGCCGTTCGGATGTTGCGTCTTCCACATCCACTGCTTGGCGATGACGTGGATTTCAAGTGCGCCCGTGGGCGCGGCAAGGCTGCTGAGGTCAGCGGAAGATGCCCACCAGAATAGGAAGGCGAACATCAGCAACGTCGCGACCGTCCAACCGATTTCGAACTCACGGCTGAGAATCTCAGGCATCGGGCCGCGCTTGGCGGGAGATCCGCGCCGATATCGAACGGCAAACAGCAGGATGAGCCCGAAGACGAGGACCACGGTCGCCCCGGAAAGGAAGAGCAGAAGATAGAAGATGTGATCAACCGTGACGGCGTGTGTGCTCGCTTCCGGCAGCCTGAATAACGAATTCATGCCGAGGCTCCCCGACGCCTGCTGCGGACCAGCATCAGCCCGACGAGGGCGGCCATGACGGCAACCGTGGATGCTCCGAAAATCTGCAGGACCGTTGTGATCCTGCGGGTGTAGATTCCGTGTACCGCGTCAAATCCATAGCAGAGCAGCGCGATGCGTCCGGAGAGTCCACCGATCCGCCCGTCACCGGCATCCAACAGAGCGAGGCGAAGGTCACCGGGCTGCAGCGCGAGGCTGGACAGCGCGCGGACGACCCGTCCGTCGGGCGCGAGCGTGACGAAGGCTGCCGGATGCGCAATCGCGTTATGCTTGTCGTCGGTTTCGGTATGGTATCCGATTGCACCGAGCAGCGCGGCAACAGTCTCCTGCGATCCTGTCAGGACCGATGTTCCCGTGCCCCCGATCTGTCCCTGGGTAAAGCGGCGGGCGTCGTCAATGGTGTCGCGCGGATCGATGCCGAGAACGACGAGGCTGTAGTCGCGTCCTGCGATAAACCCGGTCTGCTGCAGCGCCGAGCTTGCGATCGTCAGCGCAGGCCCGCAAATCTGCTTGCAGGTGAAGTCCGCTGGAAGGAGCAGGGTCGGACGTCCGTCGATGGCATCGCCAAGGGTGACGGTGTAACCGCCGACGGCCCTAAACTGCAGGGATAACGGAACGCGGGCGCCCTGAGGAGGATCGAACCCGACGCGCCCGATCTGCTCCTCGGTCAAACCGGCATGCGCGAGCCCCGGCCAGAGCGCAAGGGCCATGATGAAGATGGACCGCCTCATGGATTGCCTCCACTCGCACCTGGCGGAGGTGCGGGTGCGGGTGCGGGTCGAAGGGCGTCGTAGGCGTGCCGGCCCCGTCCTGCGACCAGCTGCATCGCCTGATCGATCGGGATGTGGGCGATGTTGTGGTCGCGATCGACCCAGGCATAAGTGGTGAGCCTCGCTCGCTGGGCGGCCTCGAACCGGGTCAGGTCGTCCTCCGGCGAGGTCTGGAGCTCGGGCGAGGGAAACCGGCTTTCTGCGCGGGGCGTGAATGCGCCCGGCGCCTCGCTATTCAGGAACAGCAGAATTCCCGCAATCGCGGCGCCCACGAAGAGCAAGAAGCTGCCGACGATGGCGAGAACGGCGCGGTTGTCTATGCCGGCCGTTTCTGGCAGCGCGCGGCTGCCCATCTCCTCATTCGGCATGGCGCACCTCTGCGAATGGGGTGCCCTGCCCAAAGAGTACCGAAGCAACGGTCAAGGTGAGGAGGGCGCCGAGAGCGGTGAGTGCAACATGAACTTGCGCGGAAAATGCCGGCACCAGGAGCCAAGCGAAGTGCATGACAGTGCCGAGGAACAGCAACAAGCCGACGATGCGCAAGCCTGCAGGGCTGCGGCGCACGTCCTCCAACAGCAACATCGCAAACGGAAGCACGGCTCCGGTGACGAATGCCACGAGCAGAATGTTGGTCCATACGTCCGTGCTGCGCCTCAGGAACCACTCGGCCTTGTGAGGTAGATCGCCGTACCAGGCCACCACATATGTCATGTATTCGAGGTAGACGACGCCCAGCAGCGTTGCGATCAAAAGGCTGCCGATATCGCTCAGCGCTTTGCCATCGACGTTCGACGTTGCAAGCACGGCGACAACGGCCAGCGCGGCGAGCAGCTGCTGTATTGCAATCATGAAGGCGAAGGCGGTGGAAACGTAATGCGGTTCGACGGAGAGGAACCAATCGACCGCAACCATGCTGATGGTAAGCCCGAAGAACGCAAGTCCGAGCGCGGCCAGTAGCCGTCCACCTCGTTTAAGACCGAAAGTCACTCCGAGCACGGACCATCCGATCAATGCGATCACGGCACGCAGGACAAACCACGGCTGGCTGAGGTACCAGCGCGCAATGTCGGGCTTGATCTGGCTGGCATCCGCGGCCCAGGGGTAGATGTCAGTCAGTCCGGCGAGAACGGGGATGAAGGCGATGGCGACGAGGGGCACCATAAGTGCGAGGGGTCGCAGCACCGGTCCGGCCGCAAAGCCCCAGCGGCCGCCGGTCAAGCGATGAATCAGCAGCAGCGTCATGCTGCCGATGGGGGCGCAGCTCCAGATCGCAAATCCAAAGAGCCAGCCCTGGAGCAGGCTCGGATAGGGGCCGAGTCTCCCGGCCGCGAGCACGAGGCCAGAGGCGAGCAAGATCACCACGAGGCCCGCTGCAATTCGCGGCGTCCAAATTGCTCTGAGGGCAGGGCGGCGGAGCACGGCGGTCACGGCAGCTTGCTCCTCAGCTCCGGGACGTCGGCGACGTCGGCGTGTTGCGACTGCTGCAGCGCGCGGATATAGGCGATGATCGCCCAGCGGTCGCGCGGCTCGACGCGCGCAGCGTAGGAATACATCACGCCGTAGCCATGAGTGATCACGTCGAAGAAGTGTTGAGCATCGGCCGAGCGGAGGCGCGCGGAATGGTAGGACGGGGGTGCGGGAAAGCCACGCTGCACGATCATGCCGTCGCCGTGGCCGGAGAACCCGTGACACGGGGAGCAATAGATATCGTAGCGCTCGCGGCCGCGGGCCAGCAGCGCCATGTCGACCGCGGGCGGCTTGGTGATCTGCTGCAAACGGTCGAGATCGCCCTGTGCAACGACCCCTTCCGGTAAGGTCTGGGCTTCGGTGCCATCCTTGAACAGCGCAGCCTTCGAGAACGTGCCGTAGCGATTCTGCTGAGACATGGAATGATCGCCACAGCCGGTGAGCGCCGATGATAGCAACAGCAGCCATGGCAGCGCGCGGGCGGTCATGGCGTGCGCAGCTCCGTGATCGCGACGGCGCCGGCGTCGCGGAGGACCGTCCTCAGCTCGTTCGGGTCGCCGTCAGAAGCGGCCAGCAGGAAGTAGCGATCCTGCGTTGCGCGTTCGAAGCCCGGAATCTCGAACATTGCATCGTGGAGACGAGGCAGGCGGCACGACCAAAAAAAGGTGATGGCGCCGGCGAGCGCGGCCGCGAGGACACCGACCTCAAACGGCACCAGCAGGAACACCTGCCAGGAGTTCAGTGGCCGGCCGCCGCTGTTGATGGGATAGTCGATCACCGCGCTGTACCATTGCAGCACGAAGGCGAATGCCGCAGCTCCGAGGCCGCCGGCGAGCATCACAACGCGAATTGCGGATCGGCCCTCAACAAGCTGTTCGGCAAGCCCTTCGATCGGATACGGCGCGAATGCTTCGAGTGCGGCGTGTCCCGCCGTACGCACGCGCTGCAGGGCCGCCTTCAGCGCTTCACCGTCGAGGAATTCGCCCACAAGCTTTGCCGTCATGCCGCGGCCTCCTGATGAGCGAGCTTGCGCACGTCGAACATTGAAATGCTCGGAACCAGCCTCACGAAGATAAGGAACAGGAAGGCAAAAAAACCGAGCGGCGCGACAAGAAAGCTCCAGTCCCAGAACGTGAAGTGAAACGTGCGCCACAGGGACGGCATGTAACCGTGCGAAAGCGTGTTCCAGATGATGAGGATACGCTCCAGCCACATTCCGATGTTGATCGCAATCGCGATCGGAATCAGGATGAGCAGCGATCGCCGTGCGAATGGCCACCAGAGTAACTGCGGGATCAGGCAATTGCAGGCCAGCAACGCCCAGAACAGCGGCGCGTACGTTCCAGTGAACTCGAAGCGAACCACCTCACGGTCGGTATGCTCACCGCCGTACCAGCCCATGAACCATTCCGTCGCATAGGAATAGAACATGACGATCGAGGCCATCAGCAGGATGCGGGCTATGACGTCGAAATGGCGGCGGGTGATGATCGCCTGAAGGCTGAGGCCCCAGCGGATCGCGGCGGCCAGCACCACGACCATCGCGAATCCGGAATACATTGCCCCGACCACGAAATAGGGTGGGAAGATGCTCTCCTGCCAACCGGGCATCAGGCTCGCCGCGAAGTCGAGACCGACGATCGAGTGCACCGAGCAGACCAGAGGCACGCCGAGGGCGGCCATCGTGGTATGCAGTGTCTGCAGGCGCGACCACTCGCGCGACGAGCCGCGCCATCCCAGCGCGAAGGCGCCGTAGAGCAGCTGGCCGGCACGGTAGGGCATGCGGTCGCGCATGGTCGCTAGATCAGGGATCAGGCTGACATACCAGAACAGAATAGAGAACAGCAGATAGCTGACGATGGCCCAGAAGTCCCACACCAGGGGGCTGCGCCATTGCGGCCAAAGCGCCATGGTGTTCGGATATGGCGCGAGCCAATAGGCGTAGATCGGCCGACCGAGGTGAACGATCGGCATCAGCCCGGCGATGGCAACCGCAAACAGCGTCATGGCTTCCGCGAAGCGGTTGATCGAGGCGCGCCATCTTTGCCGGGTCAATAGCAGCATCGCCGAAATCAATGTGCCGGCATTGCCGATTCCGATCCACCAGACGTAGTTGGCGATCGCGACTCCCCAGACAATGGTGGAGTTGATGCCCCAGATGCCGATGCCCTCATAGAACAGCCACGCGATTGCAACGAACAGCCAGAGCACGAACGGCAGGGTGATAAGCAGGGCCAGCCACCATGTTTTGCCGAACCCGGTGAAGAGCGGATCTGCCACGGCCTGGGTAACTGCGGCGTCTCCTGCCCGCGCGGCCGAGATCCAGCGGTGCGCCGGGGGATGCTGGGGAAGGAGAACTTCGCTCATGTCCGCCCCTCCGGCTCCGAAGGTGCGGGATTGCGCACATCGGCAAGATAGGTGGTGCGCGGCCGCGTGCCGAGGTGGCCGAGCAAGGCATAGTGGCGCGGGTCGGCTTTCCTGTGGTTGATCTCTGCGTCAGCCTGGTTCAGGTCTCCGAAGCTGATGGCGCGGGTCGGGCACGCGTTCTGACACGCCGTCTGCACCTCGTGTGGACCGAGCGGCCGGTTCTCGCGTTCCGAGGCGCGACGTGCGCCGCTGATGCGCTGGACACAGTAGGTGCATTTTTCCATGACGCCGCGGGCGCGTACGGTCACCTCCGGGTTCTTCTGGCCGCGATAGGATTCCGCGCCGAGATTGCCGTATTCCTCGCCGTCGGCATAACCGAAGAAGTTGAAGCGACGAACCTTGTAAGGGCAGTTCGCCTCGCAGAAGCGGGTGCCGATGCAGCGATTATAGACCTGCGCGTTGAGGCCCTCACTGTCGTGAACGGATGCGGCGACAGGACAGACAGGCTCGCACGGGGCGTGCTCGCAATGCATGCAGGGTACGGGTTGAAAGCCGATCTGCGGACTGTTCGCCGAGCTATGATCGTAGCCATCGACGCGCATCCAGTGCATATCGCGCCCCATCGCAACCTGCTCGGGACCCACCACAGGGACGTTGTTCTCGGCTTGGCAGGAGACCACGCAGGCATTGCAGCCGATGCAGACCGAGGTATCGATTACCATCGCCCAGGCGTGCCCGTCGCCGGGCTTCGCGCTGGGCGGCATCAGGCTGGATGGATCCGGGTGGACTGGCCCTGGCAGCGGCTGGCCGAGCCGATACAGCGGATAGAGTTCGCGCACGTCTTCCGGCGACCGGACGATGTTCTGAGTCGTAAGGACCGGCTCGCGGCGCCCCGTCGGCTGGATCGAGACCTGCGGAAGGTGCCATCGGTTCCCGGATGTCCGGAGTGTATAGGCGTTGGCACCGACGCCATTGCCGATCGCGCCGGCCTTCTGCCGCCCCCCGCCGAGCGTGAGCGCGCCGACGCCCATGGCCATCCCGGGTTCAGTCAGAACGGGTACCTCGATCGATCGGCCGTTCGCGGCGATCGTGACGACGTCGCCGGACGTGAGACCGAGGCGGGTTGCCTCATCCGGATGCAGCGCGAGCGCATTGCCCCAGACCTGCTTGCTGAGCGGTTTCGGACACTCCTGGAGCCAGGCGTTATTGGCGTATGAGCCATCCCAGAGGCAAGGATCAGGACGCAGAACCAGGCTGATCTCGTCATCACGCAGATCGTGAGGTTCGGCGTCCGCGAGCGCCAGTAGAAGCGGAGCAGCCGTCGAAGCAGCAGTGGCGCCGCTTCCCGCAATGATCCCTTCGTGCAGCACGCGCTGCCACCATCCCTCGAAATCCGCAGCGGCCGCGCTCCGCCAGGTCTGCCGCACCAATTCGTAAGCGCGCGCGTCATCTGCGCCGTTCAGCCAGGCGAGAAGCTCGTGCTCGCTGAAGCTCTCGTAGAGGGGATTGATCAGGGGCTGGGAGATGCTTGCCGTCCCGTCGCCGGCCCGCAGATCCGACCACGTTTCGAGCCGATGACTTTGCGGGACATGCCAGTTGGCGATAGCCGCGGTTTCGTCCGCGTACTCGCCCATATGAAGGCGAAAGGCCGCTTTCTGTGCGCGGGCCCCGAAGTGCAAATCGGATGGTGCGTCATAACCGGGATTGACGCCGATCATGACGAGCTGACGCACGCGGCCGGAGTCCAGATCACCAGCGAGCTGTTCAAGCGTTCCCGCCTGCTTGCCGGACGGCGTACGATCAATGGGATCGATGAGCCGAACGGACGCATTGAGCTGGGCATTGATCCAATGCACCAATGCGTGAACTTCCCGGGACATTGCCGGGCCCGCGATAACGAGCGCCTCACCCTTGTGCGAGTTCAAGTCGGCGGTGATCTTCCGAAGGAGCAGACGCTCGCGCTCGGCAAGTTCGGTGACGCTTGCACTCGCGCCGAGCTCCCGCGCGAGGCTCGCTGCAAACCGCTCGATCGCCTCGGGACGAAGCGCCAGACGCTCGTCCGCCTTTGCTCCCGTGAGAGTGAGTGCGCTCTCAAGACAATAGAGACGCGAAAAGGCATTCGCGTCGCCGCGGCCGGTTGCGTAACCACGGCCAATGCGTATTTGATCGGGGCCATGCCCGAGCGGATCGGCATCGAGCGCGACGATCACCCGGGCCTTTGCGAAATCGGCAATGCTGCGCACAGGCTGGCCATAAGCGAGCTGCGCACCTTGGTGCGCGTTGTCGTCGTCCGTTGGATCGTACGCGTGCCACGATGCGGCCGGGAACGCCTGAAGCAGAGCATCGATCTGGCGCAGCAAAGTCGGGGAGGTGGTGCGCCCGGTCAACAAGCGCAGGCCTTTACCCTGGCTGCTGCGGGCCTCGGAGAGTTCGGTCACCAGCGCTCGGTTCAACGCTTCGCGCGGCGCTATCGCGGCATTGTGCAGGATCGTGCGCGAGCGGTCGGGATCGTAAAGCGAAAGAACGGCTGCTTCAGCGAAAACGTCGGTGGCACCCAGGCTGCCCGGATGACGCGGGTTGCCTTCCACTTTGATCGGCCTGCCGTCAATTGAAGTCACGACCACGCCGCGACCGATCCCCGCCAATGCGAGCGTCGTCGCAAATTTCAGCGGTTCGCCGGGGACGATCCGCTCGGGCATCCTGACATAGGGCAGGATCTGCTCGTCCGGCTTGCTGCAGGCCGCTAGTCCACCCGCCATGCCGGTTGCCAGCAAGCTGAGGGCCTGACGGCGATTGAGCTTGCTACGTCCGGCAGGACTTGGCCGCGTCGGCAATTCCTTCAGCGGTGGCATATCGTGCAGTCCGTCAAATGACCCGTGTTGATGCGATAGCCTGCGGCAAGCTTGGGCCCGATCTCGGCCTGATTCTTGGGCGCCTGCCAGTTCGGATCGAAAACCGCTTCGCGTGGACGCAGGAAACGTTCAGGAGAGCGGTGGCAATCGAGGCACCATTGCATCGTCAGCGGCGCGGCCTGGCGCATCAGCCGCATCCGTCCGACGTCGCCATGACAGGTCGTGCATCCGACGCCTTTCGCGACGTGGACGGAATGATCGAAATAGACGTAGTCGGGAAGCCGGTGGACGCGTTCCCAGGCAATCGGCTGGTTCTTGGCAAGACTCTCGCGCACCGGCGCCAGCATTTGCGCGTTGGTCCATATCTGCGAATGGCAGGTCATGCAGGTCTCGGTCGGCGGGATGCCGGCAAAGCGCGCCGTCTCCACCGAGGTGTGGCAATAGCGGCAGTCCAGGCCGAGACCGGAAACGTGATGCTCGTGACTGAACGGCACCGGCTGATTTCGCGTGATGTTCTGGTTGGTCACGTAAGGGGATCGCATCACCTCATAGGACAACCCAACTGCAAGCACCGGCGCTGCTCCAATTGCCGCGATCATCACCGTCGCAATCGTGTTCGCGCCGGGGCGGAAAACCTGCATTCATCGGCCCCCTTCCGCGCCATCGCTCACGCGCGGATTCGGACCGGCACCGATTTAGCGGCCGGCGTCTTCGAATGGATGTCGTGGTGCGAGAGCGGGATCAGGGGGTTCATTTCCGGGTAGTAGGCCCCGACGCAGCCATCCGGCAGTTTGAACGGGGTCACCTTAAGAGGACCCACCTCGCGCAGGATGCCATCCTCCGCGTCGCTGACGAGGGAAACCATTTGGCCCTCCTGAAGTCCGGCGCGTGCGATTTCATCGGGATTCATCAGCAATACGTCCCGCGTGCCCTCAATGCCTCGCATCCGATCGCTGTAGCCGTAGATCGTCGTATTGAACTGGTCGTTGCTGCGCATGGTCAGCAGCCGGAAGCGGCCGGGCGCATCGGAAAAGCCGGTCGAGGTGAGGGTTTCGGGCGCTGTAAACTCTGCCTTGCCGCTCTCGGTCTTCCAAATCCGTTCGCGGGCTGAATTGCCACGATAGAACCCGCCCGGCGTGAACATCCGCGCATTGAAGTCGTGGAATTCGTCCGGATAGGTCTCGGCGATCTCGTTACGGATGAGATCGTAGTTGCCGACCCATTCATCCCATTTCAGTTTGGGATTGGGGGGCAGGGTTGCTTTGGCCAGACCTGCGACGATCGCCACCTCGGATCTCAAGTGCTCGCTGGCGGGCTTGCGCAACCCGATCGAGCCCTGGATGCAGCTGAACGTATCCTCCATGGTAACCGCCTGCTGGCCGCTTGCCTGTACATCTTCTTCGGTTCGACCAAGGCACGGCAGCAGATAGGCGGCCTTGCCGTGCACCAGGTGGCTGCGGTTGAGCTTGGTGGCAATCTGGACCGTCAGCTCCAGCCCTCGCCAGGCCGCTTCCATCTTCGATCGCTCCGGAATGGCGCGGACAAAATTTCCGCCGAGGCCGACGAACGCTTTGACCTTGGCGGCGAGAACGCCCTCGCATGTCTCAACGGTGTTCATGCCCTTCTCGCGCGGCGGTTCGAACCCGAACTGCTTGGCGTATTTATCGAGCGGAACCAGTTCGGGCTTTTCCGAGATGCCCACGGTGCGCTGACCCTGGACATTCGAGTGTCCACGCACGGGCGAGATGCCGGTGCCGTCTCTCCCGATGTTTCCCTTTAGAAGCAGCATGTTGACGAGCATCGCCACGTTTTGGAAGCCGTGTACGTGCTGGGTCAGGCCCATGCCGTAGATCCCGATCACGCGATCAGCCTCGACGTAGACCTGCGCGGCGCCCTCGATAACCGAACGGCTCAGACCGGATGCGATCTCGATCTCGTCCCAGGACGTCGCCCGGACCCTGGCTTCGAACTCTTCGAAGCCATGTGTGTGCTGCTCGACGAAGGGAGCGTCGATCACACGTTTGCCCTGCTGCTTGGCCGCGTCGTCGGCCGCGAAGACGTGCTTGCAGATTCCCACAATGACCGCGATGTCGCCCCCCACCTTCACTTGATGGTACTGGCTGCTGATTTGTGTGGCCTTGCCCGTCAGCATCTCTGTCGGATTCTGCGGATTGATGAAGACTTCGAGACCCTTTTCGCGGACGGGGTTGAACGTAATGATCTGGACGCCGCGCTTGGCAGCGTCCTGTAGGGGATGAAGGAAGCGTGGACTGTTCGACCCGGTATTTTGCCCGAAGAAGAACATCGCATCGCAGTTGCTGAGGTCGTCGAAGACCACGGTCCCAACGCCCGCCCCGATCAGCTTCTTGAGAGCGACTGAGGTCGTTTCGTGGCACATGTTGGAGCTGTCTGGCAGGTTGTTGTTGCCATAAACCCGCGCGAACAGGGCATAGAGGTAGGAGGTCTCGAGGCTTGCGCGGCCCGATGAATAGAATACGACCGATTTCGGATCGAGCGCCCTCAATTGCGATCCGATGGCATGAAATGCCTCGTCCCAGGAGCAGGGAACGTACTTATCAGTGGTACTGTCGTAACGCAGTGGATGTGTCAGGCGCCCCTGCTGCTCGAGGTCATAATCGCTCCATGACAGCAACTCGGTCACGGTATGCTCGGCAAAGAAGTCCGGCGTACAGCGGCGCGACGTCAGCTCCCAAAGGGTCGCCTTGGCGCCGTTCTCGCAGAATTCGAAGGCATGATAATCCGCAGGTTTGGCCCATGAGCAGGAAACGCACATGAAGCCTTTCGGCTTGTTCTGCCGACGGAGGGTGTTCAAGGCCGCGGGCGAATCCCACTCCTTGCCGAAGATCCGCGCTATTCCTTTCAGGGACCCCCATCCGCCAGCTGGGCCGTCGTATTCAACCGTGTCTGGAGTGTGGTCACCAGCTTCGTTGGGTCGCGCCATGATCTTGCTTCTCTTCGGGAACCGGCCAGCCTGTGCATCGGCAACGTATGTTCCCCGCGCGGGTTCCTGAGCAGCGGCTTCTCGGCGGGACGGCGGCTTGAGCGGCAAGCGCGTGAAAAAACTCAGCACCTGCAAGACCATCGACGGACGGGCGACACACGCATTCTCCGCTCAGGAAATCTGTGCGCGGTGCCGTACCAAGGGAATGGTTTTGATCGCGCGATGTTGAACAGCGGGAGCGGGGCCCGACAATGGATGATGGCCAGGGAACGCGGCCCGATGGCTGAGGTTGCCAGAAGCCAACCTCGGAGCGGGATATGCAGGATCGTTGTACGCGCGACAAACCAGAGCTGGTGTGGCGCGGGCGTAGCCCGATTCCATCCTCTCGCAAGGTCGCAGAGGAACGGCCGATAGCGCTCACGTACAACGGCTCGACTTACGCGGTGATGATGGCCTCTCCCGTTGACCTCGTGGATTTCGGCGTAGGCTTCAGCTTGAGCGAGGGCATTGTGGAGCATGGTGGGGACATCATCAGCATCGAAGTCGTCGAGCTCGAGCTCGGTTGCGAAGTGCGGATCTGGCTAGACGATTCCTATGGTGACCTCCTCGCCAACAGGCGGAGGGCGATGGTCGGGCCGGTCGGCTGCGGCCTGTGCGGAATTGAAAGCCTAGAACAGGCTTGCCCGCGGCCGACGCGCGTGGTCAGCGAGGGCGGGTTTCGCCCCTTCGACCTTCTGGAGGCGATGCGCTCCTTGCGACCGCTCCAACATCATAACCAGGCGACGGGCGCGATGCACGCTGCGGCCTTCTGGGACGGCCATGACATCCGATTGGTAAGGGAGGATGTCGGACGCCACAATGCACTGGACAAACTCGCTGGTGCGGCGGCCAGAGCCGGCCTCGAAACGTCCCGGGGGGCTGTCCTCATAACCAGTCGGGTCTCCGTCGAACTGGTCCAGAAGACGGCCCGAATGGGCGTGCCGTTGCTCATCGCCGTGTCCGCGCCGACTTCGCTGGCGATCGAGACCGCTGAGCGTGCCGGCGTAACGCTCGTCGGGGTCGCGCGCGATGATGGCTACGAAATATTTAGCCACGCAGGCCGACTTAGCTTTGGAGAGGAAGAGTTGGAGTCCGCCGCGCTGGCCGGCTCTGAATTGCTTTCCGCGAGACCTTAAGAACCAGCTCCGTCCCAAAGAACGTCGTATGCCTTCGTCCGGTCTCGTACCGACATCGCATCGCTCCAACTCCTTGGGTCGGAACGTCTGAAGCCCTCCGGCGCTGTGGTGGTATTCCGTCCAACAAAACCGAAGGAGACAGCGATGAAGACCACGCTCTTGGCGGCCCTGTTGCTCGCCGCAACGGTTTCCGGTCCGGCGCTCGCGCAAAGTGGCACTAACTCCACGAGTACCTCGCAGTCTGCCGCAACCTCGGCCCAGACTACGGCAGCACAGAAAATTCAGGATGATCTTAAGAAGGCAGGCTTCACCGACATCAAAGTCGTGGCCGAATCCTTCGTTGTTCAGGCCAAGACGAAGGATGGCAACCCCATGGTGATGACCATCGGTCCTCATGGCATGTCGGTGTTTGAAGCGATGAACACGACCACGACTGGATCTGGCTCGGCAAACAAATCTCAGGGCACCACCGGCTCCAGTCCGTCGAACGATGGCGCTAACTCAAAATAGGTTCCCGCACCCGCGCCGAACATTGCGGTTCACCAGAACGAGCCCGCGATGTTCGTCAGGTGGTGCGAGCATCGATGAGCAAAGCTGATGCGTACGCGAGCGTACGAACATCCAGGGCACGATCAGGCAAGCTCCGAAACGTTCTGATTGTCTGATCGTTGCTCCAGCGCAGCGCGCGAAAGGCCATGAGAAAATCCAATGAACGTCAGCGAATTTGTTTGGCATCGGCTCTCGGAATGGGGTTTGAGCCGGGTGTATGGGTACCCGGGTGACGGCGTCGGAGGACTAGATGTCGCCCTCGAACGCGCGAAAGACAAGATCGAGTACGTGCAGGTCCGGCACGAAGAGATGGCGGCCTTCATGGCTTCCGCTCACGCGAAGTTCACGGGGCAGGTGGGCTTTTGCTATGCGACCTCTGGGCCTGGCGCAATTCACCTTCTCAACGGACTGTACGACGCCAAGATGGACCACGTTCCGGTGGTTGCGCTCGTCGGCCAGCAGGCAAGGAGTGCAATCGGGGCGAGCTATCAGCAGGAAGTCGATCTGCAAGTCCTGTTTCAGGACGTCGCCGAATACGTCGCGCAGGCAAGCGTCCCCGAGCAAGTACGTCACCTGATCGATCGGGCCGTACGCATTGCAGACAACAAGCGCGCCGTCACCTGCGTGATCCTGCCCAAGGACGTGCAAGAGTTGGACTACCAGGACCCGCCTCTCGCACATGGTGCGACCCACACCGGCATCGGCTATGCCGAGTCGGCGAAGCAGCCGCGAGACGATCTGGTACGCGCGGCCGCCGAGATCCTGAACAACGGTAGTAAGGTTGCCATGCTGGTTGGCGCGGGGGCACTGGATGCCACCGATGAAGTCATTGCGGTGGCCGAGCGCCTCCAGGCCGGGGTGGCCAAAGCCCTGCTTGGAAAGGCAGTCCTGCCGGACGATCTCCCCTTTGTGACGGGTTCCATCGGATTGCTCGGCACAAAGCCCAGCTGGGACCTCATGAAGAACTGCGACACCTTCCTGATGGTCGGCTCGGCGTTTCCTTACAGCGAGTTCCTGCCGAAGCCCGGATCGGCGCGCGGCGTTCAGATCGATATCGACGGCGCCCGGTTGGGCCTGCGCTATCCGATGGAGATCAACATCGTTGGAGATAGCTCTAAAGCCTTACAGGCACTGCTGCCACACCTTCAGCAGAAGCAAAACTCGTCGTGGCGACGGGCCATAGAGGAAGGCGTGCAAGAATGGTGGCGCACGCTCGAGAAGCGCGCCATGGATTCAGCGGAGCCCCTCAATCCGCAACGTGTATTCTGGGAACTCTCGCCCCGTCTGCCTGAGAACGCGATCATAACCGCGGATTCGGGGTCGGTCGCAAATTGGTATGCCCGCGATCTGAAAATGCGCCGGGGAATGAAGGCGTCGCTTTCCGGAGGTCTGGCTTCTCTCGGTGCGGGGACACCTTACGCCATGGCCGGCAAGATGGCTTATCCAGACCGGACAGTGATCGCGTGCATGGGCGACGGCGCCATGCAAATGAACGGACTTAACGTCCTGATCACGATCTCGAAATACTGGCAGACATGGTCAAATCCACACCTGATCGTCCTTGTTCTCAACAACCGCGATCTCAATCAAGTCACGTGGGAGGAGCGGATTCAGCTCGGGGCAGGAAAGACGCTATCGACCCAGAGTATTCCGGACTTTCCGTATCACCGCTACGCCGAGCTGATCGGCCTCAAAGGCATCTTTGTCGACGATCCGGAACGCGTCGGTGCCGCCTGGGATGAAGCGCTGTCGGCGGATCGTCCCGTCGTGCTCGAGGCGTACACGGATCCAAACGTGCCGCCCCTGCCGCCCCACATCACCCTGAAGGATGCCAAGAACTTCATAAGAATGATTCCTTCCGAACCGGAGCTTGGCAGCGTTCTGAAGAACAGCGCCAAGGAGCTGCTGACGACCGTCCTACCCGGGAAGGAATGATGGCCGATCTCTCCATCGATGCTGTAAAAGCGCGCACCTTCCAAGTTCCAACCGATAGGCCCGAGGCGGACGGGACCATGAGTTGGAATTCCACGACTCTCGTCGTGGTCGAAATCGCCGCCGGCGCCAAGTCAGGGATCGGCTACACGTATTCCGATCGCAGCATTGCCGCGCTGATCGCAGGCAAGCTCGCGTCGATCGTCCGTGGCAAGGATGCCTTGGCACCTCAGGCCGTCTGGAGGGCGATGCAGCGCGCGGTCCGCAACCTGGGTCGCGACGGTCTGGCTGCAAATGCGATCTCTGCCGTCGATTTAGCTCTCTACGATCTGAAGGCGCGGCTCCTGGATGTGCCGTTGGTTCAATTGCTCGGAAGCTACCGTACGACTGTCCCGATCTATGGAAGCGGAGGCTTCACGACTTACTCTGACGGCGAGCTGGCCCGGCAGCTCGGCAGCTGGGTTGCCGACGAAGGGTGCAAGGACGTCAAGATGAAAGTGGGCTCCGAGCCGGACCTCGATCCGCACCGCGTGCAGGTCGCATGCCGCGCGATTGGCGAGCGCGCCAATCTCTTCGTCGATGCAAACGGCGCCTACTCGGTGCAGCAGGCGCTTCAGCTTGCGGATGCATTCGGGCAGCACGGCGTCAAATGGATCGAGGAGCCGGTGTCATCCGACGATCTCAAAGGTCTGCGCGCGGTTCGCGCCCGTGCCCCGGCAGGCATGGAAGTCGCTGCAGGCGAGTATGCCTATACGACCGACTATGTGCGCGAGATGCTCGAATCCGGCGCCGTGGACGTGCAGCAAGCGGATATTACACGGTGTGGCGGCGTGACGGGTTTCCTGCAGATAGCCTCGCTTTGCGAGGCGCACCACATCGACCTGTCAGGTCATTGCGCACCCGCTCTGCATCTTCACGCCGCTTGCGCGGCGCCGCGGCTGCGGCACCTGGAATGGTTTCACGACCACGTTCGCATCGAGCACATGCTCTTCGAGGGCGCGCCGACGCCACGTGATGGGGCGATCGAGCCCGACCTGGCGCGACCAGGGAATGGTTTGATATTCAAGGAAGCGGACGCTGCACGCTATGCGATCTAACCGAGCCGAAATTGAGAGAGCGCGCCGTGTCCCCCACGTCGCGGGAAGCAAAGCAGAGCGCGCACGGGTGCAATCGTCGTTAACTCGTCCGGCCTCGCGTCTGAGATGGGGCGAGACAGAGACCGTCATGGCGGCGCGGCGGTTGAATCGAGCGGCGGGTACGCTGGCTGCATCGGTGCTTGCAGACAGTGCCGTTGAGCATTACCGGGGGTCGTTCAAGAACAAGGCGATGTTCACCCCGCTCGTCGTTGCCGGGCTGACACTGGCCATGAGCCTGCACGGCACGGCTGACATGCGTCCGGCCGCGCATAGAGCACGCGATACATCGTATCTGTTGGCAGCTGCCACTGGCCTGCTTGGAACCGGCTTTCACATCTACAACGTGAGGAAGAAGGTGGGCGGGTTTAGCTGGCAAAATGTCTTCTACGGGGCCCCCCTCGGAGCTCCCATGGCTATTCTGCTTTCCGGGCTGTTGGGCTTCTGCTCGGAACGGGTGCGCGCCAATGGACGTCAACGACCTCACCGGGTGTTCAACCTTCCTGCGGGCGAGACGGTCGCTACCGTAACTGCGCTGGGCCTGCTCGGCACCACGGGAGAAGCAGGTCTGCTCCATTTTCGCGGTGCCTTTCACAACCCCTTCATGGCCGTTCCCGTCACTATCCCGCCCATCGGGGCCGGTTTGCTCGCCGGTGCCGTGTTAAACGGCGGAGGGCGGACGCGCGGCCTCGCGCGATGGTGGATGCGATTGCTTGCCGCAATGGGTTTTATCGGCGTTGGCTTCCACGCGTATGGAATCTCACGAAACATGGGAGGCTGGCGCAACTGGAGCCAGAACATTCTCAATGGACCGCCCTTGCCGGCGCCCCCCAGTTTTTTAGGCCTTGCACTGGCGGGGCTCGCGGCGCTCGAACTGATGAGAGAGGCGCGGGATGCTTGACAGGAAGGCGGAGCGCCGCGCTGGGGACCCTTACCCTGGCTACGACGTCCTTGCGAAATGGCGGAGCCCGTCCTGGAATGACAAGACCCGGCAGGTGGTGGCAGCTCGCCTGAGGGTAGCTGACGAGCCGCGCTTTTTCACCAGGGAAGAATTCGAAACCCTCGCCGCTGTCGCCGACCGCGTCGTACCGCAACCTTCATCAAGATCGCCGATTCCCGTTGCTGCGCTGCTTGACCGAAAGCTCGACGATGGTGTCATGGACGGTTATCGGACCGCCGGTCTGCCACGCGACGACGAAGCTTGGCGAACCGGGCTGAAAGCTCTCGATGCGGAGGCGCGGGCCCGCTATGTGAATCGCTTCACGGAAATCGATGACCCCGAGCAAGACTCTTTGCTGCGCTTCTGCGAAGCTGGGGAGTTGAAATCACCCGAATGGGCGGGCATGCCGTCGAGAACCTTTTTCAAGCACCGACTTCTGCGCGACATCGTTCTGGCGTATTACGCACACCCGATCTCCTGGAGCGAGATTGGCTGGGGCGGACCGGCCAGTCCGCGCGGCTACGTGCGCCTCGATTTCAACGATCGGGATCCGTGGGAGGCGGCCGAAGCAAAGCCGGGTCGCGAGGCTGACGCTCTGAGGGTCAATCGCAATGTCCGATGATCCCCGGCACACTCCCCGCGCACGCCACGGTCGCGCGCCCGACGTCTTCCGGCCCGGCGGCTGGGTGAGCATGAAAGGATATGCCGACCACGAAACGGTCGACTTCGTGATCGTCGGGACGGGCGCCGGCGGTGCGACACTCGCCTGCAAACTGGCCGAATACGGCTTCTCGGTGGTTGCCCTGGATGCCGGACCCTACTTTCGCCCTTTGGAGGATTTCGCCTCCGACGAGTCCGAGCAAACCAAGCTTTATTGGACCGATGATCGTATCGTCGATGGCGACAATCCCCTGCAGCTCGGAAGCAATAACAGCGGCAAGGCCGTTGGGGGCTCGACGGTGCATTTCGCAATGGTGTCGCTTCGGTTCCGGCCGGAATGGTTCAAAGCAAGGACCAAACTCGGATACGGTGCGGACTGGCCCATCGATTGGCGCGAGATGTGGGCTTACTATACGGAGGTCGAGCAGGCCCTCAAAATATCCGGACCTGTCAGCTATCCTTGGGGGCCGCCGCGTCCGCGCTATCCCTATCGCGCCCATCCGCTCAACGCTGCAGCCCGCGCGCTCGCGCGCGGCTGTGAAGCCCTCGGTATTGCCTGGACGGAAACACCGCTTGCAACCCTCTCTGCGCCGCGTGGTCTCGCGCATCCCTGCGTCTATCGCGGCTTCTGCGTGACCGGTTGCTCGACCAATGCTAAGCAAAGTGCCCTTGTGACCTGGATTCCGCGCGCTCTGTCTGCCGGCGCCGAGATTCGCGATCTCGCCATGGTCGGCCGGATCGAGACCGACGCGGATGGCCTCGCCGCCGGTGTCCATTATCACCGTCAAAACAAGTGGCACTTCCAAAAGGCACGCAACGTGGTGGTGGCTGGCTATGCGATCGAAACGCCGAGGCTCTTGCTGAATTCGGCAAACAACAAGTTTCCTAACGGCCTGGCAAACAGTACCGGACTTGTTGGCAAGAACCTCATGGCACAGGCAAACCAGGCCGTGTGGGGCGAGATGGACGAAGAAGTTCGCTCGTACAAGGGACCTCCGTCCCTGGCAATCACCGAGCACTGGAATTACGAGGACGAAGGGAAGGACTTCTTTGGCGGTTACGCCTACATGAGCCAAGGCCCTTTGCCGCAGCTCTGGGCCAACACACAGGCAACGGCGCACGGTCTGTGGGGAGCACGGCTGGTCGAGGAGATGAAGCGCTACAATCACGTTGTCGGCTTGAAAATCGTGGGCGAGATGCTGCCCCAAGAAAACAACCGCGTCACTCTGGCGGACGAACTAGATCAGTACGGGCTCAGAATTCCGCGCGTGACCTATTCCTGGTGCGACAATGACAAGCGCCTGATCAATCATTCGATCGCCTTCATGAGCCGAGCTCTGGGCGCAATTGGCACCAGAAACATTTGGGTCCAGGAAGACGACACCTGTCACCTCAATGGAACGGCCCGGATGGGCGATCGACCGGACAGCAGCGTTGTCAACGCAGATTGCCGCAGCTGGGACATCCCCAATCTGTGGATCTGCGATGGCTCCGTTTTTCCCACCGTGGGCGGCGCGAATCCTTCCCTCACGATCCAGGGAATTGCATGCCGCACGGCAGACCGAATCCGTACCCTGTCCCGACTGGGAGAGATCAGATTGAACTAGGAGGATGAGGATGAGGCACAAGCTTCTCAATGACGGCCCGCAGCGAACTTTTGCGGTCGTCCTCGACAGCGGCGATGAGGCGATGGAAAGCCTCAAGTCGTTTGCGGCAGAGCAGCGGCTTTCTGCAGCGCAAGTGACCGGCATCGGAGCATTCAGCGGTCTGATGCTGAAATACTTCGATTGGGAAAGTAAATCTTACCTCGAGAACCGTGTGGACGAACAGGTAGAAGTTGCCTCGCTTGTCGGTGATGTCGCGGTTTCGCCTTCGGGCGAACCGTCCGTGCACATTCATCTTGTCGTCGGCCGGCGCGACGGTACGGCTCTCGCCGGCCATCTGGGATCGGGCTGGGTGCGTCCCACCCTCGAGGTGATCGTAACCGAAAGCCCCACGCATCTTCAGAAGGAGCGCGACCCTGTGACCGGGCTGGCGTTGATCAAGCTGGAGCGATGACAATGCAGAGTATCGGACGCACGCTGTGGGCCATCCCAGAAGGCTATATCCCAAGCGACAGCGTAAGCGATGCGCATGATCTCGTGTCTCACGAAGCTGCTTGCTTTCTGAACGTTGGCGAGAAAGATGCCGACGTTCAGATCACTCTGTTTTTTGAGAACAGAGATCCGGTCGGCCCCTACCGGGTGAAGGTGCCAGCTCGGCGGACGTTGCATCTGCGCTTCAACGACTTGACGGATCCGGCGCCCGTCCCACGCGACACGAGCTACGCCTCCCTGATTGAAGCGAGTGCGCCGCTCATCGTCCAGCATACCAGACTGGAGTCGCGCCAACCCGGGATGGCGCTACTCTCGACCATTGCCTACCCGGCCGTGCCGCAATGAAGAGGTGTACCAATGCGAAGCGAAGAGAGCGGGCGTGAGGTACCAGGCCGATCACGCCCAGTCGTCGTGATTACCGGGGCATCGGCCGGGGTTGGACGGGCCATCGCCCATCGTTTCGGCCGCGCCGGTTACGCCATCGGTCTGATCGCCCGAGATGCGGAGGCTCTCGAAGAGGTGCGGCGCGAGATCGAGGGCGTGGGTGGACGGGCTGTCGTGATGCCTCTCGACGTTGCGGATGCCAGCGCTGTCTTCGCGGCCGCAGATCGTATTGCGTCGACGCTCGGTCCGATCGATATATGGATCAATGATGCTATGGTGACGGTGTTTTCGCCGGTCTGGCGCATGACGCCGGATGAATTTCGCCGCGTCACCGATGTCACCTATCTCGGGTTCGTGCACGGCACGATGGCGGCTCTGGGCCACATGCGGCCCGCCAATAGGGGCACGATCATCCAGATCGGATCGGCGCTGGCCTATCGTGGGATCCCGCTGCAGTCGGCCTATTGCGGTGCCAAGCACGCCATTCGCGGCTTCACCGATTCGCTCCGGAGCGAGCTAAGGCACGAGCAGAGCAGGATCAACCTCGTGATGCTTCAGCTGCCGGCGGTGAATACACCGCAGTTCGATTGGGCAAGGGCGCATATGTCTCATTCCCCCCGGCCGGTGGCGCCCGTGGTTGAGCCCGAGGTGATCGCGAATGTCGTATATGATGCGGCTCAAACGCCCGCCAGGGAGTATTGGATCGGTTTCAGCACTCTCAAGGTGATTTTCGGCAACATGATCCTGCCAGGGCTGCTGGACCGCTATCTCGCCCAAACCTGTATCAGCGGTCAACAGACGGATCGCCCAATAGACGGAAGCCGGCCGGACAATCTCGACCGGCCGCTGCATGGTCTCCATCGTATGAGGGGCAGCTTCGATTCGGAAGCGACCAACAGAGCGTTCGTCGGGTCTGCGAGCATGCTGCGACTTGCTCCATTGGCGGCGCTGCTGGGGACGGTTGCACTGGCTCTGACTGCACAGAGGCGCGCCTCTCGCAGGCGTGAACGCAATGTGCGGTTTGGATGAGTGCTTCCCGTGGCGGTGAAGCTCATCGAGGACTACGGCCTGATCGGAGACGGCCAGACGGCGGCCCTTGTTCACCGTGACGGCTCGATCGATTGGCTGTGTTGGCCGCGCTTCGATTCGGATGCGTGCTTTGCGGCGCTACTCGGTACGAGCTCACACGGATGGTGGAAGCTCGCACCGGTCGATGCCATCACTTCATCCAGCCGTCGGTATCGAGACGATACCCTCGTCCTGGAGACGGATTTCGTGCTGACAACGGGCCATGTCCGGCTGATTGATTTCATGCCGGTTGAGAACGACGCCTCTGCCGTAATCCGGATTGTTCGGGGCCTTGCCGGGATGGTCAGCTTGCGCAGCGAGCTGGATCTTCGCTTCGACTACGGGTCGTTGAGACCTGCCCTGGAAATCGGTCATGATCGAGCCGTGGCGTTCGTGGGTCCCGATCTTGTCGTTCTACACGCGCCGACGCGGGTTTCGCAGCGGGGCACGTGCATCGTTTCGGAAGTGGAGGTGAGTGAAGGCGAAGAGATCGCGTTCTGTCTGCGATATGGCAGCGCAACTGCGGCACCACCTCCGCCGATTGCGGCGGACGCAGCGCTGCGATCGACAGAAGAATATTGGCGCAGCTGGATCGCGAAGTTCACGATCAAAACGCGATGGCCCGAGGCCGTCAGGCGCTCGCTCCTGACCCTTAAGGCGATGATCTATCGCTCTACAGGCGGCATCATTGCCGCTCCGACTACCTCGCTTCCAGAGGCGCCCGCCGAGGACCTGAACTGGGATTACCGCTATTGCTGGTTGCGTGATGCGGCGTTTACGATAACCGCTCTGCTCGACGCGGGGTATCACGAGGAAGCCAAGGCATTCCGCGACTGGCTTCTCCGGGCCGCTGGTGGCGAACCCGAGAAGATCAGGATCATGTACCGGGTGGACGGCTCGCGGCGGTTGGAGGAGTGGACCGCATCCTGGCTACCCGGTTATAGAGGAGCGAGGCCGGTCCGAATTGGCAACGCCGCCGCCGCCCAACGGCAGCTCGACGTCTACGGCGAACTGCTGGATGCGGTGGCTGCGGCGGCGAAGGCAGGCATTGCCCCGACCGACCGTGAAGGCAATCTGGTTGCGGCCGTGATCGCTCACGTCGAGCGGGTCTGGAACGAGCCCGACCACGGTCTGTGGGAATCGAGAGGGAATCCGCAGCACTACACCTATTCCAAAGTCTCTGCATGGGCCGCGGTGGATCGGTTCGTCCGCCGTGGGGATCTCTACCAATCGGCAGACGGCGGCTTTGTTAGGCGAATGAATGGACTTCGGGACCGGATGCATCGCGAAATATGCGAGAAGGCGTTCGACTCTGAACGACAGGCGTTCGTGGAGTATTACGGATCTGACGGAGTGGATCCGAGTTTGCTCAATCTTCCGCTTGTGGGTTTTTTACCAATCACGGACCGTCGCATCGACAAGACCATCGCGACGATCGAGCGCGAGCTCGTACATGAGGGCTACGTCCACCGCAGGACGTCGGATGGGATTCGTGAGGGAGCATTCCTCACATGCAGCGGATGGCTTGCGGAATGTCAGCTTATGCAAGGCAGGCGGGTGGAAGCGGAGCGCACCCTTGAGCACCTCTTGCGGGCGCGAAACGAACTGGGACTTCTGGCCGAGGAGTTCAGCGTTCGTAATCGACGCCTTGCCGGCAACTTCCCGCAGGGATTAAGCCATTTGGCATTGGTCCGAGCAGCCCTTCGGTTCGAGCAGAAGGCCTCAAACCGGGGTGATGGACACGGACAATAGTTGTAATCCTGAAAAAGGAACCGCCGATGACCCGATGCGTATTCTTCGCAGACCTGTGGACGGTTCCGATCGATCCCGGGGTGCGGGGAGCACAGCAATGCAGGACGGTCAGGCGACAGGCCTAGTTCCGACATCGACTGCACCTGAAGGCCGCGTTCGCCCCTTGGCAGCACGTAACAAGCTGCTGCGCTGCATCCCAGAAATGGAGCTGACAGTGCTCCGGTCGATCGGGATGGATGTCGAACTCAAGCCGCGTCAGGTCCTTCACCATTGGCGCTTGCCGATGGAATATGTCTACTTTCTTGGCAGCGGTCTGGTATCGGTCTCGGCGAAGGTCGATGACGGGCGCTTCGTCGAGGCTTGGCTGGTTGGCTCCGAGGGAATGATCGGCGCCCCCTGCGTTTTGGCGCCGGAGGATCCGATGCCGCCGCACCGTCGGGTCGTTCAGGTGGGCGGAACGGCACTGCGAATTCCGACGCCGGCCTTTCTCGCCGCGCTTGACGATCTTGGGGCCCTTCGTGGAGTGATCCTCTCCTACATCAATCTTGTCTTGTTTCAAACGTCACAGGTGGGAGCCTGCAACTCGCTCCATTCCGTCAAGCAGCGACTTGCCCGCTGGCTTCTGGTCGCGGCAAACGCAATGGACTCTGGAGAACTGTCGATCACGCATGCTGTTTTAGCTCAATTACTCGGGATTCGTCGGGCCAGTGTCAGCGAATGTCTCGAGACGTTCGAACAGGCCGGCATCATCCGCAACACCCGAGCAGCGATAGCTCTGGTCGACCGGGCTCGACTGGAGCATTTTGCCTGTTCGTGCTCTGGATTGATACAGCGCGAGTATGATAGGCAGATCGGCCGCCGTCTGCGGAGTTGAACATCGAATACGACTTCTGCAGAGAGCTCGCTCGCGATAAAGCTCTTGATCCTGCCCAACTCCAAGGCTCGACTTGAACGAAAGCGATCTTCAGAACGTTTGCTTCTCCGAGCAACGGAGGAGCCATGATTCCAATTTGGCTTAGAGATATGGCGCTGGCTAGTCTGGCCGTCGGACTTGTTTGCGCGATCGTAATCGTGATCGACCTGATCCGGCATCCACAGCGCATGTGGATCATGAATGTCGTCTGGCCAGTCAACGGTCTGTTCGGCACCGTACTGACCTTGTGGATGTACTACCAATTTGGGCGGCTTGCAGCGCGTGATGCGGCTGAGATAAATGAGCACTCCGATAGCAAGAAGGGCACTCCTTTCCCTGTCATGGTTGCAAAAGGTGCCATGCACTGCGGAGCCGGATGTACTCTCGGGGACATCATCGCTGAAACCCTTGCGCTTGCGTTTCCGGTGATTGCAATCTGGGCCGGATGGAAAAGCCTCTTTTCAGAGAAGATGTTCGCCATCTGGGTGGTGGATTACCTGTTCGCCTTCGTGCTCGGCGTCGCATTTCAGTACTTCACGATCAAACCGATGCGCGGCTTGTCACCGGGCGCAGGAATCGTTCAGGCCGTGAAGGCAGACACTCTCTCACTGACTGCCTGGCAGATCGGTATGTACGGCTTTATGGCAATCGCGCAGTTCGCGATCTTCAGGAATCTCTTCGGGGTGAGGCTCGAGCCGTCGATGCCAGAGTTTTGGTTCATGATGCAGATTGCGATGATCGCGGGATTTTTCACGAGCTACCCGGTAAACTGGTGGCTTGTAGAGGCAGGCGTCAAGGAACGCATGTAGGGCGCTAAAGGATGAACTCCGCTCGTTCGTCCCTAGCTTTCCTGAAGTTTCCAGTTGCGGATTGTGGCCGACAAGCTCCCGAGGAACCCAGCGGCTTCCGGGGCGTCGTCACAGCGTCTTCAATTCGCCATGAGAGCAGAGGTGGAGTCCTCAAACGCACCTGGGTTCAGGCTTTTCGGTGTCCCTCTGATCGGCGCGACGCCCGAAAACGCACATAAGCTGCTCTTGACGATAGGTCTGGTAGGGTGCGTGCTTGCGCTCGGGTGGGGACTGCGTAAGGTCATCGCGCTCGGGCAAGGACTGGTCAATTGGCACGGAGTCCTGTTTTGGGTACGGCAGGGGATCAATCTCGTGCTTGCTGTGACCCTCGTTTTCGGTGTGCTCTCGATCTGGTTTGATGATCCCGCGCGACTCGCTACGGCCGCTGGCCTTCTATCGGCTGGGCTCGCTTTCGCTTTGCAGAAGGTCATCACAGCAACGGCAGGATACTTCGTGATCCTAAGGGGGAGAACATTCAACCTTGGTGATCGCATCGTAATGGGAGGCGTCCGCGGAGACGTGATCGCGCTGAGTTTCATGCAGACTACCATTCTTGAAATGGGGCAACCCCCACCCGCCCAGTCGGATTCGCCTGCAATGTGGATTAGAAGCCGGCAATATACGGGGCGCATCGTGACTGTGTCGAACAGCAAGGTGTTCGACGAGCCGGTCTACAACTACACCCGCGAATTCCCGTTCATTTGGGATGAGATTAAACTGCCGGTGCGGTACCAGGATGACCGAGCAAAGGTCGAGCGGTTGCTGGTCGATGCCGCGCAGGCACATACCGCAGGTTTCAAGTCGAGGGCGGAAGAGTTCTCCGACGAGATGAAGCGCGTCTATGGGCACACGATGTCGGATTTTGAGCCCTGCGTTTACTGGCGCTTGACCGACAATTGGCTTGAGCTGACGCTTCGCTTTCTCGCTCCCGTGCACGGTGTTCGCGAGCTGAAAGACGCAATCAGCCGGGACATCTTATCGGGCCTGGATGAAGAGGGAATCTCCGTGGCGTCCGCAACTTATGACGTTGTGGGAATGCCAGCTTTGCGGATCTCGGCCGATGCTCGTCTCGGCGCCCCGCCTGCTTCTTAGGTGCGCTTCAGCCAGATCTGCTTAGGAACGCGGCTGTTCAGGTGGCGTTGCGTTCGGAGTGGCGTCGAACAGGCCGGCGAGCGGTCGACGGTCGCGGGACGTCCAGTGGTGGCTCCGCCAACGCGAGAGGCTTGATTCCTCGATGTCCCTAGCGCTCACCGCCGGCTTGTGGGGACTGTTGGGAGCCTCGTCGCTGATCGCAGGTGCTGCAGTAGCCTTTCTGCTGAAGATGCCCCGAACTGTTGCCGCCGGAATCATGTCGTTTGGTTGCGGAGTTCTCATATCGGCCGTGACTTACGATCTGCTGGAGGATGGCTTCGGTGAGGGCGGTATTTGGCCAATCGTGGGGGGCGCACTCGCTGGATCGGTCTCTTACGCTGTCGCCGACTGGATCGTCTCCCAGCAAGGCGGCCATTGCCGTAAACATTCCGGCAACGAGCAGAGAAAGGCGGGCGAAGGAGGTGGCCTCGCCATAGCCATCGGCTCACTACTGGATGGAATTCCCGAAAGTGTTGTCCTCGGCCTCGGGCTACTCAGCGGCCGAGGCGTCAGCATCGCCATGCTCGCCGCAATTTTCCTCTCGAATTTTCCCGAAGGGCTGTCCAGCGCGCTTGGAATGCGATCTGCCGGAAGGTCGGCCGGCTACATTTTCGGATTGTGGAGCGCTATTGCGGTGCTTTCCGGGTTGGCATCAATGGCTGGTGCTGCGTTTCTGGGCGGCGCGCCGCCGGCAGTTGTGGCGACGGTCGACGCGGTTGCAGCGGGCGCACTGCTGACGATGGTCGTCAATACGATGATCCCCGAGGCGGTCGAGGGCGATCGCAAACTCACGGGAGTACTGGTCGTTTTCGGACTCCTGGTGGCCTTTGCGCTTTCAAACGGTTTTGGTCCGCCCGACTGAACTGCCAAAGTGGTGGTGCGGATTAACCATCATGAGGGCCGTTCATCGTCCCTGACGTCGTCGTCCGTGAACAAGGCACTAAGCGATTGAGCAGGAGTCAGTTTTCCGGTTGCGGCGGCATTTGAGATTGCAGGGATTGGGGGCTTGAGGCCCCCAAACCTTGCAATTTTCGTTTGTGGATTCCCTTTCGCTGCGGACCATGATTCTGTGGTGCATCGGAGGGGCCGATGCGACCGAAGAAGCACAGGACGACGGGATCGAACGATCTGTTCCGGGCGCGGCTGGACCAGATCATCAATCTGAAGCACGAGTTGGTTCTGCTTGCCGGCAAGATCGATTGGGACTGGATCGACGGCGAGATCGCGCCGCTCTACAGCGAGAACGGCCGGCCCGGGATCGAGACCCGCTTCATGATCGGGCTGTTGTTGCTCAAGCATATCTACGGGCTGTCCGATGAGGGGGTGTGCGAGCGCTGGGTCCACGACCCTTATTTCCAGTTCTTCACCGGCGAAGATTTTTTCC
>NZ_JADPIX010000067.1:0-33601 GCF_023073155.1 Bradyrhizobium sp. 45 | reverse complement strand
ACCAATCACCCATGTCGGTCAAAGCCGCTGCTCACCATCGCGCGAAACAGCTGCTCACGATCGCCTGAAATCGCCGCTCACCATCAGCGAAATGCGCAGCGATGGCCTTGGCTTCGAACAGATTAGGCCACGAGGGGTTTGTCTGCGCCTGCGCCAAGACGGAATTGGCCATTGACGCCGTAATTGATGCTAGGGCGGCGGAGCGAAGAAAATCGCGTTTTGTGAACATGAGGGCGTCCCTTCGTCAAAAGATGCGCGACCGGCATCGCCTCTCCGACCGCAAACTAGACCTAAGTTGTATGAGCAAATACGGGCAATCAGAGGCTTTAAGCGTGGCGTTTAGCCGCCTTTGAGAAGGTGAACCAAAAATCTCTTGCGTCGACTAAGTTATTCGACGCGAGTGCCCAAGTCATGTCTGGGTCTGGCCCTTCGGCGAAGTGGCAGCATCGCTCCACGAGGTCCGCTTATTGAGGCATGGCGGACAAGATTTGCTCAGGTCGAGTTCTTCGCATTTTGACCCGAATACGACATCAGCCTCTTCCACCAATCTGTCCATGCGAATAGAATGCGTGTCTGACCAGAGGGTCGGCAATGAGACGGCGCGAGTTCATCATCTTGGGCGGAGCGGCTGCTGCCACTTGGCTGCCACCAACAGCCCTGCGTTCCGAAGAACGGGTAATCAAAATCGTCGCACTCGGCGATGCTCTGGCTACCAGCTACTATCTTCCCGTTGGGCGCAAGTTCTCCGACAGACTTGAATTTGCATTGAAGGCCAAAGGTCAATCGGTCACGGTTGTTGATGCAGGAAAGGGGAATGACACAGCAGCAAGGGGCCTTGCCAGCTTGAATCGCTCGGTTCCCGAGGATACCGATGCGGTGATCTTGGTACTCGGTGCGGTTGATATGGTCTTTGCCGTCGAGCCAAACATCACGCGCAAGTCCCTGGCAACAATTATTGAAAACCTAAAAGCGCGGCGGATCGCCGTGCTTCTTTGCGGAGCAGCGCCTCACACCAAGTTGGACGACGAACACAAGAGTGCCTTTGCGACCATGTTCTCCGGTCTTGCCAGCGAGTACGATGTGCTATTCTACCCTGCATTTGATGACGCGTTTGTAAGCGAACCGTCGCTGAAGGAGATCGGCGACTTCAAGCCAAACGCGGCAGGGATCGAAGCTGTTGTTGCGCGCATAGTGCCGAAGGTCGAGGCGCTGATCGATCAAGCACGTCACAGAGTCCATTGACTCCCATAAGTACGGGCCGATGGCTCGCACCATCATCGTCGTCGACGCGATCATTTGGCGCTGAGTCACTTCCGCCGTTGGCCCATCTCCGACCTCGCAGACCATCCGCTCTTCGGCCGCTGTTGGCGGTAAACCGGACATCAGACGGCCATCCGCTGAATGCACTAGGCCGGCAGACTCCAAAAAGCCGTCCCGCAACCTATCTGTTGGCCATGTTGAAAGCGTTCGAGTTCTGCCTGCCCACGGCGGCAAAGGCCGTGCCTGCTGGTCCCGACTGGATTCACGAAGTCAAATATGACGGCTACCGCCTGCGCGTCGAGCGCCAGGGCAAAGCCGTGCGGCTGATCACCAGGACCGGCCATGACTGGACGAAGCGCTTCCCCTGGATCGTCCAGGCGGCGCTGAAGAACCGAGAGCAGCAATTCGTCATTGACGGTGAGGCTGTGGTGCTCGGCGTCGACGGCGTCTCGGACTTCAACGCGCTGCATTCGCGCAAGCACAACGACGAGGTGTAGCTCTAAGTGCGCTGGTTGCGAACTGCGCACTATGTTGTGAGACCGCGCCTTCAACATTGAAGGAGCGCCGCATGCCGAAGAAGAAACAAGTAGTTCGTCGCGAGTGGACCACGTCCGACGTCAAGGAACTCAAGGCGCACTGAAAGGCACGAACGCCTGTCATGAAAATAGCCAAGATGACCAAGCGAACCGAGGGCTCGCTACGTCAGAAGGCGCTCTACTTGGGAATTGGTCTGGGCCATCAGCGGTGATTGAAAGCTCGCTGGCTCACACAGAACCGACCTGCCGAATTTCGATACTGGTTTGACATCAATCTGACACGCTCGGGTGCAGATTATTCGTCTTGCGATGCGCCGCTGAATCTCGCGGCCTCGTGCTAGAGGTTGAGGGCTCGCTACCGCCAGCCCCGGCGGGCCCTCCCTCAGTCAGCAAGTCAGCAAGACTGACGTTTAAGTTTTCCATAAGTGTGACATCGACGACATTGCGCCCCCGCACTGTCGCTCTAGGCTTGTCTTGCCGGGGCTGGAATCAATATTCACGTCTTCATTTTACCCGGCTGGCCGCAGTGGTCCGCCGCTGCGGCCTTTTCGGTGTGGCGCCTATCTTCACGGCGCGTTTGGAGGGCTCACCCGACGCGCAGATTTTCCGCCGAGTCTTTTCCGCGATTGTTCACGACGTCAAAACTGACCTTGGCTCCCTCATTGAGGCTGCTTAAGCCGGCTTTCTCAACCGCCGAAATATGGACGAAGACGTCCTTGCCGCCGTTGTCAGGTTGAATGAACCCGTAACCCTTCGTCGGATTAAACCACTTCACTGTCCCCATAGCCACGTAACGTCTCCCTTTCCCAAAGCTAAAAACAATACTGGAACTCAGACAAAAGCAAGGCTGGTGCTAGCGGCTTGGAGGCCACGGGCTCCACAATCGCTGCTCGCGGTCACAGCCGACGAGGATTGCCTGGCTTTCGTCGATGGCGTTCTCGGAGTGGTCAACACATGGTCGAAACCGCTGCTCGGTGTGATTGAGCAACGAACAGGGGCGACCGCCGGCGCGGGCTAAAGCATGTAAGTAAGTGTAAGCCAACTCGACACTGCGAAACACACTACAAGTCCGGCATAGGGAAGAGCCACGCTCATTGGAATCTCCCAAGGAAGGAATTACGTAGAAATGGCCGTCTCTCCGACGCCCGCATCTACGACGAGCCTAAAGCCTCGCCTTGTCGCAAGGGGGGCTTTCTTAGCGACTGCCCGCTTTTGGAGTTGGATCTCTGCTAGCGCAACGCGCCTGCGCAGCCGCTGGACCTCCAGCATCAAGTCGTTTAGCTTTTGGAGCTCCTCAGAAAAATGGCGGCGACGTGGGCTACAAAAAGCATCCATTGGCCCCTCACAAATCAGTCAGATCCTGCAAAAAAGATAGATTAATAGAATACTAGTATACGTATTTCCGCTTTTCGAAAATAGGTTTTTTTGGCCGAGGTTCCCTCAAACGAACTGACGGGCGCTTGCGAAATCGACTTAGTTAATTCAGACTATTTAAATCGGTATTATTAGAAGCCGGGACGTAGGGCTGTGGCGCGCTATTTGGCTGCGGCTGCCATCGCTCTTGATCTGCCGGAAGGCATTAGCTCAGGACTGATTTCCGTCCGCTCATTAGCCGCGCGCGGTGCTCGGCGACTTCGGGTGCCGCCGTGAAGTGATTGAGAGTTTGAGGCTCGGATGATTTTGGATCTTCTTGTCCTCGTGCTTGCCGTATCCGCCGTCTCGTTGTTAGTCGCAAACCATGTTGTTCGGCGACGAGACGTTCTGTGGCAGGTGCGAAAGAATAATCGAGAAGGTCGTCAGGCTCTTCATTCAGAGCCTTTCATGTATAGGCGCCGCTTCCCAATCTCCTTCAGAAGCCGCGCCCGCAGTTCGACCGCGACGTCGGGCGACTCAATCTCGCAGACGATCAACGACCTTGGTTCGCGATCCAGCGGAGATGCGCGGAACTTTGATCGCCCGAGAGCGGCGGCGATTGCGATCCTTAGGTCCTTGAACTCGTATAGGTCGTGAGGGCCGCACAAAATTTTGGATGTCTTGTCGGAATACGGCAACCCCTCAGGCCTCACCTGCGCAGGACGACTCCGCTTCACGGCACCAAGCCGGTAAGAAAAGACGCGCGCGGGATCGAATGCGCTGAGTTTTACACGTCACCTCGGGATCAGCATCCCTGGATATCAAGACCGTCGGGCTCGCGTCGACAAAGACGTTGCGATCAGTTCAGAAACTTCACAGCGAGACGGCGCTCATCACGCCATACAACGGAGCAATCGACATTCAAGCCAGCACATGGAACGCGAAGCCCAAATGCCGCGGGGACGATAGGCGCGCTATCGACTTGGACGATCGCAGAGGAATCCGTGAGGTGCCGGACCTTGCACCGCACAGGACTGCCCTCGACCAATATCTGCGCAGTATAGACGTTACGTCGCCGCCCATTCGCCACGTCCCCCAGTCTCCCCCGCTCTAGCGCGAGAGATATTGATCGGCGATTCCAGTCTCAAATGAGGCTGGATCATGGTTTCATTGGCCACGAGCTCTATCTCCATCGCAGCCAGAGCCTCCACGGCCACGTGCCGCCGTGCCAGCGCCATCTCGCTCTCGTCTAAGGCCGACAACTCTTTACCCTCGGATCGAAGGCCTAATTGGCGATCCATTTGCTCGAGACCCCAACGGCCCATGGCGACTTTCAGTTCTTATGGCGTTGGCGTCACGCGCGATCTCCATTGTGCTTCGAAACTTCCACGCCTGTTCTCCAAGCAGTCTCGCTTCGCTATTTTTTCAGCGCGGAGCCGTCCTTTAGGGAAGCATTGTAGTCGGCCTGCGAACTGTTGATGTTTGGTTGATCGTTCGGTGTACTGCTTCCGGTTGTCGTTCCTGCCGTGCTGGTTGTCTCCCCGGGCGCATGGGAAGCGGCGCCGGGCTTGTCCTGATTGGCGACATAGCCAGATTCACCGGAGTTGCGGGTTTTTATGCCTTTGTCGGCTTCAGTTTGCACGTTTTGGTTCACACCAGCCTGAGACGTCGCGCCGGTTTGCTGCGCGGCAGCGGGTATCGAAATGAGTGGCAGCGTGGCAACAAGTGCCAAGGAAAGCTTTCGCATGGCTGTTCTCCAACCTAAACCCTGCCCTTGCATCAACGTGCGCATCTCCGAACATTTCCGCGAAAGTGCTGAAAACTTGTGACTGCGACGTTGGCACGTTTCAAACAGGGGACGACATGTCGCATTAGCGTACGCTGCTCATGGGCGCTGTGACCGCCCTCATTTTTCACCATGTCTCCGCGGGCTCCAGGTAGGCAGTCAGTAGGCTCTGCTTAGCGCCATTGCACGGGTCACCGGCACCACACTGGCAGCCGAGCTCTGCGCTCCATGCCCGGTCCGCAGACAAAGCCTAAGCCAAAGCAGATGGGACAGTTGGGATCGGTCATGGCATGAAAAAGCGCGCGGGCCTTGCTCCAAAGATCGCAAGCATACCGCGCGCCTCGGTTACACCGCCAATTCTTTGCGAACCGCGGCGGCCGAATTGCCTACCTTGTCGACGGCCTTCTGCAGCTCGTCGCTGGAGACGAGGCTCGACATAGCGGGCCAGGATGGCTTGGGCTTTTTTGACCGCTTGGGTTACGCGGTCCGGCATGCCGGTACTCCACTCACTGGCAAGGAAAACGCCCGTAAGAACGGTGTGTTCCCAAAAGGAAGGCCTCCGGAAGGGCGGAGGCCTAGTCTGGGGAGGTTGCATATACTTGGAAAACTTGACCTGCTTCGCCCCGTTCCTACCGCTGCGCATGAAGCTGGCGCCTCTGCGCTGATCGCTTAATCTGCGTTAAAGGTGCGCTTGAGCAAGAGCCCTGCTTGGTCCCGTTGTGAGCTTGTCCTGCCTTTGGCAGCAATGGCGAGAGGCTTCAACAGAGCCCGTCTGCTTGGAGCGTTGGCGCTTCAAGGCCAGTGTATCTTCATCGCTCACGCAGAGGTATCACTAGCTCGCGTGCTGAGGCGTCAAATGTACATCAGTTATTTCTTGGACAACCCTTTGAACGAACTGGCGCGCAGCAGGCCTTCAGAGGTGATGTCCCGGTATTCGATCTCGGCGTAGAACTTTGGCTCAACCCAGGTGGCTTTCGGTTTCTTGATGCGCTTAGTGAGCTTTTGCTTCGGGCTGACGACGGTATCCAGGGCCTTGCGGATCTCCGCCGACTTCGTCCGGCTCCAGCCCGTGCCGACCTTCCCCATATACCGCAGCTCTTTCCCTTCCTGCTTGCCGAGGTAGAGCGCGGCGACGCCGGACGGATCCTTGACGAAACCGACGACGGGGAATTTCTCGCGCTGGACGGTCTTGATCTTCTGCCAGGCCTCGACCCGCTCCGACCGGTACGGGGCATCAACCCGCTTCGAGACGATACCGTCGTAGTTCAGCTTGCTGGCAGCCTCGAACAGCGCCTGCCCGTCCCCTTCATGGTGCTCGCTGTACAGGATGGGCCTCTCCACCTCGTTGGCCTCGATAAACTCCTTTAGAAGCTCCTTGCGGGCAAGCTGAGCCATTCTGCGAAGGTCCTTGCCGTCCAGCCAGAGGAGATCGAAGGCGAAGTAAACCAGCCGGTCCTGGTCGCCTCTGCCGAGGTCCGCCTGGAGTTCGGAGAAGTTGGTTCGCCCCTGGTGAATGACGACCACCTCACCATCGACAATGGCTTGCCCTTCGATGTTGAAGGCGCCGGCAATGACCGAGAACCGGTTGACCCAGTTATGGCCGTTGCGGGTAAAGGCTTTACGGCTGTCGCCGTCGATGTGGAGCTGGATGCGGTAGCCGTCGTATTTGACTTCGTGAAACCACTGAGCCCCCGAAGGAGCTTTCATCTTCAGTGTCGCCAGCTGGGGGCTGATGAAGCCCGGCATGGAAGCTCGCGGCTTCTTGGCCGGTGCTCGGGTACGCTTTGGCACTAACGCTACTCACAAAAAGCCCGCCGCCGGTGTTGGGAGCCGACGGCGGGGCAGTCTACCTTCTTGTCACGAAACTCCTAACTTCGAGATCGGCAGCGTGTTCCGCGCAGGGCAATACAACCGGATCAGTGCTTTCGGGTTGTGAACAAAGCCGAACAGTAAGCGAACGCGGCGCGATAATCCGTTCTCGGTTACGCGGGCTGCGCTGCGCCACACCGACAAGAGATCGATGCCGATAACGCAGGCCGGCCTAGCGGCAGTTTGCTTGCACCACTGATTGACCGCGGAGATGACGCCGAACGTCAAAAGCCATGGAGTCGATTGTCGCAAGTTATGTGAAGGTTCGGGGATCGGCGCGCTCTGGCCGCCGGCCCTAAGCCCTATCCCTACGCACGAGGGTCATCGACCGCGACCGCGTCCACGACCGGCAGGTGATCTGGGATGGCATTTCAATCGGCAAGGCGATGCAGACGAGTGCTTCGATGTTGTGTGCGTTCATCGATGTGATATCGTCGCGAACGATCCTTTTGACGGGTTGTATGCTGCGTCGCCTTGCAGTTTTGTGGGTCCCGCTATGGGCGAAATTCGCAACTTCCGATCCGGGAACAACGGTGAACCCCCCTCACACGGCGTCGGGCCTCGTCGTCTCGCCGCCATCATAGTCGGTGACATAGCTTCCTACAGTCGTTTGATGCAGGCCGACGAAGAGGGCACGCACGTCCGCGTCAAGCGGATCGAGCGGGACCTCATCCGGCCCAGCATCGTCGAACACCATGGAAGTCTGGTGAAAACGACGGGGGATGGCTTCATCGCGATTTTCGACAGTCCGGTCGAGGCCGTGCGATGCAGCATCGTCATCCAGCAGAACCTCATCGGGCGCAATGCCTCGCTTCCGAGGGATACGCGGATCGAGTACCGGATTGGCGTCAATCTGGGCGACGTCATCATTGAGTCGGACGATATCTACGGGGACGGCGTCAACATCGCCTCACGCATCGAGGGCATTGCCGAGCCTGGTCAGGTCTACATCTCCGGCGCGATCTACGAGCAGATCAAGCACAAGGTCGTGTGCGGCTACGAGTCGCTGGGGGACCGCAAAGTCAAGAACATCACCGATCCCGTGCGCGTCTATCGCGTGCTGCCGGATGCAGATGCGGTCGGCAGGACCAAGGGCCGGCGCGAGAATATCTTGATCTTCCTCCTGAGCCTCACGCTGCTGATCATTGCCACCGGCGTGCTGTGGTACCTGCTGGCGCAGGCGCCGGGCAAGATGAGCGAGCAGGCCGCCCTGCCCGCCGCTTCTCCGGCCGCATCGCCGAGCCCGCAGCGCCCGCCGCGCGAAGCGGCGCCGCAAACGCCGCAGCCTTCTCCCTCGTTGGCTTCGTCGCCTCCCTCGCCCACTCCGGCGCCGAGTCAATCGGCAACTCCCGTCCGCGAACCCGAGATGGTCGCCATTCGCGGCGGCAGCTTTGCAATGGGAAGCAATGACGACCCGACCGAGCGTCCTGTCCACCAGGTGACGATCAAGCCGTTCTCGATCGGCAAATATCCGGTGACCGTGCAGGAATGGAACGAGTGCGCCGCTGCAAAGGCGTGCGGCTTCACCGCCATCGGCAAGGACGAAGCGCCTGTCACAAATGTGAGTTGGACCGACGCGCAGCAATATGCGGCTTATCTCGCTCAGGCGACGAAGAAGACTTATCGGCTTCCGAGCGAAGCCGAATGGGAATATGCCGCGCGGGGCGGAACGCAGACCAAATATTGGTGGGGCGACAAGCTGCAGCCGGGCATGGCCGGTTGCAAGGATTGCGGTGATCCCGCGGCCGAGCAGCCGGCGAAGGTTGGCAGCTTCAGGCCTAATCCGTTCGGGCTCCACGACATGGGCGGCGGTGTCGATCAGTGGGTCGAGGACTGCTGGCACAAGACCTATCAGGGCGCGCCCGGCGACGGCTCGGAATGGAGCAGCGGGGACTGCAGCGCCCATGTCCTGCGCTCGGGCTCCTGGAAGAACGATTCGAGATATGTGCGTCCGTCCAACCGCGATGGTTACGACACCCATGTTCGCTATCCGACGCACGGCTTCCGCGTGGCGCTCGGTCCCTAGCGCTTCGCTACGGCGTCGCAGGACAGAAGCTGAAGCCCAAGAGCGTTGATCCCTAAGCTGCTCGGCGCTTTTTCCGAGGCGCGGCGGCCTTTGCCTTCAACTTGCCCGACGCGGCATTCGAAACCCGAGCGACGCCTCCGAGTGCAGCTGCAAGAACTTCGCGCTGAGCGTCTAGCCAATGCACAACGGCTTTGCCGTGCTCGCAGCCGTTCTCAATCCACAGCTGGTAGGCGCGTTCGCGAATGTTTTGTTCCAGATCAGACATGGTGCTCCTCCGATTTCGGAGCGGCATCCTGCGAGCCGGCGGTTAACAAGAATTCAACTCGTGCAAGGGAACTTGCGACGCTCGGTCACCCCAAATAGGACACATCCTTGGCCCTCGACGCTAGTTCGCCTTCAACCTTGTCGATCTCGGCCTGATTGCGTTCGATGAACGCAGCGAGCTCATCGCGAGACATCTCGGACAGTGCTTTCTGTTGTGACGAGGTATCCTTACGGGTCGGCGCAATGTGCCCTGCCCGGTCAAGGACCTTTATCGAGAGGTCCGCTCGGACACGAGCACTGACGCTCGCATCTTGCAACAATGATTTGGCGACTCGATACGCGAGCGGAGCGCCGACCACTGCGAGATCGAGCTGGATCGATTCCGAAATCGCAGCGGCGACCGCTGGCAGTCGCATCGTCTTGTAAACCGACTTTGGATGATAGCCGGCGAGCTCTGCGGCCTCCTCGGGGCGCTTACCTTCATTGACGATGAGGCGCACCAACGTGCGTTGCTGCTCGCTAAGGTCGTAAGCTGCGATAGACGGCATCTGAGTTCCTCAGTTCTCGCGTGACGCGTTCGCGGCCGCGATGAGGCGGCGCAAGTCAATGTTGTACTGCGCAACGTTCGGATTTCTCACCGGCCTCTCGAGCAAGTAGGCTGCAACGTTCGGATCGAACCATGCCATGTGCACGATTTCGTCCGCATTCTGCTTGCTAGACGGGAGCATCTCGAGCAGAAGTTTGAAGCGCTTTATCAAGCCGCCGCCGGCGAGATCGCCTTTGAAGTGGCGTACGGCCAGCTGAGCCCAACGGGGGATGTTGAGCTTCTCGGCAGTATCCGACCCAACGGTCGCCCTCTTCTCCGCCTCCTTGAAGTACGACAGGATCTTGTGCGCCTGCCGGAGATTGTTCATCTCTTCTGGCGAGAACGTCTTTGCGAGCAGCGCTTCATTATCTTTGAACTCTCGCGCCAATCTGGCAAATTGAACTTCGAGCGTCTCGCCCACCTGCCGAGTGCCCTGGACCTTGTCGGCGAGAACCTCGGAAACAGCAGCCTTCCAACCGCGCATCGCTTGGGGATCGTTCTTGATAAGCGCATTGATCTCATCAAGCTTGGCGCCGGCATCGTATTTGCCGCCGAGGAGCTTGTGCGCGACATCGCGAGGATCCTCACGAAACAAGGTACCGACAGCGGAGCGATCGATTTCTGCTTCGGTGGCCTTACGGGAGGCGCGCGCCGCTTCGAGGTCCGCCCTCGCCTGTGTCGACAAGTTTTCCCCACGACGTGCGGCGACGGTGATCTCGTCGAACTCGCCCCGCACCGCTGGAAATTGCGCCAACACGTCGGCATTGTTTCGCGCCCAAGCGTTCGCGCGGATTGAGTTGACCGTGCCGTCATTGTTGAGGGCCGACTTCGCGAAGTCGGACCGCAGATAATCACGAAGCGCGGCGTTGGCATCCGCCACCGCCGGCGAACCATCCAGCGCGCGAGTCAAGCTGATTGCTTTCTCCGGCGTAGCTAGGAAACGGTCCGCGGTGGCGCTCGGAGGCGTGGCCCCGCGATTGAGCTGGCCATCAACGTTCTGACCGCCGCGATCGAGCTCGCGGGTGAACCGCGCCGTTTCGTCGTTTCTCTCGGGGCGGAAACGCTGTGCGAAGCGCTGGTAGTTGGCGTTGGCTTCCGAATAGCCAGGCGCATCCTCGATGGTTCGGTTGATCGCGCTGCGCAGCCGCCCGAGGTTGTCGGCCAAGTCAAAATTGCCGGAGGCTTGCGCGCGCTCCTGAGCTGGACCGATGAACTTGCGGAGATCCGCAAGGTCGCCGCCCAGCGCGGTGCCTAGACCTCCGACATTGACCATCTGCCCGCTTTCAGGTGGATGCTCGACGATCTGCGGGCGAAGGGCATTCAGCCGGCGCATGAAGTCCTCCGGCAGCACACCGGGCGTGAGGCCGTTTGCGTTACCGCGGATCCGATCGATGGCCGAGAAGATATCGTCGGCTGGAAGCTCATCCGCTCGGCCGGGAGCGTTGTCGAATAGCCGGTTCTTCTCGGCGCGCGCGGGGATGTAGGTCCGATCGACGAGCGCCTCGTCCAGTCGACGGGAGGCATTCGCCTTGACCTCACTATTGCCGAGAGCCCCGAACGGCTGTCCCTGATCCGCCCGGATTCTGTCGACCGATCGGTTCGCGTCCTCCCGTTGAAGGATATCGTTTTCCGTGGCACGGAAGCGCTCGTCCCGCGCCGCGGCGGCGCGCCGCATGACAGCGCCAAGGTCGGCCTCGGGGTCGCGCATGGCCTCGACACGCTCAGCAGCCGCGGCTTTGACATTCTGGTCGCGCTTGATGAAGTCCGGCGCTGACTTGAGGCGCGCGCCCTGCTCCGCAGCAATGAGACCAGGATCGCGCGAGAGCAATCCTGTGGTGGGCATGGCCGAGCTCTGCAACGGCGAGGCGCCTTCCTCTAGCGGCCGCGACACGGCTGCCGCGTTCTCCCGGATGTCCTGCGCCAGCGCGCGCGGCGCGCCGAATGCGGAGCCCTGGATCTTGGCGGCGGCGCGATCGACATCGGCGGTGCTGTACGGCGCTCTTGTGGTTGGGTTGAGCGGGATCGGCGCTGATGCGGAGCTGAATGATTTCGCCGCAATATTTCTGATGGCGCCGGCAATGCCCTCGGCTGTGCCTTGGAGGGTGTTCGCGCCGACGGCGCCCGCGACGGGCGCAAGCGCGTTAGCGATGGCCTTAGGCCATGTGTCGCCAACGACAGCGTGCTCGGGGACGTAGTCGTCGGCTGCGTTGACCGCGACGCCTGAGCCCATGCCCCCTATTGTATCCCCAACCAGTGTCCGCGCCGGCGCGTCCGTGTACGGCCTGGCCATGTGATCGAGCACACGCCCGACGGGCGTCTCCGAACGCGTTGTCGCAGCGGCGACGCTCGGCGCTCGGGACGCCAGCATGGCGCCAGTGCCGACGGCCTGGGTGCCGAACCGGTTGACATCGTAGGCGAGCTTCTCGGCGGTCGACATGGTCGCCGGGTCGATGCCGGGGAGGACCGACGTGGCCTTCTCGAGCAGCTTCGACGCCGGGATCGCGGGCGCGATGTTTGTGCCGAGCAGCTTGTTGATGCCGCCCGTGACGAGGTTCTGTGCGCCGGCCGCGAGGTCGAACGGTCCGGTGACGATGTCGCCGATGCCTTTGCCGACGCCTTGGGCGCCGACGGTGAAATCGCGCACCGCGCCGCCGACGCTGCTCGGAAGCAGCGAGGCGGGACGCTCAACGCGCTGCGGCTGCTCTGGCGAGACGTAGAGGCGGCCGCTGGCTGCGGCGTTCTGCGAGCCGAGGCCGGGCGTTGCGGGGGCGGCTGCGGGCGCTGCGGCGGGTTGCGCAGGAACACTCGCGAGCGCGCGCTGAATGTCCGCCGGCGTGAAGTCGTCGGGGAATTCGTGCTGCTGACCTTCGAAATCGATGATCTGCGGCATCGTCAGTGCGCCTTGATGATGTAACTGAGCACGATCGTCGGCTGAACGTTGTTATGGGCGCCGCCCCCGCCCGAGGACGCGTTGGTGATTGTAATTCCGGTGGTGGAAGACCCCGTGTTCGTCGTGACGTTTCCAGCAACAGTAGTAGCGCCGCCAGGCGAATTGTAGGCCGCCCCTGTGTTCAACGCGCCCGAGTGAAAGTGGCCCGGGTCGCTGAGGGTGTTCGAGTGCGAATGCGATGGAATCTGCGGCGTCGAAAGTGTGTGGCTTTCCGAGCCGCCCGTCGCTCCCAGGACCGCGCTCGAACCGAAGAAGCTCGACGTCAGCCGGTTTGCGCCACCATCGGCGCCGGCTGGAACTCGCCCTCGCATGTCCGGCAAGTTGAAATGCGTTCCATCGGCCGCGCCATAAGACGTGACGATTGCGGCAAACAAAGACGGATAATCCGCCCGCAAAAGCGATTGACCGGTGCAGAGCAACCAGCCAGTCGGCGCGACCGAACCTGCGTACGGCATCAACGCGCCAGCGGGGATGATCTGATTGGCGTCGGACGCGAGTTTCACGAAAGTCGTCGCGCCATCGGCCAGTTTGGCTGTTGAAACGACAGCGTCAGCCAGTTTGTTAGTCGTGACCGCGCCGGTCGCGAGCTTCGAATTTGCCACGACACCGTCTGCGAGCTTGTTCGCTGCAACAGCTCCGTCCGCCAGTTTCGCGGAGGTGATGGATCCATCCGCGATCGCCGCGGCCGCGGTGAAGTCGGCGATTTCATCCCATTTGTCGGGTTCGAACGACGCTCCAGACGTGTGGGTGGTGTTCGCGATGTAAAAGATCGAGGTGTGGAAGACGGTGCTTACGTTCGCATCGTAGAGGATACCGCTCTCCCATTGCGCGGGCGCGGCGAAACCAAGGGTGACGCTGCTGTCGAACTGCGCTTGGCCGACCGAGCCGCGCTTCAGCGCGCCGTCGTCGTCCTGAATTTTCGAGAGGTTTTGCTGCGTATCATCCATCGCCAGTTTAACGGCGTTGAACTCGGCGTCCAGATCGGTGCCGGACTGCTGCTTCGATGGATTTTCAGCGCTAAAGAGCGCAAACGAATTCTGTCGGTTGTAGAGGGTTGAGGACATCTGCCGCCGGCGGGGTGAGAGGAAGAGCGCCGGATTGCGCGGTGGGTGCCGTCGGCGAAGCGGCGTTGCGTCCGTGGGATGAATTATGACTCTGGAGTAGTAAGCGAAAGGTTAGGAGGCGCTGAGTGTTCCTCGACTCCATTTGGACCAGATGCCGCAAGCGCCCGAACGCCAGTATTTCACGCTGACTATGCCGCTCGATACCGGCCCGATTGGAGTTCTTCGCCTCGGTGCGACGCAAGGCGCTTCAATGTGTGGTTCAGGTCACAGCAGAATCAGTTTCACTGCCATACAATGCGCTGGTATGGCCGCAAACAAGGTAACGGCGGTACACACGGGCTGGGAGGGCATTCTGCAGCTTTGACTATCGGAGCCGCTTGGGTGAAAGCTCAGCGGCTCTTTTCTTGCGCGTGCACTACCATTGAGGCTGGCGCAACGTGACGAGGAGCCATGCTGACCTATGATACCAGCTGCATGCGCCGCCGTGCCGCACGATGACGCTCCCCTTTGGCAGGACTTCCCTAACGTACACCGACTCGTCCTACGGCTTCACGCCCGCGGCTCAATGTTCGTCTTGGTCATTCGCTATAGGAGCGTTGTTGACCCGTTCCGGCGGCCTCGTTTGAGGCCAAGCAACGCCGAGCTCGCTCGATCTGGCTGTTAGTGGCCCCCTGATTGCGGGCATACATCTCAGCCACCGCTGCCGAATATCTCGCAACGTAGTATCTGATTTCTGAGCAGGAAATCCGCTCTCCTGGTCTGTGCTGGCGCGCGGCATACGCATCCGAGCTCATCGTGATCAGGAAACAGGCGGCAGCACAGATCCAACGCGTGACAGTCATTGTCATCCCCCGCAACTAAAAGACTTGTTGCAGAGAGCTGGCCTGAATCGTTCTGATCGCGCAAATTAACATTCACGCACTCTTGCAAGGTGTTTTGGAGTGTTGCTTTCCTGCTGCATACACGAGATCCGTATGATCTCACCACGAAGGACCGAAACAGCGTAGCTCACTGTGAATAGACACCGATTGACCCAAGCGGTCCTTGCGGGCACCTCCGACAGGGAAGGTGTACCCGGTTCGGAGCCAGCATCGCAGGCCCGGGCGATGGCGCCGGCCCCACCATCCGATTGAAGGGGCTTCTGACTACCGATAACGTGGGCTCGTATTGATCTGGGGGATTTCAGTGCGCTTCATTCTTTTCCTGCCCTTTGCAGCCGCCGCTTCAGTGACACCCGCCTTTGCGGCTCCGCCAGCGAGCTGCGCCTCCAAGTTCATAGGCGAATGGCGGCATTCGGGGGGAAACAAGGGGACACTCACCGCTGACGGAAGAGCGATCTGTACCGAGCACGCGGCTTGTCAGGCTGAGGGTACTTGGACCTGCGCTGGCAATAACATGACCTACAACACGAGCATGGGGTCGTGGGTTTACACGCTACAGCCTGATGGCTCTATCACGGCGAATGGGGGAACCGCGAGAGCCGTGCGCATCGGTAGAGCACCTGCCCCGCCAGCCAATCCCACTCCGACGGGAACTAACGTAGCCGCTGGCGTGAGCGGCCAAAATGCAAAGTCGGCTAAACCGACTAAAGATTGTAGCGGCGTGAGCGGCAAGATCGACGGCGTGGAGCTCAAACCTATGAAGTGCGACGAGCCTCCCGCAAAAAGCGCTGCTGTCGCTCCTGCGCCAAGCGCTCAGCCGGTCAAACCTGCGCAAGTTACATCGGGCACTGTAGCCGGATCGAAGCGCGCATTGAATGCGATCGCGGATATCTCCCCTGATTTCAAAAAAGCGCTCCAGAACGCATCAGTGAGCTTGGAGCATGCGAAGATAGATGCTTCACGAGTGAGGGAGCCGGTGATCCAGACTCCTGAGAAGCGGTCATCCCGGATGGAAGCAAATTATCCTTCAGAGACGCCTCCGTCACCGGCAGCCGATGCCAGGCAAGAGCAGCCGCGAGAGATTACCGACCTAGACCCGGAAGACTACGCCAAGAAATGCAGAGATGAATCCTTTGAAGGTGGTCTCACAAGCCTGAAGCAGGATATTGCGGCGGCAACTAAAGGCGTAACGCTGGCACGTGATCCAAAAAACACGAAGACAGCTCGTGGTCTCAAGTTCTACTTGGAAAAATACAAGCTGGTGAAAAGGGTTCTCAAGAGGTGCGCCGTAGAGGTCCTCAATAAGCAAGTGATCGACCCGTTAGAGCGAAGCGGTATTTTGGCGGACATCGCTGACGACCCTCAATGACTGAAGCCCTGGACTCTCCGGAAATTCAAAATTAGCGAGAGCGCCTTGCGGCCTTCGGACATCAAGCCGGCGCCCCCCGCCCAGGGGTGGACCGGGCGTCGGCCGGGCCTCGAGGCGATAGGCTTAAGCGCAATCGTCCATTGCAGCTGCACGTAGCCATCGCTTCAAACAGTGCTACGGCCGCATTTTGCACTCCTCCAGCTTGGAGGCATGGGGCTAAGTCGCGGACTCCAAACAATAATTTGTGCGCGAAAGCTGGCCCGAGACAGGGCGATTCTTGTCGATTGATGCGCGATCGAAAAACCCGACAAAAACGCTTAGATCGATAAATGCGCAAATTCGAATAAGCTCTTAGCCGTCTGGTTTTACGTATTAGACTTTTCCAGACAAAATATTCGTTGCCGGTTTTTCGGCTTAGCGCATCCTAGTCGCGGGTCGAAAGCCCAACACACTAGCCGATAGCCAATCCGGTGAGCGGCAATCACATTTCTTGTCCAGGGGCCGCGCGCGTATGTCCAAGGCGCACGCCCAAAGGTGCGCGGGGCCGCCTAGTGTCGGTCATTTCGCCCCTGGACTCGCATCTTGCTCGAAAGGCAAAACACTATGCGCAACTCAACCGCCGTCCGCACCTCGACGACTTCGAATGACCTAGGCGCCCTGCTCGCCCGCCGCGGGACCGACCTAATCCTGGCCATTGAGGATGGTAACGCCCTGATCCGGTGCCACGTGAGCTCGGCGACCGCCGCGGCCATGCTGGCGCCGCTCACGGGAAAAGCCGCGGGCCAATTCCGCCCGCTACCCGGCAACCTGGTCGAAATCGACGCCGCTGTGACTTTGGCTTCCGCGATGAAAATGTTGGAGGCTAAGACCGCTGCGGAAAGCCGACCGCACTTGAACTGAAGGAGCGGTCCCGGGCGGTGTGAAAGCCGCCCAACCGGCCCAGAATCGACGCTCGTGCTTCCCCGGTGCTTCCCCGCGGGTGGCACGGGCGCAATGATGTGAAACAGGGAGATAAAATGTATACGCAGTTTCAGTGGGTTAATTGGTCGGGGCAGCTGGATTCGAACCAACGACCTGCAGTACCCAAAACTGCCGCGCTACCAGGCTGCGCTATACCCCGAATGTCCGGCGAGCCCCGTCGATACACGCTTCCCAAAGCGCCAGCAAGCCTTCCAAAGGCGCGAGCAAGCTTCCCAAAAGACCGCCAGGCGGGGGCAATGGCTCCCTTCCCGGCTACTTGCTGCCGAACAGCGGGTGGCCGACGCGGTCGCCGGCGCGGATGCCATATTTCTGCGCCGTCCCTGCCACCACCTCCAGAACAGCCCGCGCGGGCCACCTGGATGAGATGATCTTTGTCGACATCGGCTCGGTATTTTCGGCGATGCGCAGAATTCGGCCGTCGGCGCGAATGAAGATCATGTCGAGCGAGACGTAGGTGTTCTTCATCCACATCGACACCTCCTGCTCGGGATTAAAGTCAAACAGCATGCCTTTGCCGTCCGCCAGTTCCTTACGGTACATCAGGCCAGTCTGCTTTTCTTCCTCCGTCGTCGCGACCTCGACCGAGAACACCTGCACGCCGTTCCTGGTGACGATCTCGAGGGGCTGGAAGCTGGCGGCGCGCACGGGTGCGCTCGCGACGGCACAGCCGGCGATGACAAGGATGGCGGCAAGCCAGCCCTTCGCAAGGGCGAAGACGGCCTTTCGATCGAAATTCATGGATGGCTCTCGAGGCGTGGGACTGGACCAGTCCTTACGTGGCGGTCACCGGAAAAGCCAGAGGCGCGCCGGCCAGCCAGCGCGCCTCTGCTCACGATCGCGGGAATGGAATTAGTGGGACGAAACCGGCGATCCCGTCTCGGGATGGATCTCGGCCGCCATCATGCCCTTGGAGCCGGGCCCGAACCGGACCAGGACATACTGGCCGGGCCGCAACTCGGTCATGCCGAAGCGGCGCAGCGTCTCCATGTGCACGAAGATGTCGGGGGTGCCCTCGCCGCAGGTCAGGAAGCCGAAACCGCGCAGCCGGTTGAACCATTTGACCTGAGCCCGCTCCAGCCCGCTGGTCGCCGTCACCGTGACATGGGTGCGCGGCGGCAGCATCTGCGCCGGATGGATCGCGGTCGACTCGTCCATCGAGACCACGCGGAACGCCTGGTAGCCCTTGGCGCGCTGGATGCACTCGACGACGATGCGGGCACCCTCGTAGGCGGTCTGGAAGCCGTCGCGCCTAAGCACGGTGACGTGCAGGAGCACGTCGGGCCAGCCATTGTCGGGAACGATGAAGCCGTAGCCTTTTGAGGCGTCGAACCATTTGATGACGCCGTGAACCTCGACGAGGTTGGCGCTGCTCTCACCAAGTCCGGTGAACGGACTGAGTGCACTGTCGCGACCGCCACCGCCGTGTTCGCCCACCGCGGGAACTCCGACCTTCTTGGACTCAAATCCGTCCGACGACCCCATAACCCCGGACCCCACACATGCCATGCAACCCGCCTGAATGGCGGCGCCGAATCACGCGTCTTTAGAGAATCTTCTCAACTCGACGCGACGCGAATCTTTCGACTCAAAAGATAACACTCCCGGTTGCGACGCATAGACAAAAAAGAGATTCGGCGGAACCTATGAACAGCTTGCACAGCCGCGAATCAAATTGCTGCCTCAATTACCGACAAAGGGCCCCAGCGTTTCGCCGATGTCGTGGCGGATCACGAGGTCGGCGATGTCGTCCTGCTCCGTCGGCTCGCGATTGACGATCACTAGGCGTGCACCCGATTCCTTCGCCATCATCGGAAAGCCCGCGGCCGGCCATACCACCAGCGAGGAACCGATCGCGATGAAGAGATCGCAGGCTTGCGACAGCGCCGTCGCGCGCTGCATCTCGTCCTCGGGCATTGTCTGGCCGAAGGAGATCGTGGCGGTCTTCACCGGCTCGTCGCACACGGTACAGTTGGGCGCGGCGCCCTCCTCGTCGAAGCGGCGCTTCACCCAATCAAGCGGATAGGCCTGCCCGCATCCAATGCAGCGCGCATACGTGGTGTTGCCGTGAAGTTCGATCACGTGATCGCTTGCGACGCCGGAGGCCTGATGCAGATTGTCGATGTTCTGGGTGATGATCGCGGGAACCTTGCCGGCGCGGTAGAGTGAGGCGAGCGCGCGATGGCCGCGGCCGGGCTTAGCCGCCGCAAAGACCTCCTCCATCGCGAAGCGCCGGCGCCAGGATTCGTCGCGCGCCTCCTGGCTGGCGACGAACTCGTCGAACGGGATCGGGCGGTTGCGCGTCCAAATTCCGCCCGGCGAGCGAAAGTCGGGGATGCCGCATTCGGTCGAGATGCCGGCGCCGGTGAACGGCACGATCCGTTTGGCTTCGGCGATCATGTCGCCAAGACGCTCGACGCCGCTGCGAAGATCCGATGCAATCAACGCCGCCTCCCGTTTTGCTGTTTTACTGATTTGTTTTTGCGCTAGCTGCAACATGCGCAAGCGACAAGATTATTGACGCTGTTCTCCACCGCCACGCAAGACATGGTCGGCAATTTTTTCCGACCCTCGCTTATCACAATCCTGCAATGCCTCCTCCCCATTGACGCCCCAATCAGAAGCGCCAATGCATGTGTTGACGCGACTCAACGTGATTGCGGCGGCAGTGCTTGGGTTCAGTAGGACACATACTCACGTGCAGAGGGGATTTAACATGACCGAGGACGAACAACGCAAAATCCGCGAACGCGAAGAGATCGCCGCCCGTGTCGCCGCCTTCCGTGCCACCCAGGAAAAATTCAAGCGCGAACGTGAAGAGTATTTCGTGTCGACGCTCGACAACGCGCGCAAGGCGGAACGGCCCTCGCTCTGGCCGTAACGACACCGGATCACCGAGCATGAAAAAAGCCCGGAGCATTGCTCCGGGCTTTTCGTTTGTTCAGCCGTTACCAGTGACGGTAATAATGGTGGCGGCGGTAGTATGGTCCATCACCGTAATAAGCGTAGGGACCAGGGCCGTAGGCATAAGCGGGGCCGCCGTAGTAGCCATACCGCGGGCCGTAGCCATAGCCGTAAGGATGCGACGCGGCGACGGCGCCCGCGGTGATGGCGCCGGCGGCAAGACCGAACGCGAGGCCCGGACCGATGCCGCGGCCGCGCGCCTCGGCAGGCGAAGGCGCCGCGACCGCGGTCACGCCAACGGCCGCGACGGTAGCCAGAACTGCCAGTGTCTTCCTCATCATGAATCTCCTCCTTCGTATCTCGCACAGACAACGCCGGCGCGTTGCTATGGTTGCGCGCAAGCCTGTGGAACCGAGTTCGGAATAAATCCGGCCACGCATGGAACGGGCACGCGTTCCGCGAATTGTTTGCTCAAGTGCGGAAGCCTCCGCCGTCCGGTTGAGGCAACAGCACGAAGACCCCGTCAGCATCACCGATGCTGGCGGGGTTTTCAGTTGCACGCACAGCATTGGCAATGCGCCACAATTGCTGCCAGCGGGGAGCCGAGGAGGATAATGTGCCGATATCCAAATTGCTGGCCCGTATCCGCAGGCTCGTTCCCAGATCCGGAGATCAGCATTACGACGAGATCGTCCGCAGTTTCGGTGTCGGTACGCTGCGCCCGCCGCCGACCCCGATGAGCGACGGCGAACTGGCGCGGGCGATTGCCGAGTTCCTTAAGGAACAGCCGTCGAGCGAGTCCGTAGGCGCCCTCGGCCGGCGGCTCGACCCCACCACCCCACTTTGAGGCGCCGGTCCGCCTTTGTCCGGGAACATGCGCTTCGCGCGCACGTTGGCGTAGCCTTCAAGGAGAAAGGAGGCCGACATGCCCGTTTGGCTCGAAATCCTGCTCAACCTGTCCGGCTATGCCGGCTTCGTGGCGCTCGCCTCACACGGCACCGCGTGCCCAAGCAATTGCGCCGACCATCAGACCTCCACCGACGACCGTTAATTCGTGTGCGGTAGCTGGCCCGCCGTACGCATCAGCCTGTCGGCTTTGACCGCGACACGCGTGTCCTCGAGCTGTGGCCGCAGCGAGACGCTGATCACCACGAAAGCCAGACAAAAGAGCGTGCCGACGATGGCGATGCGCCGGTAGGTGTGGCGGTCGCCCTGATAAAAGGACGGTTCTGAAAAAGGTGTCATGAATTCGTTCTTGGCAAAATTGCTTGTTGGCCAAAGTCGCTTGTTGGCCAAAGTCGGATCGCGTCTTCGCCAGACACCTATCGCAAGTGGCGGCAAGTGCAACGCGATTGCGCTTTTAACCTAACCGAATAGGGTTATCGGCTTCGCGGCAAGCTTCCGTTAGGAGTTCGCCAAGCCTCTTCAGAACAAGCGTCTTCAGAACACGCGTCTTCAGAACTCGGCGAGCCGCTTCAGGCTCGCACGAAAACCGAGGCTGCGATGGCCTGCGACCAGCACGGTGCCGAACACCTCGGCCGTGTCGTCGCTGAACGTCCCGGAGAAGCCGCTCGTTGCCTCCACTCCGCCGAACAGCGGCCGGGCGAAGCCATCCGCAAACGGCGTGTGCTGGTTGGTGACAAGCTCGCCCTTCCAGGTCCCGTGTTTCGAAGGGCCGTTGTTCGAATTGCCGTTCCGTGTAGACGCCGCGCGACCAGAAATACGGCCCGCCGCCGAGCAGAACGCCGTCACGCAGGATCAGCACGCCGCTGTCGCGCCCCTTCAGGCCGTCGAGCATGTGGAGGTGGATGGAATAAAGCCCGTTCTTCATGTTGCGTCCGCCGCTGGAGCAACGATAGCGCCGGCGACGGAGAGCGTCGAGACGGTGAAGCGAAGCTTGTGGTGATCCGTCGTCCGGCTTTGTTCCAGCTTCGCCTGCCTTTCGTTCTCGGAGAGCGAATCGGAATCGCAGAAATCGGCACGAAGCAAGCCTTAATATATCGTTCGCACGCAAACGACCGCAGTCGCCAACGATCGCGCGCTCACATCCCGTCTTCGGATTTCGACCGCGGTGGCACCGGCGGCACCGAGGGCCTGTCGTTGCGCAAGCGCGGGTGCGGTCGTACCAAAACACTTTTGCGATCTCGGCGAACATCTCGAGCAACAGCACGCATCCATGTCGCGTCTCCCTCGCCTCACTCGTAGCGAGGACAGGCGAACGGGACTATGCGAAGCATCACGCCGGCTTGGTCAGGAAAGGCGTGTCCCGCATCGACACAGAAGCCACGACTTGTTCTGCATCCGACTCCATTTCGTTCGCAAGGAACGAATCGGAGTCGAGAAATCCAGCGCAAAACGATCCCTAACGATCGGTGAAGGCGCGCGCGATTGCCTGTTGTCATCGAGCTAGTGCGATGCTCATCACGCCGCTCGCTTCGCCGTGTCCTTCGATAGATCCTTCTCCGAAAAGCATTCGAGGATCTGGATGCGGAGTTCTTCCGCGGCCGGACCATCAAGCTTCCTGAGCTGATTCCAGAGCCTGATTACTTCCCGCTGTTTCTCGACAGTCATGGGCACCTCCAAAACAATGTCGCTGCCAAAAGAGATGCGTCACTAGAACAAAATAGGAACAACAAGTCCAGCCCCTCCCGTGAAATTCGCCGGGCACATCGCCTCGAGCCTTCCGCGCGCCGACGGTTGCTTTTTAGGTTTTCAACCTTAAGTTCGAGCCACGGCGCGGCGGCTAGGCGCTGAAATCCCTTCCCCGCCAGCCAAGAAGGCCCCGTGCGAAGGCGCGGGGTTTTTCTTTTGGGGAACGCGCCACCGCCCTCCCCGTTAGTCATTCCGGAGCTAGGGATCGTGACCAGAAAATACTACGCCGTCGAAGTGGTGCGTCAGATCGAAGAGACCGTGGAGATCATGGTCGAAGCGCCGGATCAGACCGCCGCACATGATGCAGCGCTCGCGCACCTGAAGGCGCGCGGCTCCGAACATCAGTGGCTCAATCCCAAATGCGATCTCATCGTCTGGCGCGAGCGCCAGGTCGATACGCCGGTGACGTGTCCGTATCGCCGGACTAGCGGCCGGAACGAGTTTTCCCGCCCCGCGTTGTCAGGTCGAATTCGGTGGTGCTGGCGGCATGTCGCAACGCGGCCGACCAGCTTGAAGAGCCCCGGTCCCCAAGACCGGGGTTTTTCTTTGAGGCGGCCGCACAGAGGCGACTCGATTCGAACGAGGGCCCGAACAGCAAAGCAGCCACCCGGGCGTTACGCCGAATGGCTGCTTTGAGAACTGTCGACGCTCGCCCCTGTCCGCCTGTTGAACCAGCAAAGTCAGACCGACAAATTGTCGGTCATGCCGGGTGGGACTTCGCCTTGCTTGGTCCGCTCGGCGAGAAGCTCCTTTTCGGCCTCATACCAGAAGGTGTCCATCGTGCCTGCGGGCTCGCCAGCCTCCTTCCAGAGGTGATAGGCCCGATTTCGAATCTCTTCTTCGCTGAGACCAGTCATGTGATTTCTCCCTTTCGGAAGCAAAGCCTGACGACGCCCTAGAGTTCCTTAAGAGAGTTCCTTATTGGTTCAGCACAAGCAAGCAATCATTGCAGCGCTCCGCGAAAAGAAGCCTCCGCAACGAAAACGCGAGCCCTTAGACGGAGTCTTTGGCCACCTTCAGCGGCGAGGCCTTCACCGACTTGCTCGCCGGCTTCGCGGCGAACTGCATCGGCTCCTTGGTGAAGGGATTGACGCCCATGCGGGCTTCGGTCGCCGGCTTGTTCACCACCGACATCTTCACGAAGCCGGGAATGACGAACTCGCCGGACTCGTTGAGCTCCTTGTAGCCGACCGTCGCCATGTACTCGATGACCGACTTCACGTCGTTCTTCGACAGCTGCGTGCCCTCGGCAATTGCATCGATCAACTGAGTCTTCGTCATCTTCGCCATGTCTGAATTTCCTTCTGTGCGCGCGAGCAGGCTTTGCTCAGGACGCGGTCCGACCGCGCAACGCGCTTCTGTTTCATGCCAACTTTCATGAAGTGACGGGGCTTAGAACCCATCGACGCCCAAAACGCAAGCAGGGGTTCTGCGGAGGGCCGGACGCCCCGGCAAAGATGCCGCAGCTTCCGCCGTTTTCGCGTTGAACCATTTTCTCCCCGAGGCGTCTAACTCTTTGAAGTCCCCAAGCTTCACCCCCCATCAGAGAGCCCCGCTTCCCCCAGGCGGGGCTTTCGTCTTTGCCTGGACCCGGCCCCGCACTGCCGATCAGGCTGGCCCCCGAGGTCTGCGCCCGGCCACCCCGGTGACCGTCACAAGGCAGGTTCTCTTTTCCGGCCATCTCCTGCATAATGCGGCATGGCAAAAACAAAAGTGACCTTCAAAACCGTCCGCATTGCAGACAACGACTGGAAAATCCTGGCGGATTACCCGGACAGCGAACAGCGCGAAATCAAGGGCTTCACCAGCAAGGCAGACGCCGACGACTGGATCAATGGCGACCGCAAGATCGCGTGGCTCCGCTCCCAGGGATACGCCAAGTAAACCGCGCATGAGTCACGCGCGTATCGCGTGACGCCCGTATGGGTATGAGGCGCGCTTCGTCCCTCCCGCTCCATAGGTTCTTTCCGTGCCGGCGCCTTGCCGAGCAAGCGGCAACGCCCGCGCGTCCTATCGGCTGGACGGGAGCGCCTGGTCGATAAACCTTTGGCTGGGCATGCGCCGTTGAGACTTCGGTAACCTAACGCCTCCAAGCTCCTCTTAGTATCGTTGCGTTGGAGTACCCCACAGTGCTGGATTTTAACGAGCTGCGTGAACTCGCGGCCGATGTTCGCGTGTTCGTCGACATTGCCGAAGACAAGGCCGAAGCGCTTCGCGCCGTCATCACAGCCTATGACGTGGTGCTCGCGATCTTCCCGTCGGGAGAGGGCATGGGTCTCCACGTCATCAAGGGCGGCGAGATCCTGGACAGGATTGCAAACTCACGAACCAATACGAGCTACAGCCACACGGCCATTGCGGTTCCCGACCTGGAGCACGCGGAAGTGCTCAAGCACCTGACGGGCCCGGCCGATCAGCGGCTTGCGGCTTAGAGCGTTTTCAAGTTCGCGCGACGAAAACGCGTCACAACAATCTGGAGCGGTTCTGATTCAAGCAGAACCGACAACGCCTCGTTGCAGACGAGAATTTTTGCACTCCGGAACGCCTTGTTTTAGGAACACGGTTTCTGCGCTCCCGTTGGCCCACACAACCAACCAGGAGTTTGAGATGAAGAAGCTCGTCATTGCGACCGCCGCCCTCGGCCTCATGTGCGGCTCTGCCTTGGCCCAGACCCAGACCGGCCCCGCCGCGCAGTCCGACAACATGCAGAAGCCCGGCATGACCAACACGGACAAGGGCACGATGAGCAGCGGCACGACCGGCGTGAGCCATGACGGCATGAGCAAGGGCGGAATGGTGAGGCCCGACGCCTCCGGCCAGGGCGGCTCCGGCCCGGGCAGCGACCAGGGCGGTACCAAGACCCGCAGCAACAAGAAGTAAGCCGGTTTCCTGTACGGCTCGCTTCCCGGCCGCGTCGCTTCCACAAGCGGCGCGGCCATTTCATGACAAGGGTCTTTGGAACCTGTCGAATGCACTCCTCACAATCGTGCGCGCACCGGAACGGTCAGGTCTTGCCGCGAGTTGCCCCATCTCCAGCAAGGAGATCGTCATGAGCGTTGAAGGTAAAGTGAAGGAAGGCGCCGGATTCATCAAAGAAGAGATGAACGAACACGGCAAGTCCCCCGAGAGCCAGAAGAAGGCCCAGGAAGGTCGTGACTTGCGCAACGAAGGCCGGATCGAAGACGGCAAGCCGCCGAAGACGACGAAGCCGGGCACCGGTCACTAGATCGCGTTCGAAACCCCCTTTTGGTGAAAGCCGCCCCTGGTCATGTCAGGGGCGGTTTTTCACGTTCATGACCAGCCGATACGTGCCCATGCGATCTTCCGAAGCTGTGATCCTCCGAAGGTGCCGTCCTACAAAAATAGCCGGAGGCTCGAAGCATGCAGGGCGATGGCTGGTAGAACGCTCCGGCTGTTGTATGGTCGAACGTTTCTTGTGAGGGGCTGATGAAGATTGCCATTGTTGTCGCCGGCTTGATCGTTGTTGTTGCCGCCGTTCTCGTGGCGGTACAGCCCGGCTTTCTAAAGCCTGCGTCACTGGCACTCGTGAAGAAGCCCGACATCCTCGGCTTTTCGCCAGGGATGACATTCGACGAAACCAACAAGCTCGTCACGCAACGTCGCTACCGCTGCCGTCAGATTCGCGATTCCTACGTCCTGGAGTGCGCAGTCGACGGCGCCAAGGTCACGATCTTTGCCGACGACGTTGACCCTGGGAATCCCGATCCCAAACATCCCATCTGGCGCGTCATTGCGGAGTTGAACAATCCGGTCCCCAAGACGCTGCAGTCAAATCGATCTCCGACCAGTTCAACGCCCAGCCAACCCGCGACGCTCGGGAAGGATGAATATGGACCGTCGGCCGTGGCCTGAAGCTCAGCTATGACGGCGCCGCCTTGAAGCTCGTGGACGAAGCCGAGGAAATCAGGCGTGGCAAGCAGGAAGCAAAGCGCTAGGGAGCGCGACGCCGGGTGCCCTTCAGTGACGAAACCGGTTGACGGCCAACAGCGGCAGCCATGATCCCAGCACCATGCAGATCGCAATGGCTGCGACTAGGACGTATTTCAGGGGATGTTGCGAGGACGCGAGCGAACCTTCGAGGTGAAGGTATGGCAGCATCGCCTCCACGGCCATCCCGATCAGGGCAACCGCAACCAGCCCGCCAACCGCCGAAGCGAACAGGTTGACGATCCATCCGATCGCGCCGCGCTCGTTCGACCAAGCCTCGTAGATCGCGACAGCCAGCATCACGAGCACAAAGACCAGCATGAAGCGCATCGAGCCGCCGACGCTCGCCTTCGACCCGAAGATTTCCACCAGCAGCATGGCCGCCACCGCGAGCAGTGTGATCGCCTTCACGACTTTCCTCTTTGGTGTCTCAGCACATAGGCCGCGAAGCCAATTCCGATGCCGAGCAGGCTTTGCAGCATGGCGGTTGGTCGCGCCGGGCTTCGCCGGGGTTCAACAAATTGCACTCGGAGAACTGCAGGACCGCCGCGCAGTGACGACCGAAGGCCGGGGACCGATCTATGCAGCTTGCCTATTGGAAAGCCGCTCGAACGCCGTGATGGCCCGGTTGGCCAGCATGAGGCGTCTGTGCTCGCCCTTGCGGACCATCTCTTCGACGGCGGCCGAGAGAAAGCGGCTGGTGAACGGCGCGTCGCTGATTTGTGCGGTGCGCTCCAGATAATCCCAGGCGATCTGCACGGAATGTTCGATGAGATGGGACAGGTTCTCGCTCATGCAGAACCTACGCTTGGCGGGAGCGCTTGTTCCGCGCTGGCCAGTAGGTCGGTTCTTCATGGCAGATCTCGAGACGTTCAATTTCCGCACGTTTTCGACTGACGAACAAATGAGGAACGACAAGCGCGCGCCGACGTTAGGTGGAAAAGGAGAGATCGCGATGGCTGACAAGACAGCTGACAACACCGGGGACAACGCACAAAAGGATCCGAAGGATTGGGTTTCCGGCGACGACCCGATGACCGGCGCCCAGGAATCCTACCTCAAGACCCTCGCCGAGCAGGCGCACAAGCCCCTCCCCAAGAAGGATCTGACCAAGGCAGAGGCGTCAGAGCTGATCGACACGATGCGGCAAAAGGCCGGGCTCGAGAAGTAGACAGCGGGCATGTACGCCCCGCCCCTGCGAGACGGAAGAACATGACTCACCGATGATCAGAAGTGTCGCGGGAAGGTTGCAGGCGTTCGGCCAACGCTGCATTCACAAACGTTGAGCGCGCTGCATTTCGTCGGGCACAAACAGCGTCGATTGAGCGCACGATCCCGCAATGTCGATTCCACAACTTCAATGCCGGGATCGGGGCCTGTCGCTTTGCGAGCCGGGCACTCATCCTGCTTTGCCTTGCTTCACGTCATGTACGATGTCACCGATGGTGCTTCCCACGACAATCGCGGCAACAACAGGCCAACCGGCGGCTACCATAAGGATGGCCCCGTAGCGCATGTCTTCGCCGGGCCGTTTGTAACTGTCTCGGCCCGAGAACAGGAGCACCGCGATCAGGCAGCCAACTGCGTATCGTCTAAACCATTTCACGACGAGAGACCTTCGTTTACGGGAATTCGTCGCCTCCAACTCCGTCGTGGTTCATGATGTCGGCCGTCCGGCCGCTCGCCGGCAGGCGAAATTTCAGACGATCATGCAAGGCGCGTCAGGCGCCTTGCATGACCTGCTGCCGCTCATTTTCTTGAGCGCGCTGAGCATCGGCTCCGCGCCGAGCTCAGTTCTGTCACTTCGGCAGATCGCGGATTGCCAGCTTGATGACTGTAAGGACAACGAAAGCGGGCGCCCCGTAAACGATGGCGTTCACGGCCCAAGTGATGGCGACGCCCAAGAAAACGGAACTGCCGACAGCTCCCCAGAAAAGGTAAGCTGCGGATATACCCGGCATCTCCCATGCCATCACAGGGGTGGAGTAGTCGGTTAGCTGCTCCATGACGAGCAGCACCGTCGAGACGAGGGCCCCGATTGCCAGTGCGACGGTGAGAACGGATTTCATTGTCTTCAAAGGCCCAACAGCGCCATCACGATGCGGAATCATAAAAAAGGCTGCCAGGCCGAGGAGGCCTCCTACGGCAATCTTCACCCAACGCCGTTGGATTTTCGGCTCGAGCCATGTCGCCAGTTTGACCCAGAGCGCATACGCCCATCCGGCAACAATCGAGCGGATAAGTGCAAACAGAAGCTCGCCTAGAATATTGGCCATAGCGGTTAGTCGCGTCAGCTCCGCGGGGAGTTCATCTGCCAACGGCTAAACAACCCCGTGTCCCCCGTGAATGAGGTGGCCAAGTTCTGCGGTTTGCGTCACCGTTCTGAGGACCCGGTTAGCGCTGTGGAGCTTCGTGAAGGGCTCGTTTTCTAGCGCTTGAGCACTGCCATCGCCATTCACGGCGCGCTCGGCGCGGCATCGTGACTGCTGACATCAGGGTGGCAGCAGCGATGTGCGACGAGCGCCGCGATGCCGCTCAATCTGGGGTCAACAAAGGACATGTCATGAAGTACGCCTCCACTCGCCTGATCGCCACTGACATCAAAATCATGGTTTCGTTCTACGAAATGGTGACCGGAGTTTCCGCCGAATGGCTCGCGCCGGTGTTCGCCAAGATCGTGACGCCGGGCGCCAACCTGGCAATCGGCGCAGCCGAGACGGTCGCGCTCTGGAAAGAAAACAGTGCCGAGCCCGGCGCCGACCGCACCGCCGTGATCGAGTTTCAGGTTGAAGACATCGATGCGGATTATCAGCGCCTGAAAGACAAGGTTACGCTGGTGCACAAGTTGAAAACGATGCCATGGGGCAACAGGACGTTCCAGTTTCGCGACCCCGAAGGCACCGCGGTATCGCTCTTCATGCCGCCGATCGAGCAGGCCGGAAACCGCCTCGCGGCGCAATAGGTCGCGGCAGCAGACTGGCCCGCACACACAGCCAATGACGCGTGTGCGGCACTGGATTTGCGGTGAAAGTGCATTGAAATTTCGCCGGCTGATTTACTTCATCAGCCGGCTTCACCCTCATGCACATGTGCACCCGCCCCCTGCCCCTGCTGGGATTTTCCTGCTATCTCCTACTCCCTTCGGCTCGGCCGAACCAAAAACCCTCCATCCACCCAGGGAGCAACAACCATGCGATACCTCCACACCATGCTGCGCGTGCGCAATCTCGATGTCGCGCTGAAGTTTTACCAGGATGCGCTGGGGCTGAAGGAGGTTCGGCGGATCGAGAACGACAAGGGGCGTTTCACGCTGGTGTTCCTGTGCTCGTCGGACGATCTCGAGGCGCTCAAGAAGCAGCCGCAGACGCGCGGCGCGCCGCTGGTCGAGCTCACCTGGAATTGGGACGAGGAAAAATACGGCGAGGATCGCTTCTTCGGCCATCTCGCCTATGAAGTCGACGACATCTACGCGACCTGCGAGAAGCTGATGAAGGCCGGCGTCACCATCAACCGTCCGCCGCGCGACGGCAACATGGCCTTCGTCCGCTCGCCGGATTTGCACTCGATCGAGCTGTTGCAGAAGGGCGATCCGAAGCCGCCGCAGGAGCCGTGGTCGTCGATGCCCAACATCGGCCATTGGTAGGCCTTTTTGCCGGAACCAGCCCCTCTCCTATGCGTTCTCTCTTCGACAATGCAATTGGAGGAGGACGCGATGGGACGCGGAATTTTGTTGTGGATGCTGGGTGTGCCGATCCCGGTGATCATCTTGCTGTGGCTGTTCTTCGGCCGCTGATCGCCTGACCAGGCTTTGCCTTGCAATGAAAGCTCCGCCTCGGGCGGAGCTTTTTGCATGCGGACCTTTTGCATGAGAGGATCGGCGCAATCGCCCGTCGCTCGCCGCAGTGGATTCCGCTATTACCCGCGCCGAAAGAAGCGCCGCGGGAGGATGACGTGCCGGACCAAAAGCTGACGATCTGGGGCCGCGCCAATTCGGTCAACGTGCAGAAGGTGCTGTGGTGCCTCGCCGAGCTCGGCCTGGCTTACGAGCGCATCGACGCCGGCATGGCGTTCGGCAAGACCCGCGAGGCCGACTATCTCGCGATGAACCCCAATGCGCGGATCCCGACGCTGGTCGAGGGCGACTTCACGCTGTGGGAATCCAATTCGATCATGCGCTATCTCTGCCTCGCGCACGGGCGCGGCACGCAAATCTATCCCGAGGCGCCGAAGCTGCGCGCCAGCGTCGACCGCTGGCTCGACTGGACGCTGTCGATGGTGCAGCCGGTCGACCGCCCGGTGTTCTGGGGCATCGTGCGCACGCCGCCCGCCGAGCGAGACATGATCCAGGTGCAAAAGGATGCCGATGCCGCCGCCGAGGTCTGGGCCATCGCGGACCGCCTGCTCTCCACGCGTCCGTTCATGGACGGCGATGCGTTCACGCTCGCCGACATTGCGATCGGCGCCTATGCGCGGCGCTGGCTCGGCGTCGAGGGCATCACCCGGCCCGCGCAGCCGCATCTGACGCGCTGGCTCGCCGAGCTCGGCAAACGGCCCGGTTTTGCGCAATTTGTGGCACCGCCGATGTCGTGAGCGGTGACGCGGCTTAAAGTCCGTTACGAGCACGATGAATCGGCATTTTGCCGCGCGCCGCCGGGAGGGGGGCGGCTACTGTGCATGGGGTTGTTTTCGCGTTTTTTTGTTTAGGCCAGCCGCGCTCGAACAGCAGCACGCAGAAAATCAGCACGAGCGTGACCGCCGCGGTGGCGAGCCGCGCAGTCCAGCTCAGGCCGCGGCCGACCCACCACAGCAGCGCGCAATACATCACGAACGGGACGATGATCTCGGGCCGCATGATGTCCGGCGGCATGGGGGCTCAGCGCCTGACCGTGGTCTCGACGCTGATCGAGCCGCCGATCTTGACGCAGGTGCCGGTGCTCTCGACCAGATGGAAGCCGCGGCCATAGGCGGCGCAGGAGCCCGCTTTCGCGCTCCCGCCGGCACCCTTAAGCGGCAAGGCCTTGCCGGCCTGTGGGCGCTCCGGAGGCGGCAGACGCAAGGCTTCCGCCGCGGCCGCGGACGTCGTCAGCAACGAGATCAGGATCAGGAGCGGCGCACGCATGCAGGCCGTTCTAGCCCGGACCGGCGTCGCGCGCCATCGGGGTCGCTTTGCCCGGGGATCAGATGAACTTGATGCCGGCCGATTTGCCGCGGCGCCATACCACCTGGCAGCTCCGCCCGGTCCGCGCATCGCGCGCGAACGCCATCCGGATCACGCCCGGGAGCTGGCTCGCATCCTCGTCCAGCGTGATCTTGGCGCCCGTGGCGGAGATGTCCTGGACCAGGCATTGCCGCGCTGCGAATCCGCCGTCGAGCGTGATCCAGGCATGCTGCGACAGCGACTTGCGGGCTGCGCGCTTCTTGGGCGGTGGCATCGGCTTAAATTCTCCCAGTCCAGCGCTAGCTCAGGGAACCTAAGAAACCGTTGAATTCGGCCGACCGATCCTTGGGTGGGATGCTATCCACCGGTGCCAAAAGACCGTTCCCGAACGGCTTGCCCAGGGCGCCAAAGGCCATTATAGGTTCGCCCGCTGCAGCCGCCGGGCATGACTCGGGCGGCCAGCGGCCGTGCCGCGAAAAGCGGCGGGGCCCTGGGTTTGCTCCCTTCGTCTATCGGTTAGGACGCCACCCTTTCACGGTGGAGAGAGCGGTTCGATTCCGCTAGGGAGCGCCAATGCTTTCAACAAGTTAGCCGGCGCCCCGCCCTTCGCGTCCAACATTTGTCCAATAAGCGTCAGCGGAATCCCTTGGCCGCGTTTAGACACTCTGCGTAAGTATCGAGAAGCCACTTGCGGTCAGCACCGGTCCAGCCGGACGTACTCGGGTTGGGATCGTGAAGCGATTTCCGCTCAATCTGAGCAATCCTTTCCATCAGCACATACGCCACCTTCTCGGGCGAGTTTTCGCCAATGTGAACTACCGGTGCGGTATCTGCCATTTTCAGCCCCTTTGGTTATGCCTTGAGAGAGCGCAACCTAGAGGACAAGATATTGAAGTCCAGTCGCCTTTTAGTTGACCTGTGCATAACGGAGCATCGCCACCACCCGAATGATGTTCGCCTGACGCTCCATCAGCGTGACGGCGCATCCGGCCGGGCTTTCTCTTTGTTGACAACCAGACGCCCAGGCACGAAGCTTGCTTTCATAAAAGCGTCGCCAATCATTGCTTCTCTATTTCTCTATAATTCTTTTATCCATATGGAGGCATCGTGACCGACGAGGAAATGGCCCGTCTGCGCGCCCATGACAGCAACATCAGTCGATATCGACGGCTGCTTAAAACCAATCTCTCAGACCTCGAGCGCCGGTATTTGGAACAGCGCCTGGGCGAGGAAAGGTCGGCCGTTGAGAACTTGGCTCATCCCCCTCCCACCCCGCGGACTGAGCACGGCCGATCAGTTTGAGGCGGGTGCGTTTTGACCTTGCTCGTGGGACCGACGAGCTTCTATTCTCCAAAAGCGAACTGAACCTTCACACTCCACGCCCATACTCATGTGCATCCGGGATTTTTGCTAATCCCGTCCCGGGGCTGGACGGATATCACGCCGCCGGGACAAGGTATTGCGTGCCCGGCGGCGTAATTTGCGGCGCGCGAGTTGGCGCTTGGAGTACCCATGAACATCCGTTCTGGTCTATTGCTGGCCGCGATTTGCTGCGCATTCGGAAATGCTTGCATTGCCCAAGAGGGGTCGGTGGGGCCAGACGGGCTATATCCACCACCACCCGAGACTTCCCCGCAAAACCAACGGACCCGCAAGCGTGCCAACGCAATGGGGCCAAAACCTTCGTCGGTGTCCAAGCCGATGACCTGGGAAGAAGAAAACGCCCGACAGCATGCGGATGAAGATCAGCTGAAACGGAAGATGAATATCTGCCAGCGCTGTTGAGCGACAACATCCCTAGAGATCCCCCACGAGGCGCAGCAGTTCGGGCGTGTTTGGGCCCACCAGATATCGATAATTTGCTAGCTACTTGCGAAGTCGCTTTGATCACGGCATGCACGCTGGTCGTCGATACACAGTAAGCGCGATTTTCTCCGCACGATGACGCCCGCGCTTTTGACGGATGGCCTTCGTATCGAGGGCGGCATCTGACCCGTTCAGGCAGCGGCGGTTTTGG
>NZ_JADPIX010000057.1:0-34780 GCF_023073155.1 Bradyrhizobium sp. 45 | reverse complement strand
GTGTGACGAGGGTGCTGAGAATTGGGCATTGCTGGCGTCGCTCATTGAGACCTGTAAGCTCAACGGCGTCAGCGCCGAGTATTGGCTTGCCGACGTTCTGGCAAAGCTCGTCAATGGCTGGCCGGCGGCACGGCTGGACGAACTGCTTCCCTGGGCATCCACCTATACGATGCATGCACAAGATCCGAGGCTTGCGGCATGAGCCTCAGCACGACCGCGGTCCGGATCAAGGTGACCCTCGAGGACGTGAAACCGGAGGTGATGCGATGCCTTGTCGTGCCGCTCACGCTGCGCCTTGATCGGCTGCATCTGACGCTTCAGGCGGCGTTTGGCTGGACGAATAGCCATCTCTTCGAGTTTTTGGCTGGCGAAGGACGTTGGGGTATCCCTGATCCCGATGGAGATTTTGGCCCTCAGCCCATCGATGCTCGCAAGACGCGGCTCTCCAATATCGTTCACGAGACCGGCGCGAAGACGATCCATTATCTCTACGACTTCGGCGACAGCTGGGATCACGTGATCAAGCTCGAAAAGTGGTTCGACAACACGACAACGGAGGGACTTCCCCTCTTGCTCGAGGCCGCCGGCCGTTGTCCTCCGGAAGATGTCGGCGGTGCGTCAGGCTATACCGAATACCTCGACGCCATCCGCGACCCCACCCATCCGGAGCACGAACAAATGCGCCTCTGGGGCCCTGAGCAGTTTGATCCCAACGTCGTCGACCGGAAGGCGCTCGAGGCCGCCGTCAACGCATTGTCGGAAATATGGAAGCCGCGCCGGCGCACCACGCGTTCAAAATAGACGTCAAGCACCAATCAAATGGGCCTCAGAGCGACGCTTACACCTGAAAGATCATCGCGGCTCATTCAAAACGCCGTCGCCGCGTCGAGTTTCTCGACTTCATGAACAGCGTCACCGCGGCCTTTCCGGGCCGAAAGCTTCACGTCAGCCTCGACAATCTCGACACCCACAAGAAAAATGAGCACTGGCTCAAGGCCCACCCCAACGTGCGATTTCATTTCACGCCGACAAGCGCGTCCTGGCTCAATCAGGTCGAGGTCTGGTTCTCGATCTTGCAGGGGCAGTCACTAAGCGGCACCTCCTTCACAAGCCTCAAGCAGCTTCAGGAACACATCGATGCCTACGCAACGCTTAGAATGACAAAGCTGAGCCGTTTGTCAGGACCAAGAAAAAAGTCCGTCAACGCAGTTCTTGCTCATGTTCTTGCTCGGTAGCGGTTTGATGTTCGACCACAAGAACGGGGTCACTTCCGTTCCCTCCGCCGCGCAAGACACTCATCCGACCTGTCAAGATCTTTGCTTCCCCGACGTATGCAAATGGCATTCTAGTTTCATTCGATAAGTTGACGCAGACAGAAAGCCCGGGAGGCGGGGTGAGGGCGCGCTCGCGCAAATCTAGCTTTGCAAAACATACGTAGATGGAGAAATGAGCGGCAAATGCGTGCATTGTGCGATGCCTCGACCGGGCCGTCCGGAATGGCGATGCAGATGTCAATTCAATCAAAGCGCTGCCTTGTCAGCGTTCCTAACCGGGCCCGATACGTGCATGATACCAGCTTAGAAACGTTGGGGAGACAGGAAATGGGACTTCTCGGTGGTTTACGTGCATACTATACCGAATTCGGATTTGGCGCTGTGGCGAGCGTTGCGAGGTTTCGCCTGACAGGGCATCCGAAGCGCGTTCGCGTGCAAACGAATAGCGTTGCGCTTGGCCGGGACCAAAGGCCCGCGATGCTGCCCTACTGCTCAAATTCGTTCGCTCGGCCTTGGTTCGGGGCTAAGCTGGTCCTGATGTTCGCCCCACTGGTGATCATTCTCGCCACCGCGGCTACGCCGTTGCCGAAGGACGCTCCATGCCTGCCGCGTCATTCGTCCTCGGCCTCGCATTGCGTGCCGTCAAACGACGCCAAGATCGCCATTCCGAAAATCGGGCGATGTCAGATCGGGTATACGTCGTCGGGCCACTACTGCACGGACCAGACGGTCACGGCAGCTGGTATAGCTGCCATCCAGGGCACGGGCAGCATCGCTTTGACCGTCGGGGCAGCGAACCGCAATGGCAGCGCGACCGGCGCAGCAACCGTCAACTATGCTGCGCAAAGCACGTCTGTTGGCGCCATCCCACTCACCTTCAATGATCCGATGTTCACAGGGCTGACGGAACGGACCAGCCAGCTTTGGCTGAGCAAGGGGCAGAACCTTTCGCGTACCTCCATTAAGGAGCATGTATCTGAACCGGCGAGCATTGGGATGAGCGGCGACAACATTGTTGACTATTGCCGCGTCGATTCGCGGGAAGGTTTTCGCGTTGGTGGTTCTGGTACATTCACCATCAGCAATTGCTACATCGAGACACAGGGCATATCCGGGGATCATGCCGATGGCTTGCAAGCCTATTCGCCGGGAAATCGCGGCACTCTGAAAATAAGAAACACGACATTCCATGGCCACAATCATGATGCGACCGCTGGTATCTTCATCGCAGATAACTGGACCGGTACGATCGATTTGCAGGATGTGGTTTTCATCGGTGGTCCCTTTGGCCTGCGCGTACATCCCGACGTTGGCGGCGATAACCAGGTTTACCTGAAGAACGTGTACTTCGTCGGTCCATTCCAATTCGGCGCGCTACTGCTGAGTGATGCTGGCGGACATGTGAACCACATCAAGCTCTGGGACAATGTGCGGAACGCCACGATCGTCAATGGCGTGCTTGTACCGGGATCGTTGATCGCCTCTCCGAAGCCGGTTGGACGGTAACGACCGAGGTTGACCTGCTGCCCAAAAGCCGGCCCCGATCCTTCAGGTGGAAATAATAACCGGTGGAGCGCCTCAACAGATTTGTCTGACGGCAGATAATCCTCGACGGTATGCGTCCGCCAAAGCCGCCTCCCGAAAGAAGCGCGGCATTGAGAATTGTCCTGTGGAAAATGATAGGCGCAGTGCCCAAGTAGAACGGCTGAAGTAGTGGAGATGGGTCGGCGGCGACGTTGGTCTGAATTGCGCCCCGAGCTGACGGGTGCGCCGCGCAACAAGTGGGCTACGTGCCGGCGATGTGATGCCAGAATTGAGGGGGACGCCTGGTCAGTAGTCGGGCCGATCAGCAGCGGGGGGATCGAAACTCGAGTTTGCGGCCGGGGTTCGGATGCGGATCATGGGCGCGGTTGACACCGCAACGCTGGAGACCTGCGGTCGCGGTGATATGCATTCACTCGACCTCGCCGGCCGCAGGGCCGCAAGAGTTGCATTCGTGGTTTTGCTGGACGGCCCAAAAGGCAAGACAGGTCGGCCGGATGTGGTGCCCGGCGCGCAAGAGCTCGGTTGATCGGGGCGCCGATCCCGCCCAGGTCCCAACGCACGCAAAAGATTGTTGCCCTGCCGGCGGCGGCGTTCGGCGAGGTGATTACCGGCAATTTTCGCTTGGTTCATCGATTATGCTTCTGGCGATGAGATTGTCGTCGCAATATTTTAATTTGTTTGTCGAGCGGCAGATTGTCGATTCAAATGGCGAAGACGCTCTTGTCAACTCAATCATCTCGCGACTGGAGGGCTCGGGCGGTCGAGTATTCCTAGGTATAGGTTGATGTTAATGGCTTAGCTCCTGAACGCCGAGCTAATACTTGAGTTAATTAAGGAATCTCGGACGTATTGAATTCGTGGGTGGTGAGATTTTGGCTCGGTTACCTGGGAATTACCTTGGGTGGGCCCTCGTGTCGTCCCAAAAAAGCCTCCACCCATCGACCAAGACGAACCCCACGGCGCTGCATTAGCAGAGTCGCACAGCATCGCCGCTCGGGGGTTAAATTGGGCGCGTGCCAGGGACAAACCAATCAAAGCGATCAGGAGAAAACTAAATGGCAACCATTCCGATGAGCTGGAATGACCCGATGTTTAGCGGGGTTACTACTTCTAATTCGGTCTCCGTTCCAAATGGCGGGACGGTTTCGAATAAGAGTATTACCGACACCGGCAACACTGCGTCGGTCGTCGGCACTGGCTCGTTCAGCATGGACGATGTCCGTATCAATTCGGAAGAAGGGGTCCGCATCGGCGGCAGCGGCACTGTAAACATCAACAATTCGTACATTGAAACGACGGGCATAGGGTCCGATCATGCCGATGGTATTCAGGCCTATGCTCCCGGCGGCACCGGCGATGTGACCATCACAAACTCCGCAATCGTGTCCCACAACACTGCCGCAACGGCCGGGATGTTCGTTGCAGACAATTATAGTGGGACGTTCACTTTCGATAATGTGATGTTCGAAGGTGGTCCGTATGGTCTGCGCTTTGCCTCGGATGGGCCAGGCGATATTAACGTCGCCATGAAAGACGTGTATTTTGTCGGGCCATTTGAGTACGGTCCGCTTCTATTTCAGCAAACCGGTGCGAAAATACACATCACAGAGTGGGATAATGTACGCTACGCGACGATCGTGAATGGTCAACTCGTCCCGGGTGATCTCATCGCGCCCCCTTTACCGGTCGAAGGGTCGACTGCGCCTACCGCACCGACGACGCCGACCGCACCGGGTGCGCCGACTATCGCGTCATTCTCGACCGATAGCGGCACCGCAGGCGACAAGATCACCAACGACAATACCATCGAGCTCAAGGGTACGGCTGCTGCCGGCAGCACGGTCAAGGTCTACGACGGTACAACCCAAATCGGCTCGACGACTGCGGATTCAAGCGGCAATTGGGACTACATCACAAAGGTCCTGACTGACGCCAAGCATACGTTAGCCGCAACTGCGACCAACTCGTCGGGACAGACCAGCGCTTCATCGTCTGCGCTGGCAGTCACTGTCGACACCAAAGCGCCGACCGTGCCGACAATTGTCAGCCATACGGTGAACAGCGCCAATCAGGCGGTGATGTCGGGCAATGCCGAAGCGAGCAGCGTCGTAAAGGTGTTCGACGGCACGACCCAGATCGGGACCGCGACGACCAACAGCAGCGGCGTGTGGGCCTATACCACCGCCGCCCTTGCGGCCGGTTCGCACAGCCTCTCCGCGAAGGCAATGGACGTGGCGGGTAATACCGGTGTGGCGTCCACAGTGTTTACGGCCAGCACCGGTACCGCGACATCCCCCAGCACACCGACGTCCCCCACCACGCCGACGTCGCCAGCTGCTGGCACGGTGATCGAGTCGGCCGGTGCAACACGTCTCGTGGAGAGTGGTGACAAATACTACCTCAACACGAGCACCGGGACGGGTCCGACCCTGAAGTCTCATGGCGTCGATTTTGTCGACGGGTCAGATGGCACCTGGGCGCCGATTGGTGCGGAGAAGACGGCCACGGGCTATGAGGTTGTCTGGAAAGAGTCGAGCACCGGTCAGTACACGGCGTGGAACACCGACAGCAACGGTAACTACGTCTCCCATGTCAGCAGCCTGACCGGCTCCACGTCGGGCGGCTCGGTGTCGGGTACGAACTCGGGCCTTAAGTCGCTCGAGACGACCTTCCACCAGGATCTGAACGGTGACGGGCAGATCGGTGCCAGCAGTTCGACCACACCAACCACGCCGACGTCGCCAACGCCAACCACTGGGGCGGTCATCGAGTCGGCTGGTGCAACACGTCTCGTTGAGAGTAGCGACAAATACTACCTCAACAGCAGCACCGGGACGGGCCCGTCGCTGAAGTCTCACGGCGTGGATTTTGTCGAGGGGGCAGATGGCACCTGGGCACCGATTGGTGCGGAGAAGACGGCTACGGGCTATCAGGTCGTCTGGAAAGAGGCGAGCACGGGTCAGTACACGGCGTGGAACACCGATAGCAACGGCAACTACGTCTCCCATGTCAGCAGCCTGACCGGCTCCACGTCCGACGGCTCCGTGTCGGGTACGAACTCTGGGCTCAAATCGCTCGAGACCAGCTTTCACCAGGATCTCAATGGTGACGGGCAAATCGGTGCTTCCAGCGCAACTACGTCGTCCACGAGCACCAGTCAGGTCGTTGCTACTTCGAGCTCGACAGGCAGCAACATACAGACCAGCACTTCAGGCAATGACGTCTTCGTTGGCACCAGCAAGGCCGACACTTTCGTGTTTGGCGCGAATTTCGGCAACGACGTCATCAAGGGCTTCGTTGCCGGCGGAGCTGCCCACGACACGGTCGAGTTCAGTAAGTCCGTGTTCGACAGTTTCGCGAGTGTTCTCTCCCACGCGGCACAGTCGAGCGGCGACGTCGTGATCGCGACGGGGAGCGACACGCTCACGCTGAAAAACACCAAGCTGGATGCGTTGGCCAGTCACGACTTCCACTTCGCGTAGGGACGGCGTAACCACAAAGAGTAGTACTCAACAACGGCCTCGGGGGATCTCTTGGGGGATCCTCCGACAAGGCATTCAAGGGCGGCTGCCATGATGGACTTTAGACGGTGGGGGGTGATCCCCCCACCTGCGAATCTTTTTCGCATTCGACTTCTGCACATATCGAGACTATGGGCTGGCGGAGCACAGTCGGCGGATGCCGCCGAACCGCGGACGCCGCGACTGATTGGCTGGGCAAGGCGCTGGGTTGACGCCCTGCGGCAGCGGATCTTCGTCGCTCGCCTTCGACCGGCGGAGAACTATGAGGAGCCACAGTCAGAGATGTCGGCATTCCTGCGGTCTTGCCGCAGGATATTCTGGGCGCTCGCGGCTTTCAGCGGGATGAGCAATCTCCTCATGCTCACCGGCTCGTTCTTCATGCTGCAAGTCTATGACCGGGTGCTGCCCGGGCGCAGCATACCGACGCTGATCGCCTTGATGGTTCTGGCCACGGTTCTTTACCTGTTCCAGGGTGGGCTCGACCTCGTCAGGAGCAGGATCAGCGCCCGGGTCGGCCGATATTTCGATGAAAAGCTCAGCTTTCGCATATTCGACGCACTTGTTCGCCTGCCTTTGAAGACCAGAGCCGACGGCGACGGCTTGCAGCCGGTGCGGGACCTTGATCAGGTCCGCAGCTTCCTGTCGAGCGGAGGGCCGACGGCGCTCTTCGATCTGCCCTGGATGCCGATCTACCTCGGCGTCTGCTTTCTCTTTCACTTCTGGATTGGCGTCACTGCGCTGGCCGGCGCGCTGGTGCTGGTCGGCATTACGATGCTCACGGAAACGCGCACCCGAGGGCCGGCAAAGGCGACCTCGCGTCTCGCCGTCTCGCGAACCGCACTGGCGCTCGAGGGGCGGCGAAATGCTGAAGTCCTGCAGGCCATGGGCATGCGGCAACAGGCGACCTTACGCTGGCAGGATGTCAACGTGAAGTACCTCGCGGCCCATGAGCGGGCCAGCGATGTCGCAAACGGACTCGGTGGCGCATCCAAGATTTTCCGGGCGATCTTGCAATCGCTGGTTCTTGCCGTTGGCGCCGTCCTCGTTATCAACCAGGAATCGACGGCCGGCATCATCATTGCCGGATCGATCCTCACCGCGCGGGCCCTTGCGCCCGTTGAACTGGCCATTGCGAACTGGAAAGGGTTCGTCGCCGCGCGGCAATCGGGGCAACGAGTCGATCGCCTGCTGAAGCTTCTGCCTGAGGAGGCGGAGCGGTTGGCATTGCCTCCGCCTGTTGAAACCCTCACCGTCGAGCAGCTCTATATTGGAGCCCCAAATTCGGAGAGGCCCACCGTCAGTGAAGTGTCGTTCCAACTGCGGAGCGGGCAGGCGGTTGGAATCATTGGTCCGAGCGGATCCGGCAAATCGACGTTGGCACGTGCGCTGGTCGGGGTCTGGCCGTCCATTCGAGGCAGGATCCGGCTCGACAAGGCCGCGCTCGATCACTGGTCTTCGGACGCCCTCGGCAAGCACATCGGTTATCTGCCTCAGGACGTCGAATTGTTCGATGGCAGTATTGCGATGAACATTGCACGTTTCGACCCGCAGGCAACGGCCGCCGCAGTTCTGGAAGCCTCGCATGCCGCGGGCGCGCACGACCTCATCCTCTCCCTTTCGGACGGCTACAGCACGAAGATCGGCGAGGGAGGGTTAGCGCTGTCGGCGGGGCAGCGGCAGCGTATCGGGCTTGCGCGAGCCTTTTACGGCAAGCCATTCCTGGTCGTGCTTGATGAGCCCTCTTCCAATCTTGACGCCGAGGGCGAGGAAGCCTTAACCGAGGCGATCCTGAACGTACGCCGCCGTGGTGGGATTGTTGCGGTTATCGCGCATCGTCCGAAGGCGCTGGAGGGCGTGGACCATGTCCTGTGCCTCGGGGAAGGCAGAGTTCAGTCCTTCGGCAAGAGAGAGGAGGTTCTCAACAGAGTGTTGCGAAATCCCGTAGCGCTCAAGGTCGTCGCGGAAGCTCAAGGAGGCAGCCGATGAACGGCCAGGTGGCTCCTGCAATGCAATCCATCCAGCGTTACATGATCGTCGGTATGATCATGTTCGGTCTGGTCACCTTCGGGATCGGCGGTTGGGCGACAACGACCCAATTGTCGGGCGCGGTGATCGCCCAAGGCGTGGTCGTGGTGGATTCAAGCGTCAAGAAAGTTCAGCATTCCACCGGTGGGATCGTGGGAGAGCTGCGCGTGCGGCAGGGCGACCGGGTCAATGCAGGGGATATTTTGATCCGCCTCGACGAGACCCAGACACTCGCGAATGCGACGATCGTCACCAACAGCCTCGATGAGCTGTTCGCGCGGCAGGCTCGTCTCGAGACTGAGCGCGACGGTGCCGAGCAGGTCATGTTCCCCAAGGTGCTGCTCGACCGGGCCAAGGAGAGCAACTCCGAGGCGAGCCGTGCAATCATCGCGGAGCGAAAGCTGTTCGACCTGCGTCGTCAGGCGAGGAGCGGCCAAAAAGCGCAGTTGCAGGAGAAGAGCGCGCAGCTGGAAAACGAGATCAAGGGCCTTACGGGGCAAACCGAGGCCAAGCAGAAGGAAGTCGAATTTATCCGGCAGGAGCTGGAGGGCGTGCGCAGTCTCTGGCAAAAAAATCTGGTGCCGATCACGCGGCTTAATTCCCTGGAGCGCGATTCCGCGCGCCTCGAAGGCGAGCGCAGCCAGTTGGCAGGAATGATCGCTCAGTCGAGGGGCAAGATCGCCGAAATCGGACTCCAGATCATTCAGATCGACCAGGACCTGCGGACGGAAGTCGGCAAGGATCTGATCGAAACGCGCTCGAAACTCTCCGAGCTGGGCGAACGCAAAACTGCGGCGGTCGACCAACTGAACCGGGTCGATATCAGGGCACCGCAATCCGGCCGCGTCCACGAGCTGAGCGTCCACACGGTTGGAGGTGTGATCTCTCCCGGCGAGCAGATCATGCTGATCGTGCCTGATGCGGATTCGCTTGCGGTTGAGGTCAAGATCGCACCGCGCGATATCGACCAGGTCTATGTGGGGCAGACCGCGACAATGCGCTTCGCGGCGTTCAACCAGAAGACTACGCCCGAAATCGACGCAGAGGTCAGCATGGTCTCGGCAGACATCACCCAGGATCAACGTGCCGGAACCAGTTACTACACGGGTCGCGTTCTGCTGAAGCCGGAAGAGCTCGCGAAACTCGGGTCGGCCAAGCTGTTGCCCGGCATGCCAGTCGAGGTCTTCATCAAGACGCCGGGTCGAACCGCGCTATCCTACCTTCTCAAGCCGCTGCAGGATCAGGCGGAGCGAGCATTCAAGGAGCGTTGATCTTGCAGATTGGCTGGCAGCACAGGGCGGAGCATGCGAAAAGCGCGCTCCGGTCGGATGAACGTCGCGCGCTGTAGCCTGCAGCCGATTGGTCGCCCACGAGCTTAGACCAAGGCGACGAGTAGGTGGGAGCGGGATGTCCGAGCACTTCCTCGGTTTGCAAGGTAAGTTCTCCTGACTCTAACCGGTGAACGCGCTTGCCGCACACCAGTTATACCAACGGCCCGCGGACGATCTGACAGGTTCGTATAATCCTGTCCGACAAAGGTCCATCTGCTGCTTCGAACGAGAGGGAGGACTGCGCAAAGGCGGCAGCGCACGCTTAAAATTGTGTATTTATATCTCAGGCGCGCATGGGCGAACAAAATTCAAATTTTGATCGCATTTTAAATCTTGATAATATTTAATTAGTGGGGTTAAATGTTTTCTCGCGATATTGGCGACGGCACCAGTTTCGGTGGTCTGGGCGAAAACGACAAAGATTTCAAGGCGATCGATGAAGGCAGTGATATTGGCCGGCGGTCTCGGAACGCGCTTTGCAGAAGAGACCGACATCCGCCCCAAACCCATGATCGAGATCGGCGGCAAGCCGATCCTGTGGCACATTATGAAGATCTACAGTAGTCACGGCATCAATGATTTCATCATTTGTCTTGGCCACAAGGGGTACGTAATCAAGGAATATTTCTCCAATTACTTCCTGCATCAGTCGAACGTTACCTTCGACATGCGGGAACACAGTATGCGAGTTTTGGAAAACCACTCCGAGCCCTGGAAGGTCACTCTGATCGACACAGGTGAGGAAACGATGATCGGGGGCCGCATTAAGAGGATTCTGCCCTTTCTCGCAAAAGACGAGGCTTTCTGCGTCACCTATGGCGATGGTGTATCGGACATCAACATAACCGAGAGTATCACATTCCATCGTCGTGAAGGACGCCTTGCAACCGTGACGGCAACCCAGCCTCCCGGACGCTTTGGTGCGATCAATTACGATGGCACCCGAGTAACCGGCTTTCAGGAAAAGCCGCGCGGTGACGGCGGCTGGATTAATGGCGGTTTTTTTGTTCTATCGCCCAAGATCGGAAATTATGTCGAGGGAGATGCAACGATCTGGGAAAGGGAGCCGATGATTAACTTGGCAAAGGATGGCCAAATGAGTGTTTTCTTTCACGACGGGTTCTGGCATCCGATGGATACGTTGCGCGACAAGCGGTACTTGGAAGACCTCTGGTTGAGCAACAAAGCTCCCTGGAAGAAATGGTAACGGGCGTTCAAAGCGGATCCTCATTACCGTTGTGGCGGGCTATGTCGGCCGAACTCTCGTTCCGCTTTCCGCGACAAGCTTCCCGATTCCAAACTGGTTTGCTCCGACACACTCTACCTTGCGCACAATCTCGCCGAGAGCCAAAAGATCGCAGGAATCGCTCGATTAGCATGAATGCATTTTGGACGTATCCTCGACCGTCTCGACGGCGGCGACGCAGTGGTACATCTCGCCGCGATTACAATGCCCGGATGGGAAAAAAATAATGAGGCAGTCACCGAGGCTATCAGTGGTGAGGCGGTGCCTCGCACTGGCAAACAAGGCCCAGAACCCAAGGATCTGCCGATGAAATTCCACCAGACGCCGCTTCTTGGCGCATATACGATCGAACTAGAAAAGCGAGGCGATGATCGAGGCTTTTTTTCGCGCTTATACTGCCAACGGCAATTCGAAACAGCTGGAATTCCCACTCCGATCGTCCAAATCAACAACTCGCTTACTGCCAAGGCGGGCACATTGCGCGGTATGCACTACCAGTTGCCGCCAGCAGCCGAAATCAAGGTCGTGCGTTGCATCCGTGGCACGCTATATGACGTTATTATTGATCTCCGCCCGGATTCTCCAACCTATGCTCAGTGGTTCGGGGCGGAATTATCAGGCGAGAACCGGTTGATGATGTATGTTCCGCGCGGTTTTGCGCACGGCTTCCTTACGTTGACCGACGACACGGAGGCGTTCTATCTCGTCAACGCCTTCTACACTCCCGAAGCAGAGCGCGGGATACGCTTCAATGATCCACGTTTCGACGTGAGGTGGCCTCGCGTTCCCGTGGAAGTCTCGGAAAAAGATCGTAACTGGCCCGAGTTCAATCCCGCTTTTCACGGGATTGAACTGCTCCGAGGCTTATGAAGATTCCTCTTACTGGAGCAAGCTCGTTCATTGGCCTGTGGTTTGTCCGCAGTCTCGCAGCTCTGGTCACAATGCGATGGCTCCATCGAAGCGGCGCGTAAGTCACCGGCGTATATGTGTGAGAATGACGCGAATGAGCCGGACTTTACTCTCGCGCTGTTGATTTGAGGATTGCTATGAAAATTCTTTTGACCGGAGCCACATCGTTTACTGGTTTATGGTTCGCGCGAGAGCTAGCTGGGGCGGGTCACCAAGTAGTAGCGACCGTGCGAAGCGGTTCTTACGAAGGGATTCGCGGCGAGCGTTTTAAGGAACTCGCCAAAGTTTCTTCGATACAGCCGAATGTCTCATTTGGCTCAGAAAGTTTTTTGGAAATTTTAGAATCGGGTAAGTTTGAGCTCATTTGCCATCATGCCGCGGAAATGAAGGATTATCGAAGTCCCGATTTCGATCACATGGCGGCAACTGCGAGCAATACCAATAACCTAAGACGCGTATTGGATATTTTCCAAGGCGGCGGTGGTCAGGGCCTTGTTCTTACTGGGTCTGTCTTCGAATCCAATGAAGGTTTGGGAGATTCCGGAGCTTTCAATCCTTACGGGCTCTCGAAGACGATGACCTACGAGATCTTTCTCTATTTTTGTGAACAAAGGAAGTTGAAGCTCGGCAAGTTCGTGATTACCAATCCATTCGGTCCTTACGAAGAAGAACGCTTTACGCACTATCTCATTAAAACATGGGCGAGTGGCCAGACTCCGCACGTAAGAACGCCGGAATACTTGCGCGACAACGCGCACGTTTCGCTGCTTTCCCGTTGTTATCGCAAGTTCATCGAGGCACTTCCTTCACAAAGTCAAATTCTCACCAAATTGAATCCCAGCGGTTACGTATGCAGGCAGGGGGAGTTCGCGCAAAAATACGCGAAGGAGTTTTCGAAGCGTGCGGGGAGAGAGCTTCAAGTCATTCTCGATCACCAAACGGACTTTAGCGAGCCTATACGAAGGTACAACGCAGATTCGGCGGTCGGGTATGTCGGTAATTGGGAGGAATCGAAAGCCTGGGACGAATGTTTTGAATATTACCGTGAGACATTGAAGTAAGTTCGGTGTCGTGATCCCAACGTAGAATCGCTCCGACATGCTGAAGAAAGGCTTGGGGCACTGGCTACTTCAGCTAAACCCTTCGGCCGATCGAAAAGTACGTGGAGCTTGGGAAATCCTTTGGGGAAAGAAGCCGTCGCGTATCGAACACGACTTTGCCGGCAACCTTGAGGCCAGGAAGAGCTTTGTATTCTGCCCACCGCGTAGCCACCACGATTGCGTCCGCGTTCGCAATTTCCGCTCTCCAATTCTTGGTGAATCGGATTGCAGAGGTTTGAACGCCCGAGAACTTGATGAAGTTTTCCGTCGCAATTGGATCGTGCGCAACAAGATTGGTCTTTTGTGCAAGCAATTCTTCCGAAATGCGGATCGAGGCCGATTCACGAACATCGTCGGTTTCCGGCTTGAACGCAAGTCCCAGTAGCAGGATGTTCTTGCTCTCTAGATTTCCAAAGTGAGCTCCAAGGATTTTTGTCACCTGTTCGGGCTGTTTCGCATTCACACTCAAGACGCCTTCCAATATTTCCATTGGAAGGCCATTGTTTTGTCCCTGTGTGCGGATCGCCTGAACGTCCTTCGGGAAACAACTGCCGCCAAAGCCGGGCCCAGGCACCAAATAAGTCAAAATTTCGGGATCTATGCGAGATCCATCGGATCCAATTGGATTCCATCGCTTGTCGAGAGTGACGCCTCTAAAAACATCCATAAAATCGATCCCACCTAGCTTGGCCGCAAGATTCGCCAGTTCGTTCGCGGCTGAAACTTGGAGCGCGAGTAAGCAGTTGTTCGCGTACTTGATCATCTCCGCTGTCCGGGTGTTGACATACACCTTGTCGACGTTCCAGGGCTCGTAAATCTTCGAGAGAACCTCACGAGTTTGGGAGTCGTCGAACCCAAGAACAATGCGATCAGGGAAATTGAAGTCGGAGATGGCTTTTCCCTCGCGCAAAAATTCAGGATTCATTCCAAGTCCAAATTGCGAAACCTTTCTGCCAGACGCTTCCGTAATCGCTTCGCGAACGACAGTATCCGTCGTGGTCGGAAGAACTGTGCTTTTGATGATCACGCTTAAAAACTTGTTCGTCGACTTCAAGTACGCGCCGATTTGACGTATTGCCTGAACGAGATAGGTGAGGTCGAGTTTTCCATCGGTCGTCGGAGTTCCGACGGCCACGATCACGGCCTCGCAAAAATCCAAGGCCTCATTCAGATTAGAGGTCGCGCGGAATTTTCTTTCGTCGATAACGGTGCGAAGAAGTTCTGGAAGGCCCTCCTCATGAATGGGCGGAATCTTCCTATTGATCAAACTGACCTTCTCTTCACTCACGTCAACACAAACGACGTCGTGGCCTTTAGAGGCAAAACAAACGCCGCTCACCAACCCGACATAGCCTGTTCCGATTACTGACAGCTTCACGCTAGGTCTCCTTTCTCGTTCTCGTGCAGGAGAAACTGAACGAATCTCTCGACTCCGGTCTTTACGTTGATTTCGGGATTGTACCCTAGTTTCGTCCTTGCCTTTTCGATGATGGGGCATCGTCTATTCGGATTATGAGTCAGATATTCTTTGTCAGGGGATTGACCCAAAACTACCTTTCCCGTGTAGCCACGGAAGCGGGAGCCGGCCTCTTGATAGAGCGATGCAAGTTCTCGAATTGAAATCTCCGGCCTTTCAATGCCGATATTGAAGTAGTCGAACTCGCCGTAGGTGAGACACTTTAAGTACCCCGCGAGCGCATCAGCGACATAGCAGAATGTGCGCGTAGGCGAACCAGAGGAGAGAATTTCGATGTCTTTGTTTTCGATTACGCACTTTGCGAAATCCGCGGGAACGCGTCGATCATCGATTCTCATTCCCGGTCCGTAATTGTTGAATGGTCTTGCGACAGTGATCGGAATTCCATACTCCTTGGAAAACAGGCTGCACATGGTTTCGCCAAACCGCTTCGATTCGTCATAGCAGGCGCGCGGGCCAATGCAGGAAACATTGCCACGGTATTCTTCGGCCGTGGGAATGTTGGCCGCATCGGGGTCGCCGTAAATTTCGCTACTTGAGAAAAACAAAAAGCCCCGGGATTTCTTTGATGTATAAAAATCGAGTAACCGCCTTAGGCCCCAAATATTTGCATCTAAGGTTACGATAGGGAATCTTCGATAAAAAATCGGGGAAGCAATGGATGCGCCATGAATCACATGGGTCGCCTGAGCGCTTCCGTCAATGCTTGAGATATCGTCTTTAGAAACGTCGAACTGGTAAATGTCGACCAAGCCCGCATGGCGGGTGGCGAGTTCCGAAATCCATGTAGGCTTTGTAAGAAGAAATGTATCGAGCCCAATGATTTTACGAATCCCCAATGCTGAGGCGTGCTCGGAAAAAAACTGCATGAAACTAAAACCCAAAAAGCCCGCGCAGCCGGTGATGAGTATGGTGCCATCCCGGAAGGAATTTTTGTTCGACGGTGAAAGCTTGCTCAGTATGTAGTGAAGATCTTCTTCTAAAATTGGATTCATAGCGCTCTCTTGTGCAGCAGCCAGCCGGTACCGCCGGTCGGTGAAATCCGGCGAATGACAAATTCCTGTGCCAACATCAGATGCTCTCCGCGGGAGCATCGGCTTTGGCCGCCAACCGAGTTTCTTCATCCCGGGCGCCAAGACCGCCAGCAATGATAAAGACGAGCACCTCACTATTTCATTGGTTATAGCCCACAAGAAAATCAACATTCAAGGTTGTTTTTGCCCAGACCTGCTCGCTTGAAATGCCCGGGTTTTAAGTTACGGTTCTGTTCTGTCAGCGGACAGGCAGCGCGTAAAGGCAGGTTCACGGAAGAGCATATCAAAAGGTGCTGAAGGAGCGCTGATGCCGTGCTTCCGGCGCAGCTCGCTCGCCGACAGTCCGGCGGCGGGCGCGCTATGGGGGACGAAGATGTCCGACGCCCGCTACGCGCGCAATCAAGAAACGCTGAGCCTCCGCCGACGCGATGACGGCCCTTCGAGTGCATAAGCACTCGCGTTTGGCCCGGCGTAATCGCAAGTACCGGCTAGGGACCTGCCGCCGCAAAAAGCGCGTGGTACCCGAGGGCTGGGGTGACCGTGGCCACTAGGCGGACGAGAACGAGCCACTAGGTCGGACACGCTTCGCACCGTGGTCCGTAGGCCCGACGCGGGCCGAGCGACTGGAGACTTGATCGGGAGACCCTGGCGACGCCGCCCTTAAGTCCTCGCTTAAGTCCTCACAAACCGCCGCAAATCCCGTGCGCGTGCGCGACCAAAAGCGGCAGATGCCGGTTGCCGGCCGGAAGAAGCCTTGCCGTCTGGACATCTGGCACTTCCGCCGCCGGGTAGCCAGTAGAATTTAATCATTTGAATTAATTTAAGCTAAATATGGTAAATCGTAAATATGCGATAAGCCCCTCGACCGCGATCACGCTGCAAGTAAATCCGAGCCTCAGTTGGCGTTCGCGACGGAATCGGCAAATGCATCGAACCGCCGGCTCAGTCATCGCGATAGCGGTGCTGTCACGATCGGGGGAATTCAACGGGCGAGCGTCGCAGGACGGGTGGGCGCCGACGTCCCTGCAGGCGGCCTCTCGGCACATCGAGTTGGGACGACCGACGCTTCCGCCTTTTGCGTCGTGTTTTGCCTCGGCAAGCAGGCTGAATGCCGCTCTAGACGCTTCCGTGGGACGATCCGGCTGACCGAGGAACGGTGGACGGAGCTGCGGGCGATCAATCGCGCTATCAAGCTGGCCATCGTGCCGACGCCCACCGAACTGGCCTTGCAGGCGAGGAGTGGATCATCAGCCCCGATCGCGGCGATTGCAATGACTACGCAGTAGGTAAGCGTCATTTGCGTCCGCAAATTGAATGCGCCAGGCCATTGGCGCGATCACGATCCATGCCAAGCTGCTAATAGCCGCCGAGCGCCTCCAGTATGAGGGCTATCTGCGCCGAGGGGAGAGCAACGCGACCGTCCTGGCTCTGTCGAAGAGCGGCATAACCATCAAGCGCATCGTGCGCACGACTAGATCCGCGACGAACGCAACGATGTCTTCCGGACCCCAGGCTTGCAGCATCAACTGCAGGTAGCTTAAACTCTAAGCCCTGATGAGCCAGTGCCTCCCCTTCTCGAAAAACCAGATCGGTCTCAACTTATCTGAGGAGGGACAAATGCGGTATCCCCAGTGGAGGTGACGACACACTACGGCCGATGGATCATTGCTGGTTATGGAGTCTTGTCCTCGATCGCAGTTGCTGCGCGGGTCGAGTTCTTCGGCCGCCTCGTCTCGGCCGCCTCGTTCATGCCGTCGCGGCTGGAGGGCTTCGGGATCGTGTTCGCCGAGGCGCAGGCTCGCGGGCTCCCCTGCGTCGGGCGCGCCGCCTTCGCCATGGACCCCCGGCCGCACCGGTGCCATGATCGCGGGCGGCGACCCCGGCGAGCTGGCCCAGGCGGTCACCAGGACCCTGGCCGACGACGCGGTCTGCGAGGCGATGCTGGCTGGGGGACCGACGTGGCCCGCCACTTCACCTGGGACAGGGCCCTTGCCGACGCACTCGGTGCCGCAACCACGACGTTGGAAGGAGCGAGACGGCATGGTTGAACCGACACTGCCCGGCGACTGGAAGGGCTTGGTCGTGCTGTGCGCGGCCAACTCGTGGGACAGCGTGAAGTTCGCCGACCAGCACATGGCCGAGGCGCTGGCCAAGATTGTGCCCGTGCTCTACGTGGACCCTGCCATCTCGGTGCTGAGCCCACTGCGGCGTCCGGAGCTGCGGGCCGGGCTGACCGAGCCGCGCCTGCGGCTGCTGGCGCCGAACCTGGCCAGGCTGACGCCGGTCGTGCTGCCCGGGCCCGAGCGGCCCGGCATGGCCGCGATCACCACCGCGATCGTCCGGCGGGCGCAGCGCAAGGCGGTCGAGGCGCTGCTCGGACGGGGCGGACGGCCGCGCGCAGTCATCGGGGTCAGCGCCTTGGTCCGCACGCTCGGCACCTGCCACGAGGAGCTGAAGGTCTATTGGGCCCAGGACGACTTCGTCGGCGGGGCGCTGCTGTTCGGCACCTCGGCCGGGCGCATCGCCGACGGCGAGCGGCGGCTGGCGGCGTCTGCCGACTTGATCGTGGCCTCCAGCCCGACGGTGGCCGATAGCTGGCGAGCGCGGGGGCGCGAGACGACCCTGATCCCATTCGGCGCCGACGCCGAGCGCTTCGCCGCCACCGACGAGACGCCGGTGCCCGAGGACGTGGTCCTGAAGGGGCCCATAGCCGGGTTCGTCGGCCACCTCGGCGACCGCATCGAGCTGAGCATGCTGGAGGCGGTCGCGGACACGGGGACCTCGCTGCTGCTGGTCGGGCCGCGCCACCCGCGCTTCGAACTGAAGCGGATGGAGCGCCTGCTGGCCCGCACGAACGTCCAGTGGACCGGGCCCAAGCCGTTCGAGGAATTGCCCCGCTACCTGCGGACGATCGACGTCGGCTTGGTCCCGTACGCCGACACGGCGTTCAACCGGGGCAGCTTCCCGCTGAAGACGCTCGAGTATCTCAGCGCCGGGCGCGGCGTCGTGGCCAGCGACCTGCCCGCGATCCGGTGGCTCACGGACCAGAGTGAGAACCTGATCCGGGTGGAGACCGACCCAGCCGCCTACGCTGCCACGGTCGTGAAGTGGCTTGAGGACCCGCGCCCCGAGGCCGAGGTCGCCCGCCGCCGCGCCTTCGCCGCCGAGCACAGCTGGCAGCGCCGGGCCGAGGCGTTCGCGGAGCTGCTCGGCGTCGTGCCAGCATCGCGCTAGCGCGGACGCAGCCACAGGCCGGCCGAGACCGGCTCGGTGGTGCGCTCGACCTCGGCGAGCAGCTCGGCGGCCGGATGCCGCCGTCGGGACTTGATCCACCCGTCGCCTCCAGCCGTCATATTCTTTTCTGAGCTTCCATGCTCGAGGCGACCTTACTTTTAAGTTGGGTAAGTTGGGGCTTTTGGGCCTGGTGATTTCAACCATTCGTTAATCTGGGCGGAGATGTCCGCCTGTTCGCGGCGTTGACCGGGAGGCTGTTGATTTGCCTTTCACCGGCGGATTGATTCCCTTGCGCGCAAACTAAATATGGATCGGGCGCAATCAGCATGCATGTTCTCATCGTCGAGGTTGGGGGCTTCTACAGCAGCCGTCCCGCGGCCATCGGCCGTGGTGTAAGCTTGCAAATCACCGCGCTCGGCAAACACGGATCGGCCAAGCTGTTGCCTTATATGCGGGTCGAGGTCCTCATCAAGACGGGAGGTCGGACCGCGCTGTCCTACCTGCTCAAGCCGCTGCACGATTCTGAAAGCACGGACGCATCGGCGGCGGGCGTGCCTGGCCGGCGAAAACGCGTCACAAGCCGGGGCGGAGCCTGCGTCTGGTTTGAAGGCCCGACTGCGTCGTTCCGGTGATGTCGGTCGCCGCAAGAGATTTCGCGGGTCGAACGTCGTGAGTCCATCCCATCTCCTGATCAACCGCATTAAATCGCGCGGCTTTCGGCCGATCGACCGCGGCGGATGCGTGTTACCCGTGGGCGAGACTCCCGACCGCTCGAGAGACCATCCGCTCAATACATCCATTCGCTTGGCGTGCAGGGTCATGGCCGCCATGAAGACAAGCATTGTAGCCTCAGCCCCCAGAATAACGAGTAGCTCATCTGGCATGTGATTCTGTTCCTGCCCAAGTCGTCGTTGGAAGCTTTGGTCTCGGTGAATAATTAAATCAACGATTAAAAATTTGCGCTTGACGGGCATTTTTTCCTCCGGGACCCGGCCACTATTTTCGCTCCATTCTTCCCATCCTTCTTCGGGAGGGCCCGCGCGCACCACCGTGGCTCATTTGCGTGCGATTTCCATGCCAATTAATTCGTAAATTTATTGTTGCGGATTAAATGAAGTTAATTAATATTAAATATTATACGAAGGTGGCCGTTCCAACGACCGGAGGGGGCGGCCGCGGTGAGTGGTGAATTCGGACCTTGGTTTGGCGTTCGCAGAGGATCGGCAGATGCAACGAACCTCGGGGCCAATCGTGGCGGCGGCCGTAGCTGTCATGATTGGAGGCGTTCAGTGGGCGCGTGCGGCCTTGTTGACTGTGCCGACGGTCCCGCCACCGGCTCTTGCGCACATCGAGCTGGGACGCCCGACGCTTCCGCCTATCACTTACACGGCGTTTTGCCTGCGCTATGAGGCCGAATGTCGCCCGCGGCGCTCCTTTCGGGGCGGGCCGATCCGGTTGACCGAGAAGCGATGGGCGGACCTGCGGCAGATCAATCGCGCGGTCAACTTGGCGATAGCGCCGGTTCGCAACGAGCTCGGTCTGGCGGGCGAGGCGTGGATCATTAACCCCGCACGTGGCGATTGCAACGATTACGCCGTGAGCAAGCGCCACGAGCTGCTACAGCGCGGTTGGCCGGCGCGAGTCCTGTTATTGAGTGAAGTCGTGGTTAGTTCCGGAGAACATCATTTGGTGCTCCTCGTACGGACCAGGAGCGGCGATGTCGTCCTGGATAATCTCACGCCTCAGATCAAGCCATGGTCGCGGACGCCCTATCGCTGGGTTCGCGTGCAGAGCCCGGGCCGCGATGGGCTGTGGGCGGCGGTTGGGCAGGAAGGGGCGTGAGCGCGGGCGCAGGCATCGCGCTGCACAAAGCGAGGTGCATAATAACCTCTAGCGATTAATCCAGTCGATTAATAGTGGTGGGATAATTTAGTGACTAAAAGCGTGAGAACAGAACATGGAGTTGCGGAGGCGTCCGAGGAGTTTCGACAGACGAGGATTGTTCCGTCTTCGCGCAAAGGTGTGGTGACACGCTTCAAGCTTCTCGACCAAACCGGAGCGAAAGCGAATCCTGGCCGGCGCCAACGTCCGTCGGGGTATTATCTGGTCTTGTGGTATGCGACCTCTGTCGCGTTGCTTTTGCTATTTCCAATATTGAGTTTTGGCATGCCATTATGGCGGCTTCCCGCCGCTCAGTCGCTTCCATTTGGCTGTCTTATGGCGTCTTTCGTCCTAAGCGCCGCATATACTCTTTTGATCCAGCCGCCCTCATCCCCGGTGCTGCGATTTGGCTGGACCATCGTGGCTACAATGGCGATTTTTGGTGTGGTCTTCCTGGGGTTTGTCCTAACCAAAGCCGATTATTCCCGTGCCATCACGCTAGGCATTTTCACGTCTGCCTTGGTGCTCGTCCCCGCCCCGTACTTCGTAGGAACTGCGGCGCTGCACCAAGCTCTGGCGCTTGGCGGGCTGCTGGCAGCGGCGGCCGCGGGGTCGTTCGCATTGCGGGTTACACCCGAGGTAGCGGTGCACAGTAATACCTTGATCAAGACTGAGTTCTACAATTTGGACGTTCATACTTAACGCGTTTCCAAGATCTGCGGTGCGCGGCGGAGCACTGGCCCGGATCGGCGATCGTTATCTTCTCGTGAGCGGAGACGGCCATCTCCATGTCTTCTCCTGGGAAGCGGTCGACCACATGACCGTCCACACGCTGCCGTATCTGGTACCGATCAACGGCGAGGCGTTTTCCGCGGCTGCAGGCCGTCCATGGGCAGACCGCTCCGACTGGGTGCCTCAAGAGACCCAGAGCAGAGAGGCCGGACACGAGGTTCTTAATCCTGAGTGGTTCCGAACGTATGACCTGCTGGTTCAGGAGGTCAGCGCCAGTACACGCATTTTCGTCTCGCACGCTTACTGGCATGTTGGTCAGGAATGTTGGACCGAACGCATCTCCGTCCTCGAGGCGAACCGCGCGGCATTACTTCGCGGGGAATCTGTCTCCGGATGGAGAACCCTATATGAGACCTCACCTTGCCTGCCAACGCGCGGCGAACACCGCCGCCGCGGGATTCCTTTTGTCGGTTATTTTGGTGGGGGCCGGATTGCTCTCTTAAATCCGGAAACGCTGCTGTTGACCGTCGGTGATTTTGGCTTCGACGGGGCTGCCTCGGTTCACGCCTATGCACAGGACCCGGCAGCCTCGTACGCAAAACACTGGCCATTAACATTACGGATGGAAACACTCAAATTTTTACGATTGGTCACCGAAATGCGGAAGGCCTCTATATCGATCGGTCTGGAACGATTTGGTCGACCGAGCATGGCCCGCAGGGCGGCGACGAACTCAATCAGCTGGTCCGGGGCGCCAATTATGGTTGGCCATTTGCGACCTATGGAACAGACTATGGTTCGTTCTCGTGGCCGCTGAATAAACCTGATGCGGAGCAGAAGGGCTATGAAGCTCCAGAGTTCGCTTGGGTCCCCTCGATCGCAGTTTCTAATTTGATCGGGGTGGAGCGCGGATTGTTTGCGCAGTGGCAAGGTGATCTCCTGATCGCCACACTCAAGGCGGCGTCGCTGTTTCGCGCGCGTGTGCGGGACGGTCAGGTCAAATACCTCGAGCCGATCGCGATCGGGAGTCGCATCCGCGACCTCATCGAGGGTAATGATGGCAGTCTCTTGCTATGGACGGATGAACAGAAATTGATCTCCCTTCGTCCCAAGGAAGGTGCCACGGGTGAAACTCTTTTCGCGGAGAAGTGTAGCGGCTGCCATCGCCGAACTTGATGAGTGGCAATCGAATCGGACCAGATTTGCTCGGCATTGTTGGTCGTCAAGTCGCGTCGGTCACGAGCTATCCGGATTATTCATCAAGTTTGCGCCGGGTAGGGGGCACATGGACCGAAGAGCGCCTTAACGAGTTCCTCAAAGCACCAAGCGCCTTCTGTCCTGGAACGAGAATGGATTTCCCCCGTGATGTCAGCGCGACAGAACGCCGAGCCATCCTCAGTTATCTACGTACGCTTTGACGGAGCACGGCGTGCCGGCTTTGTAATTTTGCCATGCCTGTGAGCTGTGTCCGATATTCGCAGGCGCGCGAGCTCTTGGTCCTGTTCGAGGGCTTACTCAATGCGCCCCAACTTTAGTCGTGAACGAGAAGATCTTTGGTCCAGAACAAATCCGCCTCTGTCATCGTGGACTCTAACGCAAGATGTGTGCGCGGGTGGATACAGAAAATCGGCAGCACATTGCGGCAAGATGGATTGTCTTGGTCGTGTGACGGCCTTCGATGGCCACAAGCCGGAGCTAATTGTGCCCGATTTCAAGCGCTCCGTGAGCGGCATGGCGACGCCCCCCGACGCATCGGCCCGCTTACGAGTTTCCGGATCTCGTGGAGCAGCAACATGCGCTTTGTCTGCGCGGCACGTAGACTTCCGTGTTGATGGCGTCGCATCGAATCCATAGGACGCAAGACGCGCGTTGATCTCGACCGTAGCGATTGGATCGATCCGATCACGACCACGCCGATGCGGCGGAGCGTGGCCTCAATCGCCTTTTGGCTATAAGTCTCAAGAAGCTTGTGGCGCAGTACGCGGTAGCGCTGAATCTCCCAGGAGAGTTCGGCGACTGAACTCCGCCGGCAGCGCGGGCGCGCCGTTTGGAAGGCCCCGTTCATAGCAGTGAGGCCTCCTCCCCGGTGCGTGAGGGCACGGCCGCGCTCAGGACGGCGGCACTGGACGGGCTGTGGACTGGGCTCGCCACCCACAAGTCCTGCGCCACCGGCAGCGGCGCGATCTGCATATTGGCCCACCAGGCCCGTTCGTTGCCATGCCGGTGCAGCTCCTGGTGATGGGTGCGACACAGGGGGACGGTGAACTCGTCACTGACCTTGCGGCCGAGCGCCCTAGGTTGGGCGAATTTCAGATGGTGGGCATCGCACGGGGCTCGCTGGCAGACGAGGCAGGGCTGCTTGCGGACGAACAGCAGGTGGGCCTTGCTGCGCTTGCGGGGAGGCTCTTTGGGATGAGCGAGCCCCGTTTCGGGCGCCGCTGGCAGGGCCGGCTGCGGCGTGGTCTCGGTGCCCGCAACTGCTGCCGGCAGCGGTTCTTCTGCCAGGCTTGGCTCGCGATCTAAGGCGTGCGCTTGTTCGACCCTGCTGGCTGCGGGAGGGATGGCGTCCTCGAGCTTGCTCTGATAGGCGGCCTCGACCAAGCGGGCGTCAGCCTCCAGCAGGCTGTTCTTGAGAGGAAGGCTGGCCTTGGCCCAGGCAAGCAGGTCAGTGCTGCCAGACAGCTCTGCGAGCTGGCGCAACAGCTGCTCGCGGAGCTCGGCGGACCTTGGCGACCCCAGCACCGGCGCGCGGTTGAGCACGCCCTTGGCGGGCTTGGCTATCGCGCCAACGGCTGGTTGCGACGCCGCAGCGGGCGGGCCGGCTAACGCATCGGGGGCGTCCAGATCGTCTTCGCCGGCAATGCCGACCAGCGTGAACAGCGCATAGCGCCGCGCATAGGTCAGCGCCGCGCCCATTCGGTGCGGTGCGGCGGTGTCGGCGACCGGGCATACCGGCCAATCAGAGGCAATCCATTCGCCCGAGGTGTGGAGCAGGGTGGTCGAGAGCCTGATCAGCCCGGTGTCGGCATCGATCGCGGTGGCCTGCACGGTCGCGATCTCGTATCTGGTGAGGCACTTGCGCACGATCTCAAGCCCGCTGGCAAGCGAGGCATAGCGGAAGGTGCGGTTTTCCTCGCGCGGGAACGGCGACACGATGGTCGCGGTTAATAACTTTTCCGGGTTTTCCAGCTCGGCCTGCGCCTTGGCCAGCGCGCCGGCGATCTGGCTGATGGTCCCGCTGCAGCGCTGCATGGCTATCTCCACTGCTTGAGGGTTATCTGTCATTCAGGAGGTCGAGCTGGGTGGCCAGCATGAGTCCGGCGATGACCAGCTGGTGCTCCAGGTGACGGATCACGGCGAGAAGGACGTAGTCTTGGGCGGAACTCGCCTCAAAGCCGCGCAGTTTAGCCCACAGTTCAGCGAACAATTCGAATGCCGCTTGGTACGAATGCGGCGGATCACAGGAGGGATCGAGGTGGATGAAGTCAAAGGGCGGCAGCATCGGCAGAGGCTCCGAAGCGGGTGGCTCGAGCTGGGACAAGCGGCAGCCGGGGCTGAGCTTGGCGGACGGATTATGCGGCGTCGACCATGTCGAAGCTGATCGCGCCCGCCTTCGAGCGCTTGGCGCGCAAGCCGTGGCCGCTGGCCTCCTTTGCGTCTTCCGGCACCAGCGCCTTGAGCTCTGTTTTCGCCCGCTCATGCTCGCGCGCTGCGGCGTTGGATTTGCGATAGAGCGCCGCAAATTCAGCCCAGGCGTTCGATCCTGTCATATCGACCACACGCACCGCCGCCAGCCGCGGCCGGGGCGGTTCGACTCCAAACAGCTGCGGCGCCTCGCCATTTTGCACACCGCGCCAGAATTTCTTCTCGGCGGTGAGCAGCAGGTGTTGATAAAGCGGATCGGCATGGATCTTGATTTCGACCCACCGGCCACCACCGGTGATGATCGACAGCACCGCGGTGCCTGCGGCGACAACCCACATGTTGTGCTGCAGCTGGGCCATGTGCTTGTCGGCCGCCGCCTCCTCGGAAAAATTCCAGGGCAGCATGAACTTGGCCTCAAACACCGCGGCAGTTTGGTGTACCCGCCCATCGAGAGTCGCGGCCATCCACTTGTGCACGGGGTGGAAAACCCGCCGTTGAATGTGCTCGATCGCGTGGCCGGTTTGGCGCTCGTACCAGGCGCGGTTGAGGTGCTCCGTCGCGGTGCCGAGCTGGACGATCAGATCGCCCGACAGGTCCGCAGGCTCGACCTCGCCACGTTTTTCCTGCCAGAGCCGGAGCAGCGCCCCCGCGTCGCTGCCCATGATTATGCGGGCATCCGACCCGCCGATGAACGAGCGGCGAGTCAATGAATCAGGTATTCGTTTTGGCGGAAAATCCATCTGATGAACTCCTGGAATTGTATGTTTTATACAATATCATATAAAAAAATCAAGGGCGTGCATGGGACTTTCTAGTGCTCAGCTCCGCGCTGCTCGTGCCTTACTGAGGTGGAGTGCGCTCGACTTGGCTAAGGCCTCAAAGGTCGGCGTAGCGACTATCCGCCGGGTAGAGGTCATTGACGGAGAGATCCCGGTCACCGCTGCGAACGAGCAGGCCCTTCGACAAGCTCTCGAGTCCGCCGGCGTCGAGTTCATCGACGAGAATGGCGGAGGTCCCGGAGCCCGCCTCCGGAAAGGAGCCAGCGAAAGACCACGCTCATAGCTCAGACATTCGAATGGGCCTTCGCTGTCAACTAGCGCGTGCGGATAAGCATCTCGGCCTCGAGCCCGAAGCATGGGGTCGCTGCATAGCTCGCGCAGCGAGAATCGAAGAACTCGTTAGGCCTGTTTTAACCCCCGCCTGTCAGCCTTGTGGTGACGCGAACTTCCACGATTCGGATTAGCGTTTTCCCAGTGGCGGTGTTTTTCCGGGAAGCAGCTCGTCAGACATCAAGGTCGGACGAATGCAATCTCTTATGCGAGAGGCAGGGAAAATGACCGCGCGATCAAAGTTTAGTTGTCTTCAGCTGCTTTCTGCACGGCCGGTGCTCACCAGTGAATCGCAGGAGGAGTTCGACGCGCTCGCGATCGCTATGATCGAGTACATCAAGCCTGATGACCCGATCCGAGAAAGTTGGGTCATGGACGTGATCCAGGCGACATGGGAGATCGTTCGGTACCAGCGCACTCGAACAGCTTTGATCCAGTCTCAGTACCGCAACGGGCTTTCGAATCTGCTGCAGCACGTTGCGGATGTTGATGTGTTGATGAGCTAATCGCTCTGCATCTTGCCGATGGGTGGTTCGGCACCAGGGCAGGCAAGCAGGAAGTAGCCAAGCGGCTCGAGCCGTTTAGCCTTAACGAGACCGCCATTGAGGCCGAAGCGATCAGAATGGTTTTTCCGGATCTCGAAGTGTTGGACAGTCTGCTGACATCGGCGCTGAAGCGACGCAACAAAGCGTTGCGTCTCCTCTCGGAAAGTGAAGCGCCGCTCGCGAGGAGGGCGAGGGAAGTCTCAAACCGAATCATTGCCGAAAACGAAGCGGAGGGCCGCCGTTCTGAAAGGGCTGAATAGAAGATGGCGAGCGCAGGGCAAATCGCCGCCAACCGCCTCAACGCCCGCAAGAGCACCGGGCCGCGGAGTGCTGCAGGCAGATGGCGGACGCGAAAAAACGCCAGCCGGCATGGCCTGGCCGCGGTATTCAGTTGCGACGCGCTAGCGGAGATCAATGAGCTCGCGCGGCAATTCGCCAACGAAGCCGCCGATCCGATGCTGCTCCAGCATGCGCTTGACGCCGCGCATGCTGAATTTATCTTGGTGCGGGTCAAGCTATGGCGCATTGCCTGGCTCGAGCGTACTTACGCGACGGGATCGCCGCAGGATGTTTCCGACGTCGTTTTTATGCGTGAGATGAGAGTATGGCTCGGCAGCTGCGGTGAAAAGCCGCTGAATCTGCCCTCCGAGACAATGCCGCCGCCAGGGCGGGATCGATGCACGGAAGCCATCCATCGTGCCCTACCCGAGCTTGCCAAGCTCGACCGATACGAGTCGCGTGCGCTGGCGCGCCGCGACCGGGCCTTTCGCGCGTTGCTCCGTCCAGGCAAGACAAGGTAGCGCGAATTTCTGCAGAACGAAGCCAATTTTGTTGAGGAGAATCAAAGCAGGTTTCCAAATTCATGGCGTCCTCTATCCTTTCATCTTCCGAATGCGCGCCCCCTGCGTGGGGTGGCGCTTCGAAACGCTCGCGGGAGGCAGGGCCACCCCGCAAAGAGGGCCATCCATTTGCCGCTACGGCACGGTCTCCATCAATCGAGTGGGCGTGCCGGCCAGGGAAAAGCCGGTCCCGGGGTTGCGGAGCTGTTCAACTGGGTGAGGGCGATACCGGCCGGCTGCGCCAAGGAGCGTTCCCCAAGCACCATTGCCGCCACTTTACACTTGTATCGGAGGCTTTGTTGTCCTCTAGTTGGTCATTGCTGTTATGAGCCAATTATGCATTCACAGCACGATCCCAGAATGTCCGATGACCGCCTGGATCAATGGCTCGCATTTGCGCGCGAGTTCTTGCGGGCTCTCGCAATTCGCAAGAGGGAGCAGTTCGACCGGAGGGTCCCGATCGGAGACCTTCTCACCGAACGCGACGAAAACGCCGCAGCATATGGCTTCGGCGAGGGGACCACGATGTACGACAACGTGCTCGTGCTGGGATCTGTCAATGTCGGACGAAATACCTGGATTGGACCAGGATGTATCCTGGATGGCTCGGGGGGAGATTTGCAGATAGGGGACTGGTGCTCCATCTCCGCTGGCGTCCAGATCTACACACATAACACCGTAAATCGTTCTATTTCGCTCGGCAGGGACCCGATCGATTACGCACCCACCTTGATCGGCAATGGAGTATATGTGGGCCCTAATTCCGTGATCCAAATGGGTGTAACGATCGGCGACCGCGCGATCGTAGGTGCAAATTCACTGGTCAACAGGGATATTCCTACAGGTGCCAAGGCGTTTGGCTGTCCTGCGCGCCTTCAGCGGCCCTCAACGTCGAAATAAATGCAATCCGCGGCCGGCCCAAGTTTCCATTTTCGCCGCAACTCCGGTCTCCACCGATCTAATGGCAAATATCAACGGGCAAGCTGAGGAATAAATTACTGCATTAACAAATTTAAGTTGCTCTTCCGCTAATTTGACGTACCATTTAATTGAGGGCTGGCTGTTGCAGGATGATCCCATGACCCATCTCGATACCGACGGCGAAGATCGTCGTGAGTTCTTGAAGAGCTGCGGAAAATTTGCCGCCGTCACCCCTCCTGCCATGACGCTGTTGCTGTCCACCTCTCTTACGTCAACCGCGATAGCCAGTTCAGGCGGTCATATTGTTCATGGCAACAATGGCTACGGCAACGGCGGCGGTGACGGCAGTCCGAACAATAAAGAGGATCGCGATCGCTAGATGTTGCTGTGGACAGCCGCGCCATAGCAGTGTCTACGGCGTCGCGACCGTCGCGGGGCTCAACCGGTGCGGCGGCGCTTGTGGCTGGATGAACGGTTGATCAACAAATCGTTCAGCTTCTTGCCGGCTCGGAGCTGCGCCTTCAGCCAGCGGGGTTGCTTGCCACGACCGGACCAGGTCTCGGACGGGTTTTTCGGATTTTGGTACTTCGGCAGCACGGGCGGGTAGGGGCGGCGCGCACGTTCCCCGTTGGGGGCCCCGGAAGTTCCCTCGATCCTGCGAAGCCGCTCTTCGAGCTTGGCTTTTTCCGCAATCATTCTCCGACTAAGAACAGTCGTCACTTCATCGTAAAGCCGCCACAGCTCAGCTGTGGTCGCGGATGCCCACTCTTCGTTCCCCATGGAAGCCGTCCCCACTACTTCCGATTTGAAATAGGAGGGGGGCTTATCAGGTCGAAGCCCCGTCGGGCAAGCCTGATCGGCCCGCGCACAGAACTCTAGTGTGCAGTGCGGTACTTCTTGGCGCTACCAGCCGGGCCTGTGCCTTCGACCGGCCGGTCGCCTCCCAGCCGGTCTCCGCCGGCGGACCCTTCGCATCGGGCCGAGCAAGCGCTGCTCGGCCATCGACACGCGACTACGTAAATTCTGCAATTCGGTGAATTGAACGATCAGAGATTCATGCGTTTGCCGCAAAACAGCCAAAGAATACATATGACCACCTACTCATTACCAGCGATGTCCCGTGACCGCAGATTGAAGTTTGCCGGGTTAGCGAAAATGTCGCCCGAACTTTGCTGACCAGGTTTTCATCGGTGCTACTGCCGAAGCAGAGCCGTTATCGTTCGCGACGTCTGATTAATGGTTGGAAAATTTCCACTCCTCATATTGATGTTGGATGAATAGTATTACTTTTTGAGCCTCCTCTTCGTGTTATGGGGCGAGGCTTTCAGCTGCCTCGCTCCGGTCAAGTTTGTCGAATGTTAGATTCGAATCGTGAATGTGACTATATATCGTTCGTAATAAGTGGTCGGTGATGAGCTTGATGGCGGTTAACCAATCCTGACAGGCAGCCACATACTGGACCGCCAGATCTGCGGGAGAGTTTTGCAGATCATAGCCAGGAGAGAAGGCGCTGTTTTGTAGATGAATCGACTGCTTCGGATTTTCCATGGAGGACCGCAATCCTACGGTGCTGCACGCATTCTCAAAGCGAGTTACAGTGGTGTGGCCATCATGCGTTGCCGATCGCCGTGACGAATTGACAGTGCGGCATTTTGGCAGAACGGATTGTTGTGCTTCCCGCGCGTCTTGAGGTGAATGCAGGAATAAAAACTGCCGCGCGGGGTATCAGGAATAGGCAGGGGAAGCATGCGCCGCATCAGAGTCGTCATCGCGGATCGGCACCCGATCGTCTTGCAGGGGATCAGCAGCGTCCTTGCGGCGCAGCGCGATTTCGCGATCGTGGCCGCCTGCGGCGATACTGCAAGCTGCATTGGGGCCATCCGACTTTTGGTGCCCGACATTGCACTGGTCGATATTGCAATGCCCAGTATCAGTCGACCTGACATTCTGGCTATCGCAAACACCGCTGGCCAAGGTACCCGGGTCATTTTCTTCGCTGAAAAGGCCGGCGATCAAAGGTCGCAGACGCTGGCCGCGGGCCGCGCCTGCCTCGTCCTCACGAGGGATGCTGAGCCGGAGATGCTGGTCGCGACCCTGAGGAAGGTTGCGGAACGCCAGGGGCCGGCATCGCGGTCGCCGTGCACAGGTGGCGAGGTCCGTGGGGAGTCTCACATCGGTGAGGAAAAGGCTCCGACGCAGCTGACCGACCGGGAACGGCAGATCATGAGACTTGTATCGGAGGGGCTGTCGAACAAGGAGATTGGGCGTTTCCTGAACATTACCGATGGTACGATCAAAGTCCACCTTCACCACATCTTCCAGAAGCTCGATATCAGCAATCGAACAGTTCTCGCGGCATTTGCAATTTCGCAAAACGGGCAACATGCGGCCGCACGTGAACTCGCCCCTTCCGGCCTACTACAGCAGGATTCGTCGGTTCGAAATGACGAGGACGTCAAGCGTAGCAGTGTCCTTCCGGAACGTACGCGTTAGCTGGACATCGCATCATGCTGGGCGGTGAGCATCGGTTGCGGCGCGCAGATGCTCGGCCATGTTGCGGCAGGCTCCTTCGGCCTCAGCCAATGTTCGGAAGGGCGACCCGCTGATCTTGATCGCGCCGTTGTTCTCGTAGAGTGGTCGCCAACTCGCCAGGTACCCGAAGCGTCCGTGAAAGCCTGGACCGGTAGGGCTCTCCAGGCTGATCACAAACGAGAAGCCATCGCCGCTCGCGCTCCAGATCTCCATGTTTTCGATTGGCCGGTGAAATTGCAGTGGCATGGCAATCATCCGTCGTGCGCTGCTCTTGACCCAGCTAATCAGATATATGCATATTAAATATTAATTTGATACTCTCGATTGGGGCTCCGGCAATGGGCTAGCAAGCCCGAAAGGCCATGGAAATGCTGGCAGTCCGCCGGCGGCGCACGCCTCGCAATCTCCATTTTTCAAACAAAATTTTGGTTGAAAGTCTATTTAATATATAATACCAATAAAGTAAATTTAAATCAAGGGGAGCGCATCGTGAGCCAAAGTGGCAATGAAGATGACGACCGGCGGGCGTTCCTGAAAACCTGCGGAAAATTCGCGGCCGTGACACCCCCCGTCATGACGCTGCTGCTGTCGACCTCGCTGACCTCGACAGCCATCGCACGTTCAGGCGGACAGAACGGAGCAACGCAAGGCGATGACAGGGACCAGTCATTCTTCGACAACGATCGTCCGTCCTCTGGGGCCTCGGGGTCCTCTGGCGGCGGGTCACCTGGAGGTAGTGGCGGACCTGGGGGGCGCCGTGGTGGCTCATCTGCTGCTGGAAAGCCATCCGGCGGGGGCGGCAGATCGGGCGGAGCGACCGGTGGCGAAGGACCTTTCGCGACGGGAGGGAACTCCGGAAATCCGGCCGCATATGGAGGGGTCGATTGTGCAGATGAAGAAGACGACGAGCGGAGGCACAAGCCCGAGTGCGAGCGAGCCGCCACTCGACTTTCGAGCGCAACCCGCTCCGAGCCTTAACAACGGTTCGATCCGCTGTTGTTGCAAGCTGAGCAGCCAGACCCAATGGAGCGTGCCGCGCGCCGGGGCACATGAGTACTTTTTTAACGCGCCGCCGCATCGTCATCGGCAACGCAGCATGCCGAATTAGTCGCGTTTTCCTTTGATTGCATATTTTTTTTGCCCACGTCAAAGCTGGCGGAATTCTCGCGGACATATTGCTAGGAGAACTCACATGAAAATCTGCGCTCGAGTGGACAACCCTGCCGCTGTTCTTCGCCAGCGTCTCGAAGCCCTTGCCTCTCAACTCGCAGAACTTGAGAGTCTCAGGGACCGGGTGGATCGAGAAGAGAACCATCAGCGCGAGCGGCGCCAGTCCGGCTATCTCAGACGACGAGCAAGCTCAGAGTGCAACCGAGCGGTCGCTGCAACGTCGCAGATCTAAAGCTCCGCCTGGTCGCAACCCATCAAATTATTTCAGCGAGAGTCCGAAAGCGAACGGATGTTTCGAATTTAATCGATCATATTGGCTTCGGCAGGGGGCGAGCGGTTCATCCGCAGCAGCCTCCGGTCACGCCGAGAACAGGGGCGCTGGTTTTCTGGCGCAGTACGTGCCGGGAGCGGGGAGTCTTCAATCCATTAACTAGTTTCGCTTGAAAGGATGAAAGCTCGTGAATGATGCCAATGTGAAAGTCGAAACGCAGGCCGATCCGGTGAATGAGAATACGAATGGTGCAAAACCAAGGATCGATTTGCCGCTTTTGAATTTCCAGGAACTCTTCCGTGGATTCGCCGAGCAGGGCGCCGCGCAGACCAAGAAAAATATCGCGAGCATGAAAGCGACTTCCGAGGAGATCAGCGACATTCTCCGTGAAGCCTGCTCAATGAACGCCAGAGGGGCCGTCGATTACGGTGCCAAGGTCATCGAGATTTCCAAAGACAATACCAGGGCCACCCTGGAGTTTTTATCCCGGCTCGCTGAGACCAGGTCGCTGCTGGATATCGTGCATCTTTCGACCGCCCGAAGCCGCGAGGCTTTCGAAGTCGTCTCCGCACAGAATCGGGAGCTCTGGGAGCTCGCGCAGAAAGTTGCGATCGAGACGACCGAGCCCATCAAGACCAGCTTCAATAGGGTGTTTCACAAGACCGTCTGAACCGAGGCTACCGGCCGCGCGGTTCGACTGGACGGACATCTCCGCGACGAGGGGACGCTCGGTCCAGTCGATGGCGGGGCAGCGTGCCCTGACCGCACAACAGGTTGCAGGAGATCAAGATGGGTGTGGTGATGATCAAATGCCCGGAAACGGGCGACGCCATTTCGACGGGTATCGAAACCGATCGCGAAAGGTTTCGTTGCAGCGCGGTATTCTTTCGCGCACCTATTGCCGGGTCTGCGCGGCTACACACGAGTGGTTCGCGCGAGAGCCCTGGGTCTACGAGCCTGCCCTGGATAGTCGGTTGCCGGGCGGCTGGCAGGCGTCTCGCGCCGGCGCGGCGTGAATAAGTCCTGCTGCGCCACGCGAAACGATCCGATCGATTCTGCGGCTCATCACCTTGTAGCACTCGCATGCCACGGCTTCGAGCCGCGGCCGGTCAATCTCGAGCTGACCGCGGCGGTTGGATTTCAAGGCTCGTGACGCGCGCAATGCCCTCACAACATGCGTGACCGTGGTGCGCCGGACCCCCAGTAGCTCCGACATAGTCTCCTGTGTCAAAGGGAGGGGATTGCTGCTATTCGCCCGGTCGTGAATTTGAAGCAGCCAGCAGGCCATCCGGGCTTCGACGGAATGCAGTGCATTGCAAGCCGCGACGTGCTGAACCTGCGTCAGCAGCGATCTCGTGAAAATCTGCGCCATGGATGCGATGGCGGGGCTGCGCCCCAGAGCTGACAAAAATTGCGCCGCCGGAATCTGCAGCACGGGCCCTGGTACGCGGACGACTACCGTCACAGATGAGTGGGATGTGCCAAGCGCCAACGTTAGACCGATCGCACCTTCACGACCGATCACCGCTGTGGCGGCAGTCTGCCCGTTCGGCAAGTCCACGATGAAGGCAATCGCGCCGCCACAGGGGAAGAGAAGGTGCTCGATCCGATCTCCCGATCGGACCAGTACGGCGTCGCGCTCGAGCACGACTTTCCGCAGGTGAGGCGCAAGCAAAGCGAAATCGGCCGGCGGCAAGGCTGCTAACAATCGATTACCAACTCTGGTCGCGTGGTCCATCATGGGATTCGTCCCCACCGATGTCCGGCGCTAGGTCTCGTGCCGGCTGGTGCCAGCTGGTCTGCACTACTCAACAGCGATCCAATCGGTCACCGGAGATATGGTTCCAATTGGGAGTCGTGCGTGTGCGACGGCACCGCCACGCACGATCCCGCGAGATCCTGCGATTGGCGCCAACTGGAGACCGGCAGGCTCGCGGGCATTGCAGTTGATTTCGGCCGAGCCTATCGCTCGTCCGCCTTCTCGGGAACCGGAAGAGTGTCCTCGGAGCGGACGCTCTATGCCTGTGGGACGGATGCCAATTTTTGGCCGAATATGCTCAGGCGGCGACTGCCTAATCATTGAACGTTCTTAACTCGTGGCTAAACTCTTAATCAGGCGGGTCCCAGGTTTGGGCCCCGCCCACCGCACCTCGCAAAGCCTTAGGCCGATCCACGGTTTGAAGACCGAATTAAAACGGCTTTTCACGTCGAGACCGGCAACGATAGCTGGCGGTTCAAAAGCCGAGACGACGATCACGCGACCCGCGCTCGTCTCGCCTCCGCTATCCCGGCCAGCTCCGACGAGACGAGCGCTACCAGCAAACCCCGCCGCGCAAAGGGGCGCATTGCCTCACCCAGAATGTTACTGGACAACTTCTCGCCGGTGAATGCAGCGGCGCCACCAAATTGGTTCGGTGGCCTCCATGGCGGGAAAGATCA
>NZ_JADPIX010000132.1:0-35176 GCF_023073155.1 Bradyrhizobium sp. 45 | reverse complement strand
AAGCACTGTACGAGACCTAGTGGCAGGTGCTGGCCTCAAGTTCGTCGATCAGGGACCGGCCGAGCTTAAGGGGCTTGCCGAGCCGATGCGCCTGTTCGCGGCGGTCACCTGAATTTAATCCGGGGTCGCCGACTGCGCCGTAAAAAGCTGAGCAGCTTTCACCCGATGTCCAATTGTGGCCCTGGCTGACCTCAAGCCCAGAGCGCGGGGATGTCCGCTTCGCGCAACTGACCCGACCAAGGTCATACTGGCTGGAGAGGGCAGCCTTTGACCTAAACGGACTCAGGGCAGTTGGTATTCTGCTCGACCCCAAAGTGATACGATTTCCGACTATCGACGGACCATGCTGGAGCTTCTTTGATGTCTTATCTACCGCCGAAGTGGCCGATCCCTGCTGATGTAAAATGGATCGAGGTCAATGGATATCCCATGGCCTATCAAGATCGTGGAGCTGGCCCGCCGCTTGTCCTGGTCCATGGATCGTTTTGTGATTATCGAATTTGGCCGGATCAGATCGAACCGTTTTCCAAACAACATCGAGTTCTGAACGTAAGCCTCAGGCACTATTTCCCTGAACTGTGGGACGGCGTGGGAAACGATTTCTCATTCGCCCAGCACGCCGACGATGTGGGCGCCTTCGTAGAAAAGCTGAATCTTGGTCCGGTCCACTTGTTGGGCGTTTCTCGCGGCGGTGCAGTTGCTATCGAAGTGGCGAAAAAATATCCTGACCTCATCCGAACCCTCATTCTGGCGGATGCAGGTGTCAGGCTTGAGCTTCCTGAAACGGAAGCGAATTTAAAGGCGACGGCCTTCCGATCAAACTTGTTTGCTGAGTTGCGGAAAGATGTAGCCAATGGAGATGTTGAGGGCGGCACGGCCCGCTTCATGCATCGCTTGGTCGGTCCGGACTTTTGGCAGAGTTTGTCAGCGGGACGGCAGAAAGAGTTTCTTCAGAATATTCGGACCGCGATCGTCGATGATCCACTTCCTCTCACCACAGACGAAGATTTGCGGAATTTCAATTTCCCCGTCCTTATGATAAATGGCGAGAAATCGCCGCCACTGTATGGTGTTTTGATCTCCGAGATGCAAAATCGGGGCAATTTCGAGCCGCCGGTCATTATTCCTTACGCGGGTCACGCAATGACCGCTGAGAACCCAAAGGCTTTCAATCAAGCTGTTTTGAAGTTTACTTCGGAGCTTTGAAAACAGCCTTTTCCGGTACACCTTGCATTTCCGTTTTTCGGTCCAATGACTGCCCGCGCCGACGAGGTGATGGAATAGAAACTGCTGCGGTGCACGAGTCCGTTCCTGGCCCATCGCTTCCGTTGGGGCGCTGTCGCTGCATGTCGGCTCACAAGGGCAGACCGGAAGTTTGCAGCCGGGCGCCAGTTCGGCGGCTTGTGACCCGACTCGGACGTCACGACCCCGCGTGCTCTTGTTGCGCCGCGCCGGTTAGGCCACAGCTTTCTCGATGGCATCCAGCAAGACCTGACATGCGAACGGCTTGCGCAAATAGGCGATGCACCCGGCGTCCATCGCCTCTTTGCGCGTGACCTCATCGTCGCTCGCGGTCATGAAGATGACCGGCCACTTCGATCCCGATGCCGCAAGTCGGCGCTGCAGCTTGAGTCCCGAAATTCCCCCGAGGTGAATGTCAAGCAGCAAGCAGGTTGCCGTCTGCACGCTGTCGCTCTCAAGCAACGCCTCGGCCGAGGGGAAGGTACGGCTCTCGATGCCGTGGTGCGCTAACAGCCGCGCCACGCTCTTCAGTAGGCCCGGATCGTCATCAACCACGATCACGACTGTCGGCTGCGCCATCATATCCGTGTCCCAGCCCCGAGGGAGAGCATATTGGGCTCCTGGGTTAAGGAAAACCCTTGATCTGGATCAACGGAATCTAGTCCGCCCTGAAAACACACGACGAACGGATCGTCGGCTTTAGAAGCACTAGAATAGGACTAGACGCGAACGCAGGAGAGTGGCTTCACGCATGTGCACTTCCGGAGATGGCCCATCGCTACCGTTGGGGCGGTGCCGCTACATGTCGGCTCAGAGCGGTAGACCGGAAGTTTGCAGCGGAGTGCTAGACTGACGCTTTTGACCCGCAGCAGTCGCTTGCGGTGCTCATTCACTTCGGATTTCAGCTCTTCGCCCATGCGGACACCCGCGCCCAAATCATTGTTCGGTCGGCCGCAAGTCGCAGCGTCTAAACCTTCGTATGTAGCTCTTTAGTCGGATTTGACGTGCACTGAGAAATCCAAATCGGTAAGCATGCGCTTGGGACATGTGGGCGGGTGCGGATGATCAGGGCAGCACGGCAAAGCTCTGAAGAGTGCCGCAAACTCGCGGCTGAATATCGAGCACTCGCCAACATTGAAGGTACGACAAAGCGGGTCGCCAACCTGCTTTTAAACGTGTCCCGAACCTACGCTGGCCTTGCCGCCACCCTCGATTTGCTTGAACAGGTCCAGAACGAGGAGGCACATCGGCTCTCGCACCAGCGTAGGTCAGATCCACCGGAACCATAGGTGTGCTATTTGTTCCGCTTCAGCCGGTAAGCCGCGTGGCCGCTCCGCCTATTCCGGCACATCCGCTCTCGGCCTTGGATGCACCCGTTCATTGACCAAAACCTCGGTCATGGCATCTCGGAGCCTGTCGCGATCGAGGATGCGGAGCAGCCGGTCGACGGTGGTCCCGGCATCGCAGTCGCGCGTGAGATAGTCGGCCAGCGCGATCATGGCGTCGTCATAGCTCTGCTCGATCTTCTCGGCGGGGGTCAGGCACGCCATGCTCAAGCAACTCCACGTAGTGGAAGCGCCAGTTGGACCGCAAAGGGCCGGCTAGCATTCGCTTCGATGAAGGCCCTCTGTGAGGGCCATCCTTGATGCGACCTCAGCTTGTCGCAAATAGTATTCTGCTGACGGCACGCCGCTATCTCCCAGGCCCGAATGCGGAATGACTCGCGAGAGCGGTATCCGTTCCGTATTTTGTGCAAAAAGACACACAGCAGATTGGTTCCGCCCAGCAGAGGCCGAACTGGGCACGGCCACTTTTTGCAGCAAACTATGAGGCAACGAATATCCGCTCGCCTCGTTGGAGGTGATCCAGATAGGAGATCACTATGCGCAAATTCGCCGCCGCTGCTTTGGCCTCGATCTTGTTAGCCCCGCCATTCGCCCATGCTGATCAGCCGGGGCCAGATTGGATGCCGATGGACCAGGTCATGGCAAAAGTTAAGCAATCTGGCTATTCGCAGGTTACGAAGCTGGAAGCCGATGATGGCCGATGGGAGGGTGAGGGCATAAAGGACGGCAAGAAGATGGATTTCCATGCCGATCCACGGACTGGTCAGATCACCTCAGAGAAGCAAGACGATTGACGCCGTGAGAAGCCGCCAACTCAGGCGGCCTTATACTCTCTTCGTGCCGGCAGCACGACAGCGGGGCTACGGTGGGGCTCGCCGCCTGGCCTGACGCCGCGCTTTCCGCATGCCTTGCAGACGAAGCGCGGCTCGAGATCGGAGAGCCTTACCTCGTCAGGCTACTGGTCGACGATATCGCGGCCCAGATGACGTTGTGGCTGGCATTGTGCAGACAGAAGACGATGAGACCACGAACGCCGGCCGCGCGCATCTCGCCCAGCGTGATCTTCACCGGGGCGCCCGCCAGGCAAGTTGCGGTTTCGTGGCGGGCAGGTTTGCGCATCCTACGATCAAAGCCGTCCGCCGCCACGCTGGCAAATTATCGATAAATAGGAGGTTTCGAGCGCTTAGCCATAACGAAGCCTGCTCGTCGACTTCAAGGATGGCGGCCCGTTTCCTCAAGCAAAATGCCAGTCTAGGTCGCGGCTGCACTGTGTCTCCTTCCGGAGGCCCGGCGGCTCAGCGGCCTCTATCGTCCTTGCCGTTGGGACTGCCATCGCCGCCACCATTGCCCCAGCCATTGTTACCGTGGTGGTGCTCATGGTGATCATGGTGGACGGCCCCCGCACCAGAGTGCGCGATCGCATCGGAAGTGAGGGAGGTCGATAGCAGTAGCGTGATGGCTGGAGGTGTCACGGCAGCGAACTTTCCGCAGGTCTTCAGAAATTCGCGGCGGTCATCGTCTTCGTCAGGCATGGCGTTCTCCCCGCGGCTGGCGGAAAGATTAAATCCCCTCAACTAAATTAAATAAAATAAACTATGTTAATGGGTCCGGTCACGAAGTGCGACCATGAGTTTCAGGCTGCCCAAGTCCCGTAGCTCCCTCATCAGAGTCGAAATCAGCATTTCGCGGCGCGAGCCCGATGTCGTAGCCTTACTAGTTTCCTGTGCCGGATTTAGCCGGGCCTTTTTCATGAAGTTCTTTTTGATCGCGGTCGCCATCTGGCTGCTGCTCAACGTGCTCTATGTTCGTCATTCCAGTGCGAAGGGGGCGCTTGCCGCCGCCTGTTGTTCGGGCAGTAGCCGCCATCAGACGGCTCATCAACGAAAGACGTCGACCCCCCTGAAGGAGGTGGACGGTGAGGTCCACCATTGGGCCTTGGCCGACTACCTAAGGCGAACTGGCATGTCCGGTCTTGAAGACACGAAGCCGCGATCATCGTGCCAGACCGTTCGCAGCGTAAGTCCGCCTTCAGACTTCGTAGGGCGCGATGGTTTTCTATTTTCCCGCCCGCGAAACGGCTCTGGATTCACCCGCTCCGCCGGAGGCGACGATGGCGCTTTGCCCGAACGGAGCATGGGTAGGCTGCGGCTCGGACAATTCCTGGCAGTACATCCGATCGATCTTGCGCTGCATGAGCGCGTAGCAATCGCATGCGACTCTCTCGAGCCGCGCCCGAGGATCATCTCTACAAATCCGCGCCGGGTCGGACGGGACGGCTCCGGCCTGGCGCAGCTTGCTCATCGTCAGAGTCACTGTCGTCCGCCGCACCCCAAGCAACTGCGCAAGCGCCTCCTGCGTCACCGGAAGAAAGTCATTGGGAACGCGGTCGTGAAGCTGCAAGAGCCATCGCGCCATGCGGCCATCCACCTGGTGCAGCGCGTTGCAAGCGGCGACGTGCTGGAGCTGCAATAACACTGCGCGGGCGTGGAGCTGCACGACCTTCCTGATGGCTGCGCTTTGCGCATCCCGAAATTTGGGCGGCGGAAATCAGTTCGGAACGGCGCCGAGCTACTGCTGGTCGTGGGTGTGGACAGAGGCGGCCAACTGAGGCGGACTTAATTCAGCTTGTGGCGGAGTTTCTGCTGTAGCCCGCGTTGATCGTTCGCATATTCCTCAGCCACTAGGCGAGCTTCAGCCGTGCGTCCGATTTGCTCAGCGCTTCGCGCGAGGTCGTCGTAGTTCTTGGCAACACTGCGAAGCGCATCTCGCGTTTCGGGATACTCGCAGTTGTCTGCCTTGGCGCGAAACTCCTCCGCGCGAGCCCGCCAGTATTTGCCGAGTGCATGCGCTCGATGCCCATGGCCAATCCCCTGATATGGTCCTTCCCGGGCAACGGGTTGTAGCGGTCCCGGCCCACTGAGGCGGTCTTACTACTCGATGCGGTTTCGATCCCAGACGTCCCTGATCTCACAGGCGAGGATTATCAATATCGTGAGCACCACGACAGGCGCGGCTAACGTTGCCATGATCGTAAGCATCTCTGCAGGTTCCCCAGCAACAATGCTCGAAACACGCAGACCGTCCTTTTGTTCCAAAAATGAAACCCGGTCCCTCGATCAACCGGGCGGCTAGGTTCGGAAACAGGCCAGCCGCCCCGTGCCATGAGAACGGAAGCCGAAAACGAATTGGCTGCAAGAGCATGCACCCGGACATCCGACATGCCAATCTGTGCGACCAAGCGTCTTCGAGAGTGTGAGCTGCCTCCTACTGCTGTTACGGCTTGATTGGGAACTCTCCGTGTTCAGATCATGCTCGCACTCCCCGGTCGTCGCGGTCATCCCTTGTTCAGAGAGGAACCTCTACGCTGCCTGCGGAGACTACAGTCAACGGGAGAAACTAGATGAAATTCAGATACGCACTTTTCGCATTGGCCGCCTTAGGTGGCTCAGTGCTTTCGCCCGGAGCCGCTTCAGCAATGCCGCTCGCCCCTTTGGGACAGTTCCAGTCCTCCAACATCGAGAATGTTGCAGTGGTTTGCGGTTCGCGCGGCTGCGTTCGCACAAGGCCTGTGTATCGGCGAGGGGCCTACGTGGTCCGCCGACCCTATGTACGTCGCGGCTACGGATACCATCGGGGCTATCGTCGGTACTGACGTTAAAAGAGGGCTTCGGCCCTCTTTTTTCTTTTCTGCTAACCCCGACCGGGCTCACGCTACGGATCGCATCGCTTGGCAAGACTGGATGAGCTTTCGTGCGCTGAACGCTGACTTTGCGTCGCTGCCCTACGTGACCGCTGGCGAACATCGCTTCGTGGTGTGCATCGTCGAAGACGGTCGCCTCTTCAACATCCTTCCGCACCGCTACCTGATCGACGAGGGCGGACGCATCGCCGATGATTGCTATTTCGGCGTGCTTTCCGATGCCGAGATCGAACTCTATCAGGCACTGAACAAGCGGCACTATGAATACCCGCAAGCTAGTCCGCTGAATAAGGAAGAGCAGACCAAATTCGATGCGATCAGAGATCGCCTGTGGCACTCATGGTTGCCGCCTGTCGAGGCCGTCCGCGAATTGACCCGCGCGGCCGTCGCGCTGCCGGACGAAAATGACGCGGCTTGGAACGTGCTGGAGGCCTGCGGAATCTCGCGTGGCGTGTCCGGGCTGCGATCTTAAAGCAGTATCATCGAATGGCGCGCTAAGCCTTGGCCCGAACATCATGACCGCAACAAAAGGACCATTCCCCGCTGTCGAGCAGGTGACCGTAGACCCGGTCGCAATTGCCGCCTTCACACGCGAATGGGACTTCATGGTCCTCGCGTCGGAGCTGTTGCGAGAGGTGACATCCTACGTCAGCGTGGCGGCATGTGTTCTCGGACCGGCACCGGCATGGACACGCGATCAGGCTGCGGTCGGCGGCAACATGGTGCGGCTTTCCAAGTTGCTCTCTGCGTTCCTCGACCAGACCGTACAGAAAAGGATGGAGACCAGCACGATCCTGAGCCGACTGGCGTTCGAGACCATCGTCAATGTCCGCTATTTGATCGCGGACTTCTCCCCAGAACTCGTTAACTCCTTCGTCCGTCATTCGCTGAAGCACGAGCGCAGGCTGCACGACACAATCCAAGCCAACATCCGAGAGCGCGGCGGAGAAGTCCTTCACATCGAGCAGCGCATGCTCAATTCTATTGATCGGGCCGCGCGGATGGCCGGTGTCATGCTCGACAGCGTTGATCTTAAGGACCGAGCACCTTGGGGCGGCAAAGACCTGCGTCGGAAGGCGGCGGCTGTCGGGTTGGAGCAGCCGTATCTGGCCGTCTTCGGAGGCATGTCCCACAACGTGCACGGCTCTTGGCACGACCCGTATCAATTCCACTTGGAAACGGATGAAGCCGGTGCGTTTACGCCGAACTTCGACTGGGGTCGGCCGCGCCCGCAGCCGCTCTTCGCGCTCGGACATCTCGCGCTCTCCGCAGTGGCAGAGTTTCTGATCTTTATTGGAGGTGAGGCCGCGTTCGATCAGTTGCGCCAACAATTGGGCGACCTCGGCACACGCATCGAGTCGGTGGACCAAGCCCACGAGAGCTACCTGTCGGGCAAGACTTGGCCCGCGATCTAACGCGCATTTGCAAAAGAATCTGTCTTTTACACCCGCTTGACACCAACGCGCCGACGCATTGATATTGTTGTGTTTTTAAGGCTCATCACTCTCCCACAAGGGGAAAGGAAGGGCTCACCAGCTCCCGACAACCCTTAGGCCACGGAGACCAAGAACTCGGCCGAAAACGGTCGGGGGTAACGTAGGTAGCGCTCTCCCGCTACCAAACTCCCGATAAATCCCTGAAATTCCTCGAACTTGCCTGATCGCTGTTGCGCATGAGGGATGTAGCAATGATACAGGCGCGCGAACCCCTCAGCAATGGCCACAAGGCCGATCGGGTTTCTAACGTTAATCCGTTAGATGGTCGACGCGGCGATCGAGTTCTCGTCGCCGCTAACGTGCTTGTGGGTCGCGTCGCTGTTAGCCTTGGGCGGGCGACCGCGCTGCGGCTGCTGCTGCCTAGCCTTGTCGGCGGCACCGTGCAGCTTGCTAACGAAGTGCCCCTTTCGGCTTCCGACGTGACGTGATCGATCAGCGCGTTCACATCGCGGCGGTCGCACAGGAACGCCCACCCGGCCGCCATGACCGCCTGTCCCACATCCCGCGGCAACGCGGTTTGCGCGACCTCGAGCGCCTGCCTCGCGGCCTCGACCGAGGCCGTATAGCCCTGCATCGGGGGCATTTAACTTCTCCTTTCGCTAGGTGATGCGGGCCTTATGGCCCGTGACCCAGATGTCTGCACCGCCGCGGCCGGTTTCAAGAGACGCTTCGTCTCTCGTCAGCTTGCCTCTTGCGGCCGGGACGTGTCTCGTTGGTCAACGCATCGACCAACGCGGAGGTGACCCATGTTTACCGAGCCTGTCCGGAGCGATGAAACGATCGCCCGATACGAGATCGACGCCACCAAGTTCCTCGGCCAATACTGCCGGGAGCACCCGGCCGACGTCTGCCACGCGCCCTATGAGAGCCGCGTAACTATGTGCGCCGACTGGTTTTTGAAGAGCGATGGCAGGTGGTCGGATAGCTATATCCGGGGTATCGCCGCCGCTCTAAGCCAGCGCGTGGAGATGTTTGTAAGGATGGATCTCATCAGCGACCACCCGGAGCCGGAAAAATCGCTGCTCTGGCGTCTGAAAAATGATCGGCCTCAGTCGATCAAGAAGGCCAAGAAGTCCAAAGAGGCCAAGGCGAAGGCGCACCAAAAGAAAGTCGCCGCCAAGAAAAAGGAGCGGAAAGCACCTCGTAAATCGATTCCGGTGCGGGAATTGCGTGCCCTCGTTCAATATTTTCGCGACCAGGCCGACGGGTTTTCGCTGTGGATCGCTGGATATATTCTGGTGGCCTCGCGTCTCGGCTGGCGGCCCGGCGAAATCGTTACGCTCCGGCGGGAGGGAAATTTCCTGCGTGCTCGCGCTGAAAAACATACCAACGGACGCGGTTTGACGGACACCTGCGAGGTCGACATCAGCGCTTACCCGAAACGGCTGATCGACCGGCTCGATCAATGGATCGCGGAAATCGAAAAATGGGAGGAGAGATATGGTGGATTGTGGCACGTTCGAAGCGCGATGAACGAGCGTCTTGCAACGGCGTCCGAGGCGGTCCGGATCGAACGGGTTTGTACCTACACTTTTCGGCATTTCGCGATCGCATGCATGAAGCGGAGCGGTTTCTCCAATTCGGAGATCGCGGTCATCGTAAATCATGCCAGCAGTCGCACGGCTACTGAAAGGTACGGCAAGGCTCGCGATGGAATTAAACGAGCGAAGAAGATCCTGCGCTTCAATCAAGAGAGATTATTATTGGAGCGTGATCCCCCGCGAAAGTCCGTCAAAGACTTGCAGCAGGAGCAATTGTTGCGGCTCCCTACATAGGATTGTTGCACCTTGGCGCTCTCCAAGCTGGGAATGATCTGACTGTTAATTCTCGTGCGGCATCTCTGGGGTACACATCGGTGGTGGCGGAACCTTAGCCGGCCTCTTTCGGGAATGCCTATTTTACGGATTTTCGGGGTGTCCGCGGTTCTTGGTCGGGAATCCCTCCCTCTCCGCCAGTTTTCAATTCCTATCCGCCACTTTCTTCCTGCAGAAAACCTTGAAAAATCGCGTTCCCGGCCTGCGTGAGTGTGCAAGTGCCGAAGCGTGTATCGCCCGAGGTAGTCCATCAAGTAGTCCACGATCACGCCGCCCGGACGACCGGCCGCAGTAGCCGCCGGCGAGGCGCGCCGACCTATGTTGTTCGCCGGCTTTCCATGTATTTCTTCCAGATCCGACCGCCCCGCGATCTTGCGGGTGACGGCATCCCGTGCGCTCCTATCCGGGTGAGGCTCGGCGTGCTGCCTAAGAGGGAGGCGCACCGCCGAGCCGCGTGGCTGGGGATCCTGGCTCAGGCCGGGTTCGGCGAATGGAGGCGACACTTGGAAGGTCACGCGTACAGCGAATTTCCGCCGAGCGAGGTCGGCTTTCCAAAGGGCGACAGCCCCGAGGAGTTTTTTGCCAACATGATGGCCTTCCTCAACGAGGCCGCGGCGAGGCTGGAGAGCCCGGCGCCGGCCCCGGTGTTCTCGCCGGCCACCATGCGCGACCTCGCCGCCATCCAGGAGGCGGTCGCCATGGAGCAGGAGGTCAAGAAGGGAGACTCAGGCCACCCCACCGTGACTGCGCGCGCCGACCTGCTCCGCAAGGACGTTTGGGATCGCTGGCGCGCCGGCGAAGGGCTGCCCCAGGTCCGCGAACCCCCTGGCGGAAGCCATCGGCAAGCTGGCGGAGGTCGCCGATCGGCAGCTCGCGCTTCTGCAGCAGGGCGCAACGATCCACCAGCCCGCCGCGATCCACTCGGCTGTTTCGGAAGTGGTGGATCGTCGCATCGTGCAGCCCGATCCACCCGCCCCACTTCCCGCACAGGCCGAGGCCGTCGGGCCGTCTCCGCTCTTCAGCCAGATCGAGGACGAATACATCACGATCCGCAAGAACGGTGGCGCGTCCGACGGCACGATCAGCACGGCACGCTGGCGCACCCATGTGTTCAAGACCCTGGTGGGCGACCGGCCCCTCAATGCGTACATGCCGATCGACCTGCAGAATTATGTCAACGAGTTGCAGTACCTGCCGCTGCAATTCTCGCAGAAAGGCGATCAGACCGCAGAACTGCTCGCGATGGGCATTCCCGCTGCGATCGCGAAGAACAAGAAGGATCGTTGCTACGAGCCCATCGCGCTGAAGACGATGCAGGATGGATACGTGCAGATCGTGCGCGCCATCATCCATGCCGCAACCGGCCTTCATCGTTTGCGTGACCCCTTCCAGGGTTTTCGTGTGCGCTGGCCGGACAATGCCAAGCCCTCGGTCAAGCGTGAGAGCATCGACTATGAGACGCTGAACCGCGTGTTCCGGCTCGGCGCGGCTCGGGCTATCTGGATGACGCCATGCTCGGTCCGTTGTGCTTGCTGTCGACGCGCCGGATCGGCATCCTGCCCTGGATCCGCGGCAGCGATTTCGGGACGAAGCACGGCGTGGACATTATCCGCCTCAACGGGATCGTGTTCGACAAGACGGACGGCATCTATCGGCGCATTCCGTACAAGACCGATGAAAGCCTTCGCTTCTTCGTTCTGCACAACGCCTTCCGCAATGGGGCTTTGTGGATGGGCGATCGAGCAGGGCGACAATTTCCTTTTTCGCTTGCTGCAGACCTGCAAGGATCCCTCCGACACCGCCTCGGATCGTATCAACAAGCTCCTGAGGCGCGGCGGCGCCGCCGGCATGAATATCGAAGTCGGCCAGTCGCTGCGGCATGGCGGCAAGGACCTGCTCATCGAGGAGGATGTCGACACCACGACGACCCGCCTTCAGATGGGCCACCGCGCGAGCGATCCTCATGCCGGTTACGGCACGCGGGCCGAGTTGCGCCGGAAGCAGTGCCAGGAGCTGGCAAATTTCGAACTGCCCAAGGAGATCGACTGGTCGATGTTCGAAGGGCTGGATTTTGAGGCGATGGCATCAAGGCCGCGACAGGTAGGGCGGCAGAAACGTTGATCGATTGTTCCGTCGTGTGGCGCTATCAATGGGCACTTCGCGGTTCGATACCTGCGTCCCCAGCCAGCCAGTCCTGCGTTTCGGCCGGCTCCCCAAGAGACGTGAGAATAGCGCGGAAATCCGGGCTTTTCGCGCATTCGGGTTTGTCTCCGGACTCCAGGTTCGCCTGTCATGGGGCGGGAATCGCCGAAAGTCTCCGGCCCTGTCGGCGGAAATTCCCGTTTTGCAGAGATTTTCGGCGGAGACTGGTTCGATCACGACTGCCGCCCGACCTTGGCAGTTGGTTTCGACCCGATCTTCGCTCGCGGCCCGGAGGAATCGGGAGTCCTTCTTTTGAGCAAGACTTTATGAGTGTTCGAGTCTCCCCCTCGGGATAAGGCAGCCAACTAAGCAACATTTGCGGAGATTACTCGCTACGCTGATTGCGCACCGGAAGCCGATGACGAGGCTAATTGAGGAGCTACCTCCTCGTTCTTTCCGGAAGGCGGTGTATTCGCTGGAGTTTCCGGCGGATAGAAGTCTTTGAAGTCTTCGTGTTTTCGAAGAGCCTCCGGTCGATAACTACCGATAGTATCGTTCGCGGGGTCAATCACAGTGTCGAGCTTGAATCGGTCCATTACCGTCGAGTGAATTTTGGCGTTCGGCAGTATCGACCGCTTGATCATTTCGTAGTTCGCATTGGCAAACAACCAACGAAACGTCTTCGGCAACCTTTCGCGCAGAGCGTCGATAGTGTCTCGTGTCCCCGCAATCTCGCTATGCTGCATGGCCGTCACGTCTGGATAAAGAAACAGCGGCGTACCTTGCGTGCCGGTTTGATTCAATTGCTTGCCGTTGACTAACACCGGGCCAAACTTGATCGGATTCTCCAGTTCGAGAATCTTCTCCAGCATCCACTGCAGTGAAATATCGGAAAGGCGTGATTCAGTTTCGGGATAGCTGCCGCCAACATCTGAATGGTTGCCGGCAAACCAACGCTGGCGAAGGTTTGTGCTCTCTTTTTGACCCCACGCAACTCTATCAAAATCTTTGCGCTTTTCGTCGATAGCGTTGGCCGATCGTGCCGCAAGCACGTACTTTGAAAGAAGACGATCGAAATTGGCGGACCGCCACTCAGCTTGATGAGAGCGGCTCTCGCCATGTGTCGGGTAGTTGTGGATTGTTTTCGTGTACTGGGCGCGCTGGCGATACAAGAACCAACAGATCGCCGACAGAACGAATGCTCCTGACACCTTCCAAGTCGAGCCTAAGTAATCGACGGTGTACCCGTACCTGTAAGCAAAGTGCGAAATAGTCGCTGCCAGGCCATAACAAATCGCCGCCGCCGGAATTGCGAACAACGTAGTAAGTCCCGCGCTGATCAGAAACCGACGAAAGCCCGTAGCGCCGAGCGCCGCGACCGTATCGTATACGCCGACGAAGTATGCTGCTGCGTTGGATCTACTCTTGTCTTCGTCCTGGCCAACGAAGTCAGAGCCATACTTCTCACGAAAGCGACGTGCCTGTTCGTCCCGCTCCGCTTTTGCGAAATCTAAGCAGTGGTTTGTCGCCGACCCTTGTAGGTACGCCACAGAGCATGATCGTGTTTGCGAGAGCGCGTACTGTGTAAGCGCCACGACTAAATCCGATCAGATAAATGCGGTCGCCCGGCTCATAGTGGTTGATAATGAACTCGTAGCAATCGGCCATGTTGCGCGTGATGCCGCGTCCCGTGACCGATTGCATCAGCTTGTCGATCTTGCGCAGAATGCTGAGCAGCCCGCTGGCGCCGATATCGGTGCCCAGCCCGGGGTCGTAAAACACCACTTGCTCTTTGGGATCGATAGCGTTGTCGGGATGCACCCGCGACGCCCGATACATTTTGTAGACATTGCTGATGCGTTGCTCGGGACGAACGCCGCCATCCTGGCCGGTACCGTCAGAAAAGATGACGATGTTCTTTGCCATTTGTTACCTGTGGTTAGAGATCACTTTGGATTCGAGACCTAAGCAAGCAATCGTCAGCAACGAAAGCTTCGACGTGATCGGCGATTGTAGGTTTCGGCTTCTCCCGGCGCTGGGTGCTCGCCGCCACCTTTCCAGTCATCGGATTCGAGCCACTCTTCGAAATAGTAAAGCCATGTCGCCGTCCACGGCACGAAGGTCTTGTCGATCCGCATGTGGGCTTCCCACTCGCCGGAACCGGGGAGGTAGAGGCACAGGCGCAGAGGATCGTGATAGACGTGCGGGAGCTTGCGGCCGCCGGCGAGCTCGGTGAGGCTTGGCGAGACCACGAACACTCGCGGCGAGTCGTCTGGACGAAAGGTGATGCAAACCTCGTACTCGCGGCTAAGCAGTGTCGGGCGAACGCGGTATGTCCACGTCAGGCCGATGGCGTTCAGCCTGCCGTGGCCGGCGCAGATGGGATTGTGCCTCAAGAACAGGTAGTGTTGCGCTGGAGTTAGCGCCGTGCCCCTCATCGCGGCGGATCTCCGAAGTGGGTGTTGCGCGGCACTTCCACGGCGCCGGCGGTGTTGGACAGCGACAGTCCGATCGCGGGTGCGACGAACAGTCTAGTCGCCGCGCGCGCCAAGGAGATCGATTCGGTGTGCGAGTCCATGACTTTGCGGATCGCGCCGTCGCCAAGGGTAGAGGAGAGGCTCTTGGTGATCACATCCACGCCCTCAAGCGTGGCAAGGTACTCGAAATCACGCAGAGCGCGGGCGTGCCAGTCAAAGAAGGCCTTGGCACGCTGGGGCTCGCTGTTCCAACGCTCGGCGAAGTTCTCGCCCTGGGTGGTCTCGTTGGGCACCGAGTAGATCGTCCGTCCGTGCACCACGGGGCGCTCGATGAAGTGCGGCATCAGGCGAATGACGTCGATCAGAACGTCCAGCTCGCTCTCGAACGCGAACGACGCGACGCAGAACTCGTAAGACTGGGCCGCCAGCGTGGTGATGATGATCGAGATCGGCGCGATGTCCGCTTCGACGTGCCGGAACATGATGTCGCGATGCCGCTTGAGCAGCTGCACGATGCGCCGGAGGATCCCCTTGCGCTTCTTGCGGTTCGGGAACGCCTCGATGTCGGCCCGGATGCCGCTATCGGCGGCGATCGACTTGGTGAACTTGAGGCGCGGCTGGAGCTGGCAACGCCGCTCGAACAGCGCCTTGTAACCGAGCGGGTTAGTCGGCTTCCATGTTTTCACTGATTTGTCGGGCACCAGCTCGCCGCCTTTGCTGCAACGGGGGTTGAGGATGGTCGGTGAGATGTCGAGGTGGAAGGCCCGCTCGTAGTTGAGGCGCCAGCACCGCTTCTTCTCCTCCAGCATCGTCCGGTACAGGACGTGTTCGCGCAGCCGGTTGCCGATGATCTGCTTCAGCACCGACGGGGAGGTAGCTTCGGTGAGGTTGTGGACCCGGCAGATGGTGTCGACATCGAAGTCTTCGCGGCCGATCGGGCGGATTGTGGTGCCAAGGGCGCTTGAGCCGTGGGCGTACAGCGAAATGTTCTTGAGGATCGGGTTGTCCGACACGCTCAACCAAGCGGCGACGGTCTCGTAGCTGATCTTGGACTGCTCGTACTGCGTGTCGGTCGGCTCGAGTCCCTGACAGATCTCCTCGAGGATCTCCCAAGTTGCGGCCTTGCGCATCTGGAAGTGGCCGAACGCGGATTGGCTATACGGCGCGTGCATGTCGGGTCTCCTCGTTCAACGCGTAGATGGGCACGAAGGGTTCTGCGCGGCTGTGCAGGAAAGCCCGTTCAAGACGGGGCCGCTCACGCCGTGCGGCAGAGGCACCCATGCCGCAGAGCTGCGTGATCTTGCTGGTGTCGTCTAACTGGAAGAAGCCGGCCGGTGCGTCGGGGCAAACACGGAAGATCGCCTCACGCTCGTACTCGTGGCCGGTCAGCAGTTTCGCCATGCCGAGCGCGCTGTGCGATTGTCCAGACACGAAGAGACGGGTCAGATTGGACATGATCGAAGCTATGCCGGGTGATTCGGGCAAGGTGTAGACTTCGTTGACGCAGCCGAGGCTCAAGATCTGCAGGCTATCGGCGGGCCACCCTAAGAGGGTGATCGCCTCGACCACAGCGACTGCGACCGGGTTGTTGCACCAGACGCCGCCGTCGAGCAGGCCCGTGTTGTCCGGCATCCGGTGCTGACGGAAGAACGTTGGCGCGGCCGCGGTCGCCATTGCGGCATCGATCGCCAGTCGCTTATAATCGGTCTTGAGACGCTGGTGGTGCGCGGTCTTGAAAATGTAGACGCTGCGATGGTGCGGATCCCAGGCCGGGATGACGAGGCGCGTCGTCGCGTCGCCGATGCGCTTATCTTGCAGCACGGTCTGCAGCTCGGCGCGCAGGTAATCGGCGTTGTGCTTCGAGCCGAACAGGCGGCGGACGCTGCGGTACGCCTTTATAATCCGGCCGCGCACGCCGTTGGTGCTGCCGAAGATCGTCGGGCCGCGGTCGACGTACAGATCGCGCAGCTCGGCAGCTGAATGTCCAAGCCCCAAACCGAGGGCGAGGATGCCGCCCGTCGAGGTGCCGGCGATCATGTCGAAGCACTGGCCGATCGGATGGCCGAGATCTTCTTCAAGCGCAGCCAGGAAGGCGGCAGGGTAGGTGCCCATGATTCCGCCGCCGTCGATGCAGAGAATGCGGCGAGTCGGCGTCGATGAATTGGGCACTGCCTCCAGCGTTAGCCCTTCGGCGGGTTCGGATCGCCGCCGTGGCTGTCGCTGCTTACGATGCGGCCGTCGCGGTTGTGGATGCGGAATTCGGTGCCCTGGTTGCGGCTCACCTCGCGGCCGGCGTCGATCGCTTCGTGCTTAGTGTCATGGTGGCTGCTGCCTCGGTCGCTGCCGCCGCGCCGGACATTCCAGCCGCCGTCCGGATCAGGGACGACATGGTGTGTTTCGGGGCCTTTGCGGGGCATAAATCGCTCCAATGCTACCTTTTCGTTCGGTATATCGAACATCAAAATGATCCACAAGTCAAGTACGCCGTTGTGCGGCATATCGAACATGCGTAAGATGCTCATGGCTCAAGGGAATCTCGCCACATGCCGACACTTGCTCAAAAACTAAAGCGGCTGCGCAACAAGAAGGGGTACTCGCTCGATCAGCTCGCAACCCTTAGCGGCGCGAGCAAAAGCTATTTGTGGGAGCTCGAAAACCGCGACGAGCGTCGACCGTCGGCGGAAAAGCTGATCGACATCGCGCGCGTGTTGGACACCACGACCGACTATCTCGTCGACGACAAAGCGACTTTTGACGACGATGCCGAGAAAGAAGTGTTCTTCCGGAAGTTCAATCGCCTCGACGACGACACTAAGGGCAGGGTGATGGACATGATCGAGACGTGGGCCAAAAAAAAATGAAGATGCCAACCACCTGGGATGGCTGGGCGGCGAGGATCTCGCTCTATGTCCGTGCCGGCAAGCAGCTCTTAAATGAGCCCCGCTTTCCGGTCAGGATCGAGGAAGTAGCTCTTCACTACTCCCGGGAAGCCTTCCCGCAGGATCCGATCCTCGAAGTGCGGGGTGAAAACTGCCGCGGCAAGTGGGAAGGCGCACTCGTTCCTAAAGAGGATCGGAGCGGGTGGGGGCTGTTCTACGACTCCGGCCATTCGTCGAAGGGGCGGAAAAACTTCACGATGGCCCACGAGTTTGGTCACTACCTCATTCATCGCAGCCTGATCAAAAAGCCGCTGTTTTGCAGTCAGCATGACATGTATGCGTGGGATTCGGCGTACGCGAAGATGGAAGCGGAGGCTAACCAGTTCGCAGCGATGGTTCTCATGCCGCCGGATGATTTCCGCGACCAGACCAAGCCGTTCTTGGCGCCAACGCTGGCGCAATTTGAGGCTCTGAAGGATCGCTACGAGGTGTCGCTGACCGCGGTCGTGTTGAACTGGCTGAAAATGACCGATCGCCGCGCAATGATTGTCGTCAGTAAGGACGGCTTTATCGACTGGGCATGGGGCAGTGAGCCTCTCTACAAATCAGGAGTGTATTTCAGCGCCAAAAAAGAAACGATCGCTGTTCCCAGTCAATCTTTGGCGGGCCTTGGTTCGGCGACAGGGGTTACCGAGCTACGGCACCCCGCCGGCATCTGGAATCTACGCGAAGGCGTGCTCGAGTCTGTGGTGTTTGCGGACTCGCACAACATGACGATTTCGTTGTTGATCTACCCGAAGCATGGGCCCTCCCGCTCGGAAGAATCTGACGAAGAACCGGAGCTGATGGACACCTACCAGGCCTTTGAGCGTGGGCAGCGTCCATAGAGTATCAGCAATAGAATTCACCGATGTTATTGTTGATCAACAGCATAACGAATGCAGTCAGCTTTTGCTGATTTGCCAACAAATACGCAATAGGCTTATCGGTTGCTCAGACTGTTCCATAACATTCGACGTGCGAATTCCTCCTGATACCTACTCAGCAGCCTCGCCCTTCGCCTCGATCATCAGCACGTCCAGGCACTCGATCTCCTGCATGGCGCGACCGGCGATGCCCTGGATGTCGCCGTAGAGGCCGGCGGTGGATTCCAGCACGCCCCTGAGCTGCTCCTCGCGCTTGGCCCAGAGGCGCGACATGGTGGCGCGCTCGCGGTCGAGGTCCTTCTGCATGTCGGTGAACTTTTCGACAATGGCCTCGATGCGGTGACGAAAGCGCGGCCCGGTCAGGTAGCTGTACACGATCTCGGTCTTGGTCTGCTGACCAGTCTGGGCCTGGCGGCTTGTGGCGACGTCGATCAGCAACTGCCGGAGTGCGACAGCCAGCGGAATTGCAAAGCGGGGCTCTGCCACCCAGACATTCTCGACCAGGTCGAAGCCCTCGACGCCTTTGGGAAGAACGGTCGAGACGATCAGCGCCAGCTCCGCCTTCGCGGCGCGTTGGTCATCCCGCAATTTGCCGAGCCAGGCCGGGTTCCAGGTCTTCGTCCGCTTCGATTCCCAAAGAATGGTGCCGCAGCGCTGGCCGCCGGCGGAGACTACGCCGTGCACCACGTCGCCGCCGAGCTCGCCCTTCGGCACCGGCTCGATCAGGTCGCTGTGGAAGCGATTCCGGAGCAGGGATTCGAGCTCTACTTCGAGCGCCTCACCCTGCAGCTGCTGCGAACCCTGATCGGCCTTTCGACGGAGGTCTTCGATTTGTCGCTGCATGCCCGCGAGTTGGGCCTCGTTTTCGGCGACCTTTGACTTGAGTGCGTCTTCGGCTTCGAGCCGCGCCTTGTCGCGCACCGCAGCCAGGTTCTCCTGCACCTTTTTCTCGACCGAGAGTTCGACCTCGCGCTTGGCGACGTCGAGTTCACGCTCCTTGCGGAGCATCTCAGCCTGCGTCCGCTGAGCTTCGATCAGTTTGGCATCGTTTGCGGCAAGCAGTTGTTGCAGGTCGGCAAGCTGCCGGTCCCGTTGACCAAGATCATCAGCGAGGGCCAAGCGGGCCCTCTTGGCCTCCGCCTCCGCGATGGCGTCGCGTTCAAGCGTCATCTTGGCCGCGATCTGGTCGTCGACGGTTTCACGGAGCTTAGCGAGATCGTCTTCAGACTGACGCAGCTGTGCTTCGCGGCGGCTGAACGCGGCCTCCTTGGCCGCGAGCTGCGCCTCGAACTGCTCGCGCGCGGCGACGATCAGGGGAGCCGCAAGGGATTCCGTCAGCTTGATCTCAGTTCCGCACTTGGTGCAGGTGATCTGGGGGTCGCTCACGCGATTGGTCCTTTGATGGTGAAGTGTGAGTGTATCCTTGTTTCCAGCATCAGCCGGAATCTCTGCCGGCGTTATCCCCGGCAATCGCGGCCACCGTGGTAGCGGCGATGCTCGGAACGAGGCGGGCTTCTCGTGGGGCTCTCGGCTCATACTAATTCCTCGTGGCACTGAGATCGCGTTCGCGCAGGATGATCTCGACAATGCGGCGCAACCGCCGCATAGAGCCGCCCTGCCACAGCTTGGCGACCGCGACGTGTTCGTTCTCGTCGAGCGGCCGTATCCAGCGTTGATCGAGCCCGCGCTCTTTGATGAGATCCACCATCACGGCCGGCAATAAGGCATCCAAGTCCTCGGCGCCCGGCTTGGGGAACGTCACGACCAAGAAGCGATCGCGAATCGGGCCCGGCAGCGGGTCCAGGCTGTTGGCGGTCGCGACGAAAGAGATTCGGGAAAGATCCAGGTTGACCTGTAGTGCAGGATCGAAATGGCGCGCGCTCGTTTCGGCCTCGGTGAAGCTCAACAAGCAGTCCCACAGCCGGCCTGCATTTGAGGTCGAGCTGGAGGGCGCTTTTTCCAGCTCGTCCAGAAGCACCAATGGGCTGGCCGTCCTGCTTCGGGCCACCGCGAGAAGAGGATGACAGGGCTCAGCGGAGTGCCAGCGACGGTCAGTACCGCCGAATGCCGCGTCTCCCCGAGAGCAATCAGTGCGCCACACGTATAGATTGAGAGCTTGGCCCAAGCTTCGAACGAATCGCGTTTTACCTCCGCCTGGTTCCCCGACCAGGATCATCGGACGGAGCTGAACGATGCGCCGGCCAACAAGATCAGATAGGATCAAGTCGATGACGCGCCCTGCGTAGGGACACTCGAGCAGCAGTTTGCTGCGCACCTCGTGCAGCGGCGGCACCATGACGAGCGGCAGCGGCACGTTCACGACGTTCTTCAGCGAGCCGAGAATTTCCTTCAGTCGATAGTTCTTCATCTCGTCGGCACTCAGGCGAGCGACGATCAGACGATCAGACGGTTGGTTATCTTCCGCGGTCGGGGTCCGGCCTGAGATCTCGGCTGTTTCCTGCTCGGCCTCTTCCGTCAAGTGCAGTTTTTCCTCCTGCGCCTGAATGGCTTCCTGCCGGGCAGCAGCAATGCGATGTTCCACCATGCGCGAGCCGAGCATGAGCGCATTTTCCGCGGCGGAGGCGTGGCCTACTGATATGTGAGCGCAACCGGGCAGCGCCGCCCAGCCAAAGGCGAACCGCTCCATTTCGCAACACAGTTGTTCGTCGCGGTCGCGAATGATCTCGAAGGACAGCAGCAGGGCCTTGGCAACGCGAAAATATTGCTGGAAGTGAAGCCCCCCTCGCGTCGCGGGTAAACAAAGCAACCGTACACAATCTGACAAGCTGCGCAGGTTCGGGTCGTTATATTCCGCCGCGCGACGATCGAGTTCGGTGGCAAGCGCAAGCCCAGTGTCAACATCCTGCGCAACCGCCCAAGCGGTGTTCAGCGCGAGATCCGGGCAGAGCTCGTCGATCTCCGCAATCAGGCGTTGTTCGACGTGCCTGGCGTGGTCTCCGAGAAGCTTGGCGTAGCGCAGAATACGGGGCAGGTTTTTCAGGTGCTTCTCAGAATCCGCCGAATCGGCTGCGGCGCCGGTCAACACATCATCGCGTGCGACCGCCGGCAGCTCGAAATCGTCGCCATCATCGCCGGGGTTGCTCATTCGATCTCCACCACCATCGCGCCGTCGAAGGCCGGGTTCTCGGACCCGTAGCCGTGAGGGTTGCATACGATCCGCGTCTCGCCGACGTGGTAGTCCGACGAATTGTGGACGTGGCCATGGACCCACAGCGTCGGCTGAAAGCGCTCGATCAGCGCACTCTGGTCGGAAACGAAGGCAGCGGTGAGGGGATCGCTCTTAAATTTCGGGTGCACAGATTTCCAGTGCACTGCGTGGTGAGTGACGACCACGGTGCTGCCGTCAAATGGTGTCGCCAAACAATCAGCGAGGTACGCCTCAGATTGACGGTGTAATAAGGCTGCTTCCTGGGGCCTGAACCGGCGCCACGGCTGCTTCCGCCAGGTGATCAGGCGGTGATCATTCATGCCGATCGCGCAGGTGTTCATCACCCCGGACTGATTGGCTTTGCCGAAACCGAGATAGTCCGTCCAGAACGTGGCACCGACCACGCGAATCGCTCGTTCGCCGTGCCGGCCGGCCAAGATCACGGTCGCGTTCTCCAGCAGATAGATGTTGAAGGAGGCCGCCTGCGAACGGGCGGACGCGATTTCTTCGAGAACGCAGTGGCGGTAGTATTCGTGGTTGCCGAGCACCATCGCGATCGGGATGTGCATCGGCACGATGCGACGGAGGTACTCGAAGGCGCGGATCGCGCCTTCGCAGGTATCGCCGGCGACGATCACAAGGTTAACGCCGGGCGCGATCGTAATGGGCTTGACCGGATGCACGTCGCCATGGAGGTCGGACAAGATCTGGATATTCATTCATCTTGCTCCCGCGCACGATCCTGGAAAGCGGTCAGCAGCACGGCCGCCGCATTGCTGAACTCGCGGGGATTTTCTGAGCATAGCCAGCCATAGGCGAGCCATGCGGTTGCGAGCTCGTTGGCATAGGGATGGCCGAGGTCGGTCAAGCCCGTGACCTGAGCCAGAACCAAGGATGCGGCCGCGTTGCGCTCCAGGGCGCACCGCAGGAGCGCCGTCATCGCGATGTCGGTCCTCAGCGTGATTTCGCTCATCGGCATGAGCGTGAACGTGACCTCGATGGCGGCGGCCGCGTCGCCCTTTAGCGCGGCCATAAGGTCGAGTTCGGCATGCAGCACGTTGATCTGCTCGAGCGTTGCGCGGAGGTGAAGGCGCTCGGGTTCGCCGAACGCCTGTGACGGGAGCCTCCGCCACCATGCCAGCGGTGAACTGTCCTCTGGCTGGAAAGGCCAGGAACTTGTACTTGCCGGGTCGTAAGCTGCCAACCCAACCTTCGTTGCTGAACCGGGCACCGCGGATGTCATGGACTCTCTCTCTCTCTCTCTCTCTCTCTCTCTCTCTCTCTCATCGTTCAGGATGAACGTTTTTGGTCTTCGCTCTGCTAGTTGCGCGCGGCGCCATTCGCGGGGCGGCGCAAAGACATCAGCAAGCTGGCGACCTGCCAGGACGTCGCGAGTTTCGTACGGAGGCGCGGCTCAGTAGGCATCCGGCGGAGCGTCTCGGCCAGCACGAGCGCCGCCCCTGGAATCGTCGCACGCGCACGACAGCAACAGCGTCATCGGGAAATCGACCCGGATGCCGATCGAGCTGGGCGCCTTGCAATGCATGACCATGTCGATAGCGGCATCTGCATCGCCCGAGATGGCGCGCTGCAACTGCGGGACCGTCGTGGTCGTGGCCTGCACGAACGTGATCACCTCGGCCTTGGTTGCGTCGACGAACGCCTCGACCGAAATCGTCCGCCAGTACTTCAGGACGCGGGGCCACGACTCTGTCGGGGCTTCCTCCTGCCGTTCAGGGTCACCATTATCGATGTGGTTCAAAGGCGCGCTCCATTGTTCACGCATGGCCAAGCCCAGCGCGTCCGGTCGTGTCTTGATCATCATTGTGCCGCCAGACGGCGCGCAGGTTTGCAAGCCGGCGTTGCTGAGGTAGCGTCCAATTGAGTCGCGCCGGCCGATTCTGAACGTAGGAGAGGGGGCGTGAGCGCAGGTTCATTCCGGCGCCTCGCAGGTCGGCTCCGTCTCGACGGCGAGCCAGCTGCGCTCATCGAGCTGTTCGCCGGACAGCAGTTTCGCGGCGAACGCCCCGCTTCGACACTGGAAGCTGACCTTCAGCATCATCTTGTCCGGTATCCCGGCGACAGGGCCGACCCACTTCTCGGCCTCGAGCAAATCGCGGCGCCGCTGGTGATCGTACGAAACATCGCTCCGCGTGCGTCGCGAGTAGTCGGCGCCAGCCATAACGTAGAAGCGCCCATTCCAACTGTAGCCCATGGCCTGCAAATTGCGGTGATCCAGCCGGTACGCAATACCTTTCTCAGGAACAAGAGCCTCTTCGTCTTCGGACATTACGACCATTTCTTCCCGGTCGGTCGTCACGGAAAGTCGCGTGCGGAATGAAGGCGGGTTTCTGCGCGCCGTCTCAATTCGTGTGAAACCAGCCACCGACAGTAACGTCTCGGCATGGCCGACTAGCTGCTCGAGATCATCTATGATGGGGAGACCGCGCCCGAAGGGGCGCCCCGAATTGGCGAGCGGGACGTTAAGATCGGTGCAGATGCTGATCAGCCTGCCTTCCACGTAGGGCGCCGTGACTTTGTCGAACGTATCGCCGGCGCCGGTGATGACATAGATCAGCGTGGTTGCACTGATGGACTTGCCAAGTCGGTCTCCAAACTTCCGCTCGCCGTCGCCATGTCCGATGTAGCTCTTCTGGCTGCTGTTCGGGGACTGGTCGTCGATCACGTACACGACGAAATCCCAGGGGGAGACGTGCTCCTTCAAACGTGAAAGCTCGGCGAACCTCAGTACAAGGATGGACAATCGCGAACCGGATGATTTGACCAGCCGCATCCCGTTTGTGTTGCCATCAATGAAGACCGTCGCGGCCGTGAAGCCGCTTCCGAATAGATTAGTCGGAGAAATGATGAGGTCGGATTGGGTCACGCGCTGATCCGAAGCTAATGTAGGACATATGGGATATATATCCCATATGTCTCATTTGCAAGCGGCTTCTGTCGGGCGCGATCTCCGCCGGTGTATGGTTAACCGATATTGATTCGGAGCCGAACCTGCGGTGGCCCTCGACAGATTGCCCACGGGACGCATGATAAGGGCCGGCCGCGCGCTGGTCGGGATGGAGCAGCTCGATCTCGCGCGCGCGATCGGGGTTGATCGTCGCACGGTATCGAGGCTCGAGGCCGACATAGAAGTTCCGACAAATCCGCTCAAGATCGCGACTTATAGGAAGATGCGTGACGCCCTCGAGAAGCAGGGCGTCGTATTTCTCTATGGGGGTGGGAAATCTCATGGGGAGGGAGTCGCGCTCAAGGACTGATCTAAGCGATTAATGGGCTTTTCGTCCTCAGTGATAGGCTTTTCGAACCAATGCAAATCTATGAGCCGTCTGCAGTCTGCACCTGCTCTGGACAGGCCGATGGGACGACCGTTTTACTAATCGTCCGGTGATCCCGCCTCCGATGACCAACATCCGGCAGAACATCGCTGTAGCACTCGAACTGAAGGCGCTCTTCCTCGTCACCACCATGATCGGCATCACCGGCCTCCGGCCTGCCATCCTCGCTGATACGGGCGCGGCCGTCCCTGTGACCTTGAACACGCTGCGTCTTCTCAAGCCGCAGTCAGAGACGCCATGAAACGGGGAGGGCAAGGTCTCATCCACGCTGCTGACGCGGATCGTGATCCCGGCGATCTTTGGCCTGATGAAGGGGGTGGATTGCCGCGTGATGATCCATCGGCTCCGCCGCTCATTCGCAACCGTATCACATCACTCACCCCTAGGCGGCGCGGCCGATCTGTCCTGTTTCGATCCTGCCCTGCAATTCCCTGCAGCCGGCCTCGGGCTTGTGCGAGCCAAGCTCGCGCGCCACGAGCAGAGCTGCATGAACCTCGGCCGCTGCGCCGCGAACGTCGCCGCGTTCGAGCTGCAGCGTCGCGATCCGCAGCCGCATGCCGGCGGCGACCTCGAAGCCGACTTGCGTCACCTGCACCTGGCCCTTGGCGTTTCGGAAGTCTCACTGGCGCCGGTAGCACCGCGCGATGCGTGTCCTACCGGCGCTAGTCAATCCGCTACAGGTTGTTCTAGGGCAGCATCAGGGTGGTTGCGGTCGTCGGGCGACGATGCTCGAGGCCCTGCTGCAACCGCTCGCAAAACGCCGCGAGCGCCGATCGGCTCGCGGTGCCCAGCAGAAGCACTAGATCTCCAACGTCGTGGATGTCGAGTGCGTCGAGCACCCTCTCCGCGAGGTGATCGATATCCGGTGCCCTCGAGGAAGGCTCCGCGAGCTTAGCAGCCCCGAGGCGGCTATTCACCTCGCTGATGGTGAAGAGCTTGCCGTTGGACACCTCCCTCATGATCTCCGCAACCTTGTCGGTGGGGGCAGACCTTTCGCCGAGCTTATAGCCCGCGCGTGCGGGCAGCCGCGCTACCAGAGCCGGCGGATAGGTTTTGGCCAGCTCGGCGAGCGACATGTAATTTTCGGCCGAGCGGAGCTTGATGCCCAACTCCGCGTCGCAAAACGCAGCGAATTGCCCGTGGGGCATCCTCTCCTTGATCTGCGTAAGATTTTCCCCAATTTCGATGAGCTGATGGGTGGTGCGGCGGATCAGCGCGCGCACACGCTTGGCCCTCGTCTGAAGAAAAGCGACCTCAGACGGTGAAAACGCGCCGTAGTTGAAAGTGTTGCTCATGGCACACACCCCTCGTTGCGCCTCCTGCATCGCGGCAAAGCCGCGACAACGCTGCAGATGTAGGCTGTTGAGATGAGGTACGACGCGCCAGAACAGGTCGGCAGCAACACCGCTTGGCAAAGCGGAGGCTCAAGGAAATCTTGCAGGCTGAATTCTCATTTTGCAAGTACTAAAGGAGAACGACGCTTTCAAATCCGAAACTGTTTCGCATTTCACGACCTTGTGGCCGATCTCATCTAACCTTTTGCCTAAAGAGCTGAATTCTACATCACGAGACGCCGGACTGCTTGGTGCAGAGTGACCCGAGGGAAGAAGCTTATTTGATAGCGCTTGGCCGGCCCTGCCATACTGCTGGCCCCAAGGCGACGGGTGGATCAGCTATTGCGGATCGATAACAGCCTTCTCGACGAACTCGTCGATCTCGATGGTCCGCGTGGACACAAGGGCGATCTTCCTCAAGTTCCTCTTTGCTCACCTCGATGAACGACAATGTCCCCGTTCGGGCCTTCGTCGCCAGTGTCCGGCGCAGGCTTGCCGGCGCCGACCATGGCAATCGGCAGATGGTCGACATCCCCAACGCGGTGCTGAGGGACGGTATGCCGGCAGCAGAAGCCGCCTGTGCCGAAGCGCTTGTTCACGGCGTCCCATTCCGCCGATGTCGTGCTCAACGTCCTGGCCCAGAAAGTGAACCCGCTCCACCGGCCAATATGCGAAGGAGTTAGATCGTCAGGCGCTATTTCATTGTGGTGCAGGCGAGTTGATGAGACCTTCTCGGATCGGCGAGTTGAAAGGGGCACCGTGGCGTCTCGATGACATTTATTTTGGCAAAGCGTATGCCACCAAGGAATCACCGATCGGCGTCTCCATGAAATGATGACCGCCTGCCGTGATGACGAGGTACTGGCGGCCGTCGGCCTCGTAGGTGATCGGGGTGGCTTGGCCGCCGGCCGGAAGCACGTCGTCCCACACGGTTTTTCCGGTCTTGATATCGATGGCACGTATCAGATTGTCGGTCGTCGCTGCGATGAAGATAAGCCCGCCGGCGGTCACGACCGCGCCGCCATTGTTAGGCGTACCGATCGTGATCGGCAGCATCGACGGGATGCCGAACGGGCCATTCGTCCGGGCTTCACCTAACGGGCGATCCCACAGCGTCCTGCCGGTCTTCAGATCGATGGCGCGAATTCCGCCGTACGGCGGCTGCTTGCACAACAATCCGGTGCCGGGCAGCCGCCAGCCGGCATTGACGTTGATCGCATATGGGGAACCGAGCTGCGGATCGCCGGCGCCTTCCTGCCCGCCGATTTCGCCGCGCGCCTGGTCCCGCGGCGCCCAACCAAGACGATTGGCCTCGTCGCGCGGCACCAGCCGATTATAGTTCGGCATGTCGTTGTAATTGGCAACGATGATGTCGCGTACGGGATCGATGGCGATGCCGCCCCAATCGGAGCCGCCATTATAGCCTGGATATTCAATCCAGTGCGGGCTGGCCGTGGGTGGCGTGAAGATACCCTTGTAGCTCGCCTGACGAAACTGGATACGGCAGATCATCTGGTCGATGGGCGACATGCCCCACATGTCCTGCTCGGTGAGATCGGCCTTTCGCAGGGTGTGGTAAAGCGAGAATGGCTGGGTTTTGGCGCGCTGCGCAGGCTCCACGCCGCCTTGCGGCACCGGCCGCTCTTCGACGCCGACGAGCGGCTTGCCCGTGCGGCGGTCGAGCACGAAAATGTCGCCACGCTTGCTCGGCAGCACCAGCGCCGGCACCGGCTCGCCTTTGTCCGTCGGGAAGTCGACCAGCGTCGCTTGAGAGCCGAGATCGTAGTCCCAGACGTCATTGTGCACGGTCTGGAAATGCCAGGCGGGCTTGCCGGTCGTAACATCTAGCGCGACCAGCGATGTCGCGAACTCTTTCTCGCGGTCCGAGCGGCTGCTGCTCCAGTAGTCCACGGCCGAAACCCCAAGCGGCAGATAGACGAGCCCCAGTTCCTCGTCGCCGGAGGCGGTCGTCCACATGTTGGGCGTGCCCCTGGTAAAGGTTTGTCCAACCGGCGGCGGCGCACTTGCATCCGGCTTGACCATGTCCCATGCCCAACGCAACGCGCCCGTTTGCGCGTCGTATCCCTGAATCACACCCGAGGGCGCGTCCCGCTTTTGTCCGTCGAGCACTTCGTGCCCGATGACGATGACGCCGCGAACGATCGTCGGCGCCGAAGTAATCGCGAACATGCCGGGATCGTGCCGGCCGATCCCCGTCGCGGTGTCGACCTGACCGTCATATCCGAATGCCTCGCAGCGCGTGCCGGTCTTCGCATCGATTGCGATCAGGCGAGCGTCAAGCGTGCCTTCGATGATGCGGCTGGCACAGGCCGCCCCCTGACCGGCATTGGACAGTTCGTAATATGCAAGGCCTCTGCAAGCCGCGGTGTACGGAATGAACTCGTCCGGGACGCGCGGGTCAAATCGCCAGATCTGCTTGCCGGTCTTCGCGTCGACCGCGATAACGATGTTCTTGGGCGTGCAAACGTAGAGCTTATCCCCCACCTTGAGCGGGGTGTTCTCTGCGCCGTATGTGCCCTTTGTGTTCTTGGTAGGCAAGTCGCCGGTATGAAAAGTCCAGACCTTGGTGAGCTTGGCGACGTTCGTCGAGTTGATCTCGTCGAGCGGCGAATAGCGGCGCGCACTGTAGCTGCCGCCATAGGCAGGCCAATCTGAGCCTGCCTTGAGAGACGAAGGCTCGGTCATTGCGACGGTCGGAGACGGCATTACGCGAGGAGCGGCGCTTGCCGGCCGAAAAGCTCCGGTCAGCAACACAGTTGTGGCCACCAGCAGTACAAGCCCGGCAGCGATTGTAGCCGCAGCTTCATACTGGTGGCGAATGGGGCGAAGCTTCGGCGTGAGCGCCAGGACGGCGATCAGCAAAATGGCCGGCCCGACAGTCCGAGGCACCAGCGCCCAACCGTTGGCGCCAACTTCCCAGAACGCCCAGGCGAGGGTGAGCAGGAAGAGCAGAAGGTAAAGCCATGCGCCTTCAACGCGCCGGCGGGCCAACAGGAGACCCGAGACGATCAGGACGATTCCGCTGGGCAGATAATAGAAGGAGCCTCCCAACCAAAGCAGCCAAGCACCGCCGGCCCCGAGCACGAGGCCGATCAGAACCATGACTCCGCCAAGGGTGAATGCCGCCCAATCTGCCGCGCGATACGTCTGAGCCATACCAGTTACTCGTCATAGATTGATGCTTTGCTCCAGATCCAAGAGTGCGTCCGCCGCTTTGGTTCCCACATTTGCAGGTACGCTTCCGGACCACCGAGCGCCCTTGGCTCGGCAAGCGGTGAGCTCAAGAGACCCTCGGCAGCCCGTAAAGATGGGCAATTCGTCTCTCGATCATTGGCATGGGAACGTCAGCTGCAATCGAGGGTTTTCGTGTCCTCTCATGAAGACTGGCTAGAGATCAACGTGGCTGGAAATGCAAACTGCAAAGTTGAGAGGGTAAGCACCGGCAGCTTCGGACCTCTTCGCAGGTTCATCTCCGTCGCAATCGCTGTTTGGGCCAAGCTGAGCGACCACAATATTTCGATCTTGTCTGCCGCCGTCGCGTTCTATTCCTTTCTCTCGATTTTCCCCGCTATTGCCGCGCTGGTGTCACTCTACGGACTAGTCGCCGACACAAATGACATCGTGAGACAGTTGAATGCGCTCCACGGCATCCTGCCGGGTGAGGCGACCGCGCTCGTTTCAGAACGCTTGAAAGTGCTGGAGCAGGGCACGCATCCGCCCTTCGGCGTCGGGCTGATGGTCAGTGTAGGGATATCGATGTGGAGTGCGCGGTACGCGACCGGGACGCTCATGACCGCCTTAAACGTCACTTACGCGGTCTCCGAGGAGCGTGGGCTCGTTCTCTTTAACGCTGTGGCTCTGTCGTTGACCGTGGCGTTGATCGTCCTCGCCGGCGGCGCCGTGATCCTGATTGCCGTGATTCCCCTCCTGCTCAGCTACCTGCCAATTCCGACCGGCTGGCAGGCTGCGGCAATCTTGATACGGTGGCCGCTGCTCGTGTGCATGATCATCGCGATTGTCGCTTTGCTCTATCGCTATGCACCCAACAGGTCCGAGCCGAGATGGGACCTTGCGTCGGCCGGCGGTCTCCTCGCAACAACCGGTTTGATTGCGGGTTCATACGCATTCTCAACATATGTGAATACGTTCGCCGCCTATCAAAAGACCTACGGATCGCTCGGCGCAGTTGCCGTGTTGATGACATGGCTCTGGGTCGCGGCCTATTCCATCCTGGCGGGCGCCGAACTCAACGCTGAGATCGGAAGGCGGCTGTCTCAGCGATAGCGTTTGGCGGATCATTGGCGCCCGGCAGAGGCAAAAGCTGTTCGGTGAATCGACCCATTGGACCTGCCCGGACCATCAGAGCAAATAGCTGATGCCGGCGTTCGACATCCTCTCTGTCGCTGCGAGCGGCAATCAGGCGACGAGCGTCCGCAAGGACGAGATCCGCGTGGTGGGCGAGCGCCGAGAGCCGGGTGGCATCGCGCTCGCAGCTTGCGACCTGAGTCATCACCTCAATCATCCGAATCGATATTGCAGGTTGGGCGCCTGCGCTTTGGCGGATCATATGGAACATTGTCCCGAGCAATTGATCGTATTGCACATGCGGCACCACCAAAACCGGCCGACTTCCTCTGATCGACACTCCTGATGGCAGATGCAGGGGCACAAGATCGCACAGCGCCGCGCCCAGTCGATCCAGGACGGAGAGGGCGGTGTGTGGATCGTTGATGCCGGGCGAAAGCGCCCTCACCGCGACTTCAACGAGTTGTCGAACGGCGAAGCGCAGATCGGAAGAAATGCTGCTTGTTGCGCCCAGCGCCGTCGCATTCCGGATAGCCGCTTCGGCACCGTCGACGGGAGGATTAACTAGAGCGACGGTCGCCCCCGGAAAAACATAGTCGCCGGGGCCGATCAACAGCCGAATGGTGGCTCTATGCTTGGCCGCCCAGGTGGCCAGGCCCTCTTCGTCCAGATGCTGCAGATAACCGCGCCGCGAGTCCTTCAGGGGCAGGGAGCCGATCCAGTACTCACCCGGCGGAGGCTTCGGCTGCGGATCCTGGACGGTTAGCTGGCGCATAGCGCTGCGGAGGTCTTCACTGACGAGTTCGACGACAGTTTCAACGTTGATCCGGCCGGCGACGTGCCCGACGAAGTAGACGAGCATCGCCACGCAAGCCAATGCGAGCAGAATTCCAAGGCTCAATGATAGATGAGGGACGAAGCCGCCTTCCGGCTCTGTCCGGATGCTTCTCAGCACGACGAGAGCGTAACAGAAAGTGCCGAGCAGCATCCCTAGCGTGAACTGATTGCCACGATCGCGCGTGAAATTACGCAGCAGCCGAGGCCCCATCTGACCCGCAGCGAGAGACAACGCGGCAATGGTAATAGAGAACACGGTTCCCGCGACGCCGATCGTCGCGCCGGCTACGGTGCCGAGCAGGGTGCGAGCTCCGGTCGCGCCGCCGTCGTACAACCAGCCCCGTAGATTTGATAGCGAGATCGCGTCGCTTTGGTCAACATGAACGAGAGTGAAGGCACCGATTAGACTGGAAAGCACGATGAGTATAGGGACGAGCCAGAATGTCTCGCCAAGGTCGGCCAGCAGTTTTTCAGCGCGGGCGAGCATATTTGAGCCGCATGACCGAATCGAACCTGGAGCCAACAACCGGGCGGCTGGAGCGGTTCCGCCGAACCGCTCCACCCCAGAAGATTATCCGTTGCTGGGGTACTTGAATTCAGGCGCCGACTTCAACTGGTCGGCCGTCGTGTCCATGGTCGCGGTCCACTTGTTGACCGCATGATCAAACTTCAGATTGATTGCCCAAGGCCGCACCGCAACGTAGTGGTCGCCAATGCCAAGGAACCCTCCGACCGAGAGGATATAGCCGTCGATGCCGTTCTCGTTTAGCGCAACGTCCTTGATCGTGCCAATGTCCTGTTTGGTGTTGTTGTACACCTGCAGACCCATCAACTGCGAGCTCAGGCCGTCCTTCGGCGGCACCGAAGTGAAGGCTCCGCCGGGGCGATCCGAAGTTGCGTTAGCGCTGTTGGTGGACGAGTTTGTATTCGAAGAAGATTTCTGCGCGTTAGCGCCGATCGTTTTCACCTCGGCGAAAGTATTTGGACCAACGAACATTGTCACCGGATTTCCTGACCGATCTCTGGCCTCCACCAGGAACGACTCCGGCCGTACCTTGACGTCGGTGAAACCTGCCTGCTGCAGGTCGCTGACCATCTGCTGCCGAACGCTCGCTTGACCAGCGTCGGACTGGACCGCGTCGCCCTTGTTGCCCCCCTTGTTTGCCATGCTGTTTTCCGTGCGTTGGTCGGCCGACTGATTGCGGCTCGAGCTCTGCACGGCGCTATGGTCCCCAGGACCGGTAGCTTGCGGAGAACTTTGTGCCATCGCAAGCGATGATGCGCCGACGAGAGCTGCCGCCGCCAAGAATGAGGTCGCTTTCATGTATGGATCTCCTTGCTCGAGTTCAAAAGTTGATGGCGTTCGTAATGGCCGGCCCCGGCAGAACGCCGTGTTGCTCAGGGACATGGATGCCGTATGCCGTCGTAACCCATGTAAGTCCCGGAGCTCGGGTCGTACGACTTGTATCGCTGGGAGCAGTAGGCGTTGTTCTCGGCAGCTTGCGCCCGGCTGTTGGCGACGGCGCTTCCAATCGCCGCACCTGCCACGAAGCCGCCTAACGCTGGACCCCAGCCGCCGCTATAGCGGTGCCTGTAGCCGTCGCGCCAGTTATGACGATGCCAAGCATGGTGACGGTCATGCCTCCATTGAACTTCCACCAGGCTCGGGTCGTTTTTGGCTATCCCGCTCGCAGCCAACATGGGTGCGGCTTGCGCAGTAGTTCCGACCGGGATCGCGAGCGCCAATACGGCCACGGCGACGTGCCATCCGCTTGTTTTCATAAACTCATCTCCTCGTTTTCATTTGCCTGAAGGAAATGCGCGAGCTGCTCTGCCGTTGCAGAGACAGTTGGTACATAAGTGTACCCCGGCCGGGAGCACCTGTTTACTGCAGCAGGAGTAACGCTGCGGTCAAAGTACTACTGGCCCCGTGCGGCAGCGGACCAAGTTATGCGTCTACGATTCGGGTCCAGGTTGATCACCGCGGCATCACTGATAGGATAAGCGAAAATCTCGCAGGGGCTTGCTGCTACGTCATTGGAGTCCCAATGCGAATAGCCATAATCGAAGACGAATACTTCATCGCCGACGATCTCGCGACCGAGATCCGGCGCAGCGGTCATGAAACAATTGGCCCATTTGCCGAGCTAAGCCCTGCTTTCCATGCAGCGGGTAGCGCAGCTATCGACGCCGCGCTTCTCGACGTCGACCTGCACGGGCGGGCGTCCTTCGAATTCGCAGATCTCCTTTTGAAAAGAAGCATCCCGTTTCTGATTTACACGGGATACAGCCGCGAAGTCATACCCGGCCGATTTGCCCCGTACGTGGTTGAAAAGCCGATTCCAGCTCGCGATGTGGTTGATAGACTATGTCGCCATGTGCTTGTGCACGGCTCGCTAGGACCGGTACGTCGTCCGTGATTGCCCAGACATCAGCCGATAGGGTTGGGTGCAGCAACGCTACGGCGAGACTTGCTTCATGAGTTCAGCTGAAAAGGACTTGAGGCGCGCTCGCTTCTGATCCACGGACAAAGCTGCGTTTTGTCGCACCAGAGGGCAGTAGAGGGTTAATACAAAATTGGTGATCTGTGCTGCCGACGCATTCGGATGAGCCATGCGCACGCTGCTGACGATGCCGCGTGTTGCACGATCGCCGCGCGCTGCAAGCATAGCTTCGAAGGTCTCCGTTTGTGCTCTTGTTTCCTTGATCGCGGCGTCGGTATCGCTCGGATGGTAAACGGGGCATTCGAGTGCGGAAGCTGGGGTTGGGTGGCCGAGCAGGAGTGCGGTGGCGAGGGCCAGCCAGGGAAGAACGCAATCAGAACGAAACTGCATCTGGGACTGCCTCGCTCGTTGAAGTTAAGAAGATAATACGCATTCACTTGTCAAAAAAGACGTCGAGACCCCGATGACTGTCCAGTCGCGGACAAACATTTCAGTTCGCTTGGCTTCTGACGCAGCGCGTACGCAGGCGTGCCGACTTTCTGTCGGACATGAAACGTTCTGATCGGAACGCCGAATGCCTGGAACGATTGTCGGCAGAACGATTGTCGCTAGGCAAGTCCGAGAGCACCTTCGAACTGGGTGGGATTGCAGACTTGTGCGTACCTCAACTGTAGATAAGGCCGCAGGAGCTTGGCATGCTGAAGTGGGCATTGATCTTCTTTGTGATATCGATCGTAGCCGGATTGCTCGGATTCAGCGGAATCGCTGCCGGTGCGTCCACTATCGCCAAGTGGCTATTTTTCGCAGCTGTTGCGATTTTTCTGGTGCTCGTGCTCCTCGCCTTTTTCGCGGGGGAGGTGATTTTTTAGGCTGATCGACGGGCGCTCGGCGCGGCCGGTAACCGCGAGGGTCTGCTCCGAAAGGGGGCCCACTTCGGTCTTGGAGAGACGGCGGGGCGATGGCCGGCGGTGCCTCCGATCTGCCAAGACGCAACTACTTTGGAGCCTGAACGGTTGCCACTGTTGAAGCCGCCTGGCGTTTCATTTCAAGAAAAGAAGTATGCTAGGGCCAACACGACGTAAACTCCAATGAGCATTACGCCCTCGAACCAGGTCGTCTCGGCGTCTCTCGTGATGGCATTCACGATGAACGCGAGTGCCGGCGATTGAAAAGAGGTCGACGGGATTCCGGAAGACAAGGGTCATCGGCTTCCCGATCACCCATGAGAAAATGACGAGAAGCGGGGCAACAACAGCGCAATCTGAATGGCGGATCCGATGCAGAGCGTCATCACAAGTCCCATCCTGTCGCGCCGAGCGAACCAAACGGCCGCAAAGATGTCCGAGCTGGTGCCCACAAGAGCGAGCACGACGACGCCAAGAAAGAGTGGTGTCACACCCGTTGATTTGGCCGCTTCGGTCAGAGCGCCCGAGACAAATTCGCTCTGAAGGGCCGCCGCGCCGGTGCATGCCAATAACACGATCAACATGTGGTTGTAGACCACGCCGATCTAGCTGAAGCCTCCTCATTGGTCGCGAAGACATTCCGGTGAGTGATGAGGGTGAAGACAAGATTCCCGGAGTAGAGAACTAGGGTTCAGACTCAATTGATCCAATAAGCGACGAGAGCGGCGAGGTGGACGGCGGCCAAGAAGTTTCTGGCAAGTTTGTCGTAGCGAGTAGCAACAC
>NZ_JADPIX010000102.1:0-35453 GCF_023073155.1 Bradyrhizobium sp. 45 | reverse complement strand
GTCAGCCCTCCAAGAGCCGACCACCCATGAATCATTGAAAAATTGATTCGGGAATCCTATAAATCGCGGCAAAATCAACAATCTGCCAAAGTAGTGCTAGCGCTGAGGGATATTGAGTTTTATCCGCGTCGAGTTATGCATATCCGAAGCCCTGCAATACGAGACTGCCCAGAACGAACGAAGGACAGCCTACGCCAAACCATATTCATGGAGAATACTGCGTTGCAGATTCCGTGCGGCCACTTGATGTGGTTCGTCACGTCGGGTCCCGCTTGAATGGTTGCATGGCTGCACGCAGGGCGTGTGAATTTACCCCGTCCGCGATTAAATTATGCGGATAGTCCATTTTTTCGGCTTGATTGATTGTTGCGACGCAGTTATCTGGAACTGCGGATTTCAGTTCGGTTCCATGTATTTTCTTGGGTAAATCGAGTTCACCATCTTGATTAATGTCGATCTGGGGCATATTAAGTTTGGCGCAACTACAGGGTGCGAGCATGCCAGCTAGGAAACTCGAGTTAGAATCAATGTCCCTTGACGACCTCTGGTCGCTTCATGAGGAAATTAGCGGGATCTTATCGGACCGAATTAAGGCAGAAAAGCACGAACTGGAGAAGCGCTTGGCGGTTCTCGGGGGCGGGGTGGCTGTTTTGGCGGACTCAAGCGGACCGGGCGTGTCTCCGACTGCCAAGGCGAGACGCAAATATCCGCGTGTGCTGCCGAAATACCGGAACCCCCAGACCTCCGAGACCTGGTCGGGGCGCGGCAAGCGGCCGCGGTGGTTGGTTGCTGCCATGAAGTCTGGCCGGAGAATTGAGGACTTTCGCATAGGGGATGCAAGTCCGAAGCTTCGTCAGCGCGCGTAACCTGATCTGCACTGTTCGACGGGGTGGTTGGGGTTTAATGGCCGCCGCAGTGCCCGTGATCCTGTGGACCTAATAGGCGTTGCGTCCCCGCAGCACTTCGAGGGGAGTTCGCAGCAGGATCACGAGATCAAGTCGAAGGCTCCAGTTGTCGATGTACCAGAGATCGTATTGTACGCGTGTTTCGATCGCAACGGCTGTGGGGGTTGGACCGCGGCAGCCATGGACTTGGGCCCATCCGGTCAATCCTGGCCTGACCCTGCAGCGAAGGGCGTAGTTCCGCACGAGCTTGTCAAATTCTCCGTCGTGAGCCAAGGCATGAGGACGCGGACCCACCAGCGACATGCTGCCGTCGAGAACGTTTAACAGCTGTGGCAGTTCATCGAAGCTTGTTCGACGCAGCCATTTGCCGACGCGGGTGACGCGTCGGTCGACGGGATGGGCCTGACGGATCGCGGGCCCGTCCTCGAGCACATGCATCGTGCGGAATTTGCGGATCAGGAAGATCCGACCATTGAAGCCACAGCGCTTTTGCCGAAAGAATATGGGGCCGGGCGAATCCAGCTTGATCGCAAGTGCGGCCAGCACAAGCAGCGGGGCAAATATCGTCAAGGCGAGCCCCGCGACGAAAAGATCAATCATTCGCTTGGTCGCAGAGTCCAGCGGCGTAAGAGGACCACGCTGGAGTTCAACACAAACGGCACTTCCAAGACTTCGCGTAGGATGTCGAAGCAGTTCGGATGTCGTACCGACCGGCACGAACACGACCGGTAGCGGCAAGACTCGCAAGTCGGCAACGAAGGCCCGAAGTTCGGGCCATCGTTCCGGGTTCGCTTCCACCACCACCTGGTCGAGCTCGGAACTGCGAATGTACTTAATCACGCGAGCAGTGAGCCGCCTTCGACAGGCAGGACCGAAGCCGACTGGGGGCAAGCTGAACCGGCCTCGGACACAATAACCGTGCATCGCCAGCGTTTCAGACAGTCCGGCGTTTTTCGCTGGCGGCTGGTCGCTGACCAGAACAATATTTGTGCTGGCAAATTTTCTGCCGCTCAGGCCCCGTCCGAGAAGCACTCTCACTCCCCACCGCTCGGCCATAAGCAAGCCGAGGCCCAGGACGGCGAAAAGTGTGCCTGCTTGCTGAGAAGAGCCCGGACCGATTGCAAAGCCGTACACGGCCCATATCAAGAGCAACAACGACGTCCATGCCATCCAGACGGCGCGCATCTGACTTCGGAGGACGAGAAGCTCAGCTGGCCGATAAAGACCGTGGGTCTTCAAGAGGCAAACGAGACATGCCGCGCTGACTAGCGCCAGGCCAAGTGCGTTGCTTAAGTCGCCTGCAGCCCACCCATTCTGAGCTTGGCACAGCCACGTCGAAACGACGCTCGCAAAAACAACGGTCGCAATATCCGCACAGAGCGCCACGTATTCGATCGAGTCGTAACGGAGAGGCCATTTGGGCTGGCGGGATACTATCGGCCCGGGACTGACACGATCCGTAACTTCCCGATCGGGGAAATGTCGGTTCACGAAATTCATTGTCGGGACACCCGCGAGTTAATATTTAATATATTATTAATTAATCCGATTTCAAGAGAAAAATTCTGGTTTCCGCCATTTAAATGTGTCGCACTGCTCAGAGGATCCTATCGAGATCCCTGCCGGGAATTCCGCGCGCGCATGTTGTCGAGGTAGGTCGGATCGAGCTCCGAAATTAAGTTCTCGAGATAGATCTTCCCCTCGGCCGAGGCTGACCGGTACGCGGCCACAAGCGCTGGTCTGATAGCAGGTCGACGCGTAACGACGAGGCTGACGTCCCGCTTGATCAAGTCCCGAAATTCAAGCTCGCGTACCACAGCATCTGTAGCGAGCGCGACGGACAGCCTTAACGGAAGCAGATCCAGATCGTTCGGCGCAGTATAGTACGACATCTTGAGCATGGCTGCCGTCCGGATCGAATTCTGTTTCGGCGCCGCCGCGAGCATGAGCCAAATGTCGCCGCGGAGCGGCGACGAGCGCAGCGCGCGGGCAAACGCGTTCGACGCTGCCGGAAGTTCCGTTTTTTGCTCGTCCGCGGCGAGAGCCGGATCTCCACGGGATCGTGATTCCCCTCGGATCCAAAGGTCTTCATGCGCTGCCGCAGCCGAAACTGGTTTCGAGATCCCGTTTGGCCATGCTGCTGCGGCCGAAACAGCTGCCGAGAAAGAAGACTGACCTCCGAGATACCGGCCAGGGAGGACCATCCATATCGTCTGTATGATCAGCGCTATTCCAAGCACCGCCAGAGCAGCGCGCGGCCATGGGATGGCAAACGCTGGCGCGAGCCTTGGACGAGACGCCGGAGCTGGACCGGCCATCCAGTCCGAAGCCCCTTTCGATTCCAAGGATATGGCCTCACGGCCCGCACCGGAGACGCTTTGACCGAACGCCAGCCCAAAAAGCGCAGCGACCAAAAGCGATGCGCCCAAACCCAGAATTCCATGGTCGGCAAAGGCCAGGATCGTCAGTGCAATCGAAGCACCGGCGCCCAAGGCGGGGTACACGTAGTCGTAAGCTCGTGACAGAGAGCGCCTGATCAGAATACAAGCGCCGAGCATCGCTATTACTACAAGGCCGCAAAGGAACGCCCAGCCCATGTCTATAACCATTGCGGCGGCAGCCGTTGGCCTTTCTCGCGGGGCGCCGATTCCAATGTCCCGATAAAGCGGCAAAAGGACCGTCGAAGCGCCGGCACCGGATCCCGCCGGCCTGACCTCCTGTAGCATCCGTTCTGTCGCGATCTGACTGCTCGTTGACAAGGCGATCGTCACATCAGTGTTCGTCCTAAACGGAATAACCGTTACGCTGGCAATAAAGAATATTGCGGCGGTTGCGAAAACGCCAGCGGTGCCCCACAAGCCCAAGAACCACCTGCGAATAACGAAAACCGAGAGCAAGATTGCTGATCCGAGGAGGGCGGCGACGACGGCGGTGGAGTTGGTCCGAATGAGCAGCGCGGCCAAGCAGACAATCATTGCGATGGTCGCGGCGGACAGTGCAAGGAACGGAACTGGCGCAACTGTTCCTGGCCGACTGTGCCGCGCTATTTGATCGGCCGCGCGTATTGCCGTGGCGCAGGAGAGCAAGACGCCGAGCACTGCGACGGTTGCGCCATCGGGCCCGGCGACACCGGCAGTTTCCTTGCCGAACCACATGGCCGTGGCAATCGTGGCTATCGACAGTAGTATATGCAGGACTTGCGCTGCGCGATATCGGTCAAGCGTGATGACCGCAGTGACGAGGGCCGCGGCGAGCACAGCGCAATACTGCGCCAGCGAGCGCATAGTCGCCCCCATATCGAGTGTAATTTTTTCGGCGAGGGGCTCGCTTAAAGCCGCCGAAGCAGTTGCCCAGATGGGATTTCCGAGCGTGTCCATAGGCATCGGCACCACCTGTAACGCCATCCAAAGGGCCGGAGCCGCGAGCACAACGACGGGACCAGTCCGGAGCAGCTTGGTGAGCCCGAGGGAGGCGGGCGATGGAAAGAGCGCTACAATCAGCGCGGCTGTTGCTAGTATGAATGATGCCAATCCCAAGCTTTGCAGGCTTTCCGGCATTGCGAGCGCCGCGGTGATCGCCACAAACTCGGCTAACAGGACAAGCCAGATAATCATGTAAACACCATGATGTGGTGCGGCCACTCCGGTGGCCGGAGAACGTGCAGGCCGCTACGAGACAGCATCAAGAGCCGGAAAGGCCATATCGGATATAGTGGCTGTCATGATAGTAATAGCTCCGATGGCCGTCATATCGAGCCATTGCCTTGGTATCTGTCTTGCTGAGAACTGCCCCAATCAGCGATTCATGAATGTTGGGTGCCGTGTGCAGTGCGTGCTGCACGACATCGATTTTGGTGCGGCCCCACTCAACGATTAGAATATAGCCGTCTATTAGAGATGAAGTGACTCGGACATCAACTAACGGGGTCAGGGGAGGAAGGTCGACGATGACGTAGTCATAGTCAGCTCGCAGGCGGTCGAACAACTTGCTTATTGCGTCGGCGCACAGAATCTCGCTGGTGTGAAGCAGAGGTCCCCGCCGCACGGCGGGTAGAAATGCAAGGTTCGTCGTGGGATCTCGCCAAATCGTGTCCGCCAGGGATCGGCTGCCGTTTGCAACTTCGATGATTCCGTTGACCGCCCTGGGCGCAAAGATCGCAGAAAGTGAGGGATTCCTGAGGTCGCAATCGACGATGATAGCTTTCTTGCCGGTGTGCCCGATCAATTGCGCGAGCGAGGCTGCAATCGTAGTCTTCCCCTCATTCGGCAGGGCCGAGGTAATGCCGATGACCTGGGAGGAGATTTTCGCCGGATTGTGGTCGATGGCTAGCTTGATGGAACGAATGGCCTCGGTATATCGAGATAGCGGCATGCCGACCACGGTCCGATGAATTGCCATTGGAGACGGAACTATCCGTTGCTGAACGTCATCATCGGTTGGCTGGGAGCGAACTGGTAGCTTCGCGGATTTGCGGGCCGGTAACAATGGGACTAAAGAGAGGCAAGGCAATTCCAGCACAGTTTCCACCTGTGAAGAGGTACGAAACACGCGGTCCATGATGTCTCTGAGGAGCGCCAAGCCGACGCCCATCGCGAGACCGCCGAAGATGCCGAACGCCAGCACCAACGTTGTCTTTGGCTTGCTCTTGCTCGGCGGCGGCGATGCGGGGAAAAGTACCCGCGTTTCCGAGACGGGAAATGTCTCCTGCTGCGCGGAGCCCATGTAACGCTGCAGAAAGGTCTCGTACAAGCTACGCAAACCCTTTGCCCGGCTTTCCAACTCCTTGATGGTCAGCTCGGCAGAATTGACTGAACGGGACTGCGAAACGGCCTTGGACAGTTGCTTTTCGATTTCTTGTTGCCGCTGTTTGGCGAATTCGAACTCGCTTCGGCTGACTTCGGCAAGTCTTTTGACTTCGTCGAAAATGGAGACGCGAAATTCCCGCGCGCGGTTCCGGATATTGACGACTGCCAAGTGATCGCGACCCACCCTGGCCGACAACTCGGCCTCACGCCTCATGAGTTCCAGATACTGCTGACGCAGCCCGTTGATGATCTGACTGTTTGTCGAATCGGCTCCTATTGCATCCAGATTGTTCATCGAGGACGGCTTTGTCGGATCGGAGGCAAGGAGGGTTTCGTAGCGAGCCAACTTGGCCGTGGCTTCAGAGGTCTGGGCGCGAGCGGCAGCCAATCGGTTGTTGATTTCTGTGACCTGCTGCTCGTCGATGGGCTTTCCGTCCAAAGAAACGATATTGTTCTGGGTCTTGTAGACGTCGACGGCACGTTGTGCAGCGAGGGCTTGGTCGCCGAGATCGCGCAGCCTCTCCTGCAGCCAGCTTGTTGCCCTGCGATTGGCATCGAATTTCCCATTGAGCTGGTCCGCAACATAGGTGTTGGCTACGGCGTTGACGATCTCCGCGGCCCGGGGTGCGGTGCTCGAATTAAAGCTGATCTCGATGACGTTGCTGTACCCGACACGCCCTGCCGAAAGCCGATTGAGAAATGCGTCTACGATAGCGTCTAATGGTTCGCCATGTGTATCGGATGGGCCATCGTTCTTCGATCCAGTCGAGGCCCATGACCGAATTCGCTGCCAGAGCGACTGTAGAGACACCCTTGACCCATTGAAGTCCGGATCGTCCGCCAGTTTCAACTGGTCGATGACCGCAACCGCAGTGGCCTTTGATCGAAGGAGTTGAAGCTGGGTCTCGATTTGATTGAGATCGAAGGCCGGCTCGGCGAGGAGCGATTGCTGCTGGACAAATTGGGGCCTTGGAGTAGCCAACAGGATCTGAACCTGCGCGGTATAGGTTGGAGACGCCAAGCGGAGATAGAGCAGGCTGGCTGCAGTTACGAGCCCGGCAGTGACAAGGATCATGAGATATTGGCGTCGTAGAAGCCCGAGGCCGAAATTGATGACGTCGCTGATTCCTCCGCTGTCCGTTTGAACGGGTGGGGCCAGCCCGGTCACAGGCAGCCGTACGCTATCTGTGTGTCGAAGATTGTTCTGGAGCATCACGTACCTGTTCGACGGTGGGTCACGTTGGGCCGCTCGCCCGCAAACCAAGGGGCGCGCGGCCGGGGGATTATATGCATATAAAAATCGGCTTGCCAAATTAAATAAATCATATATTAATCGAGGCTGAAATTGAAAATGACGATGGGTCTGTCGTTTCGGCCCGGCGTTGGAAAAATGGAAGGTGCTTCTAGGGGTTACGGTCTAGCCGGTATTTGCACGAAAATAATGTGAGCGTTTCGAGACGGATCGGCGGGCGGATAATTAAATTCCGTCGAATATTTACTTATGGTCCGTCGCAACGAACCCCGATGGAGAAATATTAAGGGCCGGCAGGAGGTGCCCAATGCTGGAACTGCGATCCTTGGCGATCCCCGATGTCAAAGTCATTCGAACAGATCGGTTTTCCGATGCCCGCGGCTACTTCTGTGAGACCTTTCAGCAATCGGCTTTTGCGGAGAAGGGAATCCTGATTTCGTTCCGAAGGGATTCGCGCATGGGTTCTGTACCTTGCAGCCCAAGACCGTCGTCTTGTACAAGGTCGACCAAGTCTACGCCCCCAGCCATGACAGCGGCGTCTATTGGGCTGATCCCGCATTAGCGATCAAGTGGCCCGTCACACCGTCAGAGGCTCAGATATCGCCAAAGGACCAGACCCTTCCTGCGCTCAAGCAGCTTGCTTGCGTTTTCGAATAGTGGAGATGAGTGGAATGCGTATCCTGGTGACCGGCGGAGCGGGCTTTATCGGTTCTGCTGTGTGTCGCCGTTTGGTGCTGCAGACCAGTGCCGCGGTGGTCAACATCGACAAGCTGACATACGCAGCCGACCTGACTTCGCTGGCGAGCATCGAAGGGCTGGGGTCTTATGCATTCCTGCAGTCCGACATCTGCGATCGAGACGCTATGGGTCTCGCGTTCGCCGACTACGAGCCGGATGCGATCATACACCTGGCCGCCGAAAGCCACGTCGACCGTTCGATCACCGGACCCGAGGCCTTCGTCAGCACCAATATAGTTGGTACCTACACGCTGTTGGAGGCGGCCAGGACCTACTACGAACGTCTGCCGCTTCCGCGGCGGAAGCAGTTCCGCTTCATCCACGTATCGACAGACGAAGTCTATGGCTCATTGGGGCCGGAGGATTTGTTTCGCGAGGACACGCCCTACAGGCCGAGTTCGCGGTATTCGGCGAGCAAGGCGGCCTCGGACCACCTCGCACTCGCGTGGTTTCGAACCTACGGTCTGCCGGTCATCGTATCGAATTGTTCGAACAATTACGGGCCGTACCAGTTCCCGGAAAAGCTCATCCCGCTGACGATCCTCAATGCGCTCGACCGGAAGCCGCTACCGGTCTATGGCGACGGCAGAAATATTCGCGACTGGCTTCATGTCGATGATCATGCCGCTGGCTTGATAAGACTTCTGTACGAAGGAAGACCGGGCGAGAAGTACAATTTCGGCGGAGATGGCCAGCGGTCCAACCTGGAGGTGGTCACCCGGATTTGTGACATGGTGGATCGGTTATCCCCGGGCGCGGGAGCGAGGCGATCTCTCATTACGTTCGTGCCGGATCGTCCAGGACATGATGCGCGCTATACAATCGACGCGTCTAAGGCGCATCGCGAACTTGGCTGGGAGCCGACGAGAACCTTCGAACAGGGCTTGGCCGAAACCGTCGGATGGTATCTCAACAATCGTGCATGGTGGCAACGTGCTCGCTGCGGTGTCTATGACGGCTCGCGTCTGGGTCTGCTCGCTGCTCAACATTGAGGTAAAGATGACAGATCGACCCATCCTCATTGCCGGGCGGAACGGTCAGTTGGCCAGATGTCTTCGTGATCTCGCTGCAGCGCGCGGTCTGCCTGCGGTGGCTCTCGGGCGGCCAGAACTCGATCTGGAGAACCGCGAAGGGAACGACAAGCTCATCGCGTCGATCGCGCCGTCGGCAATCATCAATACGGCCGCTTATACGGCGGTCGATCGGGCCGAATCTGAAGCCGCGAAAGTGTTCAGCATCAACCGCGATGGTGCGGCAACGTTGGCAAACGTCGCTTGGCAGATGAACATTCCACTCATCCATCTCTCGACCGACTATGTGTTCGACGGCGCAAAACCGGATGCGTACGACGAAAGCGACATTCCCGCGCCGTTAAATGTCTACGGCGCGTCGAAGCTTGCCGGCGAAGCTGCTGTATTGGCCGCGCATCCGCTCGCGACCGTCATCAGATGCTCGTGGCTTTACAGCCCCTATGGCAGCAACTTCGTTCGAACGATGTTGCGGTTATGCGAGACGCAGCCCATCGCAAGGGTTGTCCGGGACCAACAGGGAAATCCGACCTACGCATACGACCTCGCGGAGGCTGTCCTTCAGATCGCAGAACGGTCAGTAACGGTCGATCGCAGGGCCGCGGCCGGCATCTTTCATCTCGCCGGTCAAGGCGAGACGAGCTGGCACGACTTTGCGAAGGCAATGTTCGACGAGCTTTCCCGTCGTGGAGCGCGGATTCCGGCGCTCGAGGCGATCACGACTGAAGAGTTTCCGACCGCTGCGCGTCGGCCTCGAAACTCGCGCCTGGATTCATCCAAGGCCGAACGCGTGTTCGGAATTCGCCTGGCGTCCTGGCGCCATTCACTCGAAGCTTGTCTTGACCAGCTGGTCGGAGAAGGAGACACCGATGCTGAAGGGAATCGTGCTGGCTGGCGGCAGCAGAACGCGCCTCTATCCGATCACGTGCCTGGTCAGCAAGCAGTTGCTCCCGATCATTGACAAGCCGATGATCTATTATCCCCCCCTGTCGACGCTGATGCTGGCAGGGATCCGCGAAATTCTGATTCTTACCACGCCGTCAAACCGGTGTCAGTTCGAGCGGTTGCTAGAGGACGGGAGCCAATGGGGCATTCGGCTCAGCTACGCGGAACAGACCCGTCCTGCCGGTCTCGCGAACGCCTTCATTGTTGGTGCCGATTTCATCGGAAGCGATCGTGTGGCGATGGTGCTTGGCGACGATATCTTCTTCGGCGATGGTCTGAGTGAACTGCTGGCCAGGGCGGCGGGACGTGAGGAAGGCGCCAGGGTCTTCGCGTATCATGTGCGCGATCCGGAACGATATGGCGTCGTGGCATTTGACGAGGCGGATCGTCCGATACGGATCGAGGAGAAGCCGAGCAAGCCAGCGTCGATTTGGGCGATCACCGGTCTTTACTTCTTCGATAATCGCGTTGTCCGCTACGCTCGTCGCGTTGAACCGTCGCCGCGCGGCGAGCTTGAGATCACCGATCTGCAAATGCGCTACCTTTCAGCCGACGCGCTCCATGTCGAGCGCATGGGGCGCGGGTTTGCCTGGCATGGATACCGGCACGGGTGCGTCGCTCATCGATGGTGGGACGTTCGTCCAAACCCTCGAAAAGCGGCAGGGAATGAAGATCGCCTGTCTTGAGGAGGTCGCCTTCAGCCTCGGCTCCATCAATTGTGATCAACTTCTCGCGTTGGCCGAGTCGCTGCAGAAGAGCGGGTATGGCAGGTATCTCAATGAAATCTTGCAGTTTCGCCGTTAAGTTAAATGTTAAAATAAATGGATTGAAATTACTGTTGATTTAATTATTAATTGAATCGCATTCTGTTGTGCTGATTTCGGAGGCCGGCCATGCTGAACCAAAAGGCGAGCGTCCTTGATCGAGGAACCGAGCCCCTCTTGCCGGAAGAAGCCGATTCCGGCTGGTCAGATGCCAGCGCGCGAGGTGCATGGTTGTGGCCAACGGCCGGCGCCTGGACACCGCCAGTATTGAATCAGTTTGGGATCTCGCTGAATGCGGACCAGGCGGTCGGCGGGCCGAATCCCCTGTCCAGGGCAATTGCGGTTATCAACGCTGGTCAGGTGGCAACTGCATTGCTGTCGCGTGGCGGCTTCGGCAGGACGCTGGCCCGCGGTATCCCGCCATTCCAATCGAGGTTGGCCGCTCTGCTCTCGAGTTCGGCAAGTCTGTTGGCTCGCCCCAACGCAGGGGGCCCGGCGTTCTCATTCGTGCCCGACCATCAGGTGGCGCAGGCATCACCGAGCACCGGCACCAGTCATTGGATCAATTCGAGCGGCGGCTACGGTCCATCCGCTTTCGAGGGACCTTGGACCCCACTGCACACGGGGCCAGTCATCGGGTCAGAGCACCTGCCCAATGCGGCTGCGGGAATGGCAGGCCGGCCAGCGTCTCACTCCAGATTGGTGGATCCATCATCCACGTCTTCGATGTTGAGTAGACCGGTCTCGTTCCAGGCCTCCCCCGACGAGGCTGCGCTGCCCTCCAGCGCACGTGGCGGATCTGCCGTCAATTCGCTGTTCCTAACGACGGACAGGGCGGACTACGCGCCGGGCAGTACGGCAACGTTTAGCGCAGCCGGCATCGGGTCGGGGGCGTCAGTCACATTCAATATTGCCGATCTAGTGAGCGCGCCCGGCGCTAACGGCATTGCCGATGTCTATACGCCCTTCACGATCAAAGACGGCGGCATCGGCGACATGGATGGGCTGGCCAATGGGACAGTCGTCGCGCAATGGCAGGTGCCCGCTGATGGCCGAGCGACCGGAGCTACATTGCAACTCACCGCGACCTCCGGCGCCCAAACGGGGACGGCGACCTTCAGCGACGCGGGCAACAAAATTGTCACTGAGAATCAACTGCCGGGTACGCCGAAGAGCACATGGGCGATCCACGGGTCGATCGCGAACGCAGGCGACTCGCAGATTGAAGGCTTCGCGACACAGATCAGCACCAATGCCGGACAGACCGTGTCGTTCAAGATTGACACCGCCTCGTCGGTGACGGGCTACACGCTCGATATCTACCGACTTGGCTACTATGGTGGCAATGGCGCGCACCTGATCGGCAGTATGCATCACACTGGAACGGACAATCAGCCAAACCCAATCTTCAATTCTGCGACCAAAACTGTCGACGCCGGGAACTGGTCGGTGACGGACTCATGGACAATTCCCAGCACGGCCGTCTCGGGGGTCTACTTCGCCAAGCTGACGACGGATACAGGCGATGACGAGAACATGATTCCATTCATCGTCCGTAACGACGGCACCACCTCGGGCATTCTGTTCCAGACCAGTGATCAGACCTGGGAAGCGTACAATCCCTGGGGCGGATATAATCTTTATCAAGGCCCCAATGGCAAGGACGATCGTGCCTATGCCGTCAGCTACAATCGTCCGATCGCCATGAATTCAACGTCCAACTTGGCCGGGCCGGCGGATTTTCTGTTTGGCGAGGAATATGCCGCGATCTATTGGCTGGAGCAGAACGGCTACGATGTCAGCTACATCTCCGGCATCGATGCCGCGACCAGCCCCGGATTGCTGCGCAATACCAACGCCTACATCGATGTTGGCCACGACGAATACTGGACGCAATCACAATTCGCCAATGTCAAGGCCGCGGCAGACGCGGGTGTCGATCTCGCCTTTCTAAGCGGTAATCAAATTTATTGGGACACGGAGCTTGCTCCGAGTTTCGACGCTAGCCATACGCCCAACCGGACAATTGTGGAGTACAAAGACATCTGGAGCGGCACGCAACTTGACCCGAACGGCACCGCCAACGGCGGAGCGGGTCTGTTTCGCGATCCCGTGTACGGACCGGGGACTCCGGAAAACTCACTCTCCGGCACGATCTTCACGGTCGACGATATCGGCACGCTCGACAACATCACGATTCCCGCCAGCATGTCGCAACTCCGGTTCTGGAGAAACACCAGCGTCGCCAGCGGCAACGGCGGGACGCTGACGCATCTACTGGGTTACGAGTGGGACAGCGACCTCGACAACGGTTTCCGGCCCGCCGGGTTGATCGACATGTCGTCGACGACGAGGAACGTGAACACGTTGCTCTTGGACAACGGGTTGACCACAGGTTCTGGCACGGCCACACACAGCCTGACGCTGTACCGTGACACGACCAGCGGCGCGTTGGTGTTCGGCGCCGGCACGGTCATGTGGTCGTGGGGCTTGTCAGATCAGCACGCGGACTATCGTGGCCTTACTGCGCCGGTGAGCACCGCCGTGCAGCAATCGATGGTCAATCTGTTCGCCGACATGGGAGTAACGCCGCAGACGCTGCAGGCCAGCCTTGTGCTCGCGCAGGCCTCCGCCGACCATACCGTCCCAACCTCCGTCATCACCTCCCCGACAGGCGGTACGAGCTTTAACCAGGACCAGACGGTCACTATTACCGGCACCGCCTCGGACGTCGGTGGCCGTGTGGCCGGCGTTGAGGTTTCAACCGACGGCGGCACGACCTGGCACCCTGCGTCGGGGACGACCAACTGGAGCTACGCGTGGGCCGCTGTGGGTCCCGGCACGCATGTCATCGAAGCGCGCGCGACCGACGACAGCGTCAACCTGCAGACAACTCCAGCCATGGTCAGCGTCAACGTCAACGGCACGACGGGGGCAAGCCTCTTTGCCGTCTCGAACACCCCGGCGCAGACCAACTTGAATGACCGCTCGCCGATTGAAGTCGGTGTGAAGTTCACGTCCTCCACGGCCGGGCAGATCACCGCGCTGAAGTTCTACCGCAGCCCCGGCGACACCGGCTCGGATCTTCTCGACCTGTGGTCCTCGACCGGCACCAAGCTCGCCAGCGCAACCTTCACCAACACCACGGCCAGCGGATGGCAGACCGTGACGCTGGCGACACCCGTCTCGATCGCCGCCAACACCACCTATGTCGCGTCGTATCACACCAACGGCGCATATGTGGCGACCAACAACTTCTTCAGCAGCGCCTTCACCAGCGGCAGCCTGACGGCCCCTTCCTCCGCCGCGGCCGGCGGCAACGGCGTCTATGCCTATGGCGGCACCAGCAGCGCCGGTCTCTTCCCCACCAGTACTTTCGGCGCTTCGAATTACTGGGCTGACGTGGTGTTTACCGCCTCGACCGGCGGCGGCACCGACAGACCGCCGGTTGCGGTCAACGACAGCGGTTTCACCACGACCCAGAACACCGCGCTCAATATCCCCGCCTCTGCGCTGCTCGCCAACGACAGCGATCCGGACGGGGATCCGCTGACGATCACAGGCGTCAGCAGTCCCGCAAACGGCACGGCAACTTTCAGCGCCAATACCGTGACCTTCACGCCGACGACCGGCTACATCGGACCGGCGTCGTTCACCTACGCCATCTCGGATGGCCGGGGCGGTACCGCCGGTGCGTCGGTCTCTCTGACCGTGACTACTTCGTCCTCAACAACAGCGAGCCTCTTCACCGGCTCGAACACCCCGGCGCAGACCAACTTGAATGACCGCTCGCCGATTGAAGTCGGTGTGAAGTTCACGTCCTCCACGGCCGGGCAGATCACCGCGCTGAAGTTCTACCGCAGCCCCGGCGACACCGGCTCGGATCTTCTCGACCTGTGGTCCTCGACCGGCACCAAGCTCGCCAGCGCAACCTTCACCAACACCACGGCCAGCGGATGGCAGACCGTGACGCTGGCGACACCCGTCTCGATCGCCGCCAACACCACCTATGTCGCGTCGTATCACACCAACGGCGCATATGTGGCGACCAACAACTTCTTCAGCAGCGCCTTCACCAGCGGCAGCCTGACGGCCCCTTCCTCCGCCGCGGCCGGCGGCAACGGCGTCTATGCCTATGGCGGCACCAGCAGCGCCGGTCTCTTCCCCACCAGTACTTTCGGCGCTTCGAATTACTGGGCTGACGTGGTGTTTACCGCCTCGACCGGCGGCGGCACCGACAGACCGCCGGTTGCGGTCAACGACAGCGGTTTCACCACGACCCAGAACACCGCGCTCAATATCCCCGCCTCTGCGCTGCTCGCCAACGACAGCGATCCGGACGGGGATCCGCTGACGATCACAGGCGTCAGCAGTCCCGCAAACGGCACGGCAACTTTCAGCGCCAATACCGTGACCTTCACGCCGACGACCGGCTACACCGGACCGGCGTCGTTCACCTACGCCATCTCGGATGGCCGGGGCGATACCGCCAGCGCAACCGCAAGCCTGACTGTCCTGGCTTCGTCGTCCAGCACCGTGAGCCTGTTCAGCTCCAATCCCACGCCGAGCGTGGTGACGGCCAGCGACCCCCATTCAGTCGAGCTCGGTATGAAATTCCAGGCGTCAACGGGAGGCGACATCACCGGCTTGCGTTTCTACAAAGGACCGAGCAACACGGGCACACACGTCGCGGATCTATGGAGCAGCACGGGTACCCTGTTAGCCACTGCCACCTTCTCCACTGAGACGACCAGCGGTTGGCAGCAGGTCAACTTCAGTACGCCGGTGACGATAACTGCGGGGACCACCTATATCGCCTCCTACCACACTGCGGGAAATTACTCGGCCGATCCAAATCTCTTTGCCAACTCAGTCACGAACGGACCGTTGACAGCTCCTTCGTCCGCATCCAGTGGCGGCAATGGCGTCTACGCCTACGGGACCGGAAGCCTCTTCCCGACCAACACCTTCAACTCGACCAGCTACGGCGTGGATGTTCTCTTCAGGGCGCAGCTGGCAGCATAGGAGTCTTGGAATGCACGCAGAAATCTATACCGATGGAGTAGACGAGATCACGGTTGGTGGGTCGATCGTTCGGGTCGATCTGATCAGCCTTTCGCCGACGGAGCGTGACGCCAATAATGCACCTAAGAAAGTCTTATGTCAGAGGCTGATCTTCTCGGTGGAATCGTTCGCGAACTCAGTCGAGGTGATGCAGAACGCTCTCCAAGGCCTGATCGATGCCGGCGCTATCCGGCGCAACCAGCCGAGGACGGCGGAGTCTCCGCACAACATTACGTCTGTCGAGCGCGCACCCTCAGCCACGATTAGCCCACGGTCTCCGAATGCCTCAAGTAATTTCAGCTGAACTCGGCGGCGCCGACAGCTCGGTAGTGGTTTGCGCTGAAGCATCGCATACAGCTGCTCGAACGGCACTGGAAAGTCTAGCCAAAGTCGCAGCTCATCACGGCATTGATCTGCCTGCGGACCGTCTGCAGCATGCCTACGCCACCGAGGGCAAGGCGGTCGCGACGGATCTGCTGTTGCGAATGGCACGCGAGGCCGGGCTTCGTGCAAAATCTGTGATCCTCGATTGGGGCGCGCTATGTCGTCTGGGAGAGGCCTATCCGGCCATCGTCCGCCTCTCGAACGACAATTGGATCGTTGTCCTTGGCGCCGGGCAGGAAGCAGACGGTGTGGAGGGGGTAACGGTATTCGATCCGCTTGCCGACCGTCAGAGCGAGCCCTTGATCGTTGACAAAGGCCGGTTCTGCGCGCGCTGGGCCGGTGATGTAGTCCTGACGAAGCGTGAGAATCTGTCGTCAGACAGTCGGAGAACGTTCGGGTTGAGGTGGTTCGTACCCGAACTTCTCCGGCAATGGCGGCTGTTCGGCAATGTCGCGCTTGCTGCGATTCTCCTCTACGCGCTGGGCCTTGTGCTTCCCATCTTCTTTCAACTTGTCATCGACAAGGTTCTTGTGCATGAGAGCTTTACGACGCTCTATGTGCTCACGGCCGGCGCGACCGCAGCACTTGTCTTCGATGCGACGTTCGGCTTCTTGCGACGTTACCTGTTGCTCTACGCAACAAACAGGGTCGATATCCGGGTCGCAACCAAGACATTCGGCCACCTCCTCGGGCTGCCGATAACGTTCTTCGAGCACATTTCAGCCGGCGTTCTCGTAAAGCACATGCAGCAGGCGGCGCGGATTCGCGAATTCCTGACTGGCCGGCTCTTCCTGACCACCCTCGATGCTTTGTCGCTGTTCGTCTTCATTCCGGTGCTGGCGCTCTACAGCGCCAAGCTGACATGTCTGGTCCTGGCCTTCACCGCTGTCAGTGCGACCGTCGTCACATTATTGATGGGTCCGTTCCGGCGTCGTCTATACGACCTCTACCAGGCCGAGGGCGCGCGGCAGGCACTTCTTGTCGAAACCGTTCACGGCATGCGCACAGTGAAATCGCTTGCGATGGAGCCGCTGCAGAGCAGGGTGTGGGACCAACGCTGCGCTCAGTCGGTAACGATGCGCTTCGGGGTTGAGAAGATTTCGGCGGGCGCCCAGGCGGTTACGGGTTTTCTTGAGAAAATGATGACGCTCGGGATTATCGCGTTGGGCGCGCTCGACGTATTCAGCGGCGAAATGACGATCGGCGCACTCGTCGCGTTCAACATGCTGGCGGGGCGGGTCTCGGGACCGCTCGTCCAGCTCGTGACTATGGTGCACGAATATCAAGAAGTTGCGCTCGCAGTTAAGATGCTCGGCGAGGTGATGAACCAGAAACCGGAGCGTGATGGCAAGAGCGATGGACTGCGCCCAGATCTTGCTGGGAACATCGAGTTCGAGAATGTCTCATTCCGCTATGGACCGGAAGGAGCGCCGGCACTCGATCAAGTCTCCTTCTCCATCGCACCGGGCTCGATCTTCGGGATCGTCGGCCGGAGCGGCTCGGGCAAAACTACGCTGACAAGGCTGATCTCGGGAATGTATCCGGTGCAGCAGGGCTTGCTGCGCATTGACGGATATGATGCGAGGGAGCTCGATCTCGCTCACCTGCGCCGGAATCTTGGAGTTGTCCTGCAGGACAATTTCCTGTTTCGCGGAACGGTTCGCGAGAACATCGCCTGCGTAAAGCGCGATGCAACCTTCGCGGAAGTGGTTAGGGCGGCGCAACTGGCGGGGGCCGACGAGTTCATTGAACGGCTACACCGCGGTTTCGACACCATGCTGGAGGAGGAGGCGTCGAACCTCTCTGGCGGTCAGAAGCAGCGGCTGGCCATCGCGAGAGCTCTAATCACCAATCCGCGCATATTGATCCTCGACGAAGCGACCAGTGCACTCGATTCCGAGAGTGAAATGATCATCAGGCGCAATCTGCGCCGCCTGGCGGCGGGAAGAACCGTCATCATCGTCTCGCACCGGCTCTCGATGTTGACGGAGGCCGCTCAGATCCTCGTCATCGACCGTGGTCGTGTGGTCGATATCGATCGTCATGACCACCTTCTGTCGAAATGCACGATCTACCGACATCTCTGGAATCAGCAGACGAAGCACGTCGCATGAGCAGGATGGAAAAATCTTCCGCGAGCAAAAGGCCCGACGAATCGGTCGCAAAGACGGTCGATCGAAGGCGCCGAACGATGTTCAGGCCGGTTAAGCCGCGGCCACCCGTAGTTACGGAATTCCAGTCCGACGCGTTGGAGATCGAGCAGCGAGTGCCGTCGCGCGTCGCGCACATGATGCTCTATGCTGTTGTTGCGCTGATAGCGGTTGCGATCGCCTGGGCGTCGCTGTCGCAAGTCGATATGATCGTGACCGCGCAGGGCAAGCTGATCACGACTCTACCTAATCTGGTCGTGCAGTCGCTGGAAACGTCGGTAATTCGGGAGATCAACGTCAAGCCTGGCGACCGAGTCAACCGCGACGACGTGCTGGCGACCCTTGATCCAACCTTCTCGCAAGCGGACCTCGATCAGCTACGTATCCGCGTCGCCGCCTTCGACGCGGCTATCGCCCGGCTCCGAGCGGAATTGGATGGGGCGGAGTATGTCGTCAGGAATCCTGCAAATGCCGATGAGATGCTTCAGCAGAAAGTGTTCTTGCAGAGAAAGAGCGCGTATGAGGCCCAGTTCCAGAACTACGAGGCGCAGATAGCCTCCGCGCAGGCCAATCTGAAGACAGCGCAGGACGAAGAGGCGGTCCTGGTTCAACGGCTGGACAACATGCAGCTCGTCGAGAGCATGCGAAGTTCGTTGATGGCCAAGGAGGTGGGGTCAAAGCTGAACTTCCTGCTTTCCCGTGATGCGCGGCTGGAGGTCGAGAGCAATTTGGCGCGTGTTCGCGGCAGCATCGTCGACAACACGCATCGTTTGGACAAGGCCCGGGCAGATCAAAAGGTGTTCGCGGAGGAGTTTCGTCGCACCGCCTATCAGGACTTGGTCGAGACCTTGTCCAAGCGGGACAGTACCGCCGAAGACCTCAAGAAGGCCGAGCTGCGCCGGCAGTTGATCGTGCTAAAGGCTCCGGCAGATGCGGTGGTGCTCGAGATTGCCAACCGCACAGTTGGCTCTGTGGTCCGGGAGGCCGAAACGCTCTTCATGCTCGTCCGCCGTGACGCGCCACTCCAGGCCGAAGTTAACGTGGAGGGGAGGGACATTGGCCAGGTAACGGTTGGGCAGCCGGTGCGGATCAAGTTCGAAGCGTTTCCATTCCAGAAATACGGAACGGCCACCGGAGAGGTCAGCGTCGTCAGTCAGGATTCATTTTCCCCTGATCCGAAGGGTGAAGGCGCACGTCACCAAACGACGCCGTACTACCGCGTACGCGCTGACCTGTCCGATACGCATCTTCGCCTGCCGCCCCAACGCATGCAGTTGATCCCGGGCATGGCAGTCACAGCCGAGCTGAAGGTCGGACGGCGTACCGTCATTTCGTATTTCCTGTATCCGCTGCTTCGCGGCCTGGATGAAAGCATCCGGGAATACTGACAAATTCCGCAAATTCGGGATCTCGTCTGGTGCCTTGCGCAAAGTCGCGGGGGCGATAGTGGCCGATTCCGACGGCCCAACCCTCTGATGACCCTCGGCCGATGTTAAATAATTTAATAGATATTTTGACAGTTAAATTATTTAATGCTAGTTAATCAAAAATCGGAGAAGTTTCCACTTAACTCCGCATGATTGTTCGAACTCACTTTTTCTCGTCTGCAGCCGGGACTTCCGGTTCACGAGTCTAAAGGAGGCCAGGCCATGTTTCGAGGCTTCATGCTGCAGCAACATCCAAGTGTGCGGTCGGCGCGCCATCGTCCAAAACTGTTGGCGGTTTCCTCGGGAGGAGGGCACTGGGTGCAACTCTTGCGCATCAAGGACGCCTTCGAAGGTTGCGACGTCGTTTTCGTGACTGTTCACGAATCCTATCGCGCGCAAGTGGCGGGTCACAAATTTTACGTGGTGAACGATGCCAATCGTTGGACCAAGATCAGGCTTTTGCAAACTGCCCGAAGCCTCGCGCGCATCATTTGGAGTGAGAGGCCCGATATCATCATTTCTACGGGGGCCGCTCCGGGATATTTGGCGCTGCGACTCGGACGGATCATGGGTGCGCGAACCATCTGGCTCGATAGCATCGCCAACGTAGAGCATCTCTCGATGTCCGGGTTCAGGATTGGTCGTTCTGCCGACCTTTGGCTGACGCAGTGGCCTCACCTGGCGCGCCCCGAAGGACCCCACTATGAAGGTGCGGTGCTATGATTTTCGTGACGGTCGGAACCCAGGGGCAATTCGACCGCTTGATCCGGACCATCGATGAATGGGCCGGCGTGCGTGGAAGAACGGACGTGTTCGCCCAAACGGGTCCGGCAGAATATCGCGCCCGGCACATCCGCGTCGAACGGTTTATTGATCCCAGCGAATTCAGGAGATGTGTGGAATCAGCAAGTCTTGTGGTCGCCCATGCGGGCATGGGGTCGATCATCACGGCGCTCGAGCTGGGGAAGCAGATCATTGTCATGCCTCGCCGAGCGGAGCTGGGCGAGCATCGAAATGATCATCAGGTCGCAAGCGCAAGGCGTTTCGCCCAACAAGGCCGGATCGTCGTTGCTCTCGACGAGAAGGAATTGGTCGAGAGACTGGACCGAGTCGGCTCTGCTGAAACCGCCGAGCGGCTCGGCGGGGAAGCATCATCTCATCTCATAGACACCATTCGGACGTTCATCGACGCGGAACATACTCCTATTGAGAATAGAACGTAATGGCCGGAGGTGTTGCTATCTTGAACGAGGTAATCCTTGATCTCTGGTGCTTGTCGCTGGGCTGAACGGATAACGGGCAAAATGTCTCACGCGACTGGTTACCCGGGTTTGAGAACGTTTGTATCGTCTTCGGAGGCTTGCAATGGACGTTAGTATCATCGTCGTAACCCACAACACGCGCGAGATGACGATTGAATGTATCCGTTCGATTTTGGAGCAAACGACCAGGGTTCGATATGAGCTGATCGTGTTCGATAGCGGATCCACTGACGGCTCTTCGGAGGCGATCAGGGAACATTTCCCGGCCGTCAAGCTGATCACGTCGGAACGGGATGTTGGTTTCGGCAAAGCCAACAACATCGCAGCGAAAGGTGCACGGGGGCGCCGGCTGTTACTCATCAATCCGGATACTGTGGTCCTGGACCACGCGATCGATCGTCTTAATGAATTTGCCGACACTGCTCCCGAATGTTGCATATGGGGAGGGCGCACTGTCTTCGCCGATGGATCTTTGAACCCGGCATCATGCTGGAAGTTTGCGACGTTATGGAGCGTGTTCTGCTGGGCCGTTGGATTGAACCTATTCAAGAGCAGCGCGGCGTTCAGTCCGGAAGCCTATCCAGGCTGGAAGCGGGATTCGGTCCGGTCCGTTGACATCGTATCGGGCTGCTTTTTCCTGATTGAGCGCGCGCTCTGGCAGGACCTCGGAGGGTTCGACCCGGTGTTTTTCATGTATGCGGAAGAGGCCGATCTGTGCATTCGGGCGCGAAAACTTGGTGCCCGGCCGAAGATCACTCCAACGGCAACCATCATACATTACGGTGGAGCTTCATATCCTCAGAAAAGCGAGCTCCGGATCCACCTGCTCGCCGGCCGCGTGACCCTGATGGACCGACACTGGTCGCCCCTTTCCCGAATGATCGGCAGGGGATTGTATCTGCTCATGCCGTTAACGCGATGGCTTGGATATGCAGCGGCCGCAGCGCTATGGCGGAACAAGGATTATGGCGCGAGTGCACGTCAGTGGAATGAGGTCTGGAGGAACCGCTGGCGGTGGGCAAATGGTTGGACAGACGCAGCCGTAAACGCCGTGGCCACTGAGGAATCTAAGACTGCCGGGCAGTTTGGCTGAAAGGGCCGATCGGGGAACTCGCCCCGGAGGTCGAATGCATCGGCAGCGGCAAAGCCGCTGCGCCCTGCGAGTTTTGGCATCAAAGCCTCCACCGTCACTAATAACCGGCCTGCCCCGGCAGCCGGTTCGTGCTGACGCCGAGGCGTTGCCGGACAGCCCTTACGATGGTCACCTCCCGCGCCAGGTCATTGGCGATACCGAGACACTGAGCGGATGTGCGATCGAGCGGGGCTATGTCGACAGGGGATAACGCCTGACGCGCAAAATCCACACGAGTCTTCATCTCCGGCCAGAGACGCGTCGTCTTCGGCGACATCAGGCGCGAGCTGCGACGCCCATCCGCGAGCCCATGATCAGCCATCCGAACAAAGGCCACCTCGGCCGCTGGTATTGCGAAGGCCCGCGCGGCGATACCGCCAACGTCATCCTCTTTGCCGTTGGCCACCGCCGATGGCTGAGGAACTTCTCATCCCGATCGCTGTATGGCGCGTCTTCGCAACTCCAGTCGCAAATAATCCGGTTTGGACCGACGGCAGGCCTGCGCAACTAACGGTGACGCTCTGCGACTTCCGTGAAGTTCAGGATCCGAAGGAGTCTTCGTGCAGAGATCAGTACCGTTCACGAACCGTGCTGCGAGTCCGCTCAACAAGTTGTCGTCAGCCGGTTAGGGGTGAGAGGCCTTCACCAACAGCCTGAATACCAGATCCAGCGCCTGCGCTGTTCCCTGGCCCGACCGGCGCTCCCATTAAATCCACAGTGCGCCATGAAATTAATGCGTCGTGAATTTAAATTTGCCTTGCTAATTAATATATGCCCAATTATTACATTAAATGTGGTTGTCGTTGGTCGGTGGCCGCCGATGCTTCAGGGCCTGAGACTGTCGAGCAGTTACTCACTCCATTCGCGCTGGGCCGACGATGGACCTACCCGCATACGCCAGCAACGCCGAGAGAGCGCATAGGACTGCTTGATGTTCCCACCGTCATCGTTAATTGGAGTACCCGCGAGAATGTCGAACGAGTCAATTGGAGTTGCAGTCATCGGATACGGCTATTGGGGACCGAACCTCGTCCGCAATTTCGCCGCTCATCGATCGGTGCGTCTAATCGGCATAAGCGACCTCGATTCGGAAAAGCTCGAGGCCAGCAAACGTTTTTATCCAGGGGTAATAACGACGTCTTGTTACGATGAGCTTCTCAAGAACCCAGCCGTCGATGCCGTAGCCATCGCTACGCCGGTTCATACGCACTATCAACTGACTTTGGCTGCACTTAAGGCAGGGAAGCATGTTCTGGTGGAGAAGCCGCTTGCACAAAATTCGGATCTCGCCCGACACCTGATTGATGAGGCGGCCCGGCGCGGTCTGACATTGATGGTGGATCACACTTTTCTCTACACGCCGGCCGTGCAGAAAATCCGCGAGCTCCTACTCAAGAAAGAGCTTGGTAGTGTCTATTACTACGACAGCACGCGCTCTAGCCTCGGCCTGTTCCAGAGCGACGTCAATGTGATCTGGGATCTGGCGGTACACGACATTTCGATCATCCATAATATCCTGGATGAGGAGCCCGTTGCGGTTTCGGCGACAGGATCGTGCCACGTGGTCGGCTCTCCGGAAAACATGGCCCATATCACCTTGTTCTTCGATAGTGCATGTGTCGCGCACGTCAGTGTTAACTGGCTCTCCCCGATCAAGGTCCGCCAGACGTTTATCGGAGGCAGCAAGAAGATGATCGTCTATGACGATCTTGAACCGACCGAAAAGATCAAGGTGTATGACAAGGGTATCACCGTCGATGGCCCCTCCGATAAAGCTCATCAATTCCGAATCGGTTATCGGGCTGGCGATATGTGGGCGCCTCACGTTTCCCCCAAGGAAGCGCTGCTGATAGAGGTCGAGCACTTCATCGATTGTGTGCGGAGCGGCACGCCGCCGATTTCGAGTGCCATGTCCGGACTGCGGGTGATCGAGGTCCTGGAGGCTGCATCGCGCTCGATCGCCAAGCACGGCAAACCGGTCCTGCTGAAACGGCAGCAGCGCGGGATCCCGGAACGTGCGACGGCGACGGCTTGACGCGATGAATTCGGTACAACGTTCCATCTTGTTTTCGGCGGCCGACCGTTACGGCAGCCTTGCGCTGTTCATTGTTGCAACGGCGGTCCTCGCGCGTCTGCTGTCGCCGGCGGAATTCGGAGTCTATGCGGTCGTCAATGCCATCACCGCAGTAATTGGCGCATCCTTTCAGGAGTTCGGGGGCGGAAATTATCTGATTCAGAAGCGTGAATTGTCTCCAGCCAATGTTCGCTCGGCTTTCACCGTCGCGCTTGGAATCTCGATTGCGATTGCGCTTCTTCTTTTTGTTCTTGCGCGTGCGCTCTCAGATCTCTTTGCCGAGGAAAGCCTCAAGAGGGGCATCGAGGTTTCAGCGCTGAATTTTCTTCTGGCACCATTTTCCGGGACAATTTCTGCCTTGCTGCGTCGAGACATGCAATTCGGTACGTTGGCCCTGTGCAACTTCGCAGCAAGTGTGGCGGTTGCTCTGGTCTCAATCGGACTTGCGATCGCGGGATTTAGATATATGGCCCCAGTATGGGGGGCCCTGGCGGGAAGCGTGAGTCTGACTCTGGCGCTGCTCGCAAGTCATCGAGACTTCGGCGCACTGCGTCCCTCGCTCCACGAATGCCGCGACATCGTCAGCTTTGGCCTCTATTCGAGCGGGGTCAGCGTCATCAACGTATTCTACAATCTGGCGCCCCAGCTGTTCCTTGCAAGAATTATGGACTTTATGTCCGTCGGACTGTACAGCCGAGCGATCAACCTGACGCAAACGTTCGACAAGCTCGTTACGCAGGTATTGAACCCTGTAATCATGCCGGTGATTGTCGCCAGGCGCCAAGCGGGGGACGACCTGAAGGCCGTTTATCTTGAGGCAATCGAGCTACTTTCCGCCGCGCATTGGCCGTTCCTGATATTCGTGGCCATTATGGCCCGACCGATCATCGCGATCTGGCTCGGCGAGACGTGGCTAGAGGTCGTGCCTCTCGTGCGCCTGCTCTGCATCGCCAACATGGCGCTTTTTGCAGCATGCTTGAGTTATCCCATGCTTGTAGCGGTTGGAAGCGTGCGGGACGCTTTGGTCTCTTCTTTCATCTCGCTACCTCCGTCGCTGCTTGTAATTTTTGCCGCATCCTTCTTCGGTGTGCAAGCTGTCGCCGCCTCCGCGGTTTTGACGTTGCCCTTCCAGGCGGCCGTCGCGATCTATTTTATCGGGCGGCATCTAGGCCTCAAGCCAACAGATATTACTCGCACGTTGATGAAGAGCGGTATCGTCACGGTGGTAACCGCTTTCGGCACATCCGGCTGCGCGGCGCTGACGGAAGCGGGAATGTTGACATCGCTCGGAGGTTTGGCCTCGGGATTGGGCGTTGCGGCGCTTTGCTGGTGGCTAGGGCTGCTGATGACCGGCCACCCGCTACTGCATCATCTCCATGTCGCCGCAGCTGGTCTCGCCCGTGTTGCACCCAAACTGAGGCCGTCACGTTCGGCCCTATAAGGCATTCTGGCGATTTTTGGAGGCGGAGATGCCCATCACAAGCGACGTAAAGCTCGGCAAAGACGTCACGATCTATCATCCTGATCTAGTCAACCTGTATGGTTGCTTCGTCGGTGACGAGAGCAAGATAGGAACCTTCGTGGAGATCCAGGCGGGGGCAAAGATAGGCGCGCGTTGCAAGATATCGTCGCACAGCTTCATCTGCGAGGGCGTCACGATCGAGGACGAAGTGTTCGTCGGCCATGGTGTGATGTTCACGAACGACAAATATCCGAGGTCAACAACCGCCGATGGCCGTCTTCAGCAAACTTCGGACTGGACGCTCCAGCGAACTCATGTCGGGAGGGGAGCTTCGATCGGCTCGAACGCCACCATTCTGTGCGGAGTGACGATCGGAGAGGGGGTCTCCGTAGGGGCGGGTGCGGTGGTGACGAGGGACGTTCCGCCTGGCGCTGTCGTCGCGGGAGTGCCCGCTCGGGTATTGTCTGCGGCTGAAACGGCGGTCTTGGGCGATCGCGGCTCAGCAGAGGCGCTTCGTAAACCATTTTAAATTACCACATAAACGGCAAGATTTAATGGTTGATTAAATATAATATTGCGGGTTAAATGTATTATAATGTTGGTCCAATAGAGGACTTGAATCTTGATACCCTTCCTGGATCTGAAAGCCCAATATAGCCAGATCAAGCCGGAAATCGACGCGGCGGTCGCGAGAGTCGTCGGCAGCGGGCACTTTGTGCTCGGCCCAGAGGTCACTGCCTTTGAGGGTCGCTTCGCGGAATATTGCCGGACCGCCCATTGCCGCGCGGTGAACAGCGGAACCTCGGCACTTCATCTTGCCTTGCTGGCGGCGGGCGTCGGAACCGGTGACGAAGTCATCACGGTATCCATGACCTTCGTCGCGACAACCGCAGCGATCCTCTACAGCGGAGCCAGGCCGGTGTTTGTCGACGTTGACCCGGTAACATGGACGATGCATCCCGGTTCGATCGAGGCTGCGATAACACCGCGAACGAAGGCGATCCTGCCGGTTCATCTCCACGGGCAGATGGCCGATATGGACTCCATTATGGAGATCGCGCGTCGTCACGGTCTGGTCGTTATCGAGGACGCCGCGCAGGCGCATGGCGCGGAATACCGCGGACGTCGCGCGGGCTCGATTGGCGATCTGGGATGCTTCAGCTTTTACCCCGGCAAGAATCTTGGAGCCTTTGGCGAGGGCGGGGCCGTCGTAACCGATCGGCCTGAATTGGCACGCCGCGTGTCACTGCTGCGGGATTGGGGACAGGAGACGAAATACAATCACGTCATTCCCGGATACAACTATCGCATGGACGAAATTCAGAGCGCGATACTGAACGTCAAGCTGAACTACATTGAGCGCTGGACGGAAGCTCGTCGTTCGCTCGCTGAGCGATACAATGCACTGCTGTCTGATCTTTCATGCCCGCGTCCCCAGCCGCCCCCGTACGCCCGTCACGTGTATCACGTCTATGCGGTCAGATTGCCGTGGCGCGACGAAGCGCTGACGCTATTGCGTGAAGCCGGCATCGGCGCCGGGATCCACTATCCCGTTCCGGTGCATCTGCAGACTGCCTATGCAGAACTCGGTTATCGTGCCGGTGATCTTCCCGTCACCGAGATGCTGGCGAACGATTTCCTCTCTCTTCCCATTTATCCAGAGTTGCTGCCGGAACAGGTGGTCGAGGTTGCCTCCACACTCAGGAGCGCGGCACTGCGGCCCAGCGAAGTGACGAGCGACCGAGCAGAGCATCCTGAGAGTCTCGTGACAAGGTCCCACAACAGGAGAGCGTCTTGATTGATCTCAAGGGAAAACGCGTTCTGGTCACCGGCGGCGCAGGTTTTATCGGCTCCCATATCATCGACCAGTTGTGCGACGAGGGCTGCATCGAAATCGTCGCTCTCGACAACATGGTGAGAGGTCGGCCGGAGAATCTTCGCCGGGCGCTGGGCCGCGGGCCGGTGCGGCTAGTCCAGGGCGATATACGCGATGGCAAGCTGATGAGCGCGCTGGTCAAGGCGGCCGATCTTGTGTTTCACCAGGCTGCACTGCGCATCACGCACTGCGCCGCCGAGCCTCGTCTTGCCAAGGAAGTCATGGTGGACGCCACGTTCGACCTGCTTGACCTCTGCGTCAAGCATGACGTCGAGAAGGTGATTGCCGCCTCCTCTGCATCGGTCTACGGCATGGCGGAGGAGTTTCCCACGACCGAGCGACAGAATCCGTACGATAACCGAACTCTGTACGGAGCCGCCAAGGCGTTCAATGAAGGTCTGCTGCGCGCGTACAACGACATGTACGGCCTCGACTACGTGGCGTTCCGATACTTCAACGTCTATGGCAGCCGTATGGACCTGCATGGACGATACACGGAGGTGCTGATCCGCTGGATGGAGCGGCTGGAGGCCGGCCGGCCTCCGGTTATCTTCGGTGAGGGCCGCCAGACCATGGATTTCGTGCACGTCCGCGATGTCGCCCGCGCCAATATTCTCGCGGCGAGGGCAAAGGCGACGGACGAAGTGTTCAACGTTGGCACCGGCAACGAGACCAGCTTGGTGCAGCTCGCTCAAGCCCTCGCCTCTGTGATGGGACGGCAAGGAATAGGCCTGGAGTTCGCACCAGAGCGTTCGATCAATCCTGTGCCACGCCGGCAGGCATCTACCGGAAAAGCGGAGCGCCTGCTGGGCTTCCGGGCCACGACTGGGCTTGAGCAGGGCCTGTCGGAGCTCGTAAAATGGTGGCGCGCGGAACGCGAGCTCACGGCCGGTAGTCCACCACAGGCGGCTGTATCGTGATTGCGATCGCAAGGCCGCTTCCCGCCGATGAACAGGACGGTCGAGCGTGTAGTGGCCGGTGTCCTTAGACGCACGCAGGTGCAACCGTCGCGCGTGAGTTCGCCGCTGTTATCGGGTGCCTGCATCTACCGCGGGTGATCAGCCGTGAGGCTCGAGCACGCTAGTGAGCTGACCGAACCGTTCGCCTAGAACGTAGCTACATCTGATCCATCCCGCTCCGGCCTGCCATGATTTCGATCATCGTCCCAGCCCACAACGAGAGTTCCGTTATTGCACGGACGTTAAGCCAATGGGTCGGCGACGCGCCCTTGGACGAGATCCGCGTGGTGGTCGTTTGTAACGGGTGTACAGACCACACTGCGAACGTCGCCCGACGCTTCGGTCCAACCGTGCATGTTGTCGAATCAGACATCGCAAGGAAAACCCACGCCCTGAATCTCGGTGATCAAATCTCAAGCGTGTTCCCGCGGATTTATGCTGATGCCGATATTGTTATTACGGTAGACGCCGTTCGAGCTCTGGCAAGACGGCTGGAGCAAGGCGACGTTTTGGTGGTGGCGCCTACGGCTGATATCAATCTGACGGGCTGTTCCTGGCTGGTCCGTAAATACTATGGAATTCGGTCACGGCTACCATCCTCTCGCGAGGGAATCGGCGGGTCCGGCGTATACGCCTTATCTGAGGCTGGGCGCCTGCGGTTCGGCGAGTTTCCTGACGTCACGGCTGATGACACCTATGTTCGGCTTCAGTTCAGACCAGAAGAGCGGGACACGCTGTCCTGCGCGAGGTCCACAGTATTCGCCCCACGTACTGTGCTGCAGCTGATCGCGGTCAGAACTCGTGCCTACAGGGGAACATTCGAACTCGCCAGGCGCTTTCCCGAGCTGCGCGTAAACAAAGGGGAGGTTAACGATCGGACGCTCATCGCTTTGTTCAAAGAACCCCATTTGTGGCCCGGATTGTTGATCTATTGTTGTGTCAACATTGTCGCTCGGTGCAGGGCGATAGCCGGGCGTGGAGCTGATCGATGGCAACGCGACGAGACGTCTCGTGCGGCGTTATCTGCAGATACGCCACAATGAAGAGGAATTTCGCCGGACGCATTTTCGTCGGAAAGCCTCTAGCGGCCATACCGGGATGCCACGCAGGATGAGGGCAAGTTCCCAGATCCCGCGAGCACACAAAAATTAACGCGAAATCAAAGCGCCCACGGTAGAAATTTATCTTGATATTAAATCTTTGATAATTTAATTTAAATTTTGACTGGTTGAAATTAAATGCGAGGCATCGAAACGCAGCGGGAAGCGAGTTGAGGGTGCTTATCATCGACGACGCGTCGTCGATGACTCGCTTTCAATCGCGCGATGCCCAGAACTGCGGGCGTTCACGTTCGCCCCAGGCGAGCCTTCATTGCAATGGTTCGCGGAGCACGAGCTGAAGAAAGAAGAAAGGTGTCGAGATGACCGCGTTGAATCTTCTGGTTCCTCCTGAGTTCATGCATTGACGAGAGAACAGATGATCGAGAGTTCGCAAGAACGCAAGGTTGGAATGAAGGAGGCGCTCGTTTCATGATTCCGATTGCGAAGCCATTCCTAGATACGACAGAAGCCGACGCCGCGCGCGAAGCCGTTTTGTCCGGTTGGTTGTCGCAAGGTCCACAGGTGACAGCCTTCGAACGCGAATTCGCTGCCTTGACGTCTGCCCGATATGCCTGCGCCGTGTCAAATTGCACGACCGCGCTCCATCTCGCGTTGCTCGCGAATGGTGTCGGACCGGGCGACGAAGTTATCACGTCCAGCCACTCCTTTATCGCCACTGCGAACAGCATTCGATATTGTGGAGCGACGCCGATCTTCGTTGACATAGACCCGGCGACCTACAATGTCGATCCGGAATGCGTCGCCGAAGCGATAACCGATCGCACTCGGGCGATTCTAACCATCCACCAGATGGGGATGCCTTGCGATTTGAAGTCGCTCCTCGGCGTGGCAAACCGCCATGGCATCGCGATAATCGAAGACGCCGCTTGCGCGATTGGCAGCCAGGTCAAAATGAATGGCGACTGGGACTTGATCGGTAAACCGCACGGGGCAACAGCCTGCTTCTCCTTTCACCCTCGGAAGGTCATCACGACTGGTGAGGGCGGCATGTTAACGACGCTTGATCCCGATCAGGATCGCAAGCTCAGGCTCTGGCGTCAGCATGCGATGGACGTGCCCGACACGGTGCGACACCGCTCACCGCAAGTTGTATTCGAGAACTACCTTTTCGTTGGGTTCAACTACCGGATGACGGATGTGCAGGCTGCGGTCGGGCGAAAACAGCTCGAACGGCTTCCTGATTTGATCGCGCGTCGGCGCGCACTCGCGGCTCGCTACAGCGAGCTGCTGGGCAATCTGGACGGATTGACCCTTCCGTACGAGCCGGAGTGGGCTCGATCCAACTGGCAGAGCTATTGCGTGCGACTACCTGATCGAGTCGATCAGAGAGCGGTGATGCAGAGCCTTCTCAATCAAGGCATTGCCACACGGCGCGGTATCATGTGCTCGCATCGCGAGGCGCCGTACGCCAACACTGAGCAGCGCCACGATTTGCGTCAATCCGAACTCGCGCAAGATCACTCGATCTTGATTCCGATGTATGCACAGTTGAGCGAGGACGAACTCGTCCGTATCGCGGAAGCTCTCAGGAATGAGTTGTGCCGATGACCGCGGTTGGCTGCGCCCATTTGTGCTGTCCATCCCAGTTTCTGCTCGAGCCGGTTGGGCGGCGGTACGGGAGGTGGGCGCGTGGCGAAAGTTGACATCGTTGTTCCCTGCTACAACTACGGTCGTTTCCTGGAAGGATGCGTCCGTAGCGTACTCGAGCAATCGTGCGGGGACCTGCGGGTGCTGATTATCGATGACGCGTCTTCGGATGATTCGGTTTCTGTGGCGCAGAAGTTGGCCCATGCGGACTCACGAGTCAGCGTCATCTCCCACCCGCAAAACTGGGGTCACATCGCCACATATAATCAAGGAATTGAATGGGCATCGAGCGACTACTTTCTGCTTCTCTCGGCCGATGACTTGTTGGTTTCGGGCGCGCTCGAGCGAGCTGTTGCGGTCATGGACGCAAATCCAGACATCGTGCTCACTTATGGGAAAGGTGTTTCTTGGCACGATGATTTGCCGCCGCCAAAAATGGAGGCTAAGCACGCTAACACGTGGACGCGACAGGATCTGGTTCGCGAAATGTGCGTCATCGGTGCCAACATGGTTAACACGCCGACCGCAATCGGTCGAACATGCATTCAGAAGGCGGTCGGTGGGTACCGCGCGTCCCTGCCTCACAGCGGCGATATGGAGATGTGGTTGCGCTTCGGTGTACACGGTGCGGTTGCGAAATTTGATGCGGTGCAAGCCATATACAGAAAGCATTCATCCAATATGTCCAGTTCATACTGGAGCGAGGATGGGTCAGATTATTCCCATCGTAAGGCGGCATTCGACAGTTTCTTCGAAGAATACATGGATCGCCTTCCGGAGGGGCGGGGCTTACGGACAATGGCCTATCGTATGCTAGCTGAAACGGCTTTTTGGCGTGCCATTGGCCGCATGCGTCGAGGCTATATCAACAGCGGCCTCCAGCTGCTCCGCTTTTCGATTGATCTCAATCCGAGGTTGCGTTTTGGACCGCCGGCTGGATCGATCCTTAGGCGAGCATCTACCAAGGTTTTCGGACGGACGTGACAAGCAGCCATTTTGTTAGCGTGGCCAGGAAGCTCAAAACCTTCGGAAAGTCCGATCATAAAAGTGGCGCGGGATAGTGGAACGATCCTTTTCGACAAGTCCCGTTTGATCACTTCTGTAAGGAAGTAAGATGAGTCAGTGCCACATCTCCGGCAGCCAAGCAGCGCGGCGGATTGCATTCGCCACGATCGGTGATGCGCGTGAGGTCAGGTTCTGGTCGGGCACTCCGTTTCACATGTCGAAATCGCTGGCAAGCGAAGGCCACGAGGTTGTCCATGTCGGTCCGCTGACCGCGCCGATCCTGCCTCTTTACAAGGCATATTCCAGAATCTGCCGTATGCTTCGCACGCGCGGCATCTCCCCATTCCATGCGGAGCCTGTCGTCAGACAGTATGCAGCCGACGCGGCGCGCAAAATCCGCGCCGTGTCGCCCGATGTCGTGGTGGCTCCAGCCGGATCTACGTTTGCCTGGGGTGTGCCGGACGGGGTTCCCCTCGTTTATGCGTCCGACGCGACCTTTCGGCTGGTTGAGGACTATCATCCTAACTACAGGAACTTGTCGCGTGCCGCCCGGGAGATCGCCGAACGCTTGGAACGCGACACAATCGCGCGCGCGGATCTGGTCCTTTACCCGTCGGAATGGGCCGCTGAATCCGCGGTTAGGGATTACGGCGCCGACCGCGCGCGGGTGCATGTCATTCCCTGGGGTGCGAACCTCGAAGCAGCACCGGACCGTGGTTCTGTGCTTGGATGCCGCAAGCCGGGTCCGTGCCGGCTCCTCTTCATCGGTGCCAACTGGGAAGAGAAGGGGGCGGATATGGCGGTCGAGACCCTCGCCGAACTAAGGGACAGGGGCGTTGAGGCAGAGCTCGTGATTTGCGGATGCAGTCCGCCCAGGCCTGTCACCCAGGAGGGCCTGACGATCATCCCGTACCTCGACAAGAATGATCGCGAACAGCGCAACCGACTGGATCAACTTTATCGCGACGCGGATTTCTTTCTGCTGCCGACCCGAGCAGATTGCTGGGGTATCGTGTTTTGCGAAGCGGCGGCCCATGGCGTACCCAGCATTGCGCCGGCTACCGGTGGCGTGCCCTGCGCTATCCGCGACGGCGAGACAGGCATCTTGTTGCCGCCCAATGCGACGAAGGCGGACTATGCGACTGTCATCTCCAAGACCTTTGCGAACCCGGACCGGCTGGCACGCCTGAGGCAATCGAGCCGCGACGCATTCGAGACCCGGCTGAACTGGCGGGCCTGGAGTCGACGTGTCTCAGATCTGATACAAGCCCTATGATTGTCCTAAACTATCACGAACTGGTGGAAGCATCGCCTTCGAATGCGTGGTGCCTGACGCATGAAATATTCGATGCGCATCTCGCGCTTTGCGGGGACATGCTGGTCTCGCCCCAAGCTTTTCTGGAGCATTGCCGCGATTCCAAAGCCAAGCAAAGTGGTGCGGTCCTGCTCACGTTCGACGATGGATTTCTTTCGGACTATACGCATGTCTATGCTCGCTATGTGACGACCGGTCGGATCCCGGGTTTCATGTCCTTAATCCCCGTGGATTTGGTGGGCTCGCCGGGGCGTATGAGCTGGGACATGATTGAGGAGCTTGGTAGGGCCGGCGTTGCAGTTGGCTCTCATGGCATGGCTCATGTCGATTTGACCGCCCTCCCGGATGCCGAACTCGATCGCGAGCTTACGGTGTCGAAGTTGATGCTGGAGGAGCGCCTCGGGCAACAGGTTACCCTCTTCGCCTTTCCATATGGGCGCTTTTCCCGACGGGTCTGGGATGCAGCTCTGAAGGCGGGCTACACGCACCTCTTTACAATCCAGCTTGGCTATCATCGCGGGTTCGAATCCTTTCTCTATTCCCGCCTTTGTCTGACGAACAACATGGATGCAGGGTACATGCGCCAGCACTTGCTTGATCCGAATGCGATGCGCGGCTTTGCCTGGAGGATCAGCACAAAACTGGGGCTGTATCGCCAACTCATGCGCTTGCGGTATCGATAACGTCCCCGGTCTAGTGAGGCTGCCAGAACCTTCTTCATAGTGGATGGAGAACTCGGTGGAAAGCATTACAACAAGAATGCCTCGTCAGGTTGGGAATGCGTTGCCTTCCGTCCGCCGACGAGTTGCAGTGGCTCAGCCGACGCGGAGCTCTCGACTTGTTCCGCTGCTCATTTTCTCGCTGGCCATGCCGTTTTATTTCTACGTCGGCCCGACACGCCTGTCTTGCTACCGGCTCGTGCTAGTAGCGACCTTCATTCCGTGTTTGATAGCATGGTTATCTGGATCCGGGCGAGTACGACGGCAAGACATTTTGATGCTTTTGGCTGCAACATGGGGCGCGGCTGTATTGCTGGGCCAGCATGGCATCGACAAAGGTCTGCAGTCGGCAGGCATATTTGTTATAGAGACATTCGGACCATTTCTTTTTGCAAGGCGATATATCCGAGACGTTTTCGCGTTCCAGCACATGGTAAGGTGTCTGGTACTCCTGATCGCTGTCCTTCTGCCATTTGCTCTGTACGAGAATTTCACAGGCACGCCGATTTTGATTGAGTTGTTTGGCAACGTTTTTTCCGTTTACCCGATCGGCTACTATGAGCCACGATGGGGACTTAGCCGAGCTCAGGGCCCCTTCGAGCACCAGATCCTGTTCGGCGTCGTGTGTTCAAGTGCATTCGCCTTGAGCTTTCTTGCATATGGCGTTCCGGCGCACATGGGGCGACTAGGCTCCGGCGTTGTGGCAATGGCGGTATGCTCCTCTCTATCCGCCGGCGCCTTCCTATCGGTTGCCGTCCAGGTCATGTTGATCGTCTGGGACAAGATTACGGTGAGCGTGACGCGGCGTTGGACAATATTGGCCTCAATCATAGTTAGTGCCTATCTAGTCGTGAGCGCGCTCTCCAACCGTACCCCCTTCGAAGTCTTTATTACGTACCTGACGTTCAATGCTGATACGTCCTACATGCGTGTGCTCATCTGGCAATACGGCACGGGATCAGTGATGATGCACCCGATCTTCGGAACCGCGCTACATCCTTGGGAACGCCCGGAGTGGATGCCCGGCAGCATCGATAATTTCTGGTTGGTCACCGCCGTTCGTTACGGCATCCCCGGCTTCTTGTTTATAGCTGGCGGTTTTCTTTCGGTTTGCTTTGGCCTGGGCCGGCTGAAGAACCTCCCGTTTGACGTAGCGCAGTGCCGAAATGGTCTGATTATCACGCTTTGCGGACTGGCCTTTGCCGCCTGCACAGTCCACGTGTGGGATGCTCCTTACGTCTTGCTCATGTTCCTGCTCGGTAGCGGCATGTGGATGTTTGAGCACAAGAACGGGATCGCTCCTGCCCCGTCCGCCGCGCAAGACACTTATTCCCCTTGAATCATCCATCCCGAGCTGTGAAGATGTCCACTTTAGGCATTCTAGGGTTCAGACTCAATTGATCCAATAAGCGACGAGAGCGGCGAGGTGGACGGCGGCCAAGAAGTTTCTGGCAAGTTTGTCGTAGCGAGTAGCAACAC
>NZ_JADPIX010000074.1:0-778 GCF_023073155.1 Bradyrhizobium sp. 45 | reverse complement strand
TTTTGCTGTCCAATCCCATCCGAAACCTCCGTCCAAGCCGGAGGCTTCTTTCGCACGTTCATTCGAATTCTGAAGCAAGGGTATCGGCTTCGCGCTTACAGACATACTGGACGTCAACATCGCCCAGCGCCTCGGCCAGCAGAGGGCCGGTGCAGGTGCGAACCCTTGCGGGGGCGGTTATCCAGCAGCTTCAGAATCCGCTTGTTGGTGGCCTTCGTATCGATCGGCTGCTTGCCAAGCCGCGGCTTGTCTTGCAGCCCTTCCAGGCCATGATCGGAATAGTGGTGCCGCCAAAGGCTAACAATCCGAGGCTGGACCCCGACTTCTTTGGCAATCGAGCGGATGCTGCGCCCGTCCGCCGCCAACAGAACGATCCGCGCTCGCTTCAAATCGCGCTGCAACGTCCGGCGAGCGACAACACGCCTCAAGCAACTTGCGATCTTTCCACGAAAGCTGGACGTCTCTTGCTTCGGGTATCATCCATATCTTGAATCACGACTCACGATCCAAGAAAAGTGGGTACTAGGGTCTGTACCTAATTAGCGAGTTCTGATTCCCTCGTGCCAAGTTGATTCGGCACGGGGGACTTCGATGCGCAAAGGACTGTTCTGGCTCAACGACAAGCAGTGGGCTCAGATAGAGCCGCATCTGCCAACGAACCAGACCGGCCCGGCGCGCGAAGACGATCGACGCATTATCAGCGGTATCATTCACATGCTCCAGTGCGGCGCACGCTGGCGCGATTGCCCGTCCGACTATGGCCCTTACACGACGATCT
>NZ_JADPIX010000114.1:0-35710 GCF_023073155.1 Bradyrhizobium sp. 45 | reverse complement strand
GCGACACGCCCATCGCTTCGCATAGCCATGCCACCGGCCAGATGCCCCGGTGCTTCGCGATGAAGCCGAACTTCATGTCGCTTCCTTCGCGAAGTAGGCAGCGGCCTTTTTTAGGATATCCCGCTCCGCCTTCAGCTTGTTGACCTCGCGCCGCAGCCGCTCGATCTCCAATTGCTCAGGCTTCATTTGCCCGTGGCCGGGGAAGGACTGCGCAGCGTCGAAGCCGAACTCCTTCACCCATTTGCGCAGCACGTTCTCATGAACGCCCAGGTCTCGGCCAGCTTGCGCCACAGATACCCCGCGCTCCCTGACGAGCTTGACCGCCTCGATCTTGAACTCTCGACTGAACTTCCGTCTCTGCATGACCCACCTCTGGCTCGATAAAACACCCAATCTCGGTGTCCATCAAACCGGCAGCAGCTCATGGATCGCATCGTGCGGTGTAGTCAACGGCCCCGGTTGCTAAAGTGCCACATAGGTTGCACTCGTCTGAGTGGTAGGCAGAGCCGAGGAGATCTCGGCTCTTTCTTGCGGCAACCACGAAGGTGAAACGGCATGCGCGGACCACCGATACATCATTGCTCTGACGGCATCGCCGTCGGATGACTGCGCTGCAAGAGCAGCTAAACAGATGCCGCTTGCCAACAGCAGACCGATCAGGCCGCGCAGTGCCGCCCTTCCGCGCGATGAGCTCGCCCCGCGGTCAGGTGGTCGAAACCATTTCGCGGAATTCTTCGGCTGAGAAGGATTGCGCGTGCCATCCTGATCAAACTTGGAAAGCTGTTCATTGACACGCGCCAGCTGTTCATCTGCACGTGCGATCTGATCATAGGCGTGGGCGAGCCGTTCGTCCGCGCGCGCAACAAGCTCGACGTCTTCTGGTGAGAGCGCGGGACTACGAATTTGTGAGCCGGGATATATCGGTTTAATCGGCGAATGCATCGGCGTTCCCCATCGCACCCAATGTCACCCGGACTGAGGCCGAGCATTAAATCGGGCAAGTCCACACTCCCCAACGCCGGTTTGACCAAAGCAAGGCCACAAGATGAAAACCGGAGGGCGGACTTTCGGCGACAGCTCCGCGTATAGCGCTCTAATCCGTCGAGGATCTTCGGGAAAGACGGACGGCGGCGCATCGCCCGGCAATCCGACGGAGCTGGCCCTCGCGGTTCGCGGGCCCATTCAAAGCGGTCTTAGTGCCCGCGACTGCACGCTTCTCCCCCAAGCCCGCCACCAAGGCATCTCGACCCCTCTCGACGACCCGACTTTGGTGGTTACTGCATGCCACGAACTCCGCCGTGCGCATCGAGCAGATGCCTGCCAGCGGATGCATCTTCGTTGCGGCGAATTCCCTTCCTTGTCGCGATCGTAAACCGTTTCGAGGCCGCGGCTTCGGCCTGTCTGACCCGCTCTCGTCCCTCGATGAGCTGACGGTACTCGGCTTCCAGCGGGTCGCGATAGGAGAACTGCGCGGCTGGTGCACGATAGTTCGAATTTCCATACGACGAATACCGAATCATGGAAATCGAACCCGTTTTCAGGCAACCCCCGCTAACTGGTGGTTCGGGAAAACATGTCCGATCGACGCGACGATATTCCGTCTCGGCAAGTTGGCAACGAATGTCAGTCGTTAAGCTTGATGCTACCGAGGAGGCTGGATTGCGCCCGCGCTCGTGAACCGCCTACACGGAAGCTGTGGGATCGAGATGATCCTGATGCGCTGGAGTATCAGTTATCACCGAGCGGTAGCTTCGCGACGGCCCGGCGGAGCTTGACTTCGATGCACCGACCGCAGATCAACTCGCCGTCCCGGCCGGTGGCGCAAGAACTATCAGCTCTTCTGGCGCGAACTCTTCTTCGCAGTGATCGCAGCGGGGGATTTCGAGCATCCGCGCATTTGCTCACGCAGTTGTGGCGGAATTCGATAACCTCTTTACCCGACCGCTCGCAAGAGCTTGATCAATACCCACGGCCGAGCTGCACCAAGTTCGTTCCCAATCTGGAACGTTGCTGAAGAAATCCCGGGCGTTGCAGATTTACAACCCGCGCAGCCATTCGCGATACTAAGCTCGTCCATGGAGACGACCAGACATGCTTACTTCAACATGATCGCGGGGGCGAAATGTATGATGTCTATCGCAATGACAGGCGCTTCTTGCTCGTTCTAAGTTCAGGCTCTCCCGTGCCCGTGCTTTACTCTGCACATAAGTGGCGGAAGAGCAGGAAACGAGTTCTCAAGGTCAGCGACGAAATCAAGTCAGCCGTTCAGGCACAAGGCTATTACGTCCGCAGCCTGCGGATCACCAAGGAGCGAATGATCGACGTCGAGTAGGTGGCGAGCGGGTGTTCTCGTTGGCGCGTTTGATCACCAGCAACCAAGCCGCCATAAGCGCGCTGTTCCGCGTCGTCAACAGCCATGTCGGCAACTTCGCACCGATGCCGGGGTGTTTCCGAACCATTCGGATCGGGGCTTTTCGGAGGGTGCAGAGTGCGAGATCCTCACGATTGCGGGTGGGCATGCCGCCTAGCACGGGCGGGCCGCCCTTTACGTCTTAAACGGAACTCCATGAGCGGGCCGAGATTTTGGCTTTTTCCATTGAACCTTTAATCGAACTGTCGGACGAACCTTCAATCGGAAACCGGAGGTTTCCCATGAAGCGTCTGATCTCATCTGCAATCGCCGCTGTTGCCTTCCTCATTGTTGCAACCACTATGCTGTGGTCTTACACACCTTCGGCTGAGCGCCATGTCACCCGTACAGCCATAGGTCATTGCAAGAATTTCCACAGCCTGGCCGGGACAAAAGCGTCCGAACTACTGCCTTACTAGGCGCCAGTAAAATGCGTCGAGACGATGTTGACCTGTAGCAGGTGGCTGGATGCCACGCCGACATGAGAGTAGGCGAAGGCGCTGCAATGGCCCGTTGCCGGATGATGTGCTCAAGATCATTATGCGCGGGACCGAGAAAGAAGCTAATCGGGCGGCTTGAACCGCGAACTGCTTTGGCAGCTTAGCTCGCCGCGCCATCCAACCGCGCCAGCCCAGCCTCGATCACGGCGATATCCTCCTCGATCTGCTGGACGGTCGTCCGGAAATCAAAACCTGTACGTGCCTTTAGGTCCACGGCCAGTTTCCGACGCTGCATGCGGAGATCATCCAGAGCCCTCCGATTGTTCAAGCGAACGTAACCGTCCACAATCAGCTCGATTGCGTTTGGCATCCCACCCCCCTGTCGTGATCAACCGGCGCCGAACCGCTTACCCACTTCAAAACGGCATCTCTTCGCAAATTGCGTGCAGCAGCCCAAGCCGACCTGACGCCAGGAGAGCAAGGGGGCTGCACAGTTTAATGGAAAGACCGGCTCCCAATATCGCGATTGCGCGTTGCTCATCCCTTTCGAGATCGGCCCATGAAATGCCTTCCATCAGGCGTCTCCCTCGCAAAGAACTATCTAAAATCCAAACGCGCGACCGATCTGCCGCAGCATAGCCATGGCCGCGTCGGTGTACCGACCGTGGGTCAGGTATTGATCCACTTGCGCTGTACTGATTAGCGCAACAACGAAGACCGTGAAGCCCTTAAGCATTGGGGCGTCTCCTGAAAGAGACCGCCAACCGGGCGTGTCGAATAGACTGTTCTCAGAATGCGCTGCCGCATAATGCGACCGTATGTAAATGGTGACAGTGACCGGTAACCAATCCCTTAACCGGCGTTAGGTGCGCGCGCCAAGGGACGAGGCGAAGGCGCTGCAAGAGCCGTTGCTCATGTGCTCAAGGTCGTGATGCGAGAGTTAGGAAAGGAAGATTAGCCGCTGCACAGAGGCGCGCGGTTCCTCGATAGCGCAAACAAGAAGCGGCGAGTGTTAGTCCCCACAAAATGGAAGTCACTTCTTCATGGCGTCTGCTGCATCGGGGGACCACGAACGGATTTCCGGTCTATTGTTTGACATCGCCCATCCATGCCAGCAAAAGAACCGCGAGTTCCATTGTAGGGCAGAGCTAACTGACTCTTCTCCGCCTAAAGATCCTCGAACGAGACCCCGATAAGATTTCCACTCAACCAGACTAGGCGGCAACTTCGGATGATGCGATCTTTCTCGAGCATTAGTTTGAATGTGGAGGCCACGTGCCGCTTCGACGGAAGCTCAACTGCTGCCCCTTCTTCCGACATGTTGACCACGCGGCAGCGTAAGCTGGCGCCGTCGCCTGAAATGTAGGCGACCTCGTCCACATCGATGCGCTCCAGCTTTCGACGTTCTATCATTTCATTATAGCCGCAACCAGATCATCTTCGCCCGATGTGCACCTTGTCTCTAGCAGCTTAAATTGTCGCGCGATCTGTGTTGCTAGGTCTGATCGTTCCTTAGCAAGAGCTTTTCTTTGCTTAAGCATGTCGTGTCCGTCACGCTCGAGCACCTGGATCAAGGTGGTTTGACTTTCGATATAAAGCTGCTTGGTTGCGATTGCTCGAGCGATAGCCGCTAGTTCATCATTGCAATCCGAAGTCATTAGCAATCTCATGGCTGGCCTGTCGGCGAGTAAAGCTACATCCTACCTGGCCTTACCTGCGAAAACGTTACACTTGTCCCAGCAGCCCGGCGCCTTCTTTTCCAACGGATTAGTCTGAAGGCGCACACGCGACACATTCTCCCGTTTGTGCGGCGCCAAACGGATTTGCCGCCTTGTCCGTACTCTTACGGACGTTGCGCATCCGCAAGCTTTGACGTCTACTTCTGATTGTTTTTATGACGATCTTTGTTTCCCGACGAGAGGGCCCATGAGCGTTAAAGCCATGATGGCGATGATCCTCCAGGACCAACTGGCCTTGCGAGGCGTGCATTCGCTGAAGGCGTCTGACTACGACCAGATCGTAGAACTTCTGATTGAGCAGCTCAGAGAGCTGGAGCTGAGCTTGGCTGTGCGAGAGATTACCGACAAGCCCCGGGAATAGCAGCAGCACCCGATTTTTTAAGGGAGGACGAAGACGAATGCGGAGATTATTGTTCAGACACCGGTGCCCAAAGCCGACAACCGCTCCTGGCTGATCCGATAGAACAGTGGCGGATACCCGGCCAATCGGGTCCAGAGCCACGCGTTGGTGCGGCCTTCAGTCAGATTTTGTCCGTGGAGCAATCTCTTTGACCTTTATCAACGTTCGTTCGAATTCGGATTTGAGATATTGCTCGTGCGCCAGGTCTGTTGGCGTCAGCAGAAATGCGACTTTCACGAAAAAGCGGTTCAACAGCGAAGTAATTAAAAGATTGTCCGAGTGTTTCGACCGGAGCGCCGTAAGTCGGCGACGCATCTCGATGAGATCAAGCGTTTCGTGGTCCGGCTGCTCTCTCAAGTGAAGCTCGCGCGACTATCCAGCGTCGAAGTCGCTGCACCGACTATAATAGTGCGGCGACTTCGCTGGGGTGGAGCGGACAAGGACAATGTCCGTGTGCGCAAACTAGTCCTCTAGCGCGCGGCCGCAATCGCGGTCTGGAATTAAGCTTGATGTTCGTGTTGCAAGTTAATTCTGGAACTGAGCAGGGCGAACGATAGGAGGTGTTGAATTTCGGATGCACTGCCCGGGCTGTCAATGTTGAGCGCAACGTGGACACTCCCCATCTGCTGCTTTGCCGAGCTGTCATGCGAATTCTTGTCTGAGGTCTTGCGTCTCCCAACGTGCACCATCGCTCCTGACGATCTTCTTGGCGCGTTCGAAGGCGTGGCTTTCCGCTGCATCGTCGCCGACGCGGACATCCTAAAGACGTTGGCCGCCTTCCGGCTCGGCCCCAGGGCGATCATCGGCGGCTCGTGCGTGACGCGCTTCGTCTCTCATCTGAGAGGCAAGCCGGCAATTGATTAGCTAATCCGGTGAGGGTCCTTGCGACGCTCTTCAACAAAATTGCTCGTTCGGTGTTGAAATAGCGGATGATTTAGCAAGGGCCTGTATTCAATCGCGAGTTCTTGACGTCGGGCAGCAACATACAACCAACGACCGGTCTGTCCGGTAGCGGGCACACCCACCTGACTGGAGGCCGGCTCGCGGCCTTGTAAATAATAAAAGGAACTTAATTTGTTTAATTGATTTAAATTTCGTGCGGCTTAATATCCGCACGCCACCGACCGGAGCTCAAGCATGCCAAGCGCCACAGAAGACGAGGACCGCCGCGAGTTCTTAAAGACCTGCGGTAGGTTTGCCGTCGTGACGCCTCCAGCGATGACGCTCCTGCTATCAACATCGCTGACGTCTAACGCCATTGCGCGGTCTGGCGGGGGCAGCTCGCATGAGCATCACCACCACCACCATCATGACGATTAAGGCAGTGGCATTTCGATAGGCGGTGCCTTGGGCAACGCCGTAGGCGATCATGCCGGCCTTACGCCGTCGCCGGCATGGAGTGGGCGGCCCTGGGGCGCTCCTGAAGCCCCCCTGCGCTCCAGGGCGCTTTCCACAGGCGCACGACCCCGATCCGGGCGAACATCACCGGCGCGCCTCGCTCCGCGACCAGCAGCAGCACTTTCATTCTGGCCGATCGCCGACCAGCAGCCCACCTCGCTTGTTGGGCGCGAATCGGCGAACTGTATAGGCAGGCATAGGCGTGCAACAGGCTGGGGGGCCGCTGGCGTGATAGAACGGTCACGTTACCCACTGGTGAGAAGGTGGACACCGGAAGATCATCAGCGGCTGATCGCTATGGCCGCCGCAGGAAATCGACCCGACGACATCGCTCGCGCGCTGGGGCATGGACAGAACCGGCTGTGCGAGGTCGCGCGCATCTCCACAACATCCCCTTGCGATTGGTGACGCAAAAGCAGAAGTGAACCGGAGTTGAGGCGGCCTCATTCGCGCGTAGGCGGTTCGCGGGCGCATTCAAAGCGGTCGTAGTCCCACCGACTGCACGCTTCTCCCCCAAGCCCGCCACCAAGGCATCTCGACCCCTCTCGACGACCTGACTTTGGTGGTTACAACCCTGGCGCTGCACGCCACGAACTCCGCCGCACGCATCGAGCAGATGCCTGCCAGCGGATTCATCTTCGTTGCGGCGAATTCTTTTTTCCTAGTCGCGATCGTAAACCGTTTTGAGGCCGCGGCTTCGGCCTGTCTGACCCGCTTTCGTAGCTCGATGAGCTGACGGTACTCGGCTTCCAGCGGGTCGCGATAGGAGAGCTGCGCGGCTGGTGCACGATAGTTCGAATTTCCATCCGACGAATATCGAATCCTGGAAATCGAACCCGTTTTCAGGCAACCCCGCTAACTGGTGGTTCGGAAAGAAAATGCCCGATCGACGCGACGATATTCCGTCCCGGCAAGTTGGCAACGAATGTCACTCGTTAAGCTTGATGCTGCCGAGATGCGTTAAACCTGGAACTGCTGACCAGAAATGGATCTGCACGTGAGCCGGCTAGCCATACGAACACGCGAGATCGAACCGCTCCGAATACTGACGACGCCAAACCACGAACATAATACCGCAAATATTCGTTGCGAGTTGCGGCCACTTCTGTTTGAGCTGTGGAGAATAGTGAAAACCAGAAGAAATAAGAGCGCAGCTCGCATTTAATCCGACGCAGTGAGTCGGAGTCCCTGAAGTGCCGGACATTTGGTTTCCACTTCTCGCGACCGCCATCGTCGGCACACTCCTTTTTCTTGCGTTCCGACGATAGCCCGCCGTGTGGCAATAAATCCTCAGCGGCCGCTGAAATCGCGGTTCCCTACGTGATGCCTTTGACTGTGCATAAACAGGAAGGTTCACTTCCAAGACAGGAGGTGGACGTGAGTACCTGGTTGCTCGTTTTTCTAGTTATTTTGAGCGTGGGCATTTTAATCGCACACGCTATCGACGCGATGCGCTCCTGAATCGCTGGACGTCACTTGCCATTTAATTGGATTTTCGTGAAGAAGACCAAAATCGCGCACTTGTCTAATCGTAAGCGCTGCTCCGCCCGAAATAGACCGGCTAAGGGCTGAGGCTTCCCGCATCGCTCGTCAACGCGCGCAGTCGCGGCGGCCCAAGCACAACCCGAAATGCCGGGGCCGTAGACGGCGCTGGCGGTATTTTGTGCGATCGCGAGATCCAAGGCCCGGCCTTGCCTGCGGGCGGCAGTCGCCTGGAAGCCGTCGATTTTGCGAATTCGAAAACCGTGAGGCCCGAGCGGCAGGTCAGCAGCAATATCTTGCTTGCCGCTCGCAGCAATCGACGCGTGGCGATCCACCGAGGGAAAGCATACAGCGAATGTGCGAAAGCGAACAGACCTGATGGGTCAATTTGACTAGTCTCGCGGTGGTCCCAATTGCGGGCCACGTCTTTTGTGGCAGTACCATAGAGGGGCGTGCAATGGACGCTCGTGCGCGACTGGATGGTTGGCAATTCGCTCTGCACCAACATTATGAGGCACTCGCGTCTCAAGTATCCGAACTTGAGACCCTTAGAGACCGAGTAGCTAAGGCCGAGCGCAGAATCGTCGGTGCGACACGCGAAACTAGAGCTGGGAAGGCGGTTTATGAGGGCAGCGCGGTCGGCCCGGCCAGCAACGCGATTATCTGATCAGCGTAAGAGTCCGGGCTTTCAAGACTGACTTAGCTGCTACCCGCCCCAGCCGGGGGCCGGACTGTGGACATTCGTGATTACCAACCGCAATTTGAGCAGATGTCCCTCGATGAGTTGTGGGCTCTCTACACCGACGTCGATCAGATTCTCGCCGCGAGGATCGTTGCCAAAAAACAAGAACTCGACAGGCGACTCCAACAACTCCACCAAACTAATGGACCGGGCGGTTCATCAGAGCTCAATGTCCGCGCATCATCGTCGGGTCGCGACCGGCTCTGACAAGGGCGTCGCGCTTGCCGCAAACCCTGCGCGCGAGCGAGGCTCCCCACCTAAGGTGATGGGGCCATCGATCAACGTCTGCCGGCGGTTGCTTCAGCTTGTGGCTGCACCTGTCGTCCTGGCAACAGACCAAGAGACCGCGGCCGCCGAACCAGCTGATGTCCATAACCGGGACCAATGAAAATGCAACACCACAGCATCGCGGACGTCAGCTGCGTCATTCTTCAATGCTTGGATGCATATCAAGCCGCTGACGTTGAACCACTCGTGTTGAAGTGTTTCCCGGATCTCGACCGGCACACGCTTTGGCAGGCGTACAACGTCGCCTTGGTGGCATACACGTCAGGCACAGGCCTTCACCACCAACAAAAGGGAGCAGCAGCCGCGCGATAAGTGAATTTGGAAAATGCACGGGTTGATCGATCGTCTTAATAAATTCCGTTCGGAGACCAAGCTCGACACGTCGATCGACGCTAACACCGGCGCGATTGTTGGCACACCCGAGGCGACCGGCGGCCGCTCAAAGCGTTGGGGTCTGAGCGCGTCAACTTGCGGAGCTAAGTTGAATCGCTTCAACAAAATTGGGTTCGTTCTGCACATTCCGAGCCTCCCTTCATCTCGCGGGCGCAAACCAACGCGCGCGGGCCCGCGACCCGCAGCGCCGACACTCCCGCCCTCGGTCTGCCTGAGCAAGCCAGTCATTGAGCCCGCGATCGCCTTTCGAATGCTGTGAGTGACATCGCCTCGATGAGCTAAGCTCCACTGGCGAGTGGAGGACGCGTTGAAACTGATGTTCCCTGGTGTAGTCGAAGCGCGACGGAGCGGTACGTGAACCAAATTCGATTCGTTCTGCGCAACTTGTGTCCCCTCAGTTCGTTCGGCGGCGCACCAGTTGGCGAAAGGCCCGGTTACGGCGCGCCATCGCTCGCGCCTCGTAGCGCTCGAGTTTTCCAAGTTCTCGCAGACTACGCCGGATCGCTTCGGTGAGGCGTTCGGGTCCGGCCGACGGCATGGTATCCTGTGGCAGACGCGTTGGCGTTCCGTCTCGGATCCACGCCCACACCTCGCGATTGTAAACCTCGAGAGGCGCGTCCTGCGGCGCCCCCAGCGCGTAGGTGCGCTGGATCCAGGCGATCCGCAACAGCTCGACCCGCGCCAGGATAAATTCAGCGTGCGCGGCGATCTGCGCCTGCTGCAGAATGATCGGATCGGTCGTTGCGCCGGCGAACTGGCGCGCGAGCGCGTCAATCTCCGCGCGCGCTTCGCGAGAGGACGGGGCGGCCAAGCCATGCCGATAGGCGTTGGCCCGCGCTCGCTGCCTGCCGGCTCGCGTCTTCGGTCCGGTGCTCTTGCCGGCGTTGCGGCGGTTCGCCGCGATTTGCCGTTCGCTCGCCATTGTTTATTCCGCCGCGTCGGGACATCGCCCGTCAGCCTCTCGCCCTGCCTCGATCAGCTGGTGCGAGACCTCGCGTGTCCGTCTGGCGGTGGCTGCGTGAAGCTCCGCAAGCAGGCGCAGCGCCTTGTTGCGCCGGGTCTCGGCCGAGGCCAGCAACCGGTCGAGGGTTTCAAGCTCCGAGCAAAGCAGCTTGATCGCTTCGGCCTCGATCGCAGTTTCGTCGAGATGGTATGGCCCTAGCCGGTTCGTTACCTCCTGCTTGCCCGCCTTGGTTTTGAACCATCCGTTCGCGAGTAGCTCGGCTTCCAGCTCGTCAATGCCGGTGGCGTGTTGCAGCAGGTTGATGAGCGCCGGGCGATACGCACTTTGGATGATCGGCGTTCGACAGCGTTGATAGCGAAGGATGTCCCACGTCGCATGGATCACGTCGTTGACCAGGACCTCTGCGAGAATCCCGTCGGGCGCAATGCGCTCGACCATCGCCATCGCGAGCTGCTCGAACTCTTGCACCGATTCCGTCAGCAGCAGAGGTGCCTTCGCTAGAAAAGAAATACCTGTTGTGTTGGACATCGTGGTTCTCCGAAAACAAAGGAATATTGGCCTCGTCAAGCATGTTGCCGACGAGCTTTGTTTTCCCGAAAACTCCTCTGGGAACGGAGCCAATCCGAGTCATAACGGAATTGAGCTCCAACAAAAAAGTGGCACGCCAACCGTTAAAAAAAAGTAAGAGCATCTGCGCCGGGCGGCTTGCGATCGCCACTGAGCCCCACCGCCGCCCGTGATCGCGGCTGCTCAGCTTCGTGACGGGATGATTCCGGCTCGTATCATGCGGATTTGCAATGGCGCCAGCTTGCACTCGCCACGGTGTGGATGAAGTCCTTGCCCCTCACCGATCGTTGCGAGCGCATCAGCAAAGCAGTTGCTGCAATCAGCTTGGCAGGATCCGCTGCCATTGCAGAATCACGATAGGTTTCGCGTGCAATTTCGCGCCTGAACTTCGGTAACTCGAGCGGTGGTATCTGCGCTTCTTCCAATTAGCTCATCGAAGCGCCGGTGGGTGATTGGATCGCGGCTTCGTCGCCAGGAGCGTGGCTTCACCGAGTTGGCGGCCGGCAACCTACTGGACAAATACGCAGATGTGCCGATGAGCTTTCCTTTGGGCGCTAGCGGAGTCCTGGCCAGTCTGCAGAAGACGATCCGAGAGGCGCGCGCGCCCTTCTCGACACTTCAAAGACCAGTTCCAACACTCGGTCTACAGGGTTATTTGCGTTTTTCGGTAGCTGCTTTCCGGAGTCGGACGCCGGGGCCTCCACCGTTCTCGTCGATGAACTCGATACCGGCGGAAGTCAGGGCAATCACGATATTCTCGGCCGTTTGAGTCCGTCCGCCAAGAAGCCCGTCCAATGCCTCCAAACGCTTGATCGTTGGAATCGACACTTCAGCAGTTCTCGCCAGATCATCCTGCGACCACCCCAGCAGTGCACGAGCGGCTTTGATTTGCCGAATTGATACTTTTAGTATTGACTTTGCTTTCATTTAGATCGATACTTTTAGTATCATTAGGTTAAGAATCAGTGGCTGGAGGATTGCAATGTTGCCTCGTTTTGCCAATGCCCCTCGCGATCGCCGGTCCTTTATCGGCGGCTCGGATGCCCGCATCATCCTGGGCAATGATCAGGACGATCTCACGCGCCTGTGGCGGGAAAAGCGCGGCGAGATCGCGCCGCAGGATTTTTCAGACAACCTGAGCGTGCAGCTCGGCAGCGTCACTGAAGACCTCAACCGAAGCTGGTACCAGCGCGCGTCGGGCCAGACCATTGCCGACATTCAGAAAAGGGTGCGGCATCCGGTCCACCACTGGATGGCGGCCACGCTCGATGGCATTGTCGCAGAAACGGGCGCGGTGTTCGAGGCGAAGTTCATGCTGCCATGGGCCTTCACCGAGGAAGCCGCGGCGGAAAAGCACGCGGCACAATTGCAGCACAACATGTGGGTGGTCGCTGCGCGATCCGCGGTGCTGTCGATCATTACGGGCGGGGGCAAATGGGTCGAGATTAAGGTCCATGCCGACCCGCTCTACCAGCATCTGCTGCTGACCGCAGAGAAAAAGTTCTGGCGCTGCGTGCAAAATGGCGAGGCGCCGCAGCTGTTTGGCATCGAGCCGCCGCGGCCGCGGCTGGCGGCGGTGCGGGTGGTCGACATGACCGGCTCGAATGCCTGGGCGGAAATGGCGGCGCTCTATCGCAAAACCCGTGGCCCCGCGCTCGAGCACGAGCGGGCGAAAACCGAGCTGAAGGCGCTGGTGCCGGACGACGCCAAGGAGGCGAGCGGCCACGGCTTGCGCGCCAAGCGCTCCAAGGCCGGCGCGATCAGCTTCGAAGTGGTCGACGCCGCGTAAGCAGCCGGCCAGATCAACCGCGGGCCGCGGCTTGGCGCGGCGCCAGCTCCCCGCCTTCAGAGAGTCTGTCGATGCAGCCGCGCTTTGACTTTATCCATCTCGACCCCTCCTCGGATCCTCCGGAGCCGTATCAGGAAGCGTTCGAACTGCTCGGGGAGTTGTGGGCCAAACTCCACGGCTTTGAAGCGTCCTGCGCCCAAGACCACGTGCTGCTCGGCCTGGTCCGTCACCTAGAGCAGCAGCTGGTCGTTGCCGGAGTCGTCTTGGCGGTCCAGCTGGACGTCCTGAACAACCGATGATTTCAGCGGAGACGGCGATGCAGCGATGCAGCGAGACCATCAGCCAGATCGCCGGCGCGCTCGCCAAGGCGCAGGCCGAGCTGGACAACCCGGAGAAATCATTGACTGCCACGATCGCATCACCCTTCCCGCGCGAAGAGAGCCGCACCTTTCGCTACGCTTCGCTCGCCAGCGGTCTTGAGATCGTGCGCAAGTGCCTCACCAAGTACGAGATCGCGACCGTGCAAGCGACCGCGATTGATTCCGACACCGGCCTCATCAGGCTCACCACCACCCTACTCCACAGCTCGGGCGAATGGATCGCCTCCGACTGGCCGGTGTGCCCGGTCACTGAGACCGCCACCCCGCACCGGATGGGCGCCGCCCTGACCTATGCCCGGCGCTACGCGCTGTTCACGCTGGTCGGCATTGCCGGCGAGGACGATCTGGATGCGCCGGATCTGCTGGCTGGCCCGCCGCTCGCGTCGCTGACCGGACCCGTGGCAAAGCCGAGGCCGGTCAAAGGCGTTGTGAACCAGCCGCTGCGCGATGCGCAAGCATCGGCCGAGCTCCGGAACCGCCTGCTTGGCGAGCTGGGGTCACTCCCGAGCGGGGATGACCTCCTGAACTGGGCCAGGGCCAGCCTGCCGCTCAAGAACACCCTCTTGGAGCGAGACGCTCGCTCAATTGAAGCCGCCTATCAGACGCGGCTCGAGGCGGCCGTCCCTTGCGAGATCAGCATCGCGCCGGACGAGCTTGCGCTCGGAGACCCGGTGCGGGCGGAACGATCTGTTGAGGTTGGCGCCGAGCGAGTTGGCGCGGCCGACGGCCAATCCATCCCCGAGCCAAGCATCGGGCTGGCCTTCCCCAAGGAAGCCTCGCGCAAGCGCAACAAGGCGCACCTCGCATTCGTGCGCGACCAGCCCTGTCTCATCTGCAAGCAGACGCCCTGCGATGCCCACCATCTCAAGTTCGCGCAACCACGAGCGCTCGGCCGCAAGGTCAGCGACGAGTTCACGGTGCCCTTGTGCCGCGCGCATCATCAACAGCTGCACCGCCATGGCAACGAAAGGGCATGGTGGTCGGAGGTACAGATCTCACCGCTGCCCCTTGCAAAGGAGCTTTGGGCAGCGAGCCCAGTCCATGAGCGTGCGACAGCGTCCGCCATACCACCTCCGCCGGCCTCAGGTCCGGGGACCACTGCACGATGACTCGGCCGCAATGTGGGGTCAGCGAAGCGAATGGCGCGAAGGATGGGGACTTAACCGCCGAGCGATCTTTTTGTGTCCTGCCATGGGTCGCGCGGCTGAACCTTACAGCCCAAAACCCCGGCCAATCTCCCGCATCAGTCTGAACGCGGCGTCAGTATGGCGGCCATAGAAGAGCGCGCGATCAAGCTGAGAAAAGATGCCCATTCCGAATAGCGCGATAGCAATGCCTCTAAGCATGGTTGTCGACCGGGTTGAACGATGCTGTTAAAATTCAAAACGGCCCCAGCCGCAGGATGGGGCCAACAGCCGGGGCCGGCATTCCCATTCCAATGTGCCGCAATGGGCGGTAATCGGCACGGTCCCAGCTGGCCACATGAAAGCTAACGAATAGTTTCGCAACTCCCAAGCCGATCATGGCGCCTCCATTGGTTCGTGCTCCCTCGTTTCGCGGGTGCCAAGCCGACCAAGCAAGCAAAATCACCGTTCGGGAGCACGCCATGTGTTTGAGCGTTGTCGTCGCCGGCCAACGGCTCGACGACGGCACGCGGACCGCAAATGCCATTGCGGCCGCTAGGGTAGCTAACTCTCGCGATCATGGCGCGCCGATACCGCACGGAAGCGACGCTGTATGTCGCGCATTCGCTGTTCAGGACCTTAGGCCGAAACGAGCAGGATCGAGTTCGGGGCTATCCTGCCGCCATGAAAAACGAACGCGAGAAGGGCTGAGCGAAGCAGCGCCGTTTTATCAAGCCTCAGACCGAAAGGCTTGAGCTCACCGTACACGCGAGTGCTCAGCATTGAGGTCCAAACCGCTCGCTTCAGGTTTCGCGGAACGCGCGGGAGAGGCTGTCGAGGGCAGGCTTCATGATGTACTCGAAAAACGTACGTTCTCCGGTCTTGATGTAAATGTCCGCGGGCATCCCGGGCGTCGGGATGAATTCAGGCATTTGCCTGAGAATATCGTCCTGGTCCAGGCGCACCCGAACAACATAGAATTCCCCACGCGTGTCGCCGTCGCGACGGGTTTCGGCCTTCCCCTGCACTTGCTCCGCCAAGGCGTCCGCTGACACGTAGATGACGCTCGCCCCGACCATGGGCGTGATGCGCTGGTTGAGCGCCGACAGCCGCACCAGCGCCTCCTGGCCTACGCTCACATGCGAAATGTCCTTGGGGTTCACATGTGCCTCGATGATGCGCTCGTCGCCAATCGGCAGGAGCTCAAGGATCACGGCACCAGGAGAGACCACGCCGCCCGGTGTATGGAAGTTGTTCTTCACCACAATACCTCGAACCGGCGACCGGACATCGACCCGATCGACCACATCCTGAGCGGCGCGAATCTGCTCCTCTCCGTCGTCCAGCTCGGCCTCGGTCTCGCGCAACTCCTTGATCGCCTCCCGAAGCGCCGTCGTGTGGAGCTGCGCTATTCGTTCGTTCGCCTGGGCGATCCGCTCCTTCGAATCGGCGATGCGGCCGAGATATTCGCCTAGCTCACCCCCGAGACCCGCCTCTGAGCGTCGCAACGCAAGCACATCCGACTTGCGGACCAACTGCTGGCCAAGAAGGGAATTCTTGTCCTTCAGCTCTTCGACGAACAAGGAAATTCGCTCTTTGGTGGACTGAACTTGCGCCTGATATCCGCGGATGCTTTCCTCCAGCCCAGCGATTTGCTTTAGGAGTACGCTTTCGTCGGTCACCAGACTTGCCCGGCGGGCCTGAAGCTCGGCACGTTGCCGCTCAAGAATCGCTTTGATTTCTGGATCACGTGCGTTCTCGCTGAATGCGGCCGGGGTTTCGATTGCGTCAGAAGAGCTCATTTCAGCTTCCAGACGCGCCTTCATGGCGAGCAGTCGATACTTCTTCAAAACCAGCCGTTTCAGCTTGGCGTTGGCAGCGGTATCGTCCATGCGAACCAGGACCTGGTTGGCCTCGACGGCATCGCCGTCCTTGACCGCAATCTCGCGGATGATGCCGCCCTCGAAGTGCTGGAGAAGCTTGTTCTGCCCGGCAGCCACGAACGTACCCGAGGCGACGACCGCACTGTTGAGGGGAGCGACTGCGGCCCAAACGCCGAAACAGCCGAGCCAAACAACCAAGATGGCGAGGCCGGTGAAGATGGGCCATTTGGCGCTCAGCGGAACACCGCGGTACCACTCGCCGATGTCGTCCTTTACCGCTCTCATGCTGTCCTCCCGCGCTCGTCACCCGCCCGAGGATTCGATGCGTTGCGGCTGCTCCGGCTCATCACCGCCGGCCCTGGCGGGCGACCGAACCAGGCGATGCAACACCTCGCTCGGAGAGCCGAATGCTTCCGCGCGTCCGGCCCGCAGTATCAGCACTTTGTCAACACTGTTCAGTAGCGCCGGGCGCAGGGTTACGACCACGGCGGTGACCCCCCGCCTCTTGGCGCGCTGCAGGGTCTCGGTCAGAGCCTGCTCGCCCGCCGCGTCGAGATTCGAGTTGGGCTCGTCGAGCACGACAAGGGACGGATTACCGAAGAAAGCCCGGGCGAGCGCGATGCGCTGCTTCTGTCCTCCCGAGAGCGGCCCGCCACTGCGGTCGAGCACGGTCTCGTATCCTTGCTTCAACTGGCAGACCATGTCGTGAATTCCCGACAATATCGCCGCCTCATAGATGCTCTCGTCGGGCAAGTCGTCGCGCATGCGGCAGATGTTCTGCTTGATGGTCCCGGGAAATAGCTCGACCTCCTGGGGCAGATAACCGCTATATTCCCCGAACTGGCGGCGATCCCAATTGCGCAGCTCCGTTCCGTCCAGCCTGACCTTGCCGGCTGTCGGCACCAGACAACCCACCAGAATGCGCGCGAGCGTCGACTTGCCCGATCCGGACGGTCCGACAATGGCCAAAGACTCTCCGGGCGCGAGCTCGAGCGACACGCCATTGAGCACCGGCTCCTTCGAGCCCGGCGGCAGATACAAGACCCGATCAACGCTCAGGCGCCCTTGCGGTCTGGGCAAGCGCAGCTTAGGCGCCTCGCGCTGAAATGACTCGACGGCCTGCTTGACGCGGGCATAGGCCGATCGCGCCTGAACGCAGCTGCGCCATCCCTCAATCAAGCCCTCGAGCGGCTGCAGGGCGCGGCCGGCAATGATCGAAGCCGCGATCATCATACCCCCGGTGATCTCGGCGTGCAGGGCCAGATAGGCACCGGTACCAAGGATCGTGATCTGGGCCACGAGGCGGACGAATTTCGACGCACCGCTGATCCAGAAATTCCGGTCAAGGGCTTGGCTCTGCACCGTCAGCGCCGGCGCCTGCCGGCGCCCCCAGTGGAGAATGCTTTCGCTGAGCATTCCCATCGCATTGATCACCTGCGAATTTCGCGCCAGCGACTCCGCCGCCGCATCGGCCTCGGCGGCATGCAGGCCAGCCTCGCTCAGACGCTCCGAGGTCGCTTTCTGGTTGATCAGCGCAATAAGTGCCAGGACCAAACCCGATACGACTGCGATCCAGCCCAGATCTCGGTGAACGAGGAATATGACTGCGAAGTAGAGGGGCGAGAGGGGCGCGTCCATCAGTAAAAGCATGATAGGGCTCGAGATGAAGCCCCGCACCTGGTGAAGGCTGCGGATCGCCTGGATGGTTCCTCCCTCGCCCGCCCTGGCGTTGTTGATGCTGCTCGCCAGCACTGCGCCGCCCAGCACCGCTTCCATCTTGGTCGCAAGACGCCCCAGCACCTGCCGACGCAGAATGTCCACGATCGACAGGACACCGATGAACGTCAGCGCGAGAGCCGAGAGCATCAGCAGTGTCTCGAGACTACGGCTCGTCAGCACGCGATCGGATATTTGAAAGAGGTAGATCGGCAACGTGAGCATCAGCAGATTCACAACGACCGAAAATGCTGCGACCGCTACGAGGTTGGTGCGCGCGACCGAACGCCAGGCTGCCAGCGCGTTGACAGGTCCGACATAGTCGCGGGCCTCGCCGCCGGGTGCGACGCGATGTTGAGCTCCGGAATGATGGTTGCGCGGCGGATCGTCCAGTGTCTCGACAGCTGCCATGTTTGCCTCCCACTAGAGGATGGCATCATGAGTTCCAACATGATCGATCGGAGTATTATCCACGATGTCGGGAGGCGGCGGCGCGGGTTTTTGGACGTCGGCAGCCAGCGGCGCCGAAACGTCTTGCGCCGATGCGGTGTCCGCCTGCGACACGGCAGTCTGGGAGGGCGCGATCTCGCTGCTGAGCGTGACGCCATAGTCTGTATACTGGGTTCCGTTGAACAGCGAATCTGCCGGCGGCGGTGGCGCATCGTTCAACGCGATCACATCGCCCGCGACGGCGGTCGTCGCCGCGGCATTTGAGGTGTCCGTCACGACGTTCTCCGGGGCAGTGGTGGCGGATGCCGAACTCTCGATCGGTGCGTCAGCGGTGGTGGCGAGCGCAAGAAGCGTGTCGGCCGATCCAGGAGTTTGAGCGCTGCTGGTGTCCGGCACGGCCGGCGCCACCGGTTCGGTCGCGGGGGTGCTGAGCGAGTCTCCGGTGCTGGTGAGCACCGGCTCGGTCGTGTCAGCGACGGGTGCCGCACTCGCCAAAGCATCGCCAGCCACGCTGCCCGTGTCCGCCGGTTGCGACACGTCGCTCGGCGCATCGGTCAGCGCGGCAGCCGTTGTGGTGAGCGCCGGCTCGCTGATGTCCGCGACCGGTGCCGCACTGGCCAAGGCATCGCCAGCCACGCTGCCCGTGTCCGCCGGTTGCGACGCGTCGCTCGGCGCATCGGTCGGAGCCGCAGCTGTGGTGAGCACCGGCTCGGTCGTGTCCGCGACCGGCGCCGCACTCGCGAAGGCATCGCCAGCCACGCTGCCCGTGTCGGCCGGTTGCGACGCGTCGCTCGGCGCATCGGTCAGCGCGGTTGTGGTGAGCACCGGCTCGCTCGTGTCCGCGACCGGCGCCGCACTGGCCAAGGCATCGCCAACCGCACCGCCCGTGTCGGCCGGTTGCGACACGTCGCTCGGCGCATCGGTCGGAGCCGCAGCTGTTGTGGTGAGCACCGGCTCGCTCGTGTCCGCGACCGGCGCCGCACTGGCCAAGGCATCGCCAACCGCACCGCCCGTGTCGGCCGGTTGCGACGCGTCGCTCGGCGCATCGGTCAGAGCCGCAGCTGTGGTGAGCACCGGCTCGCTCGTGTCCGCGACCGGCGCCGCACTGGCCAAAGCATCGCCAGCCACGCTGCCCGTGTCCGCCGGTTGCGACACGTCGCTCGGCGCATCGGTCAGCGCGGCAGCCGTTGTGGTGAGCACCGGCTCGCTGATGTCCGCGACCGGTGCCGCACTCGCCAAAGCATCGCCAGCCACGGTCCCAGTGTCGGCCGGATGCGACACGTCGCTGCTCGGATTGGTCAGAGCGGCAGCCGTTGTGGCGAGCACCGGCTCGCTCGTGTCAGGGACCGGCACCGTACTCGCCAGAGCATCGGCAGCCACACTACCCGTGTCGGCAGGTTGCGACAGGTCGCTCGGCGCATCTGCCAGAGCGGCAGCCGTTGTGGCGAGCGCAGGCTCGCTGGTGTTAGCAGCGGGCGCCGCACTCGCCAAAGCATCGCCAGCCACGCTGTCCGTGTCGACGGGATGCGACACCTCGCCGGCCGGATTGGTCAGAGCGGCAACTGTTGTGGTTAGCACAGGTGCGCTCGTGTCAAGGACCGGCGCGCCACTCGCAAGTGCATTGCCAGCCACATCGGTGGGCTGTGATACATGACCAGGGGCACCGTTACCGGTGATCAGTTCCGCCTCCGCGATCTCAAGGGGTGATGCTGAACTATCAAGCGTGTCAGTTCCCGTGCTTCCCGATGCAACCGTTTGCGACAACGCGGTCGACTGAGTGTCTGGACCCGTCGTCTGGTCAACCACCTCGTTGCTCACCGTGCTCACGGTGTCGATCGCCGTCGCAAGCGCCGGCGGCACCGTAGCCTCGACCGGCGCAATTATTCCAACCACGTCATCGGGCAGCGTGCTCGCAGTGTCGGCCAGAGTCGATAGCGTCGGCTGCGCCGCGGACTCGACCGGCGCAATCGCGCCGACCACGTCGTCGGGCAGCGTGCCCGCGGTGTCGGCGAAGGTCGTGAGCGTCGGCTGCGCCGCCTCGACCGGCGCAATTGCGCCAACCACGTCGTTGGATAGCGTGCTGACGATGTCGGTCGCCATCGCCAGCGCCGGCGGCACCGCCGCCTCGATCGGCGCAATCGCGCCAACCACGTCGTTGGGCAGCGTGCTGACGGCGTCGGTCGCCGTCGCGAGCACCGGCGGCACCGTCGCCTCGACCGGCGCAATTGCGTCAACCACGTCGTGGAATAGCGTGCTGACGCTGTCGGTCGCCGTCGCGAGCACCCGCGGCACCGTCGCCTCGACCGGCGCGATCGCGCCAACCACGTCGTTGGGCAGCGCGCTGACGGTGTCGGTCGCAGTCGCCAGTGCCGGCGGCACCGCCGCCTCGATCGGCGCAATTGCGCCAACCACGTCGTTGGGTCTCGTGCTCACGGTATCGGTCACCGTGGCGAGTGCCGGCGCTACCGCCGCCTCGACCGTCTCAATCGCGCCAACCATGTCGTTGGGTAGCGTGCCGACGCTGTCAGTTGCCGTCGCCAGTGCCGGCGGCGCCGCCAACTCGACCGGCGCAATTGCGCCAACCACGTCGCTGGATAGCCTGCTGACGCTGTCGGTCGCCGTCGCCAGGGTCGGCGGCACCGCCGTCTCGACGGGCGCAATCGTTCCAACTACGTCGTTAGGCAGCGCGCCGACGCTGTCGCTCGCTGCCGCCAGTGCCGGCGGCACCGCCGCCTCGACCGGCGCGATTGCGCCAACCACGTCGTTGGATAGCGTGCTCACGGTGTCGGTCGCCGCGGCGAGTGCCGGCGGTACCGCCGCCTCGATCGGCGCGACCGCCTCAACCACGTCGTTGGGCAGCGCGCTGACGGTGTCGGTCGCCGTCGCCAGTGCCGGCGGCACCGCCGCCTCGACCGGCGCAATCGTTCCAACTACGTCGTTGGGCAGCGCGGTGACGCTGTCGCTCGCCGTCGCAAGTGCCGGCGGCACCGCCGCCTCGACCGGCGCCATTGCGCCAACCACGTCGTTGGGCAGCGCGCTGACGGTGTCGGTCGCCGTCGCGAGTGCCGGCACCACAGCCGCCTCGAGCGGCGCGATCGCGCCGGCCTCGTCATCGGATCGCGTGCTGACGGAGTCGCTCGTGGTCGCGAGCGCCGGCGGCACCATCGCCGCGACCGACGCAATCGTGCCGGCCACGTCGTTGGGCACCGTGATGACGATGTCGCTCGCCGTCGCGAGCGTCGGCGGCACCGCCGCCTCGACCGGCGCAATCCCTACCACCACGTCATTACTAAGGCCGCCGAGCATTCCAAGCGGGGGAAAGGAGTTGACGATCGACGGGCTAAACGAGTCGCAAAGCACATTAGACCCAACGGATTCGAGCGTTGATTCACCGGGCAATTGAGTGCTTCCGAGGTCGGAATCCGCTGAAAGCGAGTTGACGCGACTGACGCAACTAACGTCGGCTGAGGCGTGAGCATGGTGCTTGCAAAAATCGACCTCGTCGCCACTCCCACCCACACCCCCAGAGTTCGCAGTAGCGACTGCTTCGCCACGAGCGGTGCTCGGTCTGGGCGCGTCTTCATGCGGCTCCGCCAGGAGCCCGGTCGGATCGAGCTGAGCCACATGCGTGTCCCACGAGGCGGCCGGCCCTTTTGGCCTCTCATCCTCCGCGCCCGGTTTCGCGGGATCGCTCGCAGGCAGCTCGTCATTTGTCCCTTGCGGCCCCGCACCTGCTTGAGCGGCTGTCGCGTCTTCTTGCTTGGCCAGCGCAGATTTGAACGGGGCGGCAAGAAACTCCTCGCAGGCAACTAGCTGGGCAATAAAGAACGACCGGGTCAAGAAACTGAAAGAGCCGGATCGCTTGTCGGCGCGCTGCACTCCGGCTTCGAAAATCTTCCGCTCTTGTTCGAACAATTCGCGCTTTTCTACCTGGTGCATGACCGCCGCCTTTCTTGATCAAAAATCACCCTCGCCCGGCAGCATTCACCGCCAGGCGAGTCTCTTCGGCATGTCAGGCGTCCGTGTCGTGCGACGTATCCGTCGCCGTGTCGAAATGCCCTACGTCGAAGTGATCCATTGGGCCCATCAAACCGATGGCGTATTCGAGCGCATCGTCGCAAGACATCGAAGCTAGCGCGCCGTGTATGTCACCCGAATGATCTGGACCGTGCGAGCTGAAATCACCCGCGAACTCACTATGGGAGAAGTCGAACTTGGCCAGCGCGTCACCCGGACTGCGATCGGTGTCGCCCCTGCTGCCATCGTCAGCCGGCTCGAGATCGCAATGGTCCTTGGGCTGGTATTCGCCGTCGTTGGCGTCCTTCCAGCCCCCATCGTGCTCTGGGTAGTCGCCCTTGGGGTAGGCGCCGCTAAGCTTGGCATAATTGTCCTTGCCGTCGCCGTTCTTCGAGCAGTCGTCGTCAGCGCTGTGATCGTCGTTCCATTTTGACAGCCTGCCGTCGTCATAATCGTCGGGCTTGGTTGACGTGCATTGCTCGGGTGGGGCGCCCTTTATCAGCCCGAGAATGCTCGTAACACTGCTCAGGATAGACATGGCTTCGCTCCTCGCTTCAGCTTTGCGACAGTCGCGGGCACGTGCGTCACGCGCGCGTGCCCTGCCCGGATCACCGCGCCATCACCCCTACTGTCGCCGAAGCACGCCGATGGATGCAGCGGCGAAAAAACAATTCACGCGTCATTCGAGCTGCCGGCGCATGGCCACAAGCTCTCTCCGGATCCACGCCTTGACGGTTCCGACAGGAACCCGGAGGTATTCGGAAATCTCCTCGTGCGTGCGCCCGTCGACGATCGCCAGAAGCAGGCTCGCGCGGCGCTGTGGCTCGAGTTGATCGAGCATGGTTCGCAGCGTCATGCTGTCTGGGATACAAGAGGCAGGGTTCGGAGCGGCCTGCTCGCGCGCGCAAATGGCATTCAATGCATCGTCCTCGAGCGCGAGTTCGCGCCTGGCGTTCTGCCGCATCTTGAGCGCCGTGTTGCGGACGATCGCGTAAATCCAGCCCCGGGCGGATCCTCGTGCAGGATCGAAGTTTTTCGCATATCGGAGAATCTGCGCGAATGCGTCGTGGATGACGTCCTCGGAACGCGATCTGTCGTGCACGATACGGTGCGCCATCGCGCGCAACTGTTCCTTCTCCCGCGCGTAGATCTGGCCGACGGCGGACTGCGATCCGGAGGCGCACTCAAGCAAAGCTGTTTCGTAATTAAGAGCCGTCTCGCCAGTGAGATAGCTGTCATGGCGCGCTACGCCGCAGCGAGACCTTGCCTTTGTTAAATCGAGGCACTGATGGGGCATGGTCGAAGTCACCCCTCATAAGGCAGAGCAGATGCGCGACATTTTCACCCACAGGGCCTGCGGCATTTAATGTCGTGCATTTAATTTATTTAAATGATCGATTTTAAAAAAATACGAAATCGCTGTCGGCGAACTCAAGTCAGCAAGCATCGACTTCGTTCCCGGAAGTTTTCAAAAATTTTTTTCCCAATCGCCAAAGGGTGACGTGGTCGTCAGAGTGCAGGCGGACCATAGCGGGTCGTGCTTGCTTGCGAGGTGAGCCCTACATAACTCCTCGAGCCGACTTCGAAAATGGGAGGCGTCAACATGGTCCCTAAGTCCCGTTTAAAACTTCAGAGCACGCATCGGACCCTACTACCGTGCAACGCCATCGAGGGTCATTCGAAGTACCTTCAATAAAATACGTCTCAATCCCCCACATTCCCGCCTCTATCCAACCTGCCCGCAATCAGCTGCGACGGCTCTGAGCCTTGTCATACCCAACGGGCGCTGCGAGTTGCGCAGCTATCGTGATGAGGTCAGCCATCGCGACAAGCTAAGGTGCTTCTTGCGTCCCTGGAGTACCACGCGCTTTCCTTCGGAAGCCGCGATGTCGCATCGCAGCCGCGCAGAACATTCAGCAGATCAGAACGTCCATTCACTGTGACGAAGCCGCCACTGATTCCCACTTTAGGGCGCGCCTTGCATACGACGTTACAAACATCCCGATGCAACAAGCGTCAAACGTGCCACTCACAAAATTTTTGCGCGACCGTGCATCCAGATTGTGATCTGGCCACCTAGTGATGACGTGGCAACAGTTACATCAATGTTCCGCCACTTACATCGAAAGGAGACCAACATGCTGGAGATGACCAAACTTGCTCACCCTATCGAACTGTCTGATGAGGAGCTCGACCTCGTGGCCGCCGGCACCGGCGGCTGTGGCTGCCAGGATGGCGGATCACTGATCCGAACTGGCGACATCAATGTGCTCAGCGGAAACCAAGTTCAGGTTGGCCTGCTGTCCAAGCAGTCCCAAGTCTTTATTGGGTAAAGGCGGGATGCATCGGCGAACCGCTTCTCCATCGGGGAAGCGGTTCTCCGGTAGCCATCCGCAGTCTTGTTTTGGCGGAAAGATACCCCGCGCAGCGCTTCAGTAAGGTGCGTCCATGGCGAACCGACCAACTCTGTTTCGTAAGGAAGCCGTCGACTTTTTGCATCAGCGCCACACCTGGGGTGAGGTCGTATTGCTGCAGCCGCTGTCGAGCACACTGCTTAGCTGGAGCCTTGCGGCGCTCGTTGTATTCATTTTGTGTTTTCTCTCCATCGCGCAATACGCCCGCAAGGAGACCGTCTCCGGGTATCTGACGCCGACCTCCGGCACAGCTAAGATTTTCATACCACAACAGGGCTTCATCAAGGCGATACACGTGAAGGAGGGGCAAGAGGTTGCGGGGGGCGACCCGCTCCTGACCATAGTTACTTCCCAAATCACGGCCAATGGAGATGACGTCAATGCGACCGTACTTGCGGTGCTGACGCAGCAACGCAATGTGGTCGAGCGACAGATCGATGCCGAAGATCGCCGAACCGCCTCAGAACGGGATCGCCTCGGTTCCACGATCAAGGGGATTGAAGGAGAGATTATCCAACTCGAGGACCAGCGGAACATCCAAAACGAGCGACTGAAACTTTCCGAGAGCTTCGTATCAACGGGCGCTAAGCTAACCGCGAGCGGCGCATTACCAACGATTGAGCTCAAGCGCCGCGAGCAGGCCGCACTTGAGCAAAAGCAGAGTGTGGTGTCGCTCGATCAGCAGATCACCGCGCGACACACCCAGTTGACAGACGCTCGGCATACACTCGAGCAACTCCCAACCATCGCCGCAGAGAGGATCCGAGGACTGCGTAATGAACTGTCCTCGATCGAACAGCGCGTGGCCGAAGTGAATGGGCGGCAGGCTTACGTTATCAAGGCGCCAACGAGTGGGCGCGTATCGACGCTGCAGGCGACAATAGGCCAAATCGCGGATCCCCGGCATATGCAGCTCGAAATCATTCCCGTTGATGCGCACTTGCAGGCCGAGCTGTTCTTTCCGACACGCGCGTTTGGTTTTGTGCGCCCCGGCCAGCAGGTTCGGATACTTTACGATGCATTTCCTTATCAGAAATTCGGCACCTACCGCGGCAGCGTGACCAACGTCTCTCACACCATTCTGACCGGCAACGAAACGACCGGGCCGATCGCCCTCAAGGAACCGGCTTACCGTGTGACTGCGGCTCTCGAGCGGCCCGACATCGACGCCTATGGCCGTAAGATGCCGCTTCAGCCGGACATGCTGCTCAGGGCCGACGTGATCCTTGAGCAGCGGTCCCTGATGAGCTGGCTGCTTGATCCGGTGTTAAGCGCAAGGATGTAGCCCAAGGATGTAGCCCATGCAGGGACTATTGAATTTCAGCGGACGCAGATCCCTCCCGGTCATCCGGCAGACGGAGGCGACGGAATGCGGGCTCGCATGTCTTGCCATGGTAGCGTCTTATCATGGTCATCGAACTGACTTGAACAGCCTGCGGCGCCGGCATCCAGTGTCCCTAAAGGGCGTCACTCTCCGCGACCTCATGCAGATAGCAGCTCACCTGGGGCTGTCATGTCGGCCGCTGCGAATCGAGATCGGCCATCTCTGCCAATTGCGTGTCCCGGCTATTCTGCACTGGGACATGGCTCATTTCGTTGTTCTGAAAGCGTACAGGAGGAAAGGGATCGTGGTGCACGATCCGGCAGCCGGCGAGAAATGGTTTCCCCTCACTGAAGCATCAAGACATCTTACCGGGGTCGCGCTCGAACTCTCGCCTACTGAAACGTTCTGCCGCACAGATGAGAGAATGCGACTGCCGTTCTCGGTTTTCTGGAGCGGAATGAACGGAAGCAATTATGCTCTGGCCCAAATACTAGTTCTGTCAGTGGTCATCGAATTGCTTCTCCTCGCCGCCCCTTTCTATATGCAGCTCACGGTTGACGAGGTCATCGCCAGGGGAGATGTCGATCTCCTGGTCGTACTCGGGCTAGGATTCGCGCTCCTTCTCCTGATACGGATCGCCTCGACCGCAGCCCGCTCCTTCATTATTCTCGTTCTGCAAAACACGTTGAGCTTTCAAATCGGCGCGCGGCTGTTTCATCATTTGGTGCGCTTGCCGCTCTCATTCTTCGAAAAGCGGCACATCGGCGACATCCTGTCACGCTTCAATTCGATCGAGCCCATCCGCAACGTGCTCGCGGAGGGATTGATCACGGGGTTGATCGACGGTCTCATGTCGGTGTTGATGCTGGTGTTGATGTTCACCTACAGCGTCCAGCTCGGACTTGTCGTCCTGCTGGCGTTCGCGTTGTATGCCGCCCTGCGGCTCGCTCTCTTCGGGATGTTCCGACAACGGAGCGAAGTGGCCATTCACAGCAAGGCAGACGAGAACTCCACCTTCATCGAAACCGTGCGAGCGGTGCAAAGCCTAAAGTTGCTCAACCGAGAAAACGAACGGGAGGGCCAGTGGCTGAATCGCTATGCTGCGTATATTAACGCCAACGTGCGGCTAGGCCGGGCGAGGATCAGCTTCAAAGCGATGAACGACACGATATTTGGCTTGGAGAACGTAATCACGATCTACCTCGCCGCTCGTCTCGCACTGGACAACCTCATCACGGTTGGAATGATATTCGCGTTCGTCAGCTACAAGCTGCAGTTCGCTGAGCGGACAGCGCTGTTGATCGAGAAGCTGGTAGATGTCCGCATTCTCGGACTGCACCTGGAGCGTCTCGCCGACATTGCGCTCACCCCGCTCGAGCGCGGGCACCACCTGGACCTGTCGTATATCCGGCAGATTCGCGGCGCGATCGAACTGCGCAACGTGTGCTTCCGGTATGCAGAAGGAGAGTCTCTGATTCTTAACAACGTCAATCTGTGCGTTGCTCCCGGACAATTCGTGACGATCATGGGACCATCGGGCTGCGGCAAGTCGACTCTTGTCAAGATTATGCTTGGGCTGCTCGAGCCAACGAGCGGAGAGGTTCTGATCGACGGTCTTCCGCTAGGCCAGATTGGACCGCGCGCTTATCGCGAGCAGATTGGCGCGGTGATGCAGGAGGATCAATTGCTGTCGGGATCGATTGCCGACAATATCTGCGTTTTTGATACAGCATTCGATCTGCAAGCGATGATCGATTGCGCGCGGATTGCCGGCATCCACGACGACATCATGGCAATGCCGATGAGCTACAACAGCCTCATCGGTGACATGGGAAGCTCGTTGTCTAGCGGGCAGAAACAGCGAGTATTGCTTGCGCGCGCGCTCTACCGCCGACCAAAGATCCTGTTTCTGGACGAGGGCACGGCACATCTCGACACCGAGAAGGAAAAGGAAATCAATGCGAATCTCCGGCACCTTAGTATGACTCGCGTGAGCGTAGCGCACCGACCGGAAATTACCCATGGAACAGATATGATCATCCATCTTGCCGCGGCGGCCAGACCGTTTCGGGTCGGAATGACGAGCCTCAGACGAGAAGCGGGGCCTGCGCAAGATGTCGGCGTCACCGGGTTTGCCGCCGAAGGTGCGAAATCGGCCGAGACCGGCCACGATGACTGCCCCGGTGACTCCACGGGCGATTGCTCGAAGCGCGATAGTGACTGGAAAGACGCCAAGGACGACGATTGCCATTCACAGAAGGACTGCTGCCAGCCGCGGAAAGACTGCAACCCCAAGCCGTCCGACGACTGTGGCAAAGCCGACAACCCGGGTGAAGCGCTGGCCAGGATCGACTTCTCACGATGCTGATTCGGCTCGCGCAGTCCGGATCCTTCGCGTGACATGCAAGGCGCACTCGCTTCGATGACCCGCTCGGATACGCCATCGGCTGGCCAAACGCCTGCTGAAGTCGCGCGAGGACGTCCTGGCCGGATAGGACTCAACAAGCCGATTCATTGTTGCCTGGATTCCGATGTAAGGCCGGGCTCAACTTTCCCCCAGCCTTGAGCCTGGGTCGCTCCGAACCTCATGGAATTAGTCTCGATGCTCACGCTCCGGTTGGCTGCTGCCGCCATCAAGGCATTCGAAGAACGCCTCGAACAAACCAATCGCGGTCTCGCCTGTTCACGCGGGCGGGGCGCCATCAATATGCGAAACACCGACGTTTTCGCAGATTGAGACGAACGCCCTCTTCGCGTCAGCGTCCTCAAAGCAAAATCGTGTGCCTTGGACTCCGCGCTCGATCCACCAGTCGATTTTGTTTGCCCGCGAAATGCGGGATGCCTCTCCGCGCAACTGATCCAATTGCCTTCCATAGGCCCGAACGATCACACAATTTGTCATTCTCTTATCCCCCAAAAAAGCGCTGTTCTAACTAGCCCTGAACGCAAGAGTGCTTCCGGCTGCTCATCGCGCACGCGCGGTGAGCTATCCCTTCACGCCAGAAAGTCATACAGTCAGTCGCTCCGCAGCGATCGCACGTCAATCGCTCCTGGCCGAGCATGTAGCGCCCGTGGATCCCGGTAGCGGCATTTTTGCACGATGGACAAATCAACAAAAAATTGCGCATACGCCAGCGCATCACCAGACCGCCCAACACCTTCGACGCCCCTTCGTGAATCAGGTATCTCGCTGAGGAGGAGCTTAGCGAAACTTTGCACGCCTGAATGTTCGATCGCGAACACAGGAACCGCCCTGCGCTTGCTCAGAGCGTGGTGGTATCCTTTCGGAAAGCTGCTAGGCTACCCTCAACTGCGAGAGAGCGAATGAGCGATGACGCGAAAGATGCAGGCCTTGCGGCGTTAATCAGTGGTATTTTTGCTCGGTCCGCGTCGCCCGTCGCCGCGCCTCCAGCGCCGGAGATGCCGTCAACACTCCAACGGGAGCCCGCGGTCGCGGCAGCGCCGCCAGCCAAGCCGCTCGTTCCCTTGTCCCCGGGCGGCCCCGATGAAAAACGAGCGCGACTGCCCGCGGTGGCGATCGCCGACCTCGTCCTTGGTGAGCTTCGCAAAATGGATGGCTTTCCGAAATCCGGAGTCTCGATCACCGTCTACGGAAGTCGACCTTGGAACGCCATGATCAGGTTCGCACCGTTCTCGACTACGTCGCAAGACGCTGCACGCCTGCGCCACGCTGTGCCCGACATCGTCTTCAGGCTTCGGGGGTACGTCGAGCTCGAAAACTAGGTTCTGCCGATCACGTTCGCCAAACTCGCCTCCTATCCCGCCGGGCTCGGCGTGACTTCCGACAATTGGACTTGCTGCGCCCATCCCCCTGCCGTTGTGAAATCTAGGAAGTCGGAAAAGGGCGCTCATAGCCCTCAGCGGAAGTATGGATGTGCCCGCGTTTCGTCCGCGGCCTAATAGCACGTCCTGTTCCCGCGAGTTCCGATTTCGCGGACTGGCCAGGGGAGGGCCACCAAGGCTAATCTGAGGGAGGGAATCATGGCGAACCTGGTCCTTTGCCGCCCCTAGCGATCCCGACGGCGCTCCAGGACTCGTTGATGGCGCGCCTCGATCGATTGGCGCCGGTAAAGGAAGTCGCCCAGATCGCAGCATGCATTGGACGCGAATTCGGACACGAGCTTCTAAGATCGGTAACGGCGCTCGACGAACACGCGCTGGAGCGTGCTCTCAATGATCTAATGACAGCGGAACTCATATTCCGCCTGCCGGCAGTAGTTTTGCCTTTGGCCAGTTCAGAGAGCCAGCGATGATGCAGCCCTTCAGTCAATCCATCAGCCAAATCGCCGGCGCGTTAGCCCGCGCGCAGGCTGAACTGCAAAATCCCGAGAAGTCCCTCACCGCCCACCATCGCCTCGCCCTTCCCGCGGGAAGAAAGCCGCAGCTTCCGCTATGCGTCACTGGCGAGCGGGCTGGAGATCGTGCGCAAGTGCCTGAGTAAGCATGAGATCGCCATCATTCAGGCCACCGCCGTCGAGCCAGCGACCGCACTGATCAAGCTCACAACCACCCTGCTGCACAGCTCCGGGGAATGGATCGCCTCGGATTGGCGGGTATGCCCGGCCGCCGACATGGCGGCTCCGCAGCGGATGGGCGCAGCGTTGACATATGCCCGCCGCTACGCGCTGTTCACCCTGGTCGGCATTGCTGGCGAAGACGATTTCGATGCGCCAGATCTGATCACCGCGGCAGCGCCCGCCGCGCCGCCAACGAACCCGAAAGCCAAATCCGCCAAGAGCATTCTCACCCGCGCACCGATGCTCGGCCCACAAGCCTCGGCAGATCTGCGCCAGCGTCTGCTGGAGCAACTGGACGGCTTGCGAGACAACGCGGACCTGTTGGGATGGGCCAAGACCAACCTGCCGCTCAAGAACACGTTGTTGGAGCCGGACGCCCGGCTGGTCGGAGCTGCCTACCAGACACGCGTCGAGAAAGCCTCCCCGCCATCCGCATCAGACGTTGAGCGCAACCTCGAACAGGCGGGGCTTGCCATCCCCAAGGAGCCGCCGCGCAAGCGCAGCAAGAACCACCGGCTGTTTGTGCGCGGACAGCCCTGCCTGGTCTGCCAGCAGTCTCCGTCCGATCCGCATCACCTGAAGTTTGCGCAACCGCGATCCCTGGGCCGCAAGGTCAGCGAGGAGTTCATCGTGCCGCTGTGCCGCACCCATCACCGGGACCTGCACCGCCATGGCAACGAGCGAGCCTGGTGGGCCGATATGCAGATCGCGCCATTGCCGGTCGCGCAGGACTTGTGGGCGGCAAGCCCCGTCCACGGGATTGCCAGCCCGGCAACGATCGTCGACAGCAGCATGTCCGCACACGTCGCTTCGGAGGCGAGACGGCGATGAACGGCCCTTTCCAAACCGAACAGCAGCCCACCGTCAACGCCATGCCGGTTCAGCTCGAATTGCTGGCGCCGCCTCCCCTGCTGTTGCCTGGTGAGAGCCGCGAGCACCACCAATCGCTGCGGGCAAGCGATCTTTGCCGACCTCGCGCCGCGATCCGCCATCGAATGGCCGCTCGCGAACGATGTCGCTGAACCATCCTGGGAGATCCAGCGCTATCGATGTTTGCGCCACCAGCTACTGGAGATCTAGCGCCAACAGGCGAATCGCAGCGACCCTGCGCCGCATCGATCTGATCGGCATCGCGCCCGAGTTCGCGGACGAGGCCGAGTACTATACCCTGCAGAACGCCTCGAGCTGGCAGCGCGACCCTCCATCTCCTTCACCCGGTGCGATATGCATCGCGTCACCATATCGGTTTGACTGGCGGATTGCTCACACTTTCTGGCACGTTCATCGCAGCATCGGTACGATCAGCGCAAAAAGCGAAGCGTGATGGAGATACTGCACAAGAACCGATCGACGACCACTGCATGAAAAGCCGCGCTGATCGGCCGTTGTCCGTAGTGCTCAACAGATGCTCTGAAACTAACCTTCTGCCAGACAATCATCGGTCCGATCGTAAAGAGCCGCGCGAGCCGATATTCGGCCCCGGCGCGCCTCCATTTTTCGCCGAGCTGACTATCTCCGTCGAAGCGCTTGGGCTTTGCTCCTCGTCTTGCTGTTAGCCGTTGCGGAGTCGCAACGCTCTCAACCTCTAAAGCCCGGCAGGCCGCCGGCGATCGACGGATACAAATTCAAGGGCATCGACTAGACGCCCTTACAAACCCAGCTGCCTGCGCAGAGCGTCACGTTCGTCGAGCAATCCACGAACTCTTTGAGCATTGGCCGATTGCGTCTCCTGCCACTCGATGCGATCTTCTGCGGTCCACAGGTAAGACTCGCGATTCAGCCGATCTTTCTCGGCCTTATCAAATTCTAGGTATAGTTCGATTTCGCGCTCAACTTGATCCAGTCGTTCCTGGAGAATTCTCGGCATCCGCCGTTCCTTCGGCTTTGCCTCCAGCCCGCTTCGGGCTTCGGTGCAACCGGTGCGACGACCAATAGGAGTTCTTTCCAGTCGGATAGATGCGAGCTTTTCCATAAAATTATCACGGTGCGAAAAAAATCTTTTGCGAAGCGCGTCTGACGGGGCGACCGAAGCCCCTGCATTCACCGACCGAAATCTCAAGCTGTTCACGCGCGGCGTAAGCGGGCCGAGCGGAAGGAGCGAAGGATTCGATTGTTAGACATGGAAGAAGTCCAAATTGGCCAAACTGCTTGCTGTTACGGCCGTTAAGACGACTTCCATATCCGCCGAACCCTGGTTCTGAGCTGCCCCGGAACTGTTAACATAAACAATCGTGTCCGTGCCGCTTTGAATCCACGCGATACTATGCGCAGCCACCTGCGTGCTACCGGCTATCAAGCCTTGGACGGTCGTGGCTCCAGTGATACCCGAAATGTCAATGACGTCTGTCCCATGAACGAAGTCGCTGATCGTGTCATGGCTTGCAACAGTCGACTCGGAAACGGCAGCAAAGACAAACTGATCAGCGCCAGCGCCCCCTATCAGCGTATCGGCGCCAGCTCCGCCCCGAATAAAATCGTTCCCCGCTTGACCGTCCAACGTGTTATTTCCAGCGTTGCCAATAATGACGTCAGCGAAACCCGAGCCACGAACAGCATTCACGCCGGTGAATGCATCTGTACCGACGTCCGCAACATCGCCAGAGGCCGTTCCATGGGAGTTGCCAGCGGCGAGATCTACGGTCACAGCATCCAGAGCATTGTAGAATGCGATGCGGGTATTACCGTTGCCCGTGATAGTGTCATCGCCGGCCATCCCCTCAAACTCGTTGAAGGTACCGAAATCACCGACATTTGGCCCGGAGACGCCGAAATTGGTCGCGACATAAGTGTCGGCGAAGGCGGTCCCGCGGATCGCTTCAATTGATCGAAGGGTGTCTGTTCCGATAGCAGCGTCACCTGACAACGTGCCCGAAGCCATATCGACTTGAATACCTGAAGCCGAACCATCGTGGTTGTAGAATGCCCTGTCGAACCCACCTTTGCCGTCGATGAAGTCATTGCCGGCGCGCCCGGAAAAATCTTCCGCCGTACCACTCGGATTGGCAGAGCCGGTGATGGTGTCGGCAAATGACGATCCCGAGACCGAGCCAACACCCGAGAACGTATCGATGCCCACTGACCCATCACCGGTTACTGTACCCGACGCGCCACTGGTGGTGCTGGTCCAGCCATTGAGACTAAAAGTTATCGTCACGGAGCCGGTTGCATTGGCGTAGATCAGACGGGTATTGCCGTTGCCGGTGATGATGTCGTTACCACCCATTCCTTCAAACTGATTGAGGTTGCCGTTATTGCCGATGTTGGCATAGGGAAGTCCGGTTGCAGGATCGATCGCGCCGCTGACGCCGAAATTCGTGGCATCATACGTATCGACAAAATTGGTTCCCTGAATGCCTTCGATCGAACGCAAGGTGTCGGTGCCGCTCGATGCATCGCCGATCACCGTTCCTGCCGCAAGGTGAACGCTGATCCCACCCGTCGTGAAGGTTAGATTGGCGTATTGCGCCGTATCGAAGCCGCCGTTTCCATTGATAAGATCGTCGCCGGCAAGGCCCATGAAGTTCTCGTTGGCGCCGCTTCCCGAAAAGACGTCCGCAAACATCGATCCCATGACGGCGTTGACACCGGTGAACGTATCGGTACCCACCGAGGCATCGCCGGTCGCAGTGCCCGCAAGGAGATCGACCGTCACGCCGGCGCTTGATTGCGTATATTGGAGTCGGGTGTTGCCATTGCCGATGATTGCATCGTTGCCGCCCATGCCTTCAAAATTATTGAAGGTGCCGCTCGATCCGGCATTGGTGCTGGTACCGCTGAAACCAGTGGCATCGTAAGTATCAGCGAAGTTGGTGCCGCGGACGGCTTCCATCGAACGCAGCGTATCGGTTCCGATCGTCGCATCGCCAGTGACGGTTCCGGCCGCAAGATTAACGGTTATGCCCGTGGTTGTGGTGACGTCGTTATTATAGATGGCGAAATCGTAGCCGCCGCGGCCATCGATCAGATCGTTACCAGCACGACCGTCATATTGCTCGAAAGTACCATTCGGATTGTCACTGCCCCGCAGCGCGTCGCCAAATGCTGACCCAATGACTGAATTGACGATTGTAAAGGTGTCGTTGCCGACCGACGCATCGCCGCTCGCTGTGCCTGCGACAAAATCAACGATGACTGCTGCTGCCGCATTGACATAGGAAATACGAGTCAAAATCTCGCCGGAAGGATTGACCGTGCCGACGATGATATCATCTCCCCCCATGCCTTCGAAGCTGTTGAAGCCAATTGGCGTACCAGGCACCCCGGAGTTACCGCTGAAGCCGACCGCCGAGTAGTGGTCGGCAAGATTGCTGCCCTGGATGGCTTCGATACCGATGAGAGTGTCGGTGCCGACGCCTGGTCCCGTCACGGTCCCGGCGGTCAGATCGGCGGTAATGCCCCCGGTCGCGTCGACATAGACCGCCCGATCAACACCCGACAAGCCGTTGATCGTGTCATTGCCGCCGAAGCCCTGGAATGCATCGTTCCCAGCGGTGCCGGTCAGGGTGTTGTCGCCAGCGTCGCCGAGAATGGCGCCGGGCACGCCCACCGTATAGACCACCGCGCTGCTGGTGGCGGTGTTGCCGGCGGCATCGCTCACCCGTGCGGTCAGCGAGTTGCTGCCGTTGTTGAGGCTGACCGTGGTGCTCCAGCTGCCATTGCCCTGCACGACGGCGGTGCCGATCGGCGTGGTGCCGTCGAGGATGGTGACGCTGGCGCCGGCGTCGGCCACGTCGACCGTGCCGGTGATGGTCTGGCTGGCCTGGTTGACTGGTCCGCCGGCGCTGGTGATGGCAACCGTCGGCGCAGTCGTGTCCAGGGTGAAGCTCAGCGCGGCCGAACCGGTGTTGCCGAAGCTGTCGGTCTGGCTTGCGACGATGGTGTGCGATCCATCGGCCAGCCCGCTCGGGAGGAACGACCACGCCCCTTGCGCCTCGGTGGTGGCGGTGGCCGCGACCGGAGTGCCGTCAATGGTGAAGTGGACCACGGTGTTGGCAAGCCCGGTGCCGCTCAGCGCCGGGTTGGCGGTGACGTGGTCGATGGCCGAGGTGCCGGTGTCGGCGACCAGGGTCTCGGTCACTGTCGGGCCGGTGGTGCTGAGCGTGTAGACCACCGCGCTGCTGGTGGCGGTGTTGCCGGCGGCATCGTTCACCCGGGCGGTCAGCGAGTTGCTGCCGTTGTTGAGGCTGACCGTGGTGCTCCAGCTGCCATTGCCCTGCACGACGGCGGTGCCGATCGGCGTGGTGCCGTCGAGG
>NZ_JADPIX010000046.1:0-37541 GCF_023073155.1 Bradyrhizobium sp. 45 | reverse complement strand
CCTGACCAGCTCCGACGGAGCAATCGCTACCGGCGTGTCACTGGAGAGAGGAAGAATGGTAGCTTGACAACAAACCGCAATTAAAGGGCCGATTGACAACCAATTCTCCAGATGCTGATCGCAAGGCGCCTGAAGTTCGTCGTCATGCGAGGATCGAAATTCCGCTACCGTAGCGCTCGTCTGCATAGCTACAGCTTGGGCACGAAGCTCGAGGAAGACGAAGATCCGGAAGTCGCACCCGGCCCGCAGGGATAGCGCTAACGTGAGCGGATCGAGCAGGGCCTCGACGGCTTTAAGGCACAGCCGCTTCGAGGGACGGTCTCGCCCTGCTTGGTCTCAAGGTCTCGAACGAGAAATCGTCTGAACGCAGCCGAGCGCCTCCAGATCGTTCCTGCCGGCCAGGAGGTTGCTCCGTTGCTTCCTACTACCAGGAGACGCAAAGCGACAGCCGCGGCCATCCAGGCCGAGGTTGGGGCTCTCGAGAAACGTTCGCGGGTCGAGGAAGACCGGTGGGAAAAGCAAAGAGAGCGGCTGCAAGCCGTGCTGCGGCGTGCACGCGAGTAGGCTTGTTGCCATCACGGCGGCAGGGACGCCTTCGGGGTTCCGCTACTTGAGTAGGGCACCGGACCCGCAAGACCACACGCAGGCGCCAGGCCTTTGACATTACGTTCTCGGGCAGCATGCGGTCCGCTTAGGTTTGCGAGGACTTGCTGACCTCTGCTCAGCAGGAGGGGCATCGTGCCTTTACGTCACCGATCCCGTCCCCTGCGGCTGCCACCAGCCGACCCATGTTCGCAACCAGGACTTCGGATCGCGATCGAAGGCGGCGCGAGAAGCAAGGCACTCTTCGCCGCGCCGCGCCACGGAGAGTTCGTCCTTGTCAGGGAAGCGCAGACTGACTTGTGTGATGGCGCTTTGGAGTGCATGCGTCGGTTCATGACTGCCCAGCCAAACACCGTCTTTAGGCCGGCTAAGTCGCTATCCTTCACGGTCTTCGCGCTCGCACCGCCCTGCAGCCGATGATCCTTAAAGCGGACTATGTCCTCGGGCGTTACAAGGCCCGCCTCGTCATGCTTCAGGAAGGCCACAAGCTTCATCATCGTCTTCTGATAGCTCTCATAGGTACTCTGCTTGCGACCGGCGGCCTTCGCCTCCTTCCACCAATCCTCGACCAATGCCGATAGCGACCCGTTCGGGGCCCGAGGCTCTAAGCCTGCCTTTCCTCGTTCTGCAGCAGCGTTCCTTTGCGGGAATGGAATTGCCTGGGAATAGGGCGAGTAGTCGCCTTCACCTCCCGCCAATTTTGCCAAAAGTACGCTGGCACGTTGCATGGCCGCGCCGAGTGCGCGGGCCATGGTTCGGCGGTTCTCAAAATTGATAAAGATCCCGTTGGCCGTCAAATAGCCGTCAGCGGCATCCAAACATGCCTGTTCCATCCGGAAAATCTTGTCCTCTGGCAACTCCGGCGCGCCATCCAACACCCGCTGAGACGCAGCACGGATCTGCTCCCTGGTCTGTGGGGGGCCGAACAGCCGATCTCCGGCCACGACATCCCAACCGGTCTGTTGGCTTGGACTATTCCGGTACGTCTGTAGCCACTGGTCATAAGCGACGGCGGCAAGTTGATGTGCCTCACGTTCAGTCAGAAGTTTCGGCCCAGCGCGCAAGTTGGCCCACCGGGCCTCGAGTTCGGCAAGCGCCTTCGCAAAGCGCTGTTTGGCGTCGCCCGGATCGCGGGTTTGAAGGCTTACCTTCTCCTCGCGCTTGCCGACGATCTTGCGCAAATCGTCGGGAACAGCTTTTCGAAGCTGATAGATTCCAGTTTTGGGATGCTTCCACGGACGCGACATAGCCAACGGCATTGTACCACTCTTCTGTACCACTGAGGAGCGGGCAAGCCGTTGAATTTGCTAATTTGCTTTGGATTTCACGCTCTTAGAAGAGCGATGGTGCCCAGGAAAGGACTCTGACCTCCAAGTCATCGACCGGACACCACTCCGGTCGAATCGCGCCAGTCACGGCGGTCCGCGCCATGCCTGGCGCACCAAAAAAAGCCCGGCCTCCTCCGGAGGCCAGGCGAAAGTCACGCAGGAACGACGCTGCTTTACGCATCGCACCAGCTTTCGTCGGCAGGGAGGACTTACCGCCGATCGATCTTCGGCGAGGGCATTCGCCGTCAAACAAGGAGAAACGGATATCACTCCGCGCGAAATCTGGAGCCGTTTGCCTTCCGCTCCTGTCGGAAACTTCACGACTTTTCCACCACTCGCCCGCTGTCCGGTTGGGACGGCAGTGCCTTGACGGAGATGGGATCCTGCGCCGGTTTGGCTGCCGTGCCCTGAAACACAAGCGGCAGTTTGCCGTCGCACAGCAGCATTTGGTACGTCCCCAAAAACCAACAACGCTCGATTACCTCTCCCGAAGAGCGTGCCAGGGCCTGAATTTCGTATGACGTTCCGTAAGGACCGTAAAATAGATTGTTGTGATGAGACGCATCCACGCGATGGATAAATGAAAAAGTCGGGCTGTGCTTCGCGTCGAGCGTTAATGACGTCGCAATAGGACCTGATCGGACCTCGCCGGCATGCTGTCGGCCGTCGGGTCGAGAATCGAGCTTGTCGCCGGTTGTATGCGACCGCCTCCGCCGACGCCCGCCCGCATTCCGCGGCGCTGGGAACTTTGAAAGCTCCCAAGGACATCGTAAGCCCCCAAAGCGCGTGCATCTTGTTCACAAACGCGTTGGCGAAACGCTCCGGCCCATCATGGCTCGGCCCGCAACTCGCGTGCGGCGGCCACCATATTGACGAGCGCGGGACGCACCTCCTCCCACCTTCGCGTTTTCAGTCCGCAGTCGGGATTGATCCAGAGCTGCCGATCGGAAACTCGCTGCCGCGCCAACACAATCAGCTGCTTGATTTCCGCCGCTGCGGGAATGCGCGGTGAATGAATGTCATAGACGCCGGGCCCGATCTCATTTGGATATTTGTAGCTCTTGAAGGCCTCGAGCAATTCCATCTTAGAACGCGACGTCTCGATTGAAATGACGTCGGCATCCATTGCTGCGATCGCATCGATGATTTCGTTGAACTCGGAATAACACATGTGAGTATGGATCTGAGTTCCGTCGGCGACCACGGAGGAGCAAAGGCGGAAGCTGTCCACCGCCCAATCGAGATAGTTCTTCCACTGCGATTTGCGTAGCGGCAATCCCTCCCGCAACGCAGCCTCGTCGATCTGGATCATGGTCGCTCCAGCCGCCTCAAGGTCGATGACCTCATCTCGGATCGCGAGAGCGATCTGTCGGCATGTCTCGCGCCGCGAGATGTCGTCACGGACAAACGACCAGTTAAGGATGGTCACCGGTCCGGTCAGCATAGCCTTGACGGGTTTTTTGGTCAGAGACTGCGCATAGCGCCACCATTCAACGGTCATGGGCTTCGGCCGGGAGACATCTCCGAACAGGATAGGCGGACGAACGTACCGCGAGCCATAAGACTGAACCCAGCCATGCTTGGTGAAAGCGAAGCCCAACAGCTGCTCGGCAAAGTATTGAACCATGTCATTGCGCTCGAACTCACCGTGTACGAGCACGTCCAGGCCGATATCTTCCTGCCACTTCACGGTACGGGCTGTCTCCGCTTTCAGAAGCTGCTCGTACTGCGTGTCATTCAACGTTCCCCGCGCATGAGCCGCGCGCGCATTCCGGACATCGGCCGTTTGCGGGAAGGATCCGATGGTTGTCGTTGGAAACATCGGCAAAGCGAACGCGACGCGCTGGACGTCGGCACGCTGGGTGAACGCACTGCGACGGCGAAGCATGCTATGGTCGATCGCGGCGATTCGTCCGGCGACATTCGCATTGTGGATCTCGGGCGATGTTTCGCGGGTGACGGCTGCCTCCTCCGAAAGCGCAAGTTCATCGGCCACCTCGGCAGCATGGCCGGCCAGCGCTTTGCCCAATATCGAAAGTTCCTTGATCTTCTGAACTGAGAACGCCAGCCATGTCTTCAGATTGGGATCGAGATCGGTCTCTAGCTCAATGTCGATCGGAACATGAAGCAGCGAGCAGGAAGGAGCAATCTGAACACGGTGCCTGCCCAATTTTTGGACCATAGGAGCAAGTTGGTCGAGCAGCGCCGGAAGATTGGAGCGCCACACGTTCCGACCATCAACGACGCCTAGTGAGACCACGAGATCTCTACGGGTTGTGGCGACAATTGCGTCCAACTGGTCAGGTGCCCGAACCAGATCCACATGAAGCCCGGCAACGGGCAAGGCCAAGGTTGTTTCAAGATTGTCGCCGATAGCCCCGAAATATGTGGCCAGCATGATTTTAAGGGCCGGCACAAGCTTTGCGAAATGAGCATAGGCCCGGCGGACAGCCGCCCGCGATGCTTCGTCGACGTCCATCACTAGGCATGGCTCGTCCAGCTGAACCCATTCAGCACCGCGCGAGGATAGTTCGCGGAGAACATCGACATAGACTGGGAGGAGCCGATCGAGCAGCGACAGCGGATTGAATGCGGGATTTGCGCTTTTGCCAAGCTTCAGGAAAGTGACTGGGCCAACTAGGACGGGGCGCGTTTGGTAGCCGAGGCTTTTTGCCTCCTCATATTCCTCGATCGGCTTTCGAGAGGAATACTTAAAGATCTGATCCCGGTGAAATTCCGGCACCATGTAGTGGTAGTTGGTATCGAACCACTTCGTCATTTCCTGTGCGGCTACGCCAGGCCCATGCTGAGCGTGACCACCGTCCTGAGCGCCACGCGCCATGGTGAAGTAGGTCTTGAGCGACACAGGACCTTCGGTCCAGCCGTAGACGTCGGGAATGGCGCCGACCATTAGGCTGGTATCGAGCACATGATCGTAAAACGAGAAGTCATTCGAAGGAATGACGGTCGCACCGCGGGATTTCTGCCGTGCCCAATTAGCGGCACGAAGTCCACTCCCCGCCTCGAGGAGCTCGGCTTCGCTGGAGTTTCCCGCCCAGTAGCTCTCGAGCGCGACTTTGAGTTCGCGTCGTGGGCCGATGCGTGACGTCCCCAGTGTGGCAACGGGAAGCGAAAGAAAAGACATAGCTCAGACCCCATGATTGGGGCAAAGGCCATGGCGGACGCATGCAGCGAATATCGCGTGAGCGACAGCTGCTTGGCGCACACCGGGACACCCCGCCCGTGGACGATATATTGTCGAGGCAGGTCTCCTGGCTCGCGGGTCGTCGCTGCTGTCCGGCCTTCCCGAAGCCGCATGGCTTCAGTGACTTCGTTGGACAGCGGCTCGCCGCTTACAGTTGCGGGGGCAGCGCCGGCATTGCACCGGCTTCCCTCTTAGCTCCGGATCAAACGAATCCGAAGACCACGACGACTGGCATTAGGCGCACGAGGATCGATCCGTCAACCTACTAAGTGTCGCCGCGATATTGCCCAAGCGATTGCGAGCTGTACCAGCTAGGGCACAACGGTCTTACTCCCGGCCTGGTAACAACGCCTAGATCTGTGGAGCCTCCGCTTGTGAATGCGTCCGTCAACACCCGCTTGGCGTACTCGGATGAGCCAACGCAAGCAGAACGAACGCGATCGCGCTTCGACATCTGCGTGATCGCGACAAATCCGGTCTTTTGCAGCTTCTCGAACTCGCCCGCGAGGACGTTTGCGATCATCCTCGGCCGGCATCCGCTTGATCACAGCGCCATGAGGCTCCTTAGGAATTGTCAAGGCCGGATTGCTCCAGGATCAAACGGATGATCAGGCCGGACTGCCTGTGTTCGGCGGACCCCGCGACGAGCCGTGAGCTCGATCGCTCCGTCGCGTTGGTCAAGATGATCTCCTTCGGTGTGCCAAGCACTTACGTGCTGAGCGACTTTGGCCGCGCCTTCGTTGTTTCCGTCGCCGCTGGCGAGTAGTGCAGCCTGGACGTTGGCCTGCGCGGCATCGCAGGAACAGTTCCGGACGTCAGGATGCACGCTGACTTGCGGAAGCCTTCTGGACGCGGGCTGCTTATGTTGTCTTAGACGGGACACAGGTGTCAGGCACCGGACAGACCACAGCGCATTGCGGCGTGTCGGAATGGCCCTCGCACTCCGTACACTTTTTTGCATCGATAACGTAAATGTCGCGCTTGAGGCTGATCGCCGCGTTGGGACACTCGAACTCACATGCCCCACAAACGGTACATTGCGAAGCGACGATCTTGTAAGCCATGCCTTCCGACTCCTTAGGCGAGCGATGCCATTGGCGATCCCTTTCAAATGCCGTGCCAAGGACAGGCGCGCTCAATGATGGGCAACTTGCCCAATGGTGCTGTGCGGGGTCTGAGACCATGTTGCATCTGCGACAGCATGGGCCGCTTCAATATCAAGCCGTGCGAGCCCTCGGGCCCCTACTCCGATAGCCAGTCGCGACTCGACTGCTGCGAGCTTCCGTCGGTTTGTCTGGCATGGCAGCGCGGGGCCAAGCGACGCTCGACGATTCCCGAAACCGGCGGCGCGAGTAGAAGCCGCGAGCCGACGCACGTCTACGCCGGATGTCGGCAAACCTCCGGTCACACGCCCTGACCGGAGATTTTGTCCAAGCCGCGCTCACGCCTGCAACGTTAACTCCGCGGATTGACTCGCTGGAGGCTTGCCAAAAGGGCTTTGTGCTACAATAACCTTCGGCATCGCTTCGGAGGGAAATGAAGTTGGGCCGGGAGAAGCGATACTGGGTTTGCAAAGTGGCCGATTTAATTGCTGTCAGCCGCATGCCTGGTGCCGAGTAGGCATGGCCGCGCGGGCCAGCGCTGGTACGCTTTGCCTGGCTGTGCTCAGTCACTCCTCATGCAACTATTTTGGACGAAGTGGAACAGGGCTGAAAGATGACTGTGCAAATTGCTTCAGCGACATGGCCTTTCCGAACAGATGGCCCTGCGCAAGGTCGAAGCCGAGTTCGGTCACAGCGATCAGGTCGGCGTGGCTCTCCACGCCTGCGGCGACGGTGCGCACACTGTACTCTTTGGCTAGATCGACGATATGGCGGCACACCGTTCGCTTCAGGGGCCCATTTCCGCAACCGGCGACGTACTGCCGGTCCACTTTTAATTTCATGAACGGGAATTTTTCGAGCCCCATCAGCTGCGGCCAATTGGCGCCGATATTGTCGATTGCAAGGCCAATGTTGTGAAAGCGAACCTCACGCGCGACCTCGATCAGGAGATCTAGGTTCTGGATCGCTTCCTCGCTCTCGATTTCGATCGTCAAGCCGCCGAAAGCGGGGTGCGACGGCATGCGCTGACAGAGATCGCGTACCGCCTGCGGGTCAATCAGGAATGCTGCCGGGAGATTGATGGAGAGATCGGTCGAAGTTTGCTGCTCCAGAAGATACTTCCAATCCTTGATCGCGCGGTCGATCACGAACTGCGACAAGTCCCTAAAATGCGGATCGTGAGCCTCCGGGATGAAATACGCTGGTGGAACAACGCCCCAGGTCGGATGCCGCATTCGCACAAGCGCCTCGGCGCCGCGGCGGCTGAGGGTACACGGGTCGAAGTTCGGCTCATACCAAAGCTCAAGCCAGCCAGCGTGTAAGGCTTCTCCGACATGGACTGCGGGACGGGGCGCCGGCTCTCTGGGCAAGAGCATGGCGACCCGATCGCGCAGCGTCTCGGCTGCAAACGGCGTCCTCAGCGGCGGCAGCATATCAAGTCCATATTCGCCCCCGACCTGCTGCACTGCCGTCATGACGATCGACTCGCGGGCGCCGAATGCCAGCACTCTGCCTGCAAATTCTTCGCGTACGAGTATCTCGAGCAATCGTCCAGGCTCGATGCGATCCGAGCCAATGCCGAGCAGGATCAGATCAGGGAAGTCCGTGCAGAGTACGCGCGGCAGCTCGTCAGCAGTCCCGCATTCGCTGATCACAAACCCCATATCCTCTAGCACATCGCGTAGAAAGGCGCGCAGATGCCGCTTGCCCACGGCCACGCACGCTCGCGGCCGCACCTTACGCTGGCCGAAGATTACAGGTTTCCCTCCGACCAGTTCGGCCTGCCCATGCTCCATCGCAACCACTCCCCTTCCGTGAAGGTCCCTTAAACGAGGAGCGAAGGTCCAAACAAGCAGTGCTTGCCATTATCTTTCGATTCTTCGAGGTAAGCTTAAGATAGTGCATTAGCGTGCAAAATCTTTTCGCGATGTTGTTCGGACGATTTTGTCGGGCGCACGCGTATGATACCTGTCCCGGCTCGCGCAACTTTGTACGAGTGACGCACACGAGTGTGGGGAATCTCACCTTCGGACGCGCCGAGCTGATGCGCCCTATGCCACGGCGATGATCATGCTGCAAGATGTACTGAATCGACTCTCGTGAGTGATGATCAGCAATCACTCCTACGAAATGTTTGATCGGCATGGCCGGCCTGCCCACGCGCGAATGTGCCGTCTCGTGGATTCCCTATCTAGTCGAAGGAGATCCATCATGAGTTCGCAGCGGGTCAAGCCGCGGTCGATTCTGAGAACGGCAACAGCTTGCACTTACCTCACCTCTGTTGGTTATAGCGAGTGCGGACGTCCTATTCCCTATCGAGCTTGATAGTTTCTCTCAGTTGCGTTCTCTGTATCCTTCTGAACATGGATATCCTCAAGAGGGACTGGAGGGACTAACGTGACGGGTGTTCGTGTTGGCGCTGAAGCGCAAGACTTGCCCCACGGGGGCACGGCTTTGCGCAAAGGCGTGCCAGGAGATGAGAACGCGATCGTAGAAGCCGTCGGAAAGCTACTTTCTGAATTAGGTGGTCCCGGACCAGAGTTCAGCCTTGAAGGCGCAAAGCAGACTGCTTTGCGCCTGATTCAGGATCCCGAAGAGGGCTTCATTTTTGTCATCGAGGAACAAGCCACCGGGCAGATTTTAGGGATCGCTGCCATCTCCGCCGTACTGGCCGTGAGAGCAGCTGGAGCGTACGGCGTGCTTCAGGAGCTATGGATTTCTCGGGACTTCCGAAGCTCTGACCGCGGTGGGCATCTGCTCGAGGCGGTACATTCGGAGGCGAAGCGCCGAGGCTGGCAGATGATTGAGGTTGCGTTGCCCCCTGATGGCTATCCGGCCTTAGAACGGGTACGCGGTTTCTACGAGGAGAGGGGATATCGGGTTGGAGGATTGCGCGCGCGCAAGAGGCTATGACAGTACTGCGACGTCTGCTCCACACTTAAAAGCGCTCCTGGTCCTGTCACTAAAGACTTTCAAGGCAGAAAATCCTGCTGCTTGTTGCTTCTCAAAACGAACGCTCCAACGCGTGCGTCGCGGCCGAGGACAATCGAGAACCTCGGCGCTGATGCGGTGCTTACTCCCACTGCGAGCGGGTTACCTCTTCGACTTTTTTGGCGGGTATCCACCATCAAATCGTTCTTCATGGTGCGGAGCGATACGATGGTCTTGTCAAGGCTCGTGGACCGCGAGCGGAAACCTGCCCGGCTAGAAGGCGCGGAGCCAGGTCGGCGGCGGCCCGTTGCGGGCGAAGCCCGACCCAGCCTTACAAACGATAGCCGAGTGGTTCTTTCGTGCTTCCCACACGATGCCGCCAGTTTGGGATCACCGCACACAAATGCGATCCATTCGTCGCCAAGTCCAATGCCTCGGCAACTGGCAAGCCAATCATCTATGGGGCTTCTTCCTGCAACTTGATTCGGTGGACCGTCGCGTAAAGGGATTCGGTACCACGCTATCGCTCCTGCTGGCGAACGTTCAAGGAAGGTGACGAAATCAGCCATCAACACTGATCCGGTAGAGGATTCCGTAATGAGCAATGTGCCGTTTGCCGCGTCCAATACGAGGCTCGTGCAGGTCGCCCCAGCGCAGGACTTGATGCGGGCGATCGTTTCGCCGTTCGGCGCCATGATGAAGACGTGGCCGAGGGAGGCGAGCGCGACAAAGAGCCGCCCGTTTTGATCCATCGTCAGCCCGTCAGGACCGCTGGTCCCGAAGGACAAGCTGAACCGTCCCACCTTCGCAGCCCCGCCGTCACGCATCAACGGCACGCGCCCGCTGCTGTTGTCGCGCGTCATTGCAACGAACAACACGGCCTCGTCGGCGCTGAGCACCAGCCCGCTCGGGCTTGGCCAGTTCGAAATCAGGCAATCGAGCCGGCCGGCAGGACACAGTCGGACACCGAGCCGGTCGGATCGTGCACTCCAGTTCGCCCCTGATCGGTGAAATAGATGTCGCTGTTAGTCGCGGCATGCAGGTCGTTGCAGCCTCTGAAGGACTCGCAATTGCGGTTGCCCCAGAAGCGGGCTGATAGTATCCCGCTGCGGATCGAGCTCCATGAGGCCGTTCATGTAGTCGGCCACCAGCCCCCGGCCATCAGGTGCGATCTTCAGACCAATCGGCCAGCCGTCATATTCGATTATCAGAGACCAGATCCCGTCGCGCGAAATCCGGAAAATGCGGCCGAAGGGGATATCGACGACGTAGAGATCCCCGGACTTGTCGAACGACGGCCCCTCGATGAAACAATCCACCGATGGCCTCCGCGGTTGGCATCCGGCCCATTTCGAGGAAACACCACGGCGACGAAATTCCGCGGCATCGACGAGAACACGCGGGTCTCAGCCAGCTGAGGCGGCTTGTCGAGATACATCATGACGGGCCTCCCAGCGTGCGGCGCGGCTGTCCCTCATATTTGTAGCCAAACTGCTTGGGCATCGGTCCCTTGTTACGATCCTTGCGCCTGGTCTGTTCCCAGGCGTGGGCCAGGATTCCGACCGCTCGCGACAGGCAGAAGACGCCGCGCGCCAGCGGTGGCGCGAATCCGAGCTCGCCGTAAATGACCGCGGTCGCGCCATCAATGTTCATTGGGATGAGTTTGCCCTTGCGCTGCTGCATCACCCGCTCGATCGCGCGGGCGGCCTTGGCATAGTCGCCGCTGACACTGCCCTCAGCACTTGCGTCATCCACCAGCGCCAATAGCGGTGCGGCGCGGGGGTCGACCGAATGAAACCGGTGGCCGAAGCCGGGCAGATATTTGCCGCACCTTGCAGTGAAATGGTCAATTGCGGCGGCCGCGGCCTCGCCGATCTCTAGGCCATCGCGCCTCCGCAGCACATCTTCGTAGAGTTCGACCGCCTGCTCCCCTGCTCCGCCGTGCACCTCATCGAGTGTATTGATGGCGGACGCCATCGCACCATTCAGGGGCAGCCCACAGCTCACCGCCATCTGCGCAATTGCGATGGAGGGCGCGTGCGGACCGTGGTCAACGGACGCGACCAGCGCAGCTTGCAGCAGCCGCTCCTGCGCTGGCGTCGGCAGATCGCCGCGCAACATCAGCCAGATCATGGCGGGAAAGGAAATCCGGCCGATCAAATCTTCGATTGGATAACCCCGATAGGCGATGCGACCGGGCGCGATGTCGCAGATGGAGGTTCGCCACCAACGGGCCGCTTGCTGCCGCAATTCTTCTTCGCTCATTTGCGGTTCCGCCCCTTCAACCCTGCCATTGCCGATCGCCGCAAGCCGTCGAATATCATGATATTGGTCCGTCCGCGGCTACGCGGACGGGCAGGAAATCAGCGGCCCGTTGCTTTGGCGTCCCGACGGCCCGGGTTGAGACCAGCTGCTCGACCTCCGCATACGAATAGCCGAGCCGCTGCAGCCATCGCTCGGTGTCTGCTCCGAGCGTCGCAGGTGGTGAAGGCACCGAAAACTCCTCATCCAGCCGGAAGCCCGGCCGCATGATTCGTAACGGCTGCGCACCATCTTGTTCTGGGGCCAAAGTCTCGACGAATCCACGCTCGAGGAGCTGTGGCTGCTGCAAGATTTGGGAGACCGTCAGCACGCAGCCTGCGGGGACTCCAGCCAGATTCATTTGGGCCTCCCATTCTTCAGCGGGCTTGCAACTCAACGCCTGGTTCAACTCCGTGTTCAGCGCTGCGCGATGGACCTTGCGCATCTCGCGCTCAGCAAAGCGTGGATCCGTCTTCAGGTTCGGTCGGCCAATCAGGTCGCATAGGGCTTGGTACTGCTTCTGCTCGTTGGCGGAAATGTTCAGCGGGCCTGTTGCGGTGCGGAACGTGCCGGAGGGAGCCGCGGTGAAGTTCTCGTTGCCGATGGGCTGCGGTTCCACACCAGCGTTCAGGTGGTTGGAGACGACCCATCCCATCGCTGCAACGGTGGCTTCGAGCAGGGACACGTCAATGAACCGACCGCGGCCGCTATGCCGCTGTTCGACCAGAGCCGCGGCGATGGCAAAGGCAGCAGTGAGTCCCGCAATCGTGTCCGAGATTGGAAAGCCGGTGCGCAGGGGAGCCGAGGCCGTATCGCCAGTGACGCTCATGGCACCAGACAGACCCTGAACGATCTGGTCATAGGCCGGACGGGCGGACCATGGCCCGCTCTGCCCAAAGCCGGAGATCGCGCAGTAGACGAGACGCGGGTTGTGCCTGCTGAGCACATTAAAGCCTAGGCTAAGCCGTTCCATCACCTTCGGCCGGAAGCTTTCGAGCACCACATCGGCTTCCTTGACGAGTCGCAAGAATACCTCGCGGCCCGATTCCGACTTCAAGTCCAGCGCCACGGATTGCTTGCCGGCGTTCACCGCGACAAAAGAGAGGCCCTGCAAGCGCTCTGCCCTTTGCGGATCGGCGCCGAGGCGCCGCGCGAGGTCGCCGCCGTTCGGATTTTCGACTTTGATGACCTCCGCGCCAAGACGCGCGAGATGATAACCGCAGAACGGACCGGCCAACACGTTCGACAGGTCCAGGACGCGGATGCCGGTGAGCGGCAGAGACATCTGAAGACGCCTTCCTTTAGGTGATCCGATGGTGAGGGCTTGGCCGGCTGGCAGCTATTTCAGTTGTTGTGCGGCGCGTTCCGCAAAACGATTGGTGAAGGTTTTGTTCAAGTCGATCTTTGCGGCAGCAATTTTTGGATCAAAGTCGCTTAGGACGGCCAGCGGGACCTTGGCCGCCTCGATGTCCATCTGTCCGGTTGGCGAGAAGAGCGCTTTCGATGCGTTCATGATTTCGATATTCACCTCGCGATTGTCAGTCTTGTAACCAGGAGGAATCGTATCGACGAGCTGCTCCGTCGGCGTTGCGTTGATCCAGCGGTGAGTTTTGAGCAAGGCGTTGACCAGGCGCTGGACCGTTTCGGGATTTTTGTCGATGAAAGTCTGCTGAAGGTAGAGACACGCGGTCGGATAGGACCCGCCGAAGGCCTGCTTTGAGCCTTCGATCGTGCGCGCATCGAACAGCGCTGTCGCGTTCTTTTTGCGCGCGAGAAGCGTCGCGATGGGATCGAAATAGACCAGGGCATCGACGTTCATGGCCTCAAGCGCCACCATGCCCGGTGCGCCGCTGCCGACGGCAATGATGTTGACATCGCGTGAACCCAATCCTGACTTCTTGATGTAGTAGCGCGCCATACTCTCCGTCGATGACCCCGGCGCCGTGATCCCGAGCCTGAGCCCCTTCAGGTCGGCGCCGGATCTGACCTTGTCGGCGAGGTCGCTGCGGACACCGAGCAGGACGCCGGGAATGTCATTCAGCAGGAACACGCAGGAAATTTGCTTACCCAGCACCTGCATCTGAATGGTATGATCGTAAAAGCCGATAGTCCCGTCGACAGAGCCGCCGATCAGGGCCTGCAGAGCCTTTGAGCCACCGGCCTGGAAGTTCTCGACGGTAACGTCAAGGCCTTCTTCCTTAAAGGAGCCAAGCTTCACTCCAAGTTCGACAGGCATATAGTTGAGGATTTGTGACCCCACCGCGATCTTCAATTTTGTTTTCTCGGGCTCGATGGCATGCGCCAAAATGACCGAGAATGCGGCCAGCGCCACCACCGGCATCAATCTTATGGAAACGTGCATGCGAACCTCCATAATTGAGGGGAGAGCGTACGATCAGCTTTCGTGCGCAGGCGCCGGCCGCCAGACCAGGAGCCGCTTTTCCGCGCAGTCGACAATGGCATCGAGGACAACGACGAAGGCGGAGAGAACGATAATTCCTGCGAACACTCCGGTCGCATCGAGGACGCCTTCGGCCTGCGCAATTAAGTGCCCCAATCCTGCGGACGAGCCGAGATATTCCGCGACCACGGCTCCCATCACAGCCATGCCGACGGACACCCGCAGGCTCGACAAAATCCAGGTCGTGGCGGACGGCAGGTAGACGTGCCGTAGCAGGGACGACTTCGATGCACGCAGCAGGCGGGCATTCGCCAGCACGACCGGATTGACCTCGCGGACGCCCTGGAACGTATTGAAGAATGCGACGAATAGAACCAGCGTGACGCCGAGCGCAACCTTGGAGGTGAGGCCCAATCCGAACCAGATGACGAAAATGGGTCCAAGCAAGATCCGCGGGATGGCGTTGAACATCTTGATAAAGGGCTGAACGACTTCGGCAGCAAATGGGCTTAAGCCCAGCCAGATCCCAAGCGCTGTGCCGATCCCGATGCCAGCCAGGAACGACAGGACCGTCTCCAGCAATGTTATGCCAATATCGCCCCAAAAGTCCGCCGTCGACATCCACTCCCCGATCCTTACGACAAGTGTCGACGGTGCCGGAAAGAAGAAGGGATCGATCAGTCCGGCCCAGACGCCCAATTCCCAGATCAGGATCATGCCAAGCAGGATGGCGAACTGCGTGAGAGCGACCCTACCCCTGCGTGACATAGCTTTTCTCCACTTCGGCGCCGAGCAGCGACCAAATTTCACGATAGAGCGCGACGAATTCGTCGGTGGTCTGCAGCGCAGAAACATCGCGCGGACGAGGGAGCGTGATCCTGACGTCGGCAACCATGCGGCTGGCGGGACCGGCAGACATCACAACGACGCGGTCCGCCAGCGTGATCGCCTCATCGAGATCATGGGTGATGAAGATGAGCGAGCGCCGGTCCGCCTGCCAGAGGTCGAGCAGGATGCGGTGCATGAGTCGGCGTGTGTGAACGTCCAGCGCGGAGAACGGCTCATCCATGAGAACGATTTTGGGCTCCATGATGAGGGTTTGTGCCATCGCAACGCGCTTGCGTTGGCCGCCGGACAATTGATGCAGATAGCGCTCCTCGAATCCCTTCAATCCGACCTTGGCGAGCCAGGGCCGTGCCTGCTCGCGCGCTTTCGCGACCGACCTGCCCTGAAAGACGAGCCCGAGGCCGACATTGTCCTGGGCGGTCTTCCAGGGCAGCAGCCCTTCCTGTTGAAGCATGTAGCCGGACTTACCGTTCAGGCCCGTAAGAGACTTGCCGAAAATGCGAACGTCGCCGGCGGCGGGCTTCAGCAGTCCGGTGACAGTGTTGAGAATGGTCGATTTTCCGCAGCCGGTCGGCCCCACCACTGCAACGAATTCCGTCTCGGCCACCTGGAGGTTCATGCTTTTGACTGCCGTGAAGTCGCCGAAGCGAATCATGACGTCGTGCAAGTCCACGGCAAGTCCCGGCCGCCCCATTGTTTCGCTCCATAGAACTTGTTCTGAAACCTGGAACCGAGTAGCTCGCGTTCTCACGAGGAGTCAATCGTATTCTGGCGTGCAGGATTGTGCTCGCGCTAACTTGGGTGGACTCCTGGCGTCATTTTGACTATTGGTTCTGCAGAGCAGAACCAGAGGTAGCGATGGTAAGAACAGGCGTTGATGCGGTCGGGCGGGCACTGGCAATCCTTAAGGCATTCGACCCGGAGCGCGCCGCGATGACGCTGACGGAGATTGCGAATGCGACTGACCTCTACAAGAGCACAGTCCTTCGCCTTGCCGCATCTCTGGAGGCGGATGGCTTCCTGGTGCGGGGTACGAACCGGCTATTTCGACCCGGACCGGAGCTATGGCGCCTTGGGCCGCTCTATCAGCGCGGGCTCGACCTTGGTGACCTGATCAGACCCTCGCTCCATCGTCTGGTCGAGGCTACCGGAGAGACCGCATCCTTCTACATCGCGGAGGGCGACGAGCGCATTTGCCTTTATCGCGTCAATTCTCCGCGTTCGGTCCGGCATCACCTCGAAGAGGGTCACCGACTGCCGATTGACCGCGGCGCTGCCGGCCGTGTTCTTACCGCCTACCGCGATTCTGCATCAACTGATGGAAAGAAGGTCAGAGATCGTGGCTTCTACGTCTCGATCGGCGAGCGGGATCGTGAGGTCGCGGCCGCAGCTGTGCCTGTGATCGACGTTCATGGCCAATTGCGCGGCGCTCTCTCGGTCTCCGCCATTCGGAGTCGGTTTGATGCAGATGCTCGGAAGGCTGCGATTCTAGTTCTGAAGTCGGAGGCTAAAGCGCTGATCGGTCTGCTGCCCGCAAGCGAGCGCTGAACTACAATGGCAGCGTTCCGTTCATGACGCACAGCTCAGCGGGTGCCGCCCGGGCCTCTCCTAAGCGCAGCGTGCATTTTTACATTGTTGAGGAGCATCGGGGCGCGAATCGGCGAGGCGTTCTTTTGCAACAAGAATTTGGTGGTGGAAGGAATGCCCTGACAACGACAGAGCGTCTTGCAGTGGTGACGCCCCTGAAGCCGTTTTTGGAGTCGTCCAAGTGATCCCGCCGCAGATCATCCTCGAGCTCGACGCCACCCACCTGTACACGGGCATCAGGAGGGAGGCTTCTTCAAAGGCTACGCTGCTGGATATATGTGCTGGTGTTCTGGAGCCGGCATCTGCTGAGGGCCAAGCTGCGGCGCGCTGACATCGATGCAAGCGCGGCCAGAACGTTGCGCAGATTGTGCGGCCGTTCGACCCATTTGGCCACCATCTTCGGCGTGGTGTTGAACTGGCGCGCGGCGGCGTGCATTGCTCAGTGCCGTTTCCACACACCGCACCATGGCCTCTCGACCTTTCGGCGCTCCTTGAGAGCTTCTGGCAGGCTCGACATCCGCCTGATACGCCGCCTATCTCAGTCCGTCATCACCCAGCTTATTCAGAGATCGAAGTGATCGATGATGATCTCGGTCGTTCAGCCGCCGGCGGCTTACACACGCCGGCTTCGAGCGAATGGTAGCGGAGGTTTGCCTTGGTAGGGTTGGTGCGGTTTGCGCCGGCGAGGTCTCGCGCTTCGCTCGCAACAGTCGGGATTGGCAGCAACTCATCGAGATGTGCCGCGTGGCCGATACCGGCTCTGGTCGATCAGGAGACCATCTAAGCGCTGAGGCCTGGCAACGACCGCCTGCTGCTCCGGGTAAGGGGCAGCCTCAACGAGTACGAACCGGATCTGTTGCGCCAGCGCTCGCTCTCGGCACGCTGTGAGAAGGCGCTCCGGGGCGAGTTGGTTATGGCAGCGCCCGTCGGCTTCATGAAGCCCGGCGGCCGTTATGAGAAAGACGGATCGGCGTGTCCAGGATCAAGATGGTGTTCGACCAGGTCGAGGAACTGGGCGGATCGCGACAGGCGCGTTGCTGGCGCCACGGGTCCAATCTCGATCCCGGTGAAGCAGACCAACGGGGACACGGCCCGGCGGCGACCACACTACTCCGCCATCGGCAGGCTTAAACACCGGGATATGGTAGTTCGAGCGCATTGATGTGACGCGCTCGGGGTACGCGATTGCCGTTGCCGGTCTTGAGGCCATTGCGATTGAGGGGGCGGCAATGAGATCGTCGCTGGCGATCAGCACCAGTCGGCGCGCGGTTGGATGGTGTCGGCGGAGAGCATCACGCAACTGATGCCGCCGTTCTTTAGCTCTCTTGCCGGCCGCGGTTGCAGCGGCGATCGCCCCGGCCGACGACACCAAGCGGCGCTTCCTCGATCACCGCGCTGAACGATGCGGAGTTGCATGCCCTACACCGGCGTATTGACGGGCGATGGGACAACTGTTCGAAGCGCGACGCCCTGTCGGACGATAGCAGCGCAGACTGTCAGTCTTGAGACAAATGTCAGCAACTTGACGCTACACACCTCACGGAGTGCCTGCAGAGCTTCGAACTCTCTTCGGCACGAGGTTTGCTTTACTCAGTCATCATCATCACCACGCAGTGCGATGGTCTTCGGGAGGGCTCGGCGCATCGCCGTTAGCGTCTGGTCCGCCCCGACGTTTTGCTGCGGCGATAACTTAAGGGCGCTCGGTTGTCGACCGAGAAAATGCAGGGAAGGAAGTATTGGTGCGATCTGGAGTTTTTCTTTCGGGAGCCACAACAATTGCGCTCATCGCAACCGGTGCAGCCAATGCGGCGGACCTTGAGCCAGAAGTGAAAATGCCACCAGCGGTGTGGAGCTGGTCCGGAGGCTATATTGGCGGGCACGTCGGCGGTGGGTACGGCCGAACCTCCTTCCGTAATCCCTACGGTCCGTCAATCTATGGCGGCGTCGTCGATACCCCAGTGTTCCTCGCAGGAGGCCAGATCGGCTACAATTGGCAGAAGAACGGCTGGGTCTTTGGCGTCGAACTAGATGCCAGCGGCGCTGTCTCCGATGGCACAAATACTTGTCTGGCCGCCTCCGGCTTTGTTGTGAGCGCAAACTGCACGGCTGGTCCAAACCTCTTTACCACCGGGACCGGTCGCGTCGGTTACGTGTTGGACGCTCTCGGCCATACGCTGGCCTATCTCAAGGGAGGCGTGGCTTGGCAATACAATCAGGGCAACGTCCTCAATAACTACGAATTCAATGACCTCGGGCTGCAGAAGAAAACTCATTTCGACTATGGTCAGGTCGGTGGCGTCATCGGGCTGGGCGTCGAACAAGCGCTTACGCCTGCATGGTCGGTCAACGTAGAGTATGACTATCTGCATTTCGGTGGGCCAAGCGTCGCAACGCCTACGACGGTGCAGCTTCCGCCGTTCGCAATTCTTCCGGCGAACACAACGAGCCTGTCCAGCAGCTATCACATCGGAAAGATCGGGTTGAACTACCATTTTGGCGCCGATCCATGGGCGGCGCAATGGGCCGATGCGCCGCTGTATGCGAAAGCACCTGCCGGCGCGCCGCCGATTGCTTACACGGCCGGTTGGTCGTTCGAAGGCGGATCGCGGCTCTGGCTCAGCCGGGGACGATTCCAATGGGACGCCAGCGCTGTTCCCCATGGGATCGCTACTGGAGATCCTAACATTCTTGTATCAAGGCTCACCTACCATGGCCTCGACGGACTTTCCGGGGAATTATTTGGCCGTCTTGACAGCCCGTGGGGAGTGTTCCTGAAGAGCAACGTCGGCATCGGGCGCTTCGATAAAGGAAAGATGAACGATGAAGATTGGAGCCTCCCTCGCGGGGTCTCTTATAGCAACACGATATCGGGCCAGGCAAACGGAAGGTTCACCTATTATACGGTCGACGCGGGTTACGATTTTTTGCGCGGCGCCAACTACAAGCTCGGCGGATTTATCGGCTGGGCCTATTACGCCCAGAACTCCGATACGATGGCATGCATGCAGATTGCCAACCCCATGACACTATGCCCGGCGTCGGCTGATCAAATCATTGGCAGCCAGGATACGCAGTGGAATGCACCTCGCGTCGGCCTGAGCGCCGAAACCATGCTTACCGAGCGTTGGCGTTTAAGCACGGATGTCGCTTACCTGCCTTGGACCGATTTCGCTGGTCGCGACCACCATTTGTTGCGCCCGAGGACTACCTTTATTGATCATCGCGGGAATGGAGGCGGGGGTGTACAGGTCGAAGGCGTGTTGTCCTACTTCATCACCGATAATCTCAGCCTCGGCGTCGGCGGGCGCTATTGGGCAATGTGGACCCAAAAGGACAGCGAAGCGATATGCACAGGCTGTTATCCGGGAACCACTGCGGCTCAGTTTTCGAAGTTCAGCATAGAGCGCTGGGGTACGTTCTTTCAGGCCTCTTACAAGGTCAATTGAAAAGGCCCACCGTAGTCAAGCTCCAGACTCCAGCCTTCCTGGACGAGCATCCTGAAGCCGTACGCGTTTCCCTGGCAGAAGTACCTTGAACCGTCCGAGACGTTTTCGAAGCTGGAAGTCATTACCGGCGTGGCCCGCCCGGATTTACGGTGGAGTCCGCCGCCGAATAGTAGTGAGATACTGTCGAGCAGCTGATGGAATCGTGGGAGCGGCGCCAGGCTGGAATCGGCACCTTCAACAAGCCCCACAAAGATTTGCCTTTGTAAGTGTGACGGGTGAAAACAAGGTTCAATTCTGATCGACGGGCATTCGTAAGACGTACGGACTCATTCACTAGTAAAGAAAGGGCCGCCGCCGTGAACTTCGGCGGTGACCCACCTAGGCCTACGGTGCAGAAACTCCGGTCCGTCATCGGCCCGACTATCGAACTTGCAGCGAGATCACACTAATGGGGAAACCGTCCGCGTGTTTCTTTTGCTCCACGAACGCGCTCGACACCTATCGCGATGGCTGCCGTGCGATTGTTTTCACGTTTGCTTCGCGCCAAGACGCGCTCGAAAGCACGATCCAAAGTTGATACTCCCTACTCGTGACTTCCTCCTCCCAGAATAGTCGTTGGAAGCCCTGCACCCCATTCAAAGTAGCTGACCACGACACCGCCCGAGTTGCAGAGAATATGGGGATGAGAAAGATCTGCTCCTGATGGCCTTCCTACTGGCTATTTCGGGGTCGATGCCCGTTCCGGGCAGCCGGAACAAGCACGTCACACGGGATCGTCAGCAGCTCGCCTGGGTCTAGAGCAAGCTCGCTGGAGTGGCCATCCAGGCTACCTAGGAGGCAGCATGTCCGACCAGCTGTGGTATATCGAGCGCCGAGGTCGATAAAGCGCGCCCGTGTGATCTCTGACTCCGATCACTTTCGCTCGCATATTGTGTAGCTCGAGTGCGGTGATCGAACCGACATCTCCAAAGCCTTGAACAATACCGTGACAGATTCCTTCGGCATCAGCAGGCGGGTTCTTAGGTCGTCTGGTATCCTCGGGATAATTCGCGATCAGTTCGAATTGCTTTACGGCCATCTCAAACACTTGCCCAGTGCAGACAGTCACGATAGCTCCTGAGCCTGGATATGAAACGTCGGAATGCTTGTGCTTCAGAGCACCGAGCTCCCTGGTGCGTGTTGCGCGTTTCAGACGCGGGTGAGACAACTAGTCCAATCAGCAAGATTGCGTCTCGCGGTCACGCCAGAAATATCACCAATGCGATGAAAGCGAGATTGACCGAGGCGGCCACGACGGCCCAACAGCAAATCGTGGCAGGCGAAAATTCAAGAGCGTCCTGCGAAGTGTCGACCCAAAGCGGCGGCATTCAAGTCAGCTCCAAAGACGCGGGTTAAGAGACAAACCTGCATAAGCGCAGAAACCACCCACTCTGCTAAAGCCGAGCCTTTCGACCGCGCGTAGAGCCCTTGCCAGCCCGCCTGGCGAGCGGGAGCACATCGGCTATCGCTCGCCGAACTGCCCGATCCGTCCGCTAGGCGAGCCGGTGCGATCCGCGAGTGCGAGGAGCACGGCTGGAGGAAGGACCGCGCGGATCGCACGCCCGCGAGCCCGCAAAATCCGTGCCCACTGGCAGCCCGTCTTGCCGCGAGCTTCTCGGGAGGCTTGCGCCCAATGCTCTGGGTTCGATGACATCCATTCTAAGGTCAACCCGCTATCCCGATCGCTCTTGAGCCACGGTGCCGGAGCGCTCGTCTGAGCTCACCGAACTGATGGAACATGACGAACAGAGCGATCATTCCGGCGCCCAGCTCAGCGATTGCTTGACTGGCTAACAGCCCATCGAAACCCGCAACCACCGGGAATAACAGTACGGCCGGTATGAAGAGATAGCCCTGCCTCGCCAGGGCCACAATTGCACTGAGGCGTGCTCTCCCAAACGCCTGAAGCATTGCCGTCACGAAACTCTGAACCCCAAACAGTCCAAAGAAGAGATGGAACACGATGCAGGACGAGACGGCTATTTCCGTGACATTCTCGTTATCGCTAAATAGACTCACCAAAGGCCTTGCAAAAACAACAACGGCCGCAGAATACGCGATGGAGAATGCGACCGTCACGAAGAGCATGAACTTCGCAGCCTTCAGAATACGAACATAGTCGCGTGCGCCCCAACCGAAACCCAGGATAGCTTGAGCGCCTATGCAGAACCCGGTGATAGGCAGTGCGCCGACCATCAAGATTCGCACAGCTATTCCAACTGCAGCGATGGAATCATCGCCGAACGGTGCGGCAGCTCCGTACAAGAGCATAACCGCAAGAGCCGATAAGATACTCGTCATTGTCGCTGGCGCGCCCACCAACGCGAGCTGTCTGATGCGATCTGCTCGCAATGATATGTGAGATATCCTGACGAGAACTGTCCCGCCAAGCTTCGCAAAATACGCAATATACAGTCCAATAGCGGCGATCTGCGATACCAGCGTTGCGAGGGCTGCGCCACGCACGCCAAGGTCAAACAAGAATATGAAGACAGGGTCAAGCACAGCGTTCAGTAGAAACGAGGTAAGCATCGCCCACATGCTGAATCGCGTATCGCCTTCGGCTCTGACAATGAACCCGCTAACGATGTTTAGAAGCATCAGGGTGTTCCCGAACAAAAGCGTTCCCGCGTAGTCGAGCGCCACGGGCATGATGGTTGGAGTCGCTCCGAGGATTGCGAATATCGCTGGCAGACTTGGAAGCAGAGCGACGGTAACTATGATGCCAATCGGAGCGGTGAGCGCGAGAGCTGTACTTGCGCCTCGACTCGCCTCTAGGTACTCACGAGCGCCCAGATGACGAGATATGAAGGACGCCGTTCCAACACCGATTCCCTGTGCGGCTGCCGCGAGCAGGACCATGATCGGCAAGGTCATGCTCACAGCTGCGGTCGCCTGCGCGCCAAGTGCGCCAACAAAGATCGCATTGACGACCTGCTGTAAAGCATGGATCGATAAACCAACAACAGATGGAATGGCGAGCCGCAGGATAAGGCTCGAGAGATTCGGGTCCGATAGATCGATGTGCTGTTTCTTCTGTGGCATCAAACTTCGCTCGCTCTCGAGCGCGAATTCCGTATCCGGCTCATTCATGCATGAACGTGTCGCTACTTTCCAAATTCGCTGATCGCGCACTCAGCGCAAGCTTTTCCGATCCGCTCTTGCACAGCGGTACATAAGTTTATCTGCGCCGATCGATCGTCGTGATCGCGTGGACCCGTTTGACGTTTCACAAGCTGATTTTTGCTTTGGTCGATTTTCCCTAGGCATACGCCTCCCGCCAATCGCAGGCTTCTGCGGCTCTTAAGTAGAACAACGAGGATCCTGATTGAGGTGTCCGTGCGTAGCCACCTAGGTTCTGCCAGTCATATTGTGCCGTTCTGCCCTTTGTTGACTTCTCATCCGTTGCGTTTTTCCTCGATGATGATCGGCGGGGGAACGCGGCCGGACCCTAGAGCCTCAACTTGGCTTTGGCATCTACCGGATCTTGTAGTAGACGCTCCATCGTCTGCATGGCACACGCAATGAACGTGCCCAGAACCAGTGTTAGGTTCGGCGACGATGTCGTGCAAGCGCTCCATGATCTCGGGTTCCTTGTCGCGATCGAGACGAACGGCAGGCTGCTGGTCCCGGCCGGCGTGGTAAGTGGGTTTGCGGCAGCAAATCGCGCCGCACTGGGCATCGCTCGCGGACACGAACTCAAAATTCGTGTAGCCGCAGCCGTGTGCCGGCGGTTCGATGAGAGGGCTCGGACGATTTCTGCTTCGGCCCACAGACGGCCCTGGCGCCGTCGACCACATGCGGCAGGCCGTCGCGCAACGCCTGACTCATCGGAAATGGCGAATCAGCGTGCAATGTCACAAAACATCCCGGCATCAGATGAAGATATCCCAGGTATTTAAGTTCGAGGCAGCGCACCGACTTCCAACCGTCCCGCAGACACATCGCTGTCATCGGACGCACGGTCATTCCTATCGCGTCGAGGTCGTGCTGAACGGGCCCGTCGATCCGCACACCGGGTTCGTAATGGATTTCTTCAGCATGGAAGAAGCGTTCGGTCTTCTTCTAAAGAAGCTCGATCACCATTGCCTGAACGAAGTCCCGGGACTCGAAAATCCGACGGCGGAAAATATCGCCATCTGGATCTGGCAGCACGCGAAACCGCGCCTTGCGCAACTCTCGAGCGTGAGGGTGTACGAGACGACAGATTGTTGGGCCGAATATGAGGGGCCCGATCGCTGAATTCCGCGCTCATTTTGGGCTGTATTGATGCGGCGCGCCTGTCCTTCTTCGGCTCCGAAACCGACGATCTGCGCTTCGGCTCCTCATCGGCCCGATCCGCAGGCAGATTCCCTCGCTCACGGGAGGCCCTTTGGATCTCGCGGGAGGTCAGACGACGGCGCCCTGCAAGGCTACGATCTCAAGGAGCGCGAGGCAGCCATCGACAGCGCCATGAGCCGCCGCCTTCATCAGCAAATGCGGCAGCCGTAGGCCTCCGAAGCCCGCCGGACCAATTGCCCGGGTTGAGCCGATTTATGCCTCCCGCGACGACCTGGTGTATGTGCCTGCATGGATGATGATCAGGACCTTTACGCGAGAGGCGGCCTTGAGGGACGACCGGGTTTGACGGGAATCTGAGTCGAGAAGGCCCTCATCATAGGGCACTTTCGGCTTCGGTAGGTTCCCCTTCCACGGCACGCTCGTCGAGCGCTTGACGCGCCGCGCCGGTGAAGCCATCCGGCGTCAGCCTCGAGGGACTGGCACGGCCATGGGGCGTGGCCGAGCCGTACAAGACGGCCCTTGCCCAGAGGGGTGCGAAGCGCGCGCAAGGCCTGATCTTCACCGCCGAGCTTGGTGAACTCACACACTAGGAAGACAGCGTCATCCTTCTTGCGCTCGATCTTTTCAAGCGAGGTCTGATGCTTTGGCATCGTGGTCTCCGTTCCCACAAAACATGGACGCATAAACGCGAAGACGTTCAATAAAATAGGACAAAACATAATTACACCACTCCGACGCACCGAGGCGGCCATCCTAATGCCTCGACGGAGCCGCGATTCCCGTTGCGGGCTGGCTGATTCCTCGTGGAAAACGGCGAAGGTATCCTGTCCGACCCGATCTTGGCCGAGACGGCAGACTCGGCGTGCTCTTCCCACCACAGGCCAGCGGGTCGCGTATATCGCCAGCGCTGGTGAGGCGCCACGGGGCATCATCGACGGTGTCTCGCCAGCCGACAGGGAGGAAATCCGCGGGGATCCAGACGCCGGACGGGAGCTGAAGCGAGTTCAGTTTTGAACTGCTTGGATGCCGGAACGGGAGGACTCTGTCAGAAGTAAGCGTTTTTCTGACAGTGCTTTTTCGACGCGCGCTTGCGGAGCTCACCCACACGCGAGTGCTTGCTCTTGGAGGCTCGACGCAAGGGTCATCGAACCAACGGAATAAGAAAGCCCCAACCAGCGACGGTTCCTTGGGTCGAACCACGGCGTCTGGGCTGTGCGCGACAATCCGTCCGCCAGCGGTTGATGGACGAGCCGGCGCTCCGCGCCGGCCACTACACATCTGTACGAGAGCCTCATGAACCGAGAACGGGTCCGCTAGGCACAGCTCACGCAGCCACGGACTTCGTCGCCGTCACCTGCAAGTATTTTTACTCCGCTTTGCTTAGCGTATCTGCTCTCGACTACGCGCCTCATCGCTAGGAATGCCCTCACGCGCGCCGCGGCACTTCAATAATTTCATTTTCATTCGACGCTGCCGAAGTCAGCATGCGAGAAGCGTTGCGAGTAATCGCTGCGGCTTGGCTGTAGCGCAGCGCAGAAATTTAGGCTAGCTTCTGCTCGCGAGTTTGCAAATGCGTACCCGCACCCGATCTCTCCGAAGACAACGAGCGATCATTCGACCGCTCGCCCCCTCACATCCTCAGAGCTGGGATAATCCGGACAATGAGGAAATCTGGTTTGAGTTGGCGCGCGCTATCGGACGTCAGGTCGCACGGGATGAAAATCACGGCTCGGGGCAGCCGATAAAGGACCGACATGACGACAGCGTCATCGAAGAAAACGGCCGTACTATACGCCCGTTATTCCAGCGACATGCAAAAGGCGACCTCGATTGATGGTCAGCTATTGCTCTGCCGGAAGGTCGCATTGCGCAACGACCTCGATGTCATCGGCGAGTTTGTCGATGCCGCAAAATCTGGTCTTACCGAAGGTGCGCGGGACGGCTATCAGCGTTTACTCAACGGTGTGAGAAACCGGGACTTTGACGTAGTCGTGGTTGAGCATTTCGACCGCTTGTCGCGCGATCCCGCAACCATCCAGCGTCTCAAGCAGGTTTTCGAGTTCAACGGCGTTGAGCTGATGGATCAGAAGGGGGTCTATGCGACCGCCACTGACATCAGCATCGCAAGTCTCTACAACACGATTTACAAGCCGCAGCTCGCCGAAAAGGTTCGGCGCGGCCATGACAACGCTGTTGCCAACGGAAGAATTCCTGGCTCATGCGCCTATGGTTATCGGCCGAGGCCGGGCGCGCCGGGCGAACGCGTGATCGATGACAACGAAGCAAAGATTGTGCTCCGCATCTTCAGCGAATATGCAGCGGGCCGCTCGACCCGAACTATCGCCGCTGATCTCACCCGCGAAGGCGTGCCCTCACCAGGGGCAACTCGTCACAAGAACAAGGCTGATCGTACCACCTGGAATCACCAGTGCATTACAGGCGGCCGGCATGGTCGCGGTATTATCGGCAACGATGTATATATAGGCGAGATACATTGGAACGTTCGCTCGACAATTCTCAACCCGGAGACCCAGAAGAAACAGAAGCGCCGCAATCCAGAAGAGCGCCACATCATAGTTAAGAAGCCGGAGCTACGGATCGTGCCGCAAGCGCTCTGGAATCGAGCGCATGAGGTTCGTAGCGCGCGCGCCGTATCTATGTTCGGACCGACTGGCAAGCCGCGGCGTCGCGCCGTGATCCCGCGCAACAACGAGCACCCGCTTGCCGGTGTGCTCCGGTGCGGCGTCTGCAATGGCCACATGCGAATCGCTCAATCCTCGCGTAACGGTGCACCGCGCGCGGCATGCGCGAGCGCGCATCAGCGGGGCACGTGCGAGCACACCCGTAGCTTCGACATGGACGTTCTGCTCGAGGATGCCTCCGACAAAATCCAACTGAAATTGCTTTCGCCGAAAGCCATTGAAGAGGCGATGTGTGCCTGGAAGGAGGAGCGCAAAAACGATCGGAACAAGGGCAGCGAACACTCTAAGCTAGAGCGTCGACGCCGCGTGTTGACTACCGAGATGGAACGCCTGTCATATGCCATCGCAAATAGCCGCCGGAAGCCGGACGAGTTGCTCAAGCGCATCGATGAGTGCGACCTGGAGCGGGAAAGCGTTGAAGAGCGCTTGCGGCTGCTGGGCGCTGGCGGCGAAAATGTCATTGGCTTCGATCACCCGAAATTCGGTGACCGATACCGTTCGGAGGTTAGAAGACTGGTCACCGCGCTCAAGGCCAATCCGAAGGCGATCGAAACTCGCGTAGCCTTCCGCAACTTGATCGAATGCATAGTAGTGCATCCGGTTCGCAAGCGGATGCCCTACGAATATACGCCCTACCTGAACAGCTCCGCGCTTTACGGCAAGAACCTTTTCCCAGAAAACCGCAGCAAGGCGCGAGAAATCAGCACGTTTGCCTACTACGACAATGGCAAGTCAGGGAAATCCGTGTCCTCGTAATAGACGCGGACCTGCATATGGTGGCGGCCGTCGCGGATCTCGCCGTCGAGATGAGCTGTCACGTCGCGAGCCTCTTCGCTTTTCGGTAACCAGCCCGTTTTGCGCAAAAACGGCCGGCTGCGCAAGCGTGGCTAGACCACCGCCGGCCCACGCCCCAGCGTCACCTCGACGATCTCCGGCGGCACGCCGACGCGGAGCGGCATGATGCTGCAACCGAGGCCGCCGGAGATGATGACGTCGCATTTCAGCCGGACATGACCATAGGCGAGCCGGATGCCGTGCTGCGGCGGAACCGCCGGCGACCAGCCGAGCAGGCGGACCTGGCCACCATGGGTGTGGCCGGACAGTTGCAGCGCGACGCGGGCGGGCATGCGCGGCGCGATATTGGGCTCATGCGCGAGCAGGATGATCGGCGCGTCGTCGGTGACCTTGGCAAGCGTCGCGTCGAGATCGTCGGCGCCGAAGCGTCCCGTGCTCCGGAAGCGTCGCGCCGGCAGAAAGGCGAGTTGATCGCCAAGGCCGGCGAGCCAGAATGCGCGGCCATCCTTGGCGAGCCGCACGACGTCGTTCTCGTAGACGGGAATGCCGGCCGCCTCCAGCGCGCGATGCGCGACCGTCGGCCCGTGGCCGGCCTGCTGCACGGTCCTATCGGCCCAATAGTCATGGTTGCCCATGACGGCATGGACGCCGAGCGGCGCTTTCAGGCCGGCCAGCACCTTGGCCCATTCGCTCGCCGGAATGATGCGCGTGACCTGGTGCAGACCGGCAACATAGTCGCCGAGCAGCACGATGATATCCGCGCTGAGCGCATTGGTGCGGTCGACGATGGCTTCGATCCGCTCCAGCGGCATCCAGGGATCGCAGGCATGGATGTCGGCGATCACGGCAATCTTCAGCGGGAAGTCCGCCGGCCATTGCCGCGGGGTTGGATGATAGCGGGTGACGCGAAGCCGCAGCACCGGCTCGACGCCGACGCCGTAGGCCGCGGTCGAGACGGCGAGAGCGGAGAGGCCGCCGAAGGAACGGATGAGGTGACGGCGCGTGATCATGGCAGCCCGATCGTGATGCAGCTTGTTGATGCGACCCGATTGAAGCGGAAATGGGGTGCGCTTGTGCAGACCCTCTGCACGAGATCACCGGAAATTCATGACGGCCCGACCGTCCGTACTTGCGCAGATCAGTCGTCGCTCTCGTCGGTGCCGAACAGGCCGAACTGTGCCGCCGCATCGCGCGATGGCTCGCTGATGCCGAGATGGCGAAAGGCGTGCGAGGTGAGCAGGCGGCCGCGCGGAGTGCGCTGCAGATAGCCGCACTGGATCAGATAGGGCTCGATGATGTCTTCGATCGCATCGCGCGGCTCCGACAGAGCGGCGGCCATCGTCTCGACGCCGACCGGGCCGCCGCCATAGTTCTGCGCGATGGTCGTGAGGTAACGGCGGTCCATCGCGTCGAGGCCGGCGGCATCGACCTCGAGCGCGCTCAGCGCGTGGTCGGCAATCTTGCGATCGATCCTGTCGGCATCGGCCGCCGAAGCAAAATCGCGCACGCGGCGCAGCAGCCGGCCGGCGATACGCGGCGTGCCACGCGCGCGTCGCGCGATCTCGTTGGCGCCATCCGCGCTCATGCCGACGTTGAGCACGCGGGCACCACGGGTGACGATGCTTTCCAGCTCCTCGATGGTGTAGAAATTCAACCGGACCGGAATGCCGAAGCGGTCGCGCAAGGGATTGGTGAGCAGACCGGCGCGGGTGGTGGCGCCGACGAGGGTGAATTTCGATAGCTCGATCTTGACCGAGCGCGCCGCCGGACCCTCGCCGATGATGAGGTCGAGCTGGAAATCCTCCATCGCGGGATAGAGTACTTCTTCCACCGCCGGGCTCAGGCGATGGATCTCGTCGATGAACAGCACGTCGCGCTCTTCGAGATTGGTGAGCAGCGCGGCGAGATCGCCGGCCTTGGCGATCACCGGGCCCGACGTGGCACGAAAGCCGACGCCGAGCTCCTTGGCCACGATCTGCGCCAGCGTGGTCTTGCCGAGGCCGGGAGGACCGACGAACAACACGTGATCCAGCGCCTCGCCGCGCTTGCGCGCCGCCTCGATGAAGATGGACAGATTCTTGCGCGCCTGCTGCTGGCCGACGAAGTCGGACAGCGATTGCGGACGCAGCGCAGTGTCGCCGACATCGTCGCTGCGGCGCTCGGGCGTGACCATGCGGTTGGCCTTAGGATCGCTCACTTCGCGAGCTCCTTCAGGCCAAGGCGAATGAGCTGCGCGGTCTCCGCATTCTCACCCGCGCTGCGCGATGCAGATGCAATGGCCGCGGCAGCTTGCGGCTGGCCGTAGCCGAGATTGACCAGCGCGGAGATCGCGTCCGCCACGGGCCGCGGCGCGCGCTGGTCGTCGACGGCGCCGGCGAGGTGCACGACCGCCGGATCGACATTGGCAAAGGCCGGCGCCTTGTCCTTCAACTCGGTGACGATGCGCTCTGCGACTTTGGGGCCGACACCCGGCGTGCGCGCCACCGCAGCCTTGTCGCGCAACGCGATCGCGTTGGCGAGGTCGGACGGCCCAAGCGTGCCGAGCACGGCGAGCGCGACCTTGGCGCCGACGCCCTGCACGGTCTGAAGCAGGCGAAACCATTCGCGCTCCTGATCGCTGCGGAAGCCGAACAGCTTGATCTGATCCTCGCGAACATAGGTCTCGATCGACAGCACGGCGGCCTCGCCCGGCGAGGGCAGATGCTGCAGCGTGCGCGTCGAGCAATGCACCTGATAACCGACCCCGCCGACGTCGAGGATGACGAAATCCTCGCCGTAGGAATCGATCAGGCCCTTGAGCTTGCCGATCATAAGCCTGCCACCTTCAGCCGCAGCGCGGTGCTCTGGCGATGATGGGCATGGGTGATGGCGATGGCGAGCGCGTCGGCGGCGTCCGCGGACGGCGGATCGGCCTTCGGCAGCAAAATCTTGAGCATCATCGCGATCTGCTGCTTGTCGGCGTGGCCGGCGCCGACCACCGTCTTCTTCACCTGGTTCGGCGCGTATTCGGCAACACTGATGCCGAACATCGCAGGCGCGAGCATGGCGACGCCGCGGGCCTGGCCGAGCTTCAGCGTCGCGACGCCGTCCTTATTGACGAAAGTCTGCTCGACCGCGGCTTCCATCGGCTTGTGACTGGACAGGACGGCGGCCAGCCCCTCATGGATCGCGAGCAGCCGGCTCGCCAGCGGCAAATCGTCCGGCGGCTCCACCGAGCCGCAGGCGACGTAGATCAGGCGGTTGCCCTCGGCCTCGATCACGCCCCAGCCGGTGCGGCGCAGGCCAGGGTCGATGCCGATGATGCGAACGGGGCCACGAATCGGGAGCGTCGTCATGAGCCAGTGATAGCGGCTGGCCGCCGTGGGGGAAACAGAAACAGAACGGAAGTAACAGGGGAAGTGCCCCCCTACCCGCCCATCTTCGCCAGCAGCGCGTCCGACACCTCGAAATTGGCGTAGACGTGCTGGACGTCGTCGTGCTCGTTGAGCAGGTCCATCAGCTTGAGCAGCTTCTCGCCGGTCTCGTCGTCGACTGCGACCGTGTTCTGCGGCTTCCAGATCAGCGCGGCCTTGCGCGGCTCGCCGAACTTGGCCTCCAGCGCCTTGGCGACGTCGCGATAGCCTTCGGTCGAGGCGTAGATCTCGTGGCCGCCTTCGCTCGAGATCACGTCGTCGGCGCCGGCCTCGATCGCGGCATCCAGCACCGCATCGTCGGAGGCGATGCTGCGGTCGTATTCGATGATGCCGGTTCGGTCGAACATGAAGGAGACCGAGCCGGTTTCACCGAGATTGCCGCCGGACTTGGCGAAGAAGGAGCGGATGTCGGAAGCCGCGCGGTTGCGATTGTCGGTCAGCGCCTCGACGATGACGGCAACGCCGCCCGGGCCGTAACCCTCGTAGCGGATCTCGTCATAATTCTCGCTGTCGCTGCCGAGCGCCTTCTTGACGGCGCGCTCGATATTGTCCTTCGGCATGTTCTCCTGGCGCGCCGCGGTGATGGCGGCACGCAGGCGCGGGTTCATGTTGGGGTCGGGCGTCCCCAGCTTGGCCGCGACGGTGATTTCCCGCGCCAGCTTGCCGAACAGTTTCGACTTCTGGGCATCCTGCCGCCCCTTGCGGTGCATGATGTTCTTGAATTGGGAATGTCCGGCCATGCGTGATCTTCTCTAGGGACTCGTGCGCCAAGGTGAGCGTGGGAAGCGCGGCCTTATAGGCCGCGACCCCCCTGGAAAGAAAGAGGCTCTACGACTTTAAGGTAACACCGTACGGGCCCGTGCCTAGATGTCAGGCATCGTTAACCCTGATTTCATTCCAGCCTGCGAAAATAGCCTCCGACCGTCCCGTGACAAGAGAGAGCTGATGGCATTCGAACTATTTCGGAAGCGTCTGCCGGACATGGCTGCAACTGCGGCTGCCCCGCAGGCCGCGCAGCCGGCGGCCCATCCCGAGCCTGCCGCGGCCGTCGAAAGCGATTCGGCCAAGGAAATCCTGGAACTGCTGGAACTCGAGCTGGGCGCCATGATTCGCCAGCTCGAGCGCGCCGCCAATTCGGTGGCCGGCGGCGCCGAGGCGACCGCCACGACGCTTGCCGCCATTCGCGACCGCACCGACGCCCTGACCGGCCGGACCAACGCCGCGCAATCGAATGCCTCCACCTTCGCCCATGCCGCCGACAAATTCACCCAGTCGGCGCTGGGCATCGGGGCGCAGGTTCGCGAGGCCGGCAAGCTCGCCGACGAGGCCAGTGCCGCGGCACAGGAAGCCCGCGCCAATGTCGATCGCTTGCGCGAATCCTCGGCCGCCATCGGCAACGTCGTCAATCTGATCGCACAGATCGCGCGGCAGACGACGCTGCTCGCGCTCAACTCGACCATCGAGGCCGCGCGCGCGGGCGCTGCGGGAAGAGGCTTCGCGGTCGTCGCCACCGAGGTCAAGGCACTCGCGGTGCAGACCCAGGGCGCGACGGAGGAGATCACCAAAAAGATCGACGCTCTGCAGCGCGACGCCGCCGGCTCAGCAGATGCGGTGCACCGCATCTCGCAGGCGATCGAGGCGATCCGTCCGGTGTTCGAGACCGTCAACGGCGCGGTCGCCGAACAGAATGCCACCACCAGCGAAGTCTCCGGCAACGCGACCAGCGCGTCGCAGTTCATCATCTCGGTCGGCGAAAGCGCAGCCGAGATCGATGCTGCGACCAAGGCGGCCGAGAGCCACGGCGAGCACGTCGCCAGCGCAGGCAAGGCCGTGACCGCCTTCGCACAGAAACTGAAATCGCGCTGCGCCGTGCTGCTGCGCCAGAGCGAGCACGACGACCGCCGCAAGACCGAGCGGCTGCCCTGCCATCTCAAGCTCGAAACCGCCCGCGGCGTGCTGCCGGTCTACGAGATAGCGATGGACGGCGTGCTGATCGGCGGCGCGGACGCGGGCCGCCTTGCATCGCAAGCCATGGTCGAAGGCACCCTCGAAGGCGTCGGTGCCTGCCGCCTGCGCGTGGTCGAGCAGTCCAAGGCCGGGGCCCGCGCGCAATTCGTTAGTCCCAATGCCGAGCTACGCGAGAAGATCGAGGACAGGCTGTGGTCGATCCACGAGGAGAACACGGAGTTTGTCACCCGCGCCATGGAGGCGGGTAACGCGCTGACCGCGATCTTCGAGCAGGCGGTTGCCCGCGGCGAGGTGAAGATCGACCACCTCTTCGACACCGATTATGCCGAAATCGCCGGAACCAATCCGCAGCAGTACCGCACCAGATATCTGGATTGGGCCGATCGCGCGCTGCCGGCGTTCCAGGAAGCCTTTCTGGCGAAGGACCCGCGCATGGCATTCTGCGCCATGGTCGATCGCAACGGCTTCCTGCCGGTGCACAATAGGATCTATTCGCATCCGCAGCGGCCTGGTGATGCCGCCTGGAACACGGCCAACAGCCGCAACCGGCGGATGTTCAACGATCCGGCGGGGTTGGCTGCCGCGCGCAACCTGCGCTCGTATCTGGTGCAGAGCTATGCACGCGACATGGGCAACGGAAATACGGTGATGATGCGCGAGATCGACGTTCCGATCCGCGTGCAAGGCCGGCACTGGGGCGGATTCAGGACGGCCTACAAGCTCTAGTGCGCGCTCAGGCAAGACGCCAAAGCGCGAATCACCTCCTAAGATCGATATTGGAATGGGAATGCCGCGGAGAGCCGGCGAATGGCTCTGACTGGAGGACTCTCAAGACATGTCCGTCGTACAACTTGCAGTACTGGACACCGGCTCCAACCGAACACTTTCCGAACGGCTGATCGATCAGCTCGCCGACCGCATCGGCGGCCTCGGCGTGGAACTGGCTGACATCGCCGGCAACGTCCAGGAAGTCGCAAGCCGCGTCGCGAACCAGTCGGAACGTTTCCACCACCTCCAGGAAACCGCCGAGACGATGGTGTCGGCCAACCACGACATCGCCAATGCGTCACAGGCGGTGCAAACGACCACGTCAGCGGCGGTCGGCGAGATCGCGCAGTCGCGCGGCGCAGTCGACGCCGCGGTTAGCCACATCTCCGAACTCGTTGCAGCCGTCGAACGCATCGAGGCGCGGCTCAGCGCAGTCGGCTCCGCGCTGGCACAAGTCGCAAAGGTCTCCGGCTCGATCGAGGCGATCGCGAAGCAGACCAATCTGCTCGCGCTCAATGCCACCATCGAGGCGGCACGCGCCGGCAATGCCGGCCGCGGCTTCGCGGTGGTGGCAAGCGAGGTCAAGAACCTCGCGGAAGCCACCCGCCAGGCCACGCACCAGATCTCCGACACCGTGCGCGATCTCGACGGCCAGATCGAAGGTCTGATCGGCGAGAGCAGCGATGCCTCGCAGCGCGCGAAGACGGCCGGCGAAGGCGCCCAGCGGATCTCCGGCATCATCTCGCGGGTTCAGCAGGGCTTCGCCTCGGTGGAAGCGGAGATCGGCAGCGTCACGCGCGCGGCAACCTCCAACCTCGGACACTGCGACACCGTCATCAGCGAGCTCAACGAACTCGCCAAGGGCGTCGATCTCTCCTCACGCGATCTCAAGAACGCCGATCAGCGCGTGACCAAACTGCTCGACACGTCGGAAGGGCTGATCGCGCTGATCGCCGACAGCGGCGTCGAGACATCGGATGCGCCGCTGATCCGAATTGTCGTCGAGATCGCAAAGCGGATCTCGGACGAGTTCGAAGCCGCCATCGGCCGCGGCGAGATCACGCTCGACCAGTTCATGGACGAGAACTATCGGGAAATCCCCGGCACCGATCCCAAGCAGTACAACACCAACTATGTCGACTTCACAGACCGCGTGCTGCCCGCGATCCAGGACCCGATCCAGAAATCCGATCCCCGCATCGTGTTCTGCGTCGCCTGGGCCAAGGGCGGCTATCTGCCGACGCACAACCCGAACTACCGCCTGCCGCAGGGCAAGGACCCGGTCTGGAATAACGCCAATTGCCGCAACCGCCGCCTGTTCACCGATCGCGCGGTGCAGAAGGTCGCGGCCAACACCAAGCCGTTCCTGCTGCAGACCTATCGCCGCGACATGGGCGGCGGGCAGTTCGTGCTGATGAAGGACCTGTCCTCGCCGATCATGATCCGCGGCAAGCACTGGGGCGCCTTCCGGATGGGCTTTCGGCAGAGCTGAGGGTCGTCGCGACGCGCTTGCGGCGGGGGCGCATGGTCTCCCTGAATCAGAAACCTCGAAAACAACCCCATGCACAGTAGCCGGGGCGGGCAGAATCAATGGCTTAAGCGCCTGATGAATCCCTCGATCCAGACGCCTCTGAAGCGCTTGCGCCGTCGGGCAAAACAGGCGTATACTGCTATTATTCCGAAATTTCCATCCCCTCCTCTTCTCCCCTCGCGAGAGAAGCCGATTTCGATAGCCCCGCCCCGCTTTCCGTAGACGGCGCTGGCCGCGCGCTGTACGGCCTTCCGGGCCTACGCTTGGGCGGCCCGGTAGCTGTGCTTGGCAATGAACGGACTACTTCTTTTGCTCGGTGGTCGTCGTGGCGGCCGGGGTGCCGTCGCGAGCGTCCCGTCGCTCGTCGCGTCCCGTACGCCTCTCTTGGCGCCGCTCTGTGCGTCCCGTGCGGCGTTCCTGGCGGCGCTCTGTTCGCCCGCTGCGCCGCTCCTGGCGGCGTTCTGTGCCTGACTTCGGCGCGTCCGCTGGCGGCGTGGTAGGCGCGGCGGCTGGCGCAGTGGTTTGAGCAACAGCCTCTGAGGCCGCCAAAATTGAGGACGAAACCACAAGCCCAAACACCCCTGCGTATCCAAGGAAGGTTAGTGCGTTGCGACGACAGACCTGTTTCGGCTCCGAACGTTCATTCATGGTCAGGCTCCCGGTTGCTGCCCCTTAGAGCATGTCACCAGCGTCGGTGGCCTAGTTATTGATCTGGATCAACTTGGTTCGGTGCTTCGAGCCACGTTGGGATTTCGGCCGATGGGATCGACACTCTCGGAAAGTGAGGGATGACAGTCCCTGCACTGACGATCAGTCCGTCGTTGAATTTGGTTCGCGCAAAATCCTTGGCTGCTGCTTCGCTTTCAAACGTGTTGGTTAGCCGCGGATGTCGCCGTCTTGACAGTGTGCCATCCAGCGGCACTTCAAAAGTGACGTACCAAGTGTGTTTCATGCCTAAAGCCGCCCCGTCGGTACCGTGGCCTATCCCCGCCAGACAAAGCAAAGCCGCCACCGGGACGAAGCGATGGCGGCTTCTTCCTGGCTTGCGAAACCGGCCTTTACCGCCTGGCTCCGACACGATTGACGCCACCATTCGCATTGCCGCCGGCGTTATGACGGACTGCGGCGCGCGCCACCGGGCGGGGCCTGAGCACGACGCCTGCCCGAGCAACGCAACCCGCTGGGTAGGCAGTGTATTGGCAATACACGACCGCATTGGCTGGGCCTGGATTGAGCGTGAGACCTGCAAGGCCCAACAGGGCGCTGGCAGCAATCCCGGCAACAGTCGCTGACCTGATCGAAAGATGCTTGCTCGGATGCATGGCGGACCTCTCTCTTGGAACTTGCGCAACTGAGGCTCATCGCCTTCTCAGGTGCGGCAGAACACAGCGTAGTCGCCGCAGTGCGCGGGTTCGATTGATCTACATCAAGCTCCTGCGCGGAGAGAGCCGCAATCTCGCGAGCGGGGCTTAAGGAATTCATGGAAGGGTTTCTGTCATGCTCCGCTTCATTCTTGCTTCTCTTGCAGCTTTCGTTTTGCTCACCGCCTGCTTGATCCCCGATGATGCCGAGGCTCGGCGCGGCGGAGGTGCCTATCGGGGTGGCGGCGGTTATCGCGGCGGTGCGGTCGCAGTTCGAGGACCGCGAGGCGGCGGCGCTGTTGCGGTGCGCGGCGCAGGCTACCGTGGCTACGGCTATCGGGGCGGCTATCGCGGCTACGGCTATCGGGGCTACGGTGTAGGAGCGGCAGCGGTAGGCGCGGCTGCCGTTGGCACTGCTGCGTACCGCCGCAGTTGCTACGATGCTTACGGAAACTATATTTGCGCCTATTAACCCGTCGACCGCGACTTCCATCGTCTTCCGCTCAAGTCCGCGCCTGATCGAGCGAATAGGCGTGGACGGTGAAGAGCGGCTTCGGGCTTTGGCCGGGACCGGCTGATAGACGGTGAACGGCTTCGGGCTTCGCATGGCTTGCTCCTGTTGAAGCTCGGGCGAACCCCGAGCTTCAACTTTCAGCCACCGTTAGCGCGTGCAGTTAAACCAAGATTTCGGCTGGAATTCATTGTCCCCGGAATCGTTGCGGTCCGCTGCCGCTGGGTCCAGTCCTGATCGCTCTCCCCGGCCAAGCCGCCGACAGCCGTTTTTCGGCCTATTAAACATTCGGCCGTGCCATTAGGCTCCGGGACCGAGGGGACTAGCATTACAGTTGCTTTTGTTGCGGGCTTCTGAATCCATGGGCAACCATGATTCGAATGTCGTGGGCGCGGGCCGCGTCGGTTGAGGCGACGCTTGC
>NZ_JADPIX010000123.1:0-40141 GCF_023073155.1 Bradyrhizobium sp. 45 | reverse complement strand
AGCGGACCGCGGGTGCCAGCCGGCACCCGGCCTTCCCTGCGCCCTCTTGGACAAGAGGGTGGAGCGATCAAGCAAAGCTCGGGCGAAATCAGCCGCGAGAACGCGAAGCTGTGTCTGCAAGTAAAAATGCGAGCTGGAAGAGTGGCGCTGCCGCCTCATACTCCGTCATTGCGATCGCAGCGAGCGATCCAGAAATGCATCCGTGGAAGATGTCTGGATTGCTTCGCCGCAAGAGCTCCTCGCAATGACGACGTGGAGGCAGTTTCGCTGATCGCGCTAGGCTTCCGGCATCACCGTCCCGCTGGTGCAGACATCGCGCCGTTGGAATAGCGGGACCAGTCGGGCCCGGTCGGCTGCGACGGCCAGAGCGCGGCGTTGGAGTCGCGCACCGACTGGGTGATGGGATGGGGCTGCGCCTTGCGGACATGACGGCGGTCGTTCGCCGCGGCAGTCTGGATGGTGGCGGCGGCAATCAGCGTCGCGCCGAGAATGATGAAAGTCTTTTGCATTGTTTCTTTCTCCCGTGACGACGCCCGGCTGTGAGATGTGTGTTTTGTGTGTCGCCGTCGCGGCTGACAAGGCGACGCGCCCGGCCGATATCACCGCTCGCGACATCACATTGGGGCGAGCCAATTTTCTAGCCTCGGCTAAATATTCGGCAATCGCGACCGGTGGCACCGGTGGACTTGCCTGCTCCAATCCGGTTCAATGGGCCAAATCTGGTTTTCAGGCGACAATGATGTCGAAATATCTGCTGGTCCTTCTGCTGATCGCCTCGCCGGCCGTGGCGCAGGTCAAGCTGACCCCAAAAACATCGGCGGCGCATCCGGACCCCTGCGCGCCGATCGGGCGGACCGCGGACGGCAAGCTGGTCTACTCCATGAAATGCGAGAATTTGCCTGTGCCGCCTCCGTCGCCGCAGGCGGAACTGAGGGAGGCGCCGCAGCCCGCCGCCGAGCCGGAGCCCGAGACGCGGCGGAGTGGCGTTTTCGGCTGGTCCTACGACCGCAGGTAACGGGCCGCGCCCCTTGCGCGAAGCCCGACGGAGTGCTCTTTGCCTGAAAATTCCCCGTGGGGCCACCGCCCCCGATCCAGAGAGATGAGATGACCAAACTCGTTATCCGCGCCGGCGACTTCACCTTCGATGCTCGTTTCGAGGAGCAAGCGGCCCCGAAGACTGTCGCCGCGTTCCGCAAGGCGCTGCCGTTCGAAAGCCACATCATCCACGTGCGCTGGAGCGGCGAGGGGGTGTGGATGCCGCTCGGCGACTTGGACTTCGGTGTCGGTTACGAGAACCATACCAGTTATCCCGCGCCCGGCCAGATCATCCTCTATCCCGGCGGCATCAGCGAGACCGAGATCCTGATGGCCTATGGCGGCGTGCACTTCGCGAGCAAGATGGGCCAACTCGCCGGCAACCATTTCATCACGCTGACCTCTGGCCTGCAGAATCTGGCGACGCTCGGCAAGAGCGTGCTGTGGAAGGGCGCGCTGCCGATCCGCTTCGAGGAAGTCTGAGTGACTGGTGCCCGCTACCCGCGCGATCTCCGCGGTTACGGCCGCAACCCGCCGCACCCGCAATGGCCCGGCAACGCGCGGGTCGCGGTGCAGTTCGTCGTCAATTTCGAGGAGGGCGGCGAAAACAACATCCTACATGGCGACCCGGCCTCGGAAGCGTTTCTGTCCGACGTGCTCGGCGCACAGCCTTGGCCCGGCCAGCGCCACGCCAATATCGAATCGATGTTCGAGTATGGCTCGCGCGCCGGCTTCTGGCGGCTCTGGCGGATGTTCAGCGAGCGGAAGTGGCCGACTACCGTGTTCGGCGTCGCCACAGCGCTGAAGCGCAATCCGGAAATCGTAGCTGCCATGAAGGAAGCGGGCTGGGACATCGCCAGCCACAGCCTGAAGTGGATCGAGCACAAGGACATGACCGAGGCGCAGGAGCGCGCGGAGATCGCGGAAGCGATCCGCGTCCACACTGCGGCGACCGGCTCGCGGCCGCTCGGCTGGTACACCGGACGCTCCTCGATCAACACCAACCGTCTGTTGATGGAGGAGGGCGGCTTCCTCTATCTCTGCGATTCCTACGCCGACGATCTGCCCTATTGGGTCAAGGGCGCCAGCGGCAAGCAGCTCATCATTCCCTATACGCTTGACGCCAACGACATGCGCTTCATCAATCCGCAAGGCTTTGCCGAAGGCGAGCAGTTCTTCACCTATCTGAAGGATGCTTTCGACGTGCTCTATGCCGAAGGCGAGAGCGCGCCGAAGATGATGTTGGTCGGCCTGCATTGTCGTCTCGCCGGCCGCCCCGGCCGCGCGGCGGGGCTGATCCGCTTCCTCGACTATATCGGCAAGCACGAGCGCGTCTGGGTGCCGACACGGTTGCAGATCGCCCAGCATTGGCACGACAAGCATGCGGGCCTTGCCGACGATGCTTTCGAGATCGGATAGGGCAGCAATGTCACAGATCGCCTTGTCTGATCTCAATGCCGCGAGCTTCGATGATTTCGTGGCCGTACTTGAAAACGTGGTCGAGTACTCGCCTTGGATTGCCCAAGAAGCGGCGGCGCGCCGTCCGTTTGCCGGCATCAATTCACTGCTCGACGCGATCAAGGCGGCGATCGCTAGCGCTGAGCCCGAGGTGCAGCTGGCGTTGATACGCGCGCATCCCGACCTCGCGAACAAGACCCAGCGCGCAGCGGGACTCACGCCTGACTCGACTGCCGAGCAGAGCAGCGCTGGTCTAGACCGTCTGTCGGACACCGAATATGCGGCCTTCGAGCGGGCGAACAATGCGTATCGCGAAAAATTCGGTATCCCCTATATCGTCTGTGCGCGCCGGCACACCAAGGACTCCATTCTGCGTGACTTCGAGTCGCGACTGCAGAACATTGCCAAGACCGAGACACGCCGCGCGCTCGAGGAAATCTCCCGCATCGCTGCGCTGCGGCTGGACCAGCTCGTCAGTGCTGACGACAAGCTGAAAGTGCACGGCCGGCTCTCGACCCATGTGCTGGACAACCACGCCGGCAAGCCCGCATCGGGCATTCCGGTCGAGCTGGTCGAGCTCGCGAACCTCGGCGAGAGCCGCGTGATTGCGCGCGCGGTGACCAACGCGGACGGCCGCACCGACCAGCCGCTGATTGGCGGCCGCCCGCTGCCGATCGGCCGCTACGAGCTCCGGTTTAGCGTCGCCAAATATTACGCCGAGCGCAACGTGCAGCTCACCGACCCGCCGTTCCTCGACGAGATCCCGCTACGCTTTGCGATCAGCGAGCCGGAAAGCCACTATCACGTGCCGTTGCTCGTCACGCCGTGGAGCTATTCAACCTATCGCGGCAGTTAATTGCCGAACTTCTCGTGCAGCGCCGGAAACAGCCGGTCCGGCTTGTAGGGCGGCGCCGTGAAGCGGATGCCGGTGGCATCGGCAATCGCGTTGCCGAGCGCGGCGGCGACCGGATTGTACGGACTCTCGCTCATCGACTTCGCCCCCAGCGGGCCGATCGTGTCGGAGGTCTCGGCGAAGAAGACCTCGGTGCGGGGGACATCGGCGAAAGAGGGCAGGTGATAGTCGCGAAATTTGGGGTTGGCGACGCGCCCGTCCGCGTCGATCACCATCTCCTCGTAGAGCGCGGCACCGAGCGCCTGCGCGACACCGCCTTCGACCTGGCCGCGGCATTGCATGGGATTGGCGACGACGCCGGCGTCCGCCGCATGCACGCTCCTGAGAATCCGGAGCTCGCCGGTGCCCTTGTTCACGGCGACGCGAAAGCCCTGCACGTTGAAGCCGACCGAACGCGGCGTCCCGCCGGAATTGCCGGCGCCTGCCAACGGCTGTCCGCGCTCGCGCGCGAGCTTTGCCAGCTCGACAAAGGACATGCGCCGTACGCCACTGACGACGGCCTCGCTCTCGAGCGTGCAGCTGCCGACTTCGCAGAGCCATGCGCCGGCGGCGGCCGCCTTCAGCTCGGTTGCGAGCTGCACGGCTGCCGCATGCGTCGCCTTCCCGGCGACGAACATGCCGGCGCTGCCATAGGCGCCGGTGTCGTGGCCGCCATGGGCGGTGTCGGACTGGCGCAGGCGGATCCGGTCGACGGTGGTCGCAAGCGTGGTCGCCGCGATCTGCCGGTGCACGGTGCTGGTGCCGTTGCCGAATTCGGCGGTGCCGACGGTGAGGTCGAAGCTGGCGTCGTCGTTGAGGGTGACCATCGCGTCCGCGAGATGGCCCGCCGGGGGCACCGTGTCGATCATGGTCAGCGCGACGCCGTCGCCGATCAGCCACTCCGGCGACAGGTCCGGCTGCGGGCCATCAGCCTGCATCGCGCGCTCGACGAGGTCGAGGCACCGGTCGAGCCCGTAGGAGCCGTAGAGCACGTCGTGGAATTCCGACGGCGGTGGCGACAGCATGGGGTCGCCGGGCTTGACGACGTTGCGCCGCCGCATCTCGTAAGGGCTGATGCCGAGCTGCTTGGCCAGTTCGTCGATCGCGGCCTCGACCGCGATCAGTGTTTGCGGCAAGCCATAACCGCGAAAGGCGCCTGCCGGTACCGTATTGGTGTAGACCGCGTAGCCGTCGACCCGCTTGTTCGGGCAATTGTAGACGCTGATGGATTCGGCCAGCGAGTGGAACATCACGGGTCCGGCGTGATTGCCGTAGGCGCCGGTGTTGGAGAGGACGTCGAGCTGAAGCGCGGTGAGCTTGCCGTCCGCGTCGGCACCGGCCTTGACGTGGACCCGCATCGGGTGCCGCGTCGACGTCGCGACGAACTGCTCCTCGCGGGTGAGCTCCAGCTTCACCGGCCGTCCGGTCTTGAGCGCGGCGAGCGCCAGAATGTCCTCGACGAACATCTCCTGCTTGCCTCCAAAGCCGCCGCCGACGCGCTCGCAGAAGACGCGAACCTTGTCCATGGGAAGCTCGAAGATATCAGACAGCGCGCGCCGGGTCAGGAACGGCACCTGCGTCGAGGTGCGAACGTTGAGCACGCCGGAAGCATCGCGCCAGGCGAGGCCGCCATGGGTTTCCAGCGCGGCATGCTGCACACGATGGCTATGGAAGGTGCCCTCGAAGGTGACGGCGGATGTCGCGAGCGCAGCCGCCACGTCGCCGAATTCGCCATGCATCTCCGCAGCGAGATTGCGCTGGGCGTCGGCGACGCGGTTCGCGGTAGTGCGATCGGGATGAATGACGGGTGCACCCGGCGCCATCGCCTGCTCCGGATCGACCAGCGCGGGCAAAATCTCGTAACTGACCTTCAGCCGGCGGCATGCGTCCTCCGCGGCGGCTTCGCTGTCTGCGACGACGGCGGCGACCTTCTGGCCGATGAAGCGGACGATTTCGTCGAGAACACGAGTGTCCTCGGGATCCATCCAGTCCTTCTCATGCCGCGCGGTCGAGATCAGGATGGTGGGCGCATCCTCATGCGTCAGCACCGCGTGCACGCCGGGAACGTTCAGTGCTTCCGACTTGTCGATCGCGACGATCCTCGCGTGGGCATGGGGCGAACGGAGCAGCTTGATATGCAGCAAGCCGTCAATCTGCGTGTCGAACGTGTAGCGCGCCTTGCCGCGCACGACATCGGGGCCAGCTGGCGCCGGCAGGCTGCGGCCGAATGCGGCGCCGGCCTCGATGCTCTCCTCGATATTGGTCTTGCCGAGCAACGCATCCTCGATCGAACGATACCCGGTGCAGCGGCAGATATTGCCCTTCAGCGCGACGCCGAGATCGGTGCGCTGCGCCTGGTTCAGCGAGGCGCAGGTCAGGATCATTCCGGCCGTGCAGAAGCCGCATTGAAAGCCCTGTGCATCGAGGAAAGCCTGCTGCATCGGATGCGCGCAGCCGTCTCCGCCGAGACCTTCGATTGTGGTGACGGCGCGCCCCTCGGCGCGAAACGCCGGGATCAGACAGCTATGCACGGGCTCGCCGTCCAGCAGCACGGTGCAGGCGCCGCAATCGCCGGCGTCGCAACCCTTCTTCACGCCGAAATGGCCGAGCTCGCGCAGGAACGTGCGCAGGCACTGGCCGGCGCGTGGCTCCTGCGGAAACGTCGTGCCATTGACCTCGAAGCTCATGACGACGGTGCTCCGAGGAGTTCGTCGCGAATCTCTTCGGCAAGCCGCAATGTCATGTGCTTGCGCCAGAGCGGCTTGCCGTGGATGTCGGTGTGGTACAGATCGTCCGTAATCTGCTGCGCGATGGCGTCGCGAAGCGCTTTCGTGTCGGGGGCCTCGCGAAAGGACAACCGGATCGGCCGCACCGTCGATGCGGTGACCGTGAGCGTCAGCGTGCCATCGGCATCCAGACTGCCGATCAGGAGCGCCGCCGAGCGGCCGACCGGCGCCAGCGAGATCTGGCGGAAGGCCGTACGACGCTTCAGCGCGGCGATCGGAATATCGATCTGCCGGAGCAGATCCCCCGGCGCCAGAAGGTTACGCTGGTTGCCGGTGACGAAGTCGATGACGGGCATCATCTGTTCGCCGCCGCCGGCCTTCCAGATGGTGCAGACGCCCTCCAGCGCCGCGGTGAGCGAGATCATCGGTCCCGCCGGCAGCGACATGCAGAGATTGCCGCCGACCGTCGCCGTCTTCCATATCTTGAACGAAGCAAGGAAGGCGCGGCAGCACTGGTTGATCAGCGGTGCCGCGAACCAGTCGGGTGGGCAGGCGAATCCATCGAGCTGCGCAACGGTGCAGGTGGCCGCGATGCTGAAATGGCTCTCGGTGACCGTCAGCGCCGGCCATTTGAGGTCGGTGAGATCGATGAGCCGAGTCAGGTGAACTTGCGGCTCCGAGAACAGCCAGGTGCCGCCCGCGAGCCAAGCATCACCTGGCGTCCAAACGGGCAGCTGCGCGCGCGTTTGCGGATGGGCGACCGCTGTGATGGTATTCAAGTCCATGGCGACGCCAACGCTTCCAACGAGTGAATCGAGCCCCGAGAAAGTCTTGCAAGACGAGCGCCAAGTCGCAACAACAAGTCGCAGCAAAAGCGCAATCGGGCCGGCCCCTGCCTTGCAGGCCTGTCGGGAGCGGATGTGAGGAGGAGCAGATTCATGAGCGACGCAAAGCCGATCTGGATCAGGGATCCCCTGGCTATCCTCGCCGATGGCGCCGAGCGCGGCGTCGTGGTGCGGGACGGCCGAATTGTCGAGCTGGTGCCGGCCGGCGGTGCGCCCGCAACCGCTGACGTCGCGGTGTTCGATGCTGGCGACCACGTCGTGCTGCCCGGCCTCATCAACACCCATCACCATTTTTACCAGACGCTGACGCGGGCACTGCCCGCGGCGATGGACCGCGAGCTGTTTCCCTGGCTCCAGGCGCTCTATCCGGTGTGGGCGAAGCTGACGCCTGATGCGCTCGAGCTCGCTGTCACGGTGGCGATGGCCGAACTGCTGCTGTCGGGCTGCACCACTACGACGGATCATCACTACGTATTTCCGGCAGGGCTCGAAGACGCCGTCGATATCGAGGTGGCGGTGGCCAGGCGGCTCGGCGTGCGCGTGCTGCTCACGCGCGGCTCGATGAACCTGTCGCAGCGCGACGGCGGTCTGCCGCCCGATAGCGTCGTGCAGGATGAGGACACCATCCTCGCGGACAGCGCGCGCGTCGTCGCCAGGCACCACCAGCGCGGCGCGGATGCGATGATGCAGATCGCGCTCGCACCTTGCTCGCCCTTCTCGGTGTCGACGTCCCTGATGCGCGCCACCGCCGATCTGGCCGACAAGCTCGACGTGCGCCTGCATACCCATCTTGCCGAGACCGAGGACGAGAACAGGTTCTGCCAGGAGATGTATGGCTGCCGTCCGCTCGACTATCTCGAACAATGCGGCTGGCTCAATGCGCGGACGTGGCTCGCCCATGGCATCTTCTTCAATGCAGAAGAGATGAAGCGGCTCGGCAGGGCGAAGACGACGATCAGTCATTGCGCCTGCAGCAACCAACTCCTGGCCTCCGGCTGCTGTCCCGTCTGCGAGATGGAGGAGGCTGGTGTCGGCATCGGCATCGGCGTCGATGGCTCGGCCTCGAACGACGGATCGAACCTGATGCAGGAGGTGCGGGCCGCGTTCCTGCTGCAACGGGCGCGCTACGGGGTGACGAAGGTCAGTCACAAGGATGCGCTGCGCTGGGCCACCAAGGGCTCTGCGGCCTGCGTCGGCCGGCCGGAACTCGGCGAGATCGCCGTCGGGAAGGCGGCAGATCTCGCGCTGTTCAGGCTCGACGAGCTGCGCTTCTCCGGCCATGGCGATCCCTTGGCCGCACTGGTGCTGTGCGGCGCGCATCGGGCCGACAGGGTGATGGTGGCGGGAAAATGGGCCGTGATCGATGGCGCGATCCCCGGTCTTGATGTGGCAGACCTCATCCACCGCCACAGTTCGGCGGCGCGAGCCATGCAGGCGGGATAGTACCTAGGCGAAGATAGAAAGAGGGGGCGACCACAAGTGCCGGGTGCTTCTGGCCACCCCCTCCGAACCTCCTCCGGGAGGAGCAGGTGATTAGGCGATGCAAGAAGCGTGCTACTTGCCCGGCAGCTTGTCGTCGATGCCTTTGACATAGAAATTCATGCCGAGGATCTGGCCGTCGTCGAGATTGGCGCCGCCCTTGCACTCGACCTCCTTGCCGTCCTGCCCAAGGACCGGGCACTTGAACGGATGCAGCTTGCCCGCGGTGATCGCCGCCTGGGCATCCTCGGCGATCTTCTTCACGTCGTCAGGCATGTTGGTGTAGGGCGCCATCGCGAACATGTGGCTATCGAGGCCGCCCCAGCTGTCCTCGGATTTCCAGGTTCCGTCGAGCTCGGCCTTGACCCGGGCGATGTAGTAGAGACCCCAGGTGTCGAGGATCGAGGTCAGCTGGGTCTTCGGCCCGAACTTGATCATCTCGGAATCCTGGCCGAAGGCGAGCTTGCCGCGTTCGCTGGCGATCTGCATTGCCGCCGGCGAATCCGTGTGCTGCATGATGATGTCGGCGCCCTGGTCGATCAGCGCCTTGGCGGCGTCGGCTTCCTTGCCCGGGTCGAACCAGGTGTTGGCCCAGATGATCTTGACCTTGATGTTCGGGTTGATGGTCTGCGCGGCGAGGATCGTCGCGTTGATGCCGGAGACGACCTCGGGAATCGGGAACGAGCCGATATAGCCGAGCACGCCGGACTTCGACATCTTGGCCGCGATCAGGCCCTGGATGTAGCGGCCCTGGTACCATTTGGCCGAATAGGTCGACATGTTCGGGTTGCGCTTGTATCCGGTCGCGTGCTCGAAATGCACGTTCGGGTATTTCTTCGCGACCTTCAGCGTCGGATCCATGTAGCCGAACGAGGTGGTGAAGATCAGCTTGTTGCCGGCGCGGACGAGCTGCTCGATCGAGCGTTCGGCGTCGGGGCCCTCAGGCACGTTTTCGAGAAAGGTGGTCTCGATCTTGTCGCCGAGCTCCTTCACCAGCGCCTGGCGTGCCAGCTCATGCTGATAAGTCCAGCCGAGGTCACCGACCGGGCCGAGGTAGATAAATCCGACTTTCAGCTTGTCGGCGGCGGAGGCTGCACTGACGCTCCCGGCAAGCAAGAGCCCGGCAGCCAGCGCAAGAAGTGATTTCCTCATCATCAATCTCCAAACATCAGGGGAAAGCCACGATCCGCACCGTGCGCGCCCCATCGCGCACGCCGCGGAAATGAAACGCTAGCGGTCAGGCACGAACACGGTGCCAAGCGCAGCCGGTGCGGTCGATCCGCCCGTGCGCGCGCGGGAGAGCAGGACCAGGACGATGACGGTCGCAAGGTAAGGCAGCGCCGACATCAACTGCGAGGGAATGCCGACGCCCCAGCCCTGCGCGTGCAGTTGCAGGATCGTCACCGCGCCGAACAGATACGCGCCGACCACGAGGCGGCCCGGCCGCCAGGACGAGAACACCACCAGCGCCAGCGCGATCCAGCCGCGGCCTGCGGTCATGCCCGGAATGAAGAAGGGCGTATAGGCGAGCGGCAGATAAGCGCCGGCAAGTCCTGCGCAGGCGCCGCCGAACATCACCGCTAAGGTGCGGATGCGCAGCACGGGATAGCCGAGCGCATGCGCAGACACGTGGTTGTCGCCGCAGGCGCGCAGGATCAATCCCGGCCGCGTACGGTACAGGAACCACCAGACGCCGATGACCAGCGCCAGCGAGAAATAGACGAAGGCGTCCTCGCCGAACAACACGCGGCCAACCAGCGGAATATCCGTGAGACCGGGAATGTTGAGATGCAGCGCCGGCGTGATGCGCTCGCCGACGAAGCCAGCGCCGATCAGGCCGGAGAGTCCGACACCAAGGATGGTCAGCGCCAGCCCTGTCGCAACCTGGTTGACCGCAAGCCCGAGCGCCATCAGTGCGAAGACCAGTGATATCAACGTGCCGGCGACGATGCCGAACAGCGCGCCGATAAAGATCGAGCCGGTCAGCCATGCACCTGCAAAGCCACATGCGGCGCCGACGATCATCATGCCCTCGACGCCGAGATTGAGCACGCCGGAGCGTTCGGTTACGAGTTCGCCGGTCGCCGCGATCAGGAGCGGCGTCGAGGCGGCGAGCACCGCGAGGATGATGGCTTCAATGAGTTCCACGAGCCACCTGTCGGTTCGGGAAAACCAGCTTGAAGCGGTAGAGGATGAGGGAATCGCAGGCGAGCACGTAGAACAGCAGGATGCCCTGAAAAACCTTTGTCACGTCCAACGGGATCTTCATCGCGATCTGCGCCTGCTCGCCGCCGATAAAGGTCAACGCGAGAAAAAGGCCTGCAATTAATATTCCAAGGGGGTTCAACCGGCCGAGAAAGGCGACGATGATCGCCGTAAAACCGTAACCCGGCGAGATGCCGGGCTGGAGATGCCCGACCGGACCCGCGACCTCGATGATGCCGGCGAGGCCCGCCAGCGCGCCCGAGAGGGCGAAGGTCAGGATGATCAACTGGTTGGAATTGAAGCCGCCGAACCGCGCGGCGCGTGGCGCGGCGCCCACCACACGGATCTCGAAGCCCTTGATGGTGCGTCCCAGCAGGATTGCGGCTGCCGCGACGACGAGAAGGGCGATGATCGAGCCGAGATGCAGCCGGCCGCCTTCGATCAGCAGCGGCACCGTTGCGACCGGGTCGAACTCGGCGGTGGTCGGGAAATTGAAACCGTGCGGATCGCGCCAGGGGCCGCGCACGAGATAGTCGAGGAAGAGATCGGCCACATACACCAGCATCAGGCTGGTCAGGATTTCGCTGGCGCCGAACTTCACCTTGCAGATTGCTGGGATCAATGCGTAGAGCGCGCCTGCGGCGGCGGCGAGCACGAGCATGACCGGCAGCACCCAGACACCGGCGTCGGTGCCCTGCGTCTTCACCGCAATCCAGCTTCCGGCGACTGCACCGATCAGGAACTGCCCTTCGGCGCCGATGTTCCAGGCATTGGCGAGATAGCAGAGCGACAGCCCGATCGCGATCATCACCAGCGGTGTCGCCTTCACCGCGATTTCCTGGAGCGAATAGCTGTCGGTCAAAGGCGCGACGAAATATGCGTGCAGCGCGAGCAGCGGATTCTTGCCAAGGATCGCGAACAGGATGACCATGGTCACGATCGTGAGGCCGATCGCGATCAGCGGCGAGATCAGCGCGATCGTGTTGGAGCGTTCGGCGCGCTTCTCAAGCACCAACTGCATGCGCGGCCTCCTTCGGCTCCAGCGTGCTGCCGCCCATCAACAGGCCTAGTTTTTCGCGCGTCGCCTCGCTGGTGGCGAGCGGTGCGGACAGATGGCCATGGAACATCACGGCGATGCGGTCGGCGATTTCCGCGAGCTCGTCGAGGTCCTGGCTGGTGACGAGCACGGCGGCGCCTGCGGTTGCGAGATCAAGCAGCGCCTGTCGGATGACGGCGGCAGCGCCAGCGTCGACGCCCCAGGTCGGCTGGCTCACCACCAGCACCGCGGGATTGCGCAGGATCTCGCGTCCCACGATGAATTTCTGCAGATTGCCGCCGGAGAGGGATGCTGCTTCCGGATCGCGCTTGGCCTTGCGGACGTCGAAGGTCTCGGTTGCGCGGTCAACCGTCTTCAGCGTGGCGGCAGTATCGATGAAGCCGTGATGGACCATGCCGCTGGCGGCGTGCCCGGTGAGAAGCGCATTCTCGGAAAGCTTCATGCGCGGCGCGGTGCCGTGGCCGAGCCGCTCCTCGGGAACGAATGCCGCGCCGAGCTTGCGGCGCTGCGTGATCGAGAGATGGCCGGCAGCAAGGCCTTCGATGACGATCGTGCCGGGATCCCTCGACAGGCGTTCGCCGGACAGCGCGGCGAAAAGTTCGTCCTGGCCGTTGCCGGCGACCCCGGCGATGCCGAGGATCTCGCCGCCTTTCAGCTCGAACGAGATGTGCTCGAGCCGCACGCCATGCGCTTCGCCGGGGGCGAGCGAGAGGTCGTTGACGACGAGACGCGGCACCGTGGTCTGCCGGCCGGCGGCCGCCTTCACCTCCTTGATCTCACCGCCGACCATCATGCGCGCCAGCGAAGCGGCGGTCTCAAGCCTGGGATTGCAGGTCTCCACCTTCTTGCCGCCGCGCAGGATCGTTGCCGTGTCGCACAAGCGCTTCACCTCTTCGAGCTTGTGGCTGATATAGAGGATGGCGCGACCTTCGGCCTTGAGCCGCTCCAGCACGACGAAGAGCTGGTCGGCTTCCTGTGGCGTCAGCACCGCGGTGGGCTCGTCAAGGATCAGGAATTGCGGATCCTGCATCAGCGCGCGAACGATCTCAATGCGCTGGCGTTCGCCGACCGACAATTGCCAGACCTCGCGTTTGGGATCGAGCGGCAATCCATAAGTCTTCGACACCTGCTCAAGCCGCGCCGACATGTCCTTGAAGGATTCTTTCCCGTCGAGGCCGAGCGCGACGTTCTCGGAGACGGTGAGATTGTCGAACAACGAGAAGTGCTGGAACACCATGCCGATGCCGCGGCTGCGCGCTTCCGAGGGACCGGACAGCACGATCGGCTGGCCCTGCCAGAAAATCTGGCCAGCGCTGGGCTGGATCAGCCCGTAGATCGCCTTGACCAGCGTCGACTTGCCGGCGCCGTTCTCGCCCAGCAGCGCGTGGATTTCCGTTGGCCAGATATCGATGTCGATGGCATCGTTGGCGAGGAAATCGCCATAGCGCTTGGTGAGCCCGACCGTCCTGAGGAGCGGGGACTCGCCGGAATGCAGGCTCTTAGCCGTGGGATCCAACATTCGCTGATGCGCTTGCATGGGGTGAAGTGCCTCAATACTGGGCTAGTTTGAACCGCCGCGTAAGGTGTGAAAAAGCGTCATCCCTTGCTCAACGCTTCGGCAGGCAGGAGGTGTCGGCGAGTCTCGGCTCTCGCCGGCGGCGATCGTCCTCAGACACCTTCCGAGCAGCCTTTGCAGTCCCGGCTTGCGTGTGACGCCTGTTGCAAATTTGTGACGGCTCAAGCCAAATCGGAACCCGCTATGCAGGCTTGGCGTGAAGTTAAGCAGAGACGCGCCAGCACGCGTATGCATTTGCGAACACCGCTACAGTAGCTTCCACCCATCTTGTTTGCCTTGTCCGGTCGACATGAAAAGGCGAACGAAATCAAATGGGGATATCCGGCAATGGGTCGCTCTCGGCCGACGGCGTGGCGGTGAGGTTGGCCTTCCAAATCGGCCGGTGAACGCCGCGCCCTGTGCAAACAAGCGGCATGCCTTGAAACAAGTTGAGGCTTCTCACTCCGGGAGATCGGCGCAAGTGTCGCACCCAAGGGACGTTCATTTTTACGTGTCCAAACTTGGGGGTATTCAGGATGTCGTTTCGTTTCAAGGCAATTGCAGCAGGCGCGCTGTCACTTGCTACGCTTGCTACCAGTGGCCTGGCTCAGGCGGCGGATCTGCCGGTCAAGGCTGCCAAGAAGGCGGCCGACCTTCCGTTCTTCCTGGTGATCGACGACCGCGTCACCTTCTCCTATATCTTCAATGCCTCGCAGCCCGGAGCGTTCACCAACACCAACGGCGTGATCAACGCCAAGACGACGAAGCAGGTCTACTCCTTCACCCACTTCGATGCCTGGACTTACGGCACCAACTTCTTCACCATCTCGATGTTCAAGTCGGACCACAACGATCCGGCAGGCCCGTGTACCGCCACAGGCGTGGTCGTGTCGCCGGCTGCAGGCTTCGCAGCGACACCCACGAGCTGTGCCGGCGCGACAGAAATCTACGGTCTTTTCCGTTCGACCTTCGGCTGGAACGAGATCTTCAACACCAAGGCCTTCACGCAGGGCCCCCTGCACAATATCTCGTTCGAGCTTGGCATGGATGCCAACACGGAGAACCGGTATTTCGGCGCCGCCAAGCGCGACGTCGTTGCCGGTCTGCAGTTCGCCTTCGATCTTCCCTACAAGGGCTACTTCAACGTCGCGCCGCTGGTGTATTGGGAGTTCGCCAACCACAACTCCTTCTCGCAGTGCGGCGCCGGCTGGTCCGCTCCATGTATTGCCGACGGCAACACGTCGTTCAAGCCGACCTGGGCGATCGAAACCAACTACTATATGGACCTCGGCTTCCTGCCGCAGAACATGCAGTATTTCTCGATCAGCGGCCGCGCGGCGTGGTACGGCAAGAAGGGCACCGACACTGAGCCGCTTCCCGCCAGCGTCGCCAACGGCGTCTATCCCACCAAGGTCGAGTTCAACTCCGAGCCGATCCGCCTGACCCTCGATGCCTCGAAGGCAGTGTGGGGCGAGAAGTACTCGCACTTCGTCGACGTCTGGGTCGCCTACCGGTATTGGCAGAACAAGTTCGGCCTCGATCACAACAACGCCGTGGCCTGCACCACTTTGGCCGGTGGCGCGAGGGTGAGCACCGGCTCCTGCACCGAGTCCTCGCTCTACTCCGGTGTCACTGTGAAATTCTAGCCACCTGACACGCTTCAGGTGAACGACGATGGCGCCGCGTCAAACCTCCGCGGCGTCATCTTCGTTTGTGGGCAGGAAGGTAGGGGATGAGCCGTAGGCGCAATCCGCTCTACGAAATTGAATTGGTGTTTGCTACTTCGTCCACACGCCGTCGTGCAGCGCTTCGGCCTCGTCTTCGAGCAGCGGCCCCGCAACCTCTGTCGGCCGCTGGCCGCTGGCAAAGACTTCGCGACAGGGCAAGTCGAGCGTCGGGTTCTCCGGATGATCGCCGGTGATGCCGCGCAGGCGGTGCTCGCTGAGGCCATAGACGACACGGCCGATGCCGGCCCAGTAGATCGCGCCGGCGCACATCGCGCAGGGCTCGGCGGAGGAATAGAGCGTGGCTCTCGCCAACACCTCGCGGCCAAGCGTGCGGCAGGCCTGCGTGGCGGCGAGGCGCTCGGCATGCGCGGTGCCGTCGTGATCCGGCATGTAGCCGTTCTCGGCCTCGATCAGGACCTTGCCCTCGGCATCGACCACGATGCAGCCGAAGGGATGGTTGCCGTGCGTGAGGGAACGGCGGGCGACCGCGAAGGAAAGGCGAAGGAAATGCTCGTCACGCTCGGACCCGCCGCTCATCGCTCTTCCCTGGTCAATGCCCCGCCATGTGCCGGCCGACCACGGTGAGATCGGCTTCGCTGGTCCGTGCTTCATACACGAATTCGCCGTGGAACATCACCACCAGCCGATCGGAGAGCTCAAGGAGTTCGTCGAGGTCCTCGCTGACCAACAGCACCGCGGCGCCGCGGTTGCGCGCGGCCATGATCTCGGCATGGATTTGCGCCACCGCCGCGAAATCGAGCCCGAAGCAGGGATTGGCCGCGATCAGCACCTCGACGTCGCCGCCGAGCTCACGGGCCAGCACGGCGCGTTGGACATTGCCGCCCGACAGCGCCGAGATCGGCGTGTCGGGCGTGCGGGTCTTGATCTTGTACTGGGCGATCTTCTTCCGCGCGTCGACGCGGAAGGCACCGCGGTCGAGCCACCAGCCGAGGCTAGCGAAAGGCGCGCGGTCGAATTCGCGGAAGGCGATGTTGTCGGCGACGCTCATGCCGCCGACACAGGCGTTCTTCAGCGGCTCCTCCGGCAGGAGTGACATATTGTGCCGCCGCATCTCCTCGCGGCTGGCGTGATAGGGATCGCCGGCGACGCGGATCTCGCCACTCTCAGCGCCGCGCTGCCCGGCCAGCACCTCGACGAGCTGGCGCTGGCCGTTGCCGGAGACGCCGGCGATGCCGACGATCTCGCCGGCGCGGACCGTAAGGGAGACGTCGTGCACGGCGATGGCGCCGGCGTCGTCGCGCGCGCGCATCTTCGCCAGCTCCAGCCTCGCCTTGCCGGCCTCACCGGTGCGCGGCGGCTGTAGCGTCAGCTCCTCGGCGCCGATCATGGTGCGCGCCATGGCGTCCGGCGTCAGTTCGGACACCTTGCCGGCGCCGGCGAGCTTGCCGCGGCGCAGGATCGTAACGTCGTCGGCGAAGGCCATGACCTCGCGGAACTTGTGCGTGATCATCAGGATGGTCAGCTCGCCCTTGACGACCATGTCGCGGAGCATGCCAAGCACCTCGTCGGCTTCCGCCGGGGTCAGCACCGAGGTCGGCTCGTCCAGGATCAGGAAGCGACGCTTCAGGTAGAGCTGCTTGAGGATCTCGCATTTCTGGCGCTCGCCCGCGGAGATGTCGGAGACCTTTGCGCTGAGCGGTACCTTGAATGGCATGCGCGCGAGAAAGGCCTCGAGCTCCTTCATCTCTTTCGGCCAGTTCACGACAGCCGGCACGTCATCGCGCGCCAGCACCAGATTTTCGGCGACCGTCATCGCCGGCACCAGCGTGAAATGCTGGTAGACCATGCCGAGGCCGAGGGCGTGGGCGTCCTTCGGATTGCCGATCGCCTGCTCGCGCCCGCCGACGAGAATGTCACCCTCGGTGGCGTGGTAATAGCCCATAATGCATTTGACGAGCGTCGACTTGCCGGCGCCGTTCTCGCCGAGCAGCGCATGGAACGAACCCGGCCGCACTTTCAGCGCGACATTGTCCAGCGCCAGGAAATCACCGAAACGCATGCTCATGGCGATGGCATCGACGCCGAAGGCGCCCGATGGCGGCGACGTTTCGCCGACGATCACGAAATCGCTCCGATGAAGGCGTCGGCGGTCGAGACCGCGCCAAACACGCCACCCTGCATTTTGATCATCTTCAGCGCGTGCTCGTGGTTGCTCTTGTCGGTCGCACCGCAGCAGTCATGCAACAGCACGCATTCGAAGCCGCGGTCGTTGGCCTCTCGCATGGTGGTGTGAACGCAGACATCGGTGGTGATCCCAGTGAGCACGATGTTCTCGATGCCGCGCACGCGCAGGATCAGCTCCAGATCGGTGGCGCAGAACGAACCCTTGCCGGGCTTGTCGATGATGGGTTCGCCGGGCAGCGGCGCGAGCTCGGGGATGATGTCCCACCCGGGCTCGCCGCGCACCAGGATCCGGCCGCATGGGCCGGGATCGCCGATGCCGGCGCCGATCTGCCGGGAGCGCCAACGCTTGTTGGCAGGCAAATCCGAGAGATCGGGACGGTGGCCTTCGCGGGTATGGATGATGTGAAAGCCTTGAGCGCGCATTGCCGTCAGCAGTTTCTTGATCGGCTCGATCGGCGCCCGCGTCAGTGAGAGATCATAGCCCATCTTGTCCACATAGCCGCCGACGCCGCAGAAATCGGTCTGCATGTCGATGATGATGAGCGCGGTATTCTCCGGACGCAGGTCGCCGTTATAGGGCCATGCATAGGGTTCGGACTTGATGGTGCGCTCGGGCATGACTTCGCTCTCTAGCGGGTGATCGACAATTCGGCCGGGGCTCCGGTCAACGTGCGTTTCGGCGAGCAGGTGATGATCATGATCGCCAGCGTCAGGAGGTAGGGGGCTGCGTTGAAGAGGTGGTAGCCGGAGGTGACGCCGACCGATTGCAATGCGGGTCCCAGCGCTGCGGCGCCACCGAAAGCGATCGAGGCCCAGAGACACAGCAAGGGGTCCCAGCGCGCGAAGATCACGAGCGCCACGGCCGTGATGCCCTGGCCCGAGGACAGGCCCTCGTTCCAGCTTCCGGGATAGAACAGCGACAGAAAGGAGCCACCGATGCCGGCGAGGAAGCCGCCGACCATGGTCGCGCGCAAGCGGATCAGCAGCACGGAGTGGCCCATCGCACGCGCGGCGTCCGAACTCTCGCCGGCGGTGCGGATCAGGAGGCCCCAGCGCGTGGTCCGGAAGGCCCAGTAGAGAGTTGGGGCGAGCGCGACACCAATCAGGAACAACACGTTGACCCGTAGTGCCGCGCGCACCTGTGGAATGTCGCTCCACCAGCCGAAATCGATCGCGGGCAGCCGCGGCGCGGTGGGCTCGATCAGCGGCTTGCCGAGATAGAAGGCAAGCCCGGTGCCGAACAGCATCAAGGCGATGCCAACCGCAATGTCGTTGACGCGCGGCAACGAGCAGATGCCGGCATGCAGCGCGCCCAGAAGCGCGCCGGTGATGCCAGCGGCGAGCACGCCGAGCCACGGCGATCCCGTAAGGTAGGAAATCCCGTAGGCGCTCATCGCGCCCATTACCAGCGTGCCTTCGAGGCCGAGATTGATGCGGCCGGAGCGCTCGGTGATGCATTCGCCCAGGCTCACGAACAGGAACGGGGTCGAGACTCGAATGGCGCCGCCGAGCACGGCGAGCGGAACGGTCCAGAGTCCGATCGAGCCGTCTGCCATCTCAGGACTTTCCCTTCAGAAACCCGATGCGGCCGTAGAGCGCATCGCTGGCCAGCACGAAGACGAAGATGATGCCTTGCAGCACCAGCACGGATGCATCCGGCAATCCGAGGCGGCGCTGCAACAGCCCGCCGCTGGCGCTGATACCACCGAGCAGGATCGCGACGGGGATAATGGCGAGCGGATTTTGCCGCGCCAGGAAGGCGACGAGAATCCCTGTGAAGCCGTAGCCTGCGGCGAGGTTCGCGTTGGTGCGCCCCTGCACCGCGGCGACCTCGACCATGCCTGCAAGGCCCGCGGCGCCGCCGGCGAGGAAGCAGACGATCAGGATCAGCTTGCTGACATTGAGACCGACGATCTTCGCAGCGCGGATGTTGCCGCCGGCAACACGCGCGGCGAAGCCAAACACAGTGTGATAGATCAGGATATAGGCGGCGAACGCGGCGATCAGGCCGAAGACGAGACCCCAATGCACGTCGGTGCCGGGGATCGATCCGATCATGTTGCCCGCACCGATCTCGCGGGTCGACGGCTTGTTGAGGCTCGCCGGGTCGCGCATCACGCCTTCGACGAGATGGTTGAGGACCGCGAGCGCGATGTAGACGAGCAGCAGGCTCGAGATCGTCTCGTTGACGCCGCGATATTGCCGCAGCGCGCCCGAGAGCATGACCCACAGGCCGCCGCCGATCACGCCGGCGACGACCATGGCCATCTGCACGATGAGCGGCGGCATGCCCTGAAGCACCAGTGCTGCGCTGGTTGCCGACAGTGCGCCGATCAGGAGTGCGCCTTCGCCGCCGATGATGACCATGCCGAGCTGTGCGGGCAGCGCCGTGCAGAGTGCGGTAAGGATCAGCGGCGCCGCGCGCGTCAGCGTGTTCTGCCATGAGAACCAGGTGCCGAACGCGCCGTAGTACATGTAGAAATAGAGGTCGAGCGGGCTCTTGCCGAACATTGCGACGAAGATACCGAAGACCCCGAGCGCGCCGGCCAGCGCCGCGCCCGGGATCAGGAGATATTCGATTGCGCCGCCGTGACGTTGGAGGAATCCCGGATCAGCGGCCGGGGCAACCGTCCCGACCGCTTCAGCGAGATCTGCAGCTTCCGTCGTCACGAAGTCGCCCCGACCACGCCCTCCACGAGATAGTCCATCTTCTCGAGTTCGGGATCCTTCTGGCCGCGATCGCTGCCGGCCGCGATCACCGTCTTGCCCTTGTTGTCGACCAAGCCTCCCTTGAAGATGGCGTAGCCGTCACCGGACAAGAACTTGGCCTTGACGTCGTCGGCGTGCTTGCGCGCCTCGGCGGAGACCGCTTCGCCATAGGGCGAGGTCTTGACGATCTCTTCCTTGAGGCCGCCGCGATAGAAGTTCGGGATACTCTCGCCGGCGGCGATCATCTTGACGAACTTGGGGTACAACGCTTCCCAGTTCCACTCGGCTCCCGTGAGATACGCTTTTGGCGCGAGCGGCGACTGGTTGACGTGATAGCCGCACACCATGGCGCCCCGACGCGCGGCGTTCTCGACCATGGTCTTCGGACCGTCGACATGGCAGGTCAGTACGTCGACGCCCTGATCGATCAGGCTGTTGGTGGCCTCGGCTTCCTTGACTGGCATCGACCAGTCACCAGTGAAGATGACCTGCGTGGTTGTCTTGGGATTGGCAAGCCTCGCGCCGAGCGCGAATGCGTTGATGTTGCGCAGCACCTGCGGGATCGGTTTCGCGGCGACGAAGCCGAGCTTGCCGCTCCTGGAGCTATAGCCGGCGACGATGCCCGAGATGTATTGGGCTTCATCGATGTAGCCGAAATAGCTGCCGGCGTTTTTCGGGTCCTTGTCGCTCCACAGGCCGCCGCAGTGCTCGAAGTGCAGCTTCGGGAATTTGTTGGCCATCTTGACCATATGAGGATTGTAGTAGCCGAACGAGGTCGGGAAGAGCAGGGTGGCGCCGTCGAGATTGATCATGGACTCGATCGTCTTCTCGACCGCGTCGGTCTCCGGCACCTTCTCTTCTTCCACGACTTTGAGGCCGGGAATCTTCTTCAGCGCCGCCGCGCCCTGCGCATGCGCCTGGTTGTAGCCATAGTCGTCCCGCGAGCCGACGTAGATGAATCCGATGGTGGTCTCGGCCGCGAAGGCCGGACGAATGCCCGTCGCCGCACCGAGGGTGACGGCCGCGCCGCCCTGCAACAAATGACGTCGTGAGATACTGCCAAATTCCATTGCTTGCTCCCTTTGGCGGATGCACCGCCTCATCTCGCGCTGCGCCGGTCTGGCGGAGCCCGGGATAGATTGTCGCAAGCTTCGTGCCAGAGGCTACCGAGGGAGGATTTCCACTTAAGTTATTGAGAGTAATTTGCTATTTTCGGTGATCCGAGCTTGATCAGGAAAGCAGCAGATGAAAATATAGGCAGTATCTTATAATTGTATGCAATGGAGTTAAGCAGTCTTAACCGGCTTGGACATGTGCATGACGAGGGTCGGGTGGTCTGCCGGCAACCGCATTCATGCTAACCACGCGCTGATCGGAACGATGTCGACAGCGTGATTTCGCTGGCACCGAACTTGAATCGATTGCCGCCAGGACCGCCGTCGCCGCGGTCCCAAGAGATGGAAAGCCCGCCGAGATGGCTGCTGGTACCGCCGTTCATAATGGTTCGCTCGGCGAAGAGATCGTGCGAAGAATCAACGAGCTCGCGGCGATCTCGGAAGAAGGCGACAAGCTCACCCGCATCTATCTGACCGGCGAGCTGCGCAAGGCCGCGGACCTCATCCTGAGCTGGATGCGCGACGCCGGCATGAGCGCACGTCTCGACGCGATCGGGAATGTCTGCGGGCGCTACGAAGGGGAGCGGCCGGGCGCGCCCTGCCTGATGCTCGGCTCGCACTACGACACCGTGCGCGATGCCGGCAAATGGGACGGGCCGTTGGGCGTGATCACGGCGATCGCCTGCGTCGCCGATCTCAACCGCCGCGGCAAGCGCCTGCCATTCGCGATCGAAATCGTCGGTTTTGCGGATGAGGAAGGGGTACGCTTTGCCTCCACCTTGCTCGGCAGCCGCGCGGTGGCCGGCACTTTTGACGAGAGCGTCCTCAACACACGCGACAGCGATGGCGTCGCGATGCGCGATGCGCTGGTGCAGTTCGGGCTCGACCCCGATCATATCGGCGCGGCCGCGCGGGCCCGGCGCGAGCTGCTTGCCTATCTCGAGCTGCACATCGAGCAGGGGCCGGTGCTGGAAACGCAAAACCTCCCCGTCGGAGTTGTCACTGCGATCGCGGGCGCGACACGGCTTGCCGCGCGGCTGACCGGCATGGCGGGGCACGCAGGCACGGTGCCGATGGCACTCCGGCGCGATGCGTTGGCGGGCGCGGCCGAATGCATCGGTGCGATCGAGCAGTTTTGCCGCACCGACGAGGGCGGGCTGGTCGGCACCGTCGGCTACATCCAGGCGAGGCCCGGCGCGACCAACGTCATCCCGGGCGAGGTGTCGTTCACCATCGATATGCGGGCGCCGACCGACATGCACCGCAAGCGCGCGGTCGCCGATGTCGTGAGGCAGATCGAGGCCATCGCAAAGCGCCGCCAATTGACACTTCAGCTCGACGTCACCCACGAGAACCGCACCGCGCCCTGCGCGCCCTGGCTCAAGGAGCAGATCGCGCAGGCGATCAAAGCGGAAGGTTTTTCCGTGTTCGAGCTGCCGAGCGGGGCGGGGCATGACGGCATGGCCATGATCGACATTGCCGACGTCGGCATGATCTTCGTTCGCTGCCGCGGCGGAATCAGCCATCACCCCGACGAGCATGTCGAGCTCGCCGATGCCGACGCCGGCGCGCGAGTGTTGCTGGGGCTGATCGAGAATTTCGGCCGCGGCAAGGGTAAATCGGCTCCTCACGCCACCGGCTAGAGATAAGAATCAGACAGGTCTAGCGTCGTAACGGCGTCCCGCCGGACCACGAGACAACATTCGACGGCGCGTATGAACAGCGGCATCTCTTTTCCATCCCATGGCGAAAACCGATTTTACCAGGGTATGGCGGCGACCTTCGTTGCCAACGCGCTTCAGGCGGTGAACTTTCTCGGTGATCGATTCCTGAGGAAGTCGCATCATCCGTTCACGGCCATCGGGGACCTCTACCGGTACTCGATGGACAGTGCCTTTGCGGTATCTGAGACCTTTCTCGTTACGGGCGCGCCGCACGCTTCTGCGTACTATCCGCGCGACTTTGCCTGGTTCTATCCCGACATCCTCGACCCCGACACCATCATGGATTCGCAGGATGCGGTTCGCCGGGCTCGTCTGCTCGAAAAGAGCGTCCGCCTGCTGCTGGAAGCGGTTCGCGCCAACGTCGTCACGACGACCATCGTCCCGGCTGGGCGCGCCCGGTATCTCGGCGTGAACTATTTCTCGCGCCCTTCGGATACGCTGCTCGGCATTCTGGCCGGCCTGCGGCAGATGATCTCTGCCGAGGAGAGAGCGTCATCCTATCTGGCGATGTCGCAATGCGTGCATGCCGGTCGCCTGCTGCTGGCCGAATATTGCGGTGATCTGAAGCGCGCGATCCTCCAGCTCGCAAGCGAGCTCGAGCCGTTCAACGATGATGGCTCTACGTATTTGCTGTGCGATGCCAGTGCTCCGCGCTCTGCGGCAACCGACACGCGCGCCGAGCGCAGGCGTTTCGTCACCAATGCCTGCGTCTACACGACCTTCGTGTGGGGCGTGCGGCTCGGGATCATCGACGAGAACGAGCTGAAGCGGCGGCTCGGACGCGACCTGGCGCAGTACAAGAGGGACCTGCTCCGCCTGTTCGGCAAGGGTGGCTATATCAGGCATTCCCTGGATGGCCCCCCAGGCTCGCCGGTGTCCTCGGTCGCTCTGGATTTCGTCAGTGTGCATCGCGGCTTCTGGGATATGAGCGAGCCGGCCGAGCGCGCGCTGTTCGCGGCCACGGCGGATCTGATCATTGCGGAGCCGCGCTTTCGCATCCCCGGCACATTCCACTTCCTGGTGTCCGCGGATAATCCGCGGAACAAGATGATCCACAAGATCGCGGCTCCCGCGTACCAGGGACGTTCCTCCTGGCCGACTTTCAACGTCGAGTTCGCGGATCGCATGCTGGACTATGACGAATTCTCGTGCAGCGATACCTACCGTTCCTGCGCCCAGGGAATTCTGAAGGACATTCGCACCGCAACCGAAGTCCACGGCGGCTATCAGGAACTGATCTCGGAGCGGGGCCTGAAGTATCGCACCTGGGCCTACAAGGGTGCCGTGGCCCACTCCTGGTTTCCGCGTTTCCTCTCTGTCTGGAGGAGGGCGCATGGAACGCCGCTCCTCCATTGGAATGACTGAACGGCGGTCGTTACCCAGCCGTCACGTCCACAAGCTCGCCACCGTCGAGGACCTTGGCCGCCTTGGCGCGGTCGAGGTCGCCTTCCCAGGCGGCCACCACCACGGTCGCAACGCAATTTCCGGTGAGGTTGCCGACCGCGCGAGCCATGCCGATGAACCAGTCGACCGACAAGACCAGCACGAGGCCGATCGCAGGGATGCTGGGCACCGCGTTCAGCGTCGCCGCCAGAATCACGATCGCGGAGCCCGGCACGCCATGCGCGCCCTTGGAGGTGATCAGGGAGACGCCGAGCACCAGTAGGAGGTCGCCGAAGGACAGCGGCGTGTTGGTCGCCTGCGCGATGAAGACGACCGCAAGCGTCAGGTAGATCGAGAACGCGTCGAGGTTGAAGGAATATCCGGTCGGAATCACGAGGCCGACGACGGAATCCTTCACGCCCATCCGCTCCAGCTTCTTCATGATCTGCGGCAGCACGGCGTCGGACGAGGCGGTCGCGAGCACGATCGTCAACTCCTCGCGCAGGTAGGCGAGGAATTTGAGGATGTTGATGCCGGCAAGCGCCATAACGCCGCCGAGCACGCCCAGCACGAAGATGCCGACCGAGACGTAGAACAGCGCAACCAGTGAGACGAGCTGCTTGAGCGAGCCGACGCCGTATTTGCCGACGGTGTAGGCGACTGCGCCGAGCACGCCAAGTGGAGCAACGCGGACGATAAGCCCCATGACGCGGAACAGCACGGTCGAGGCGGCATCGATCATCGACGTCACGAGCTTGCCCTTCTCGCCGCCGACCAGTGCGAGGCCTACGCCGAACAGCACGGCGAAAAACAGCACCTGGAGCACGTCGTTGCGCGACAACGCGTCGAACGAGGTGCTCGGGATCACGTTGAGGAGGAAGGAGCCGATGCCGCCGCCCTGAAGCTTGTGGGCGTTGTCGGCATAGGTATTGAGCGCCTTGGCGTCCAGCGTCGAGGGGTCGATGTTCATGCCATGACCGGGGCCGAAAGTGTAGGCCAGGATGAGACCTACCACGAGCGCGACTGTGGTCATCACCTCGAAATAGACCAGCGCTTTGACGCCGACCCGTCCGACCTTCTTGAGGTCGCCCGCGCCGGCAATGCCGTGCACGACGACGCAGAACACGATCGGCGCCACGATCATGGAAATCAGCTTCAGGAAGGCGTCGCTCAGAATCTTGAGCGAGATGGCAAAATCCGGCGCGGCCACGCCGAGAATGATGCCGAGGATCAGCGCGGCCAGGACCTGGACGAACAGCGACGTGTAGAGCGGCTTTGGCTCGGCGGCCGGGGCCGCGGCAATGGTCGACATGGTGACTCCCCCGTTTTGACGACGTCTCGATCGTCGAAAGGAGCAACTAGCGTGCCAGATTGTCGCGGTTTTCGCTGAGGAGGAGGTCTATTCGGTCTTTTTGCGGTGCGACCGGCATCCGTATCGGCACCGGGAAACCGTTCCAGGTGCCGTCGGTAACGTGGACAGCCGATTTTGCGGTCCTACAGTCACGTTCTGCGCGCGGGTGGCCGCGTCACGCCGTGAGATCCAGCAGCCGACACGATCCGCGTACCAGCACCTTGCGTCCATTCGGCGTCATGACCGGCACGCCGTCGCAGACGACGACAAGACCGAACTTGACGAGGCTCTCGATGAGATAGGCCTTGGAAAGGCGACCGTTCGACACCGGGTCGCGAAGCGCCTTCAGAACCTCCCATTGGTCTGGCGAAAGATCGAAGTCGATGTCGTTGCTCATGTTGCCTCAAGCCGTAGTGCCGTTCGTGCGCCTCTGGCGCTGCATGAAGACCGTGCGACGACAATGAGTCGGGAATTCGGTGAGGCGTTTAGAACTTCTCTTCACAAATTGCTGCACGCCATTGCGCCACAAGAGTTAAGACCGCTCGGTCACGAGGACCGTCCGAGCCTCGATCACATATTGATGATGTAGGCTTGATGTTGGTCCGCGAACTACCGCACTGCACGGGAAGCGCTGCTGTCCCATTCTGCGTCGCAATATGCACAGAAATCATGAGAACGAAGGGTTCGGGATTCTGTTACGCTGATTCGCGGGGAATGGCTTCACACGGCAGGAGTGGAGTGCATGAACAGGCTGGTCGAAATTCGCAGTCAGGAATCCCTGTGCCGGGAGCGTGCCGCGCTTGATTTGCAGCGCCGGCTTTTCTGGCTTGCGCAAGCTCAGGAATGGGAGCAGCGCGCGCTTGACGAGATCGCCTATCATTTCCGGGAGTGCAATGTGGCTCAGACGGAGCTGGGGCGAAACTGACGTCGGCTGTGGGTAAGGCCTACTGATAAGTCGCCACAATATCGGACACCGCGCGCTCGAGCTGCTGCGCGGTGGCGCACTGGCGCACCACGCTGCAGAAGGTCGCATAGCGCGGCATCTCGGAATCGCCAAAGCCCCAGGCGAGACGTCCTTCGGGATTGAGCCACACCAGTCGCTTCGAGCGCTCAGAGATGCGGCGCAGGATGTCGGCGCGCGGATCGAGATTGTTGCTGCGGGCATCGCCCAGCACGATCACCGTGGTCTGCGGCGTCAGCGTGCTCATAAACTCCTTCTCGAAATCGACCAGCGACGAGCCGTAGTCGGAGGAGCCGAAGCCGACCTTGGACATGATCTCGGCCATCGCTTCTTCCGGCGATTTCGATTCCAGGATGTCGCTGACTTCGATCAGATGCGAGGAGAAGGCAAAGGAATGGACGTCGTCGACCACCTCGTGCAGCGAGTGGATCAGGAGCAGGAAGAAATCCGAGACCTGCGCCACCGAGCCCGAGACGTCGCAGAGCGCCACGATCTTCGGCCGATCGCGATGCTTGCGCTTCCAGGCCGTGAGAAAGGGGATGCCGCCCCAGGCGGCATTGCGGCGCAGCGTGCGGCGGACGTCGAGATGACCGCGCCGTTGGCGCTTGCGTGGTTTCGAATAGCGCTCGCGCAGGCGACGTGCGATCTGGCGGATGAGAGCGCGCATCTCCGCGACATGGCGGCGCTCGATGCGGGCAAGCGGCGCGTTGCGAAGAATCTCGTTGCGGAGGTTTTCAGCTTCCTCGCGGGCATAGAGCGCAAGCCCCTGCGCGACGGTGTCGCGGACGGCTTCGCGCAAGGCATCGAGCGCGGCGCGAAGCCGCTCGGCCAGTGCCGGATTGGTCGCGGTCAGCTCCTCGAGATCGTCGCGCAGCCGCTGGAGCCCCATGGCGTCAAGGATGCGGCTGGAGAAGATGCCGCGCTGGGTGGAGTAGCGGATGTCGGATAGGGAGGCCGCACCTGAGGCGCTGGCGATCGCGGCGGTGATCGCGTTGCGATCCTGCAACAGCAGCATCTGCGCGAGGGGCCCCAATTCTGCGGGAGGCGAACCGGCGCTCGCATCGCTGGCCGCGCCCGACGACGGAGATTGATCCGCGTCCTCCGAAACATAGTTGCTGTCGGCTTCAGGCTGTTCCTGTCGCGGCTCCGGCTGGCTGAAGAACAGATCGAAACAGTCTCCGAGCGCGAGCTTTTCGTCCTGCGACTTGGCGAGCGTCAGAAGGAGCGCATCGCGCAGGATGGTCCGGTCGGAGACGCCGACCTGCGCGACCGCACGCATCGCATCGATGCTTTCGGCCGGCGAGACATGGACCCCGGCGCCCCGTGCGGCACGGAAGAAACGATGGATATTCTCGCGCATCGGGATCAACCGAAGACGTTGGATCGTGCTGCCTTGGCAATGAAGGTCGTAATCTGAGGCTGAGCCGCCTCGATGTCGGCCTCGTATTTCAGGAGCACGTTGAGCGTGTCCTTGACGATCTCGGTGTCGAGCTCCGAGGCCTGCAAGAGCACCAGCACGCGTGCCCAGTCGATGGTCTCGCTGACCGAAGGCAGCTTCTTCAGGTCGAGCGAGCGGATTTCGTGGATGAAGCCGACCATCTGCCGCCGCAGCGTCTGCGAAATGTTGGGGACGCGGCTCTCGACGATGCGCTCCTCGAGCCGCTGCTCGGGGAAGCCGATGTGCAGATGCAGGCAGCGCCGCTTCAGGGCGTCGCCGAGATCGCGCTCGCTGTTGGAGGTGAGGATCACCGTTGGCGGCGTGATCGCGGAGACGGTGCCGAGTTCGGGGATCGTGACCTGGAAATCGGAGAGAATTTCCAGCAGCAGCGATTCGAATTCCGCATCCGACTTGTCGATTTCGTCGATCAGGAGCACGCAGCCGCCCGGCTGCTCCAGCGCTTGCAGCAGCGGCCGCGGCTCGACGAACTCCTTGGAGAAGAACACGTCGCCGAAATCGTGGAGTTGATTAAGTGCAGCGTGCAAAGTCTGCGCGCCGCCAAGGACTTCTCCGAGCTTGTCCTTGAGGATCTGCGTGTAGAGAAGCTGCTTGGCGTATTTCCATTCATAGAGCGCCTTGGCCTCGTCGAGGCCTTCGTAGCACTGAAGGCGGATCATCTTCAGGCCGCGCCAGGCCGCGATCGCCTTGGCAAGCTCGGTCTTGCCGACGCCCGCGGGTCCTTCGACCAGGATCGGCTTCTCGATCTGTTGCGACAAATAGACGGCGGTCGCGATCTGCCGGCTCGCGATGTAGCCTTGAGCGGCGAGACCGCTCTCCACTGCCTCGATCGCTGTCGAGGGCTTCTGTTCAGCCACCAAAAGGCGCTCCCAAAGGTCTTGATTGAGGCTTGTTCTGCCTGCGTTCACGGCAAAGAACAAGCCTCGTTTGGGAGAGGCCAGACCCGCGCGAATGGGCGTTTTTTCCGCTCAACGCAAATAGTCGGGCGGCCAACCGGCCGCGGGATCAGTGCCGCAGCAACTCCGGCTTGCGGATCGTCTGTCTGACCTCGGCGCCGCAATCGGCGCATTCATAGACGAAGTCGATCTTGGCAAGACTCCAATGCGGTTCGACCTCGCGCACATACATTGGAAGGAACCCCATGCAAGCAGGGCAAATCACAGGCGCGATCTCGATATCCTGATGATGCTGTACATAAGCTGGCATCTCGGCTCTCCTTCGCAGACGACCTCCAAACCCGCGCGAAGGCTACTGCCGGCCGGCGAAAGGCCGACATCAACTCTTTCGAACAGAGGCGGAACGGCGGAGGTTTGTCGTTCGCTGTGACATTCTTGTTACGTCTCTGTACTGTGACGGGTGGAGCAAATACCTATTTCAAAGCCCGATCCGATATTCGGACTTCGACCTCAACGATAAGGGAGCAACGCCCATGACGCATGCCATTCGCTTTCATAAGACTGGTGGTCCGGAAGTGCTGGTCTGGGAAGAAGTCAGTGTCGGCAAGCCCGGACCAGGCGAGGCACGAATCCGCCATACCGCCGTCGGTCTCAACTTCGTCGACATCTACAATCGTTCGGGCCTTTACCCGGTGCAACTGCCGAGTGGGCTTGGTAGCGAGGCTGCTGGCGTCGTCGAGGAGGTCGGGCCTGGCGTCACCGATCTGAAGCCCGGCGATCGCGTCGCCTACGGCGCCTCGCCGCTCGGGGCCTATTCCGAGGCGCGGCTGATCCCGGCCGACCGACTGCTGAAGCTGCCGGACGGTGTCGACGACAAGACCGCAGCGGCGATGATGCTGAAGGGGCTCACAACGCAATATCTGATCCGGCAGACCTATCGGGTGAAGGCCGGCGACACCATCCTGCTGCATGCGGCCGCCGGCGGCGTCGGCCTGATTCTCTCCCAGTGGGCCAAGCATCTCGGCGCAACCGTGATCGGCACCGTCAGCAACGACGAGAAGGCCAAGCTCGCCAAGGAGCATGGCTGCGACCATGTCATCATCTATAGCCGCGAGGATTTCGTGAAGCGCGTGGACGAGATCACCGGCGGCAAGAAGGTGCCGGTGGTCTATGACTCGGTCGGCAAGGATACGTTCTTGAAGTCGCTCGATTGCCTCGCGCCGCTCGGCGTCGCCGCGCTGTTCGGTGCGTCCTCCGGCGCCGTCGAGCCGCTCAATCTCGGTCTGCTGGCGCAGAAGGGCTCGCTCTACGTCACCCGGCCGACGCTGTTCACCTACGCCGCCAAGCGTGAAAGCCTGGTCGCGATGGCGGGCGAGCTGTTCGATGTCGTCAAGTCCGGCGCGGTCAAGATCGAGGTGCGCCAGACCTATCCACTGAAGGACGCCGCCAAGGCGCATGCCGATCTCGCCGCGCGCAAGACCACGGGATCGACCGTCCTCACGGTGTGATCTCCGACCGGGCTGTGGCGCAGGCTGGCAGAGCGTTTCGAGCGAACTGGATTCCGGTTCGCGTAGAGAAAACGCGTCAAAATAAGAAATCCAGAGCCCGTTCCGAGTCGATCGGACCGGAAAAGGTCGGCCCTGGGCCTGCGTTATGTCCGTTCGTGCTTACGCAGATCGCGGGCGTGATCGAGGCGGAGAGCCTGGAGGTCGACCTCTTCGGGCGGGATCCGGGGCAGGGCAGCCTCAGCGAGGATCGCCTCGGTCACGTCTTCGACCGAATTCTCCACGATTTCCTGGATGAACGAGATATTCCGATATTCCCCTGAGGCAACGCGGGAAATGACCTCGCGCCTGGTGATTTCAGGGTCGACCACTGCCTCGCGGCCGCGGCGCCCATAGTCGATCATCACGACGAAATACTGCATGAAACGATCCTGCCGTGCCCATGGTCGGGAACGGCAGAGTATTTCCGAAAAACGGAATCAAGTCAAGGTGAATTTCGTAAAAACGGAAATTGCAGCCTACTTGCTCCTCTTGCGCGGGCGCGCCGACTTGGCGCGCAGCCGCTCCAGCTGCCCCTTGGGCATGGACAGGCAGATCTCGCCGACCCACTCTAGTTTCACGCCGACGATCTGCTTGGCATTGAAGCTGCTGAGATTGACGACGGAGGGGGATTTGCCTCGTTCGATGGTCTTCAGATAACGCTCGCCGGTCTTGAGCCGGACCACGGCCTCCTCGCCGTAGAAGCTCGACAGGGGATGGCGCTGATCCTTGTAGACTACGATTACGTCGCCGCTCTCGTATTTGGGCAGCATCGAATCGCCCACGATCTCGAATGCGATGGTCTCCTCCATGATCGGAAAGGGCAGCGCGATGTCGCCAAGGCCTTCGGGGGGAACCTGCTCATAATCCGGCTCGATCACGGCACCGGCCCCCACGCGGCCCATGATCGGCGCGAGATTGAGCTCGAGATATTCCATGATCGGAATGATTTCCGAAGCCTTCACCAGGCGTTCGCCGCCGAGGATCTCCGAGACAGCGCCGGGGCGTACGCCCATGGCAGCCGCCAGGCCGCCCTTGCTCTTGCCCGTCTTTTCCAGGCCCCGTTCGATCATTGCAGCGTCCAACATGGTGATTCCCTCGATTGTCCATCGTCCGTCTCTTGTAATCCGAAATTCGGAATTGATGCAATTATGAATATCAGAATTATCGCTTGACTTCGACTTCGGAATACCGGAATGTAGGCTCCGCCTCGCGGTCGTGCGATCGGAGGAGGCGCATCACAGGACAGCAGCATGGAACCGGCTCATTGGCCGTCGGAGCACTCCGACGCGCTTCGCGACTATTTTCTCAAGGGGATGTCTTATGCGGAGATCGGAAGACAGATTAACGCAAGGTTCGGAACGGCTTACACGCGCAACGCGGTGGTCGGCCGCGCCAAGCGGCTCGGGCTGATCGTGCAGGTGCGGATGACGAGCCCGTCGATCGTGCCGGTGCTGCCGTCTGGAGCCTGTCTTATCCTCCCGCACCGTCCCGCGTTACTGAACCTGCCGCCGAAATCTGCGATGAAGCCTGCCGCGCAGGTCAAATTGCGCTGCGTCGGCGTCCAGCCGCGCCTGGTCCCGTTGGTCGAACTCGCTGCCGAGGACTGTCGCTATCCCTATGGTGGCGACAAGGACGGGGAGGAGATTACCTTCTGCGGCCATCCAAGTGAGCCGGGCTCGAGCTATTGCACGCCGCATGCGCGCCTGACGCGCCGCGCCGGAGCTGGATCCGCCCGCGTCGCCGGCCCCGTCGTGCTGAGGCTGGTCTCTGCCGCGTGACCTCACGACCGTCCGTTCAATCGTCAATTCGCAAGGAGTATCCGAGTGGCACGTGTCCGACGCAACAGTTCCTTCAAATCGGCGAATGTCTACGACCGACGCTCACGTGAGATACCGTTCAATGCGGAGGTGGCGGAAGTCGAGGTGGACAATCCGCTGGCGCTCGACCCCGGCGAGAAGATTATGGCCGTGCGGTCGATCCGCAGCGATCCGCTCGGCCGGCTGCATGCGCACCGTCAGATCGACGAGGCGCAGTATCGCGGCGGGCGCGCCTTCCAGGACGATTGGGAGAAGGCCGAGCGAGGCCCTCAGGCAATGGACCCGACTCGCGAATATGTCGATGGCGCGCGCATGCGCGAGCCGGTCACCGAGAGCCAACGCCAGGCGGTGCTGCGGCTGAACCGGATCGAGCGCGAACTCGGCACAGACGGTGCCGCGCTAGTGCACGACGTGTTGGTGCTGGGCCTGACCATGGACGAGATCGGCCAGCGTCGCGCCGTCCGTACGCAGCGCTGGATCGACTATTTTGCCCGACGTTTCCGTGAATGCCTGGACCGGCTGGCAGTGATCTATGGCTTTGCGGCGGAAACGGGGAGACAGCGTGCAGGGCAACGAAGATGACAACGGCGCGCCCGCGACCACGATCGTGGGCGCGCCGGTCTTGTGCTTAGGGATGCGGTAGGATCTGGTAGGTCGTGGCATAGGGCTCGACTCGCAGCGAGGCGTTGGCCAAAAGGCCGATTCTGGCGGTCGGCGCCTGCTGCAATTCGCCGTTCGGACCGCGATGCACGTTGTATTGCCAGACGGTGAGATCGCCCTTCTGTGCCAGAGCATGTGCAACGGCGCTCGCATCATTGCCGCCGAGGGCCTGAAGCTCCTCCGTCGACAATCCGACGACGATTTCATCCTTGATGGTGACGATCTTGAACAGGTTCATCCTGGTCTCCTGCGCCCACGCGCTTTGTGTCGAGAAGGTGAGAAGCGCGACTGCGGCGCCCTTGATGAGATCGCAGCGAGAAAGCATGCCGTCGTCCTTTGGTGCTGGGGCGCCCGAATCGATCAATGCATCGGCCACGGCGCCCGTGATCTGCGTGACTGTTTCGCCTCCGCTTTGTCGTTTGCTCCTCGAAAACGGTTCACGGCCGGAAACAAATGCGGCCCGATGAATCCTGATGCGAAGAGGCCGAGTCCAAGTCCAAGAGCTCGAGGGGACGGATTTGGATGAAATCCAAACGTAATAGTTTGTCTCTTGGTCAGAAGGCCGCGCTGTGGCTGCCGATCCATAGCGCGAGATCGACGCCTATTTCGTCGACGATACAACCGCCGACGCCAGACTCAACAATTACGTGTATACGCTGAAGAAGCACTGGTTCGCGTCCACCAACGTCCATTCACATCCGAAACAACACGAAACGCAGCGTCGATTGACGGCAATCGAGGCTGTATGCCTGATCGATGCCGCTTCTTGACGCAGGTGGGTGACGGCCGGCCCTATTCCTGTTATCCGGAATTGCCGTGGTGCGATGCAGACGAAGCATCGCTGCGCCACCGTTAGGCTTGCCGGAGGGGTTGTTTCTTGACATAGTTACAACCTCTTCAGGTGTGCGCGCTTGCATATGTAACTCGGCGTGCGAACACACCGGGCTTCCCCCCGGCCGAAGGCGCGCCGTCGCCATAGCATCCGGTTATGGCATCCGGTTGTGGCATCCGGTTGTGGCGTTGGGTTCTTAGTTGGGACCTGGATGTTGGATCACGAAGTCCGATGCTTGTCATAGGTGCGAGATGAAGAACCTCAATTTCGCAGCTGAGCTGCACCTCAAGCTCGGCGCGCCTGCAAGCGGCACCGTCGAAAGCCTGCGCCTGCTCCGCGCCTTTCTGAAGCTCGCGCCCCGGCAGCGTTTCGAGGTCATCAAGCTCGTCGAGGACCTCGCCACCGAAGAAACCCTCCCCGAACACCCCCTGTCCTGAGCCGGCCTGCGCGCCGGCTTTACGCCTTGCCCTTCGTTTTCCTGTCACAGCCGGCCGCCGGGCGACGTCTTCCCCGGGGCTGGACGCTGGCAGGCGATCCGGCAAGTGTGGTATTCAGTTCTGAAAACGGGAGGAGTGCGACCATGATCGAACCGAAGCTCGAAGTTCCGGCCGAACTGCGCGACCTGGCCGAGAAGACGATTGACCAGGCGGAAAAGGCATTCCGCATGTTTTTCGAAGCCGCCACCAAGTCGATGACCACCGTTCCGGGCGCGGGGGCGGACGTGTCGAAGCAGGCGCTCGCTTTCACCGAGCAGAACATGAAGTCGGCGTTCGAGCATGCTCGCAAGCTCGTCCATGCGACCGACCTTCAGGAGGCGATGCGAATCCAATCGGATTTCCTGCGCAGCCAGTTCACCAGTGCCGGAGACCACATGCGCCAGATGACCGGCAGTCTCATGCAACCGGGTAAGGACAAGTCCTGATTCTCGGTGTGTTCACGCCGCGTCCACAGATTGGACTTGTCCGGCGTGAATATCGCCACTGGTGCCGGTCCATGATGGCCGTCGAATGGACCTCATTCGCCGCCCATCATGCTTTCTGCTGATCCCTGTCGGTTCTCAGGCAGGGATTTGCATATGTCGCAGGTACCTTGAGCGATCGGCCGCTCTGCTAACGCAGCGCTGCGATGTAGGCCGCGATGTCGCCGGCTTCAGTCCGGCTCAAGGGGAAATTCGGCATCTTCGGGTGCGGGTCTAGCAGGAAAAAAGCGCGTCTTTCTGAACTGAAGTCGGGCCTGCGCGCAACGGGCGCGAAGGAGGGAACGCCGGCGCTCGCCTGGATCTGGCCGTTCGCCACGACATGGCGGCTGGCGCACCAGCGCTTCGCAAGCTCGGCGCCATGATCTGCATCGGCGCTAGAAAAAGATAGGCCGGCAACAAGCGCAGCCTTGAAGCAGGGCGGCCCCGGGGTGTCTAGGAGCCCGGGGCCATAACCTCAGCTTCCGGTGGGTCCAATAGTTCGGCCACGCGGTCCAAGCGGGAATCAGCGGAGCACATTTGGCGAAAAGTTTTGCATCTGCAGCCTGCTGCATTTCTATGCGGTGAACGCCCTTCGGATGATGCGGGGAGTTCGATCCCGCAATATGGGCAGTGTGATCGCAGCCCAGCGACAATTGTTGTGTCTATTCCTGGCGTGTGTGGGCGATGACGTCTATGATGCAACTGGACAGATTAGTCGACCAGAACAGCGCTGACGAACATCGTGTACGGTGCTTTTGACAAATAGAAGCCGTTCTAATTTTACCTAGGGCGCTCATTGTGCGGCGCCCGCCGGTGGGGAGGCTTAGCGGCTAAGCGCTACAATACCAGTATTCGTATTCCCCAAATTCTGCACGGCCTTGTTCATCGTAGGATCGTTGACGTAGCCGCTGGCGGGGATAGAAGAGCCATGTTCTCATTCCTAGCGCGATTGCCCAGCCGATTTCCCGTAGTTTGATGGTTGAGAGCGTTGCTCGCGTTAGGTCCGGGCGAACCACCCGTACCGCTCGCGGTGCCACTGCTCGACATCGAGCCGGCCGTCGTGCTGCCTGAGCCTGTTCCTCCTCCAGAAGCTCCACCTGAACCACCTCCGCCAGCTTGCGCCAGGGCCGAGGTGTATGGTCAAAACGCGACCGCTATCCTGTTCGTTCAGGCGGCGCAAAATGATCTTCGTTCGACTGACGCTTCAACGTGGCTTGCAGCCCTTGATGGATATTTGGCCACGTTCCAGGATGCAATTAAGTCCTCACGCAAAATCGTGCAGCTCAAAATCAGCACGCACAATCCTCCAACGAAAGTATCTTCAATGTTAATCGGGCCATCGCCGACGGGCTCTGCGCCGCTTCCCAGCGAAGGAAGGTGCGACTTCGTCCTAGCACTACTTTGGCAGAATTTATTTGCGCCAGTGTTTCTCAAGGATTTGTTTTCGGCAGTATGGACACCGTTGAGGCGGCGGCGAACGAAGCGGATAGTGCGCTGTCGCTGATTACGGACAGCGTAGCGGATGACCCGACCGTGGCTTTGGCCAAAATCCACTATTTGCGCAGCCGATGCGAGCCGGAGACGTGGTGGGATTTCGCAAGCGAACGTCACAGGCGTTATCCCGATAACGAAAACTTGGCAGGTGCGGCAGCAGAGGCTCGCATAGACCAAGCAGCCCGTTGGGCAGAGACGAACCAACGCCGCACACTAAACCGCGAACTCCGCGCACAAATTGCCGAAGCCATCGCCATTCTTGAGCAAATGCGACAGAAGTTCGCTGGCTCTGAAGCTGCTTGGGACGACAATCGGATGTCTCTGAGTGTCAATCTGGCGGTTGGTCTTCGGCTGCTACGGCAGCATGATGAGGCCAAGAAAGGTAATCGAAGCGGCGCTCTTCGGAGACCGATGAACATCTGCCGCCGCGCGCTGTGGCAACCTTTACGAAGCCAGCCGGATTCGGCGATGCCGAGAAGGCGAACTTATGCAGTCTGAAGCGCTGCGACTCGCACGATTTCGTTCTCTAGCCGGTCGATGCAATTCTCATCGAGCAACAGAAGAACAGTTGCGCCCAATCAAGCGAGCATCATAGACACGCTGCATTGTGAATGCTGACGACGACGCTCGCGTTGAAGCACACCATAAGGACCGCATAGACATACTGGCCGGAGAGGAGGCCTTGCAGCACTGTTTCGAGATCGGTGTGCTGTTCGTCCGTCTCGCGCCAGGCGCAGCCGGCGCGCGCGCCAAAGTCTTCGAGCACGATGTAAATGTCTCGGTCGAGACGGTCGGTTGGCACCATCGAGGGCGAGGAACGCATACACTTACTCCGATACTACGGACGGCCGAGAGGCGGCCCCAGCTTGGGGGCTGGTGGGGTAGGCCGGGGGCCGCTCCGCCAGCTCAGGCGGCGAGCCGGCGATAACTCAAATGCCGCCGCTCCTGTGGTTCCACTTAGCTGGGTCAACCCGGAAAATCCCCAGTCGCGCGAGCTTACGTTCTTCTATCCTTCCTGGTTTCGATAGCGGGCGAGCTCCGCTCTTGCGAGTGCCCGGGCCTGTTCAAGCGCTTCTGCCCCGGTCAATAGGTTCGATGCAAGCCGCCGTCCCGCGATATCGTCCCAATAGAAGTAAACGCTCGGCCGACCATCGGCGAAATTGACTTCATAGCTGCCGGTTAACGGCACAGCTTCGTGCTTACGGATGCGAACGGGAGTGGGTGGCATCGTCTGGATATTGCCTCGCATAAGTTCTTAGCAAGTTCGTGGCTGATCGCGTGCCGGTTCTCAGCCGGACCGCAAATACGAAGGCCGCAGCGGGAGGTTTAAACCGCTGCGGCCCGCGCATTGCCAAAAAAGCCCGGGTCAAATCGAAAGTAAAATATGCAGCCAGCCCCGGTGACAAAATTCTGCTCTAACTTTGCCTCGTTTGCAAACACAATTTCTGCGGAACCGAAATCCATCTTGCGGGCACTTAGTTCCGAGAACGGGAACAGTTTTGCTATTCTCGCGCGCGCGAAGGACCGTGGCGCGTGCAAAATCACAAATCTAAGCGGTGCAGAGAGGGCGAGGTACAGACGCTGATCAAAATGGTCAACGCGGGCTCGACCGCGACCGAATAGCCACCGCGCTTGGAAGGTATATCGCTTCGGTGAAACGTCTGGCCGGAGACATGGGCCTTTGCTGGGGAGCGAGAGGGGCGCTGCACGGAGATAGCAGGCAGCTCCGGTCGGCGCCACTTCTGCCGAGGTTCACGCTCGCGGGTCTATGTCTCTTCTAGTGGGCCGCAACGAGCGCCGCCATACTGAATGCGACTACGCTTGCAGCAGCCAAGGACCAGAGCGCTATAGCGATCTCTTTGGGCATGGTCGTGGCCTCCTGACGAAAGCCGCCTCACCCTTACTGCCAGACGGGCCTAGAGCGCATACCGATCAGCATTGTGTAGGCAAGCCGACGCCAAGTCAGGTTCATCAGGAACGAGCATGTGGTATCCCCGTATTTTATGCGGTCAGCTTCCAGTCATCGTTGCACTATCGCGTCCACGCGGGCTGCCTAGCTCCACTCGTTCTCGGGCAATGCGCCAGGCGGCGGCCTAAGCTCCTCCAAGCCCGCTTCGATGATAGCAAGTTCGTCCTGAACGGCTTGAATGGCGTTCGCGGGATCGATACCCGAGACGGCCTGCAACTCGCCCCAGCATCCTGCGCCGATGCGCGAGCAATTGTGCGAGAGCGCGTCGATCCTTGCCCCGCACATAACCTGCGACAATCAACTCCATGGCTTTTGACATTCCGCATCATCTCCGCAGCCAATCATTGGTGCAAGCAAACTCCCGCCAAGCCGAGCTGCGTTGTCGGCACCGATCTCCCGCCGGCCGGCCGCGCCGCAGCGGCGTCGGTACTGAGAAGGATTCACCACAAGCGTTCGCTTCCTGTTCGGCGGCCGTTCTCGTTGACGTTGAAAATACAACCTGGAATCGCGATTGCGGTTGTATGAGAGAACGCCCGGGAACGCCGCTTCAGCTTCGCGGTTGGAGAGTCGTGAATAAGGTAGGTAGACTGCCCCGCCGTCGGCTTCCAACGCCGGCGGCGGGCTTTTTGTGAGTAGCGTTAGTGCCAAAGCGTACCCCAGCACCGGCCAAGAAGCCGCGAGCTTCCATGCCGGGCTTCATCAGCCCCCAGTTGGCGACACTGAAGATGAAAGCTCCTTCCGGGGCTCAGTGGATTCACACGACGGCTACCGCATCCAGCTCCACATCGAGGGCGACACCCGTAAAGCCTTTACCCGCAAAGGCCATAACTGGGTCAACCGGTTCTCGGTCATTGCCGGCGCCTTCAACATCGAAGGGCAAGCCATTGTCGATGGTGAGGTGGTCGTCATTCACCAGGGACGAACCAACTTCTCCGAACTCCAGGCGGACCTCGGCAGAGGCGACCAGGACCGGCTGGTTTACTTCGCCTTCGATCTCCTCTGGCTGGACGGCAAGGACCTTCGCAGAATGGCTCAGCTTGCCCGCAAGGAGCTTCTAAAGGAGTTTATCGAGGCCAACGAGGTGGAGAGGCCCATCCTGTACAGCGAGCACCATGAAGGGGACGGGCAGGCGCTGTTCGAGGCTGCCAGCAAGCTGAACTACGAGGGTATCGTCTCGAAGCGGGTTGATGCCCCGTATCGGTCGGAGCGGGTTGAGGCCTGGCAGAAGATCAAGACGGTGCACCGCGAAAAATTCCCTGTTGTTGGTTTCGTCAAGGACCCGTCCGGCGTCGCCGCGCTCTACCTCGGCAAGCAGGAGGGCAAAGAGCTGCGGTATATGGGGAAGGTCGGCACGGGTTGGAGCCGGACGAAGTCGGCGGAGATCCGCAAGGCCCTGGATACCGTCGTTAGCCCGAAGCAGAAGCTCACAAAGCCCATCAAGAAGCCGAAGGCCACGTGGGTCGATCCGAAGTTCTACGCCGAGATCGAATACCGGGACATCACCTCTGAAGGCCTGCTGCGCGCTAGTTCGTTCAAAGGGTTATCCAAAAAATAGCTCACGTACATTCGGCGCCACTGCATGCGGGCTACTGATGCCTCCGCCTGGGCGATGAAGACGCGGTGGCGTTGATGCGTCAAGGATCCAAGCAGACGGGTTCTATTGAAGCCTCTCACCATTGCTCGCCAAAGGCAGGACGAGCCCACTACGGGGACGAGAGCAGGGCTCCTGCTCGAGCGCACCCATAACGCAGATTAAGCGATCAGCGCGGAGGCGCCAGCTTCATGCGCAGCGGTAGGAACGGGGCGCAGCAGGTCAAGTTCTCCAAGTATATGCAACCTCCCCAGACTAGGCCTCTGCTCTCCCGGAGGCCTTCCTTTTGGGAACACGCCGTTCTTACGGGCGTTTTCCTTGCCAGTGAGTGGAGTATCGGCATGCCGGATCGCGTAACCCGAGCGGTAGAAGAAGCCCAAGCCATCCTGGCTCGCTATGTCGAGCCTGGGCCGAGGGACAGCGAACAGACGATCAATGACCTGCTGACCGTTCTTGACTGCGCATTTCGCTGATGGTGAGCGGCGATTTCAGGCGATCGTGAGCAGCTGTTTCGCGCGATGGTGAGCAGCGGCTTTGACCGACATGGGTGATTG